>JBELHN010000010.1:0-21038 GCA_042091395.1 Colwellia sp.
ATTTAGGTGCCACATAAAGATAAGACACGTTCAACTTTAAAAAATACTTAACTTGGTACGCAAAGCGCTGCTTATTCAAAGATAGTTATTATGACTATGATGTCCAGTAAAAATGATGGACCAGAAAATATAATTATAAATAAACTCTGGAGAATAAGATGAGCGTTGAATACACAACACCAAACCTTACCAAAAATTCAAAAAACACAACATATAAATTAAAGAGTTTGTTACGCAATGTCTTAACCGGTTGCGCAGCAATAACCATGTTTGCCTCAACAGCAGCTATGGCAGTAGCACCATTAACCACACAAGGAAACAAGGTTTTAGTAGGCGGCGAAGTAAACGGCCGTGCCTTAGAAGGTATTTCTCTGTTTTGGAGTAATACTGGCTGGGGAAGTGAAAAATTTTACACCGCTGAAAATGTAGAGCGTATCAAAACAGAATTTGGGGCAAACTTGATCCGTGCCGCAATTGGTCATGGCAAACCAGGAAGTTTATCTACTGATTGGCAAGCTAACATGGACAGGCTTGACGTTGTAGTTCAAGCCGCCATTGACCGTGATATGTATGTAATCATTGATTATCATAGTCACATAGCCCATCAAAACTGGGAAGATGCAAAAGCTTTTTTTGGTATCGTTGCCCAAAAATGGGGCGGGTACGACAACGTAATTTTCGAAATCTACAATGAACCAACCTGTGAAAATGATGACTGTAGTAGTGGTAATTTTGTTGGTTGGAACGACAAGTTAAAGCCTTATGCTGAAAATGTAGGTAATTTTATTCGTCAATATACCGACAACTTAATCATCATGGGTACACCGAAATGGTCTGCTGAAGTGGATGATGTAGTCGGCAACATGGCCAATGTTTCAAACATGGCCTATACCGTTCACTTTTATTCTGGTACCCACCAGGGCGCTAATCGTGCTATTGCTCAAAATGCCTTAAATGGCGGTGTGCCAATCTTTGCCACAGAATGGGGAATGACCAATGCCAGTGGTGGTGGTGATATCAATTACGGCGAAACGTGGGCGTGGATAGACTTTTTAAGAGCGAATGGTGTAGGTAGCGCTATGTGGGCTTATCATGACAAAGACAGAAACAGTCAAGGTGAAATCGAAAATTCATCTATGTTTTGGTCTGATGGTAACTATAAAGATTCAGCTGGTTTTATAAAAGAAATATTAGGCGCACCTGGTGGCAACACCAGCACAGATATTGCTGATGGTCCATGTACCGAGCTAAATGGCAACGGTACTGTCCAAGCAGAAGATTTTTGTCAAGCATCAGGTATCCAAACTGAATCTACTCTAGATAACGGCGGCGGTGATAATATTGGCTTTGTTGATGATGGTGATTGGTTAACTTATAACGTTAACATGCCTCAAGCGGGTGATGCTACGGTAACTTATCGCGTGGCTTCTGACGGTACAGGCGGCGTTATACGTTTAGAGCAAGGTGGTGGTGAGGTATCATACGGTACTGTAACCGTGCCAAATACCGGTGGCTGGCAAACTTGGCAAACTGTTAGTCATACAGTGTCTTTACCTGCTGGTGCTCAAACCATTGCTATTGCAGCTGAAATTGGTGGTTGGAACCTTAATTACTTCTCCATAGAAGCTGTTAATGGTGATACCAGCAACGACAATAGCAATAACGACAGTAATAACAATGATAACAATACCTGTACAAGCAACTGTTCTGCATCAAGTGTCATTCAAGCTGAAAGCTACTCAGCGATGGAAGGTGTGGAAACTGAAGCAACTCAAGACAATGGTGGCGGTTTGAATGTTGGTTACATCGATGTAAATGATTGGATGACCTACAGCAGCATAAGCTTACCAGCAAGTACCTCTGGTCAATACTCAGTGTCTTATCGTGTTGCCTCACTGTCAGGGAGTAGTTTGAAATTGGAACAACCAGGCGGTGGTAATGTCTTTGGTAGTGTTGATATTCCTGCAACAGGCGGATGGCAAGATTGGACTACTGTAAGTCACACAGTTAACTTACCTGCCGGTACCAATGAATTGGCTGTAGTGTCTACTAATACAAACGGCTGGAACTTCAACTGGTTTGAAATAAAGGCGCTCGATGGTAGCAGTGATAATAACACTGACAGCAACGACAGCAACACTGATGATAACACGAATAATAATGGAGCTTGTCAAGGTGTATCAACCTACCCTAACTGGGATCGCAATGATTACCCGGGCAACCCAAACACTCACCAAGATGCTGGTGACCAAATGGTATTTGCTGGACAGTTGTTTACTGCTAACTGGTATACAAGCACTCAACCAGGTAGTGATGCGTCATGGACTTTTGTCAGCAATTGTCAATAAACTCATACCTAACTAGGTATTAATGCTCACAACAAAAGCAAAGAGTTACCTTAAAGGGTAACTCTTTTTTGCAGTTAAAAGCATTGTTGTTTTTTATTAATCAACCCCGTTTAGTTTAAATTAATTCAATATGAAAAGTGGCTAATCCACTTATTTTTAAAAGAACATGTTAATAGAGCTTACATACACTTTCTCTACTAACTATTAACTAAAAGTTTGTTCTGGGAACTAATGCCCATAAACACAATGAAACAATTCAATTCATCGAATATACAGGAATGTAAAGTGATCACTCGTAATTCATTAAATGCTACATCTACACCATTAAAAACTAGTACGTTCAAAGCGGCACTAGTCATAAGTACCTCATTAATTTTGTGTGCTTGTGGTGGTTCCTCGTCTGAAAGTGCAGTACCCGTTGCACCAGTGACTGTTGCACCAGCACCAGACACACCCGTTAATAATGCGACACTACTAACAATCCAAGCTGAGGATTACCATCGGTTTTTTGATACGACACCTGGTAATGAAGGGAACGCTTTTCGCAATGATGATGTCGATATTGAAGCCTTAACAGATGAAAGTGGTTATACCATTGGTTGGACTGAATCAGGTGAATGGCTTGAATATGACGTAACGCTTACCTCGGGCAAGTATATTATCTCAACAAGTGTGGCATCACTTGAAGGAGGAGCCAGTTACTCTATTATTTTTGATGGGCAGGAAGAAGGCCAAGATTCGGTGGGTAATACTGGCGGCTGGCAAATATTTGAGCCTCACAATGTTGCCTTAGTTGAGGTAGATGAAGGTAGCTATACCCTTCGCATTAATATTACTTCTGGGCCATTTAACATTGATTCAATTACCTTTTCACCAGATGATGGTAGCTTTGTACCACCGCCGCTTCCTGTTGCAGAGTTACCACTTGAATTGCCTGACGTAGAACTCGTTATCGATGAAAACCCTATATCAGCCAACACTGCCGTTAATGAAATGGGGATAGGCATTAATTTAGGTAACACGCTCGATGCCCCGACAGAAGGTGCTTGGGCGCCTGCGGCAGAAGAGCAAGTCATCATCGACTTTAAAGAGGCGGGTTTTAAACATGTCCGTATTCCTGTGACCTGGGATAACCGTACTGAAAAAACCGCACCTTATACTGTTGATACTGACGAAATGGATAGAGTCGAAGAGGTGGTAGACTGGGCATTAGATCAAGACCTTTACGTTATTTTAAATGTTCATCATGATGACTGGTTAAAAAAAGGCGGCAATACTTTTACTCAAAATAATAGAAATCGCTTTGATGCCATTTGGTTACAAATCGTTGAACGCTTTAAGAATAAGTCAGCTAAACTTTTGTTTGAAATTCTCAATGAGCCTGTAGATTTAACAAGCGCCAATGTTGATGAACTCAATGCTCGCGTACTTGAGATTATCCGCCGAGTAAACCCGACCCGCCTAGTGGTATTTTCTGGAAACGGCTTTACGCCAATTAACGCCTTATTATCAGCGGCTATTCCTGATACCGAAGATGAGTACTTAATTGGTAACTTTCACGCCTATGATCCTTGGCCATTTGCAGGACAATGTATACGGGGTTGGGGAACAGGGGCAGATAAAGACGAATTAGAGCAGATTTACCAACAAGCACAAGCTTGGTCAAGAGAAAACGATATTCCGGTAACTGTAAATGAGTTTGGTGCCGCTAAGTTTGACTTTACCGCACCAGACAATGTTTGTGAGCTAGAAGATAGATTGCAATACCTTGAATCGCACGTTGAGTTCGCTAGCGAATATGGTATCAGTGCTACTTTTTGGGATGATGCCGGCTCGTTTAGCTCGTACGATAGGGCTAGCGGTGAATGGGGGCCTGAAAAAGATATTTTAGTGGCACCGAATCTACCTTAATGAACAAATAAAACTCAAAAGGCTCTCCTTATCTCATTGGTTAGGAGAGCCTAGCATGATCTAACTTATCATATTAGCCTCTACAACCTTTCCTATCATGCGGTATTACTTAAATTCTAGGCTAGCAATAGCCGCTGGATGATCAGAAGGTAAGGCCTCAACAACCTTACCTTGAGAAGAAAATTTACTTTTTGATTCACTATTGAAGTTATTGATAAAAATACAGTCAATACCAGCATTGGCAACTAATTTAAGAGATGGCTTATTTAATGCCTTTGTCGATGTTAATACAGATGACATTAACGAAAATATGGCATCACAGCGCTGATTAAAATCACCTAACACGATTTGTGGGTAGCTATTGTATGAGATTAATTGTGCTAATGTTTCTTTCGTATTAAGCACTCTTGTTTGTTGCTGTTCGTGATCAAAATGCACATTTATCAGTATAAAACGCCCAGAGTTATGCTCAACAAGTGCATACTCGCCTGTTCTGGTTGCATTAGGGCCATCTGTCAAATCAAAACGACCGGAGTCAATAAAACGTGTCCCCATACAATGATTGACATATATTTGGTGTGAACGCTGCCAGCAAGGCCCAAGTGCACTTAATAGTGCCTCAGCGCGGCTGTAATCTGTGGGCATATCGGTCGTTAATTGCCAATCTTCAACCCCCTCTTGTATCGCTAGAATATTAATATTATGTTCAACAACAAGTTTGGCATACTCCTCACTGTGCTGGGGCATAGTCTTCCATCCATAAACATTCAGTGACATTATTTCAATATCAGTGTTTTGTGATAGAGCAGGGGTTAAACACAGGCCAGTTGATAGCAAGGTAAAAATAGTAATTTTAGCTAGAGTTAGCATGGTAAGCGGATCACTGAGGCTGACTTAATTGGAAAGAAAGTAACCACTGATATAAATCGTCACTGGCATAAACACGTGTCCAAGCGTCGTGTCCTTTGTCCTCGTGCACGGTAAACCGAATATTATCATGACCCAGTTGTTCTAAAGTATCTAACCCGGCATAGAAATATTTAATATTTACTGAGCTGTCTCTGCCACCAGCAAACTGCCATACTGGCAGTTTATGTTGAGCAATAGGCGGCATTAAACTAGGATGCCCCCAACCTACCACAGGGGCAATAGCGGCGAATCGTTCTGGGTATTTACTGGCCATGTACCAAGTACCAAAACCACCATAACTTAAACCTGATAAGTATTGTTGTTTTGAGTTAACACGATATTTTTTTGCTACCGAGTCTAGAATGGTAATTAAATCGCCTTCTATTCGTTCCCAGCCATCTGGTAAAAGTGGCGCAACCTTGCTCATATCAGTTAACGAAGGTCTGCGTATTAGCGGAACTTCAGTATTAAAGGGGGCAGGTCTTGGTGGTACACCCGTCAACAAACGTTGTGGTATGTTATTTTTAGAGCGATAAGTAATGTAATCAATGCCTTTTTTGTCAAAGCCAAACATAGGTAATTGCGGGGAAATAATAATAAAAGGTAAGTCTTTTTTTTGTATCCAAGCCTCATACAAAGGACCTTGCATTAACACAAAATCTAAGCCCTCTTTTCCATTGCCGCGTTCACCATTGCCGTGTAAAAACATTAATAATGGCCAGGTTTTATTGGGTGACGATTCATAGCCATTAGGAAGGTAAACAAAGTAATCACGATCTGTTTGCATTACTTCACTTGTGTAGGTATCACGCTTTAAGCGAGCCGCTGAAGAAGGTGCCACTACTGGTGTTTGTGCTAAAACTTGATGACTACTTGAATGAGAAGCGCAACCACTCAGCGCCAAATAGAAAAAAAGGTAGGTAAAACTAATACAGGCAAAACGACTCTTCATGGTATTTCTCTACTGTTAAAAATAGTGATGATTGTTGCACGAGCTCAGGGCTATTAATGCAGCCTCAAGGTAAAGGTAAAACTTAAAGTGAAATTAAGTTAACAGTTAAAAATAAAGCTAAAGCATAACCATAGTCTATTTCATACCTTGATAAGGAATATGCCAAAGGTTATTTTCTACATCAACTTTCCCAGCCATTTTTTCTTTTATTACGCGATCAATTACCACTACCGCCCGTTTAGCCATGCCAGAAAAAGTATCTTCACCGAGATGATTAGGTGTTCGATCTGGAAAATTTCGGCGAGTTCTATGTATCCAATAATGCTCTGATAAGCTAAATTGATTAAACGCCTGAGCAATACCCTCTTTACCTATCATAAAGCCTAATAAACCGCCCCAAGTCGCTGCTGGATTATCTGAATCCCAGCCAGCAAGAGTGCCTATTTGAATGGTACGGACAATATCTCCTTCTCCGTAAAATAAACTCACTAGACTCGCCGCAAAATTAATACCCGCCTCAAAGGGATCGTTGTAAACATAACCGTCATTGCTATTAATTTGATAGCGCTGATATACCTGATCACGAGTTTTCTCCCAGTTATCCTTATCTGGATTAGCCAAGTATGACTGTTTAACAAAATCGTACATGAGTGCAGGTGTCGAACCCTCAGGTAAAACAGCACTAGCTTGCTCAGCCATAATTATCACTTGCTCTTTTAGTGAACGTGATGCTTGCTGCTGGCTAGCCAGTGCATGCATCACAATATAAAACTGAGAAATCCACTGAGCATCATATTTAGCTGAAGCTCTTACCGGTAACTCTGCCATTTGCAGGGCTATATCAGGCCTTGCTGGTGCTAACAAACCAAAGAGTTCTGTGGTTAACTGGGCATCAATCATCATGTATTTATTGTTGTTTTTTGGCTCACTGGTACTAGGTGGTAGCATACCTTTAGCCATTAAAATTCTTGCCCGCTGGTTAGACTCCCATAAAAAGTTTTCTTTAACCGCTTTATCACTGGGAAATTTTTTATATAAGGGTGCGTCCTCTTCTGAGTAAATGTGTTTCAACCAACCTTGTTGAATTTGCTTAGCAGAAAGTAAACTTGTTTGATGAACTTCATGCAAATACTGATACATGTATTCAATATCAGTATCATCGTCAGCGCCCCAAGGCTGTTTATTGTGAACAAAGAAAAAATCAATCGTATCGCTGTGGGGCACGCCCTGCCCCCAAATTGCCGGTAAGTCTTTGCTGCCCCAATCCTTGTCTGTATAAAATGGCATCGTTTCTGGTGTGCCAACCTTATCCATTTCAGTCACTAAACCGGTCCAGTTAGCAATACTTTGTCCTAACCAAAAACCATGAAGTTTATCTTGATAGGCAGATCTTGACACTTTAATGTATTGCGGCGATGTTGATGAAGTGGCCGTTATGGCTCTATTCTTGTCGGTGTAAGCAAAACTAGTATAACCGAGTGTAAAAATCAAAAAGCCCAATACTAATTTTAGCGAAATTCTAAATTGCATGGTTTTACCTATGTTGAAGCGCTTGTAAAAAAGTTATCAATAACAGGTTAACTAGTTAATCAGCGCTATTTAACCTGTTGTTCAAATAAAAAAGCAAAGGCACTTAAACAAGTAAACCTTTGCTTTAACATGGTGAGTATTAACCGTTACTGCTTAGCCTTATTAACATGGTGGTTAACCCTACTAAGCTCATACTAATCACCTACTATTAAGTGACTACTGCTGA
Organism: Colwellia sp.; assembly: GCA_042091395.1. Lineage (GTDB taxonomy): Bacteria > Pseudomonadota > Gammaproteobacteria > Enterobacterales > Alteromonadaceae > Colwellia. The sequence continues at coordinate 7,877 of JBELHN010000010.1, forward strand.
TAAGTAAAAGATTCAGTCAAGACAATATTATCCAGTGAGTTACCCAATTGCACTTCAAATTCACCTGCTTCAGCCAGCCAGTCGTTGGTGTTAACATCCCAAAAAGATAAATCACGTTTAGTTAGTTCAATCGTCACCGTTTTTTGCTCACCAGGCGCTAAATTAACTTTAGCAAAACCTTTAAGCTCACGCACAGGCCTATCAACACTAGCCTCTTTATCATGAAGGTATAATTGCACAACTTCAGCACCTTCAACCGAGCCAGTGTTAGTTACTTTCGCGGTAACCGTGACTTTCTCATCTCCCTTGACTGCGCTTGATGATAATTTAATATCTGATAAGGCAAAGTCGGTATAAGACAGGCCATGGCCAAAGCTAAAAGTTGGTTTTATATTTTGTTGCTCAAACCAACGATAACCAATAAAAACGCCTTCAGTATAAAGGCTTTCTATTTCGTTATAATCATTTAGGGCGATTGGCGCTGTATCTTCTAAACGTGCTGGTAAAGTAATCGGCAGTTTACCACTGGGGTTAACCACACCAGTTAGCATATCTGCAAAGGCATGACCTGCTTCCATACCACCATACCAACCCCAAACAACAGCGTTAGCTTGCTCAACCCATGGCATTTCAACCGCAGAGCCTGCCACTAAAAACACCACCGTTTTCTCATTGGCGCTTAATAATTTACTAATAATTTCATCTTGAGAGTTAGGCAGCTTCATATCTAAACGGTCAATAGACTCTCTGTCGTCAGCATGACTCAAACCACCAAAATAAATAACGGCATCGGCTTTTTTCGCAGCGGCAAGGTATTCTGCTTCAGGAGTAAATAACTCACCAGGGGCGTTCCAACCTAAAACAAAACTATCACTACCTTCGTATTTAATTTCAAAGTCATAACTTTCACCAGCGTTTAACTGCAAGGCTTTACTTAAATTGGCTAATTTATCAGTATTTAAATTAGCAGATTGCTCGTGAGATATAACCACTTGACCATTAACAGATAACTGAAAATCCCCTAAGGTTTCTGCTTTTAATTCATGTTCGCCAGAAACTAGTGGTTTAATTTTACCTGTCATCGTAATGTACTGCGTATCTTCACCTTGTTTGGCAGCAAATTTAGAATCAACAATCCATGACTCGCTTCGTAAGTCGGTTCTAGCTTTATCATTGAAATATGAAATATTCCAAGCGGCTGTGCCGGTCCAATGACGACTTTCGACATAATCACTGGCAATAGACGTAAGCTTGCTGCTACGTGCTCTCATCACGGTAATATTTACGTCTTCACCAAAATGTTCTTTGAGACCTTGTAGTGGCGTAATTTCATATAAGGATTTAACCTCGGAAGAACCACCACCAGTACCATGTTTGGTATCCGCATTAGGGCCAAGTACTAAAATATTTTTGATCTGCTTTTTATCAAACGGTAATACCGGTTTACTGCCAACGACATCATTTTTTAATAACACGATACCTTCAGCGGCAATTTTACGTGCGGCGTCTTGATGAGCCTGGGTGTTTCTCGCACCAGGTAATCTGTTTTCATCATACATGCCTATGGTATATTGCACCCTTAAAATTCGACGCGCTTTTTCATCGGCCAAGGATTCAGGCAGTTTACCCGCTTGAATCATTTCTAAAAAAGGTCTTGCTAAAAAGTAATCTTGATAATCATCAACTGCAGTTCCCATTTCTAAATCTAAACCGTTCACAGCAGCATCGTAGGTATTAATGTCAACATTCCAATCTGTCAATAAAACCCCTTTATAGCCCCACTCACCTTTTAGTATGTCCATTACTAAGTGCTTACTTTGGTTGGCATTTGTGCCATTATATTCGTTATAAGCCCCCATCATACCCAATACATTGGCTTCTTTTACTGATGCCTCAAAAGCCGGTAAATAGACTTCTCGCAAGGTACGTTCGTCAGGTTTAGCATTAACACCGGTACGATTTAATTCTTGGGTATTTAAGGCATAATGCTTAACCGTTGCGGCAACGTCATTTTCCTGAATAGCGATAATTTGTGGCACCACTAATTTTGCCGCTAAAATGGGGTCTTCCCCCATGTATTCAAAGTTTCTGCCATATAAGGGTAAACGCGCTAAGTTAACACCGGGACCTAAAATAAAATCTTTTTTACGTTCACGGGCTTCAGCACCTAAAACTTGGCCATGTAAAGCCGCAATATCTTTATCCCAACTGGCGGCAACCGATGTAAGGTGAGGTAAATACGTTGCATGGTCGTTAGTCCAGCCAGCAGAGTCCCAACTATCTCGCTCAATTTGATGGCGAACCCCATGTGGCCCGTCTGATAGCCACATCTCAGGAATGCCAACACGCTCAATAGCGTTAATATGAAATTTACCACTAGCGTGCGCTAACGAGACTTTCTCTGGCAAAGTCATTTTAGCCAACATAGCTTCTACGTCAGTTTCAACCGAAGCAATACGTGTCGCTTTTTGGTTTTTACTTTCCGGGGCTGTAACTTCTTTTTGGCTGCTTCCACAACCACTTAAAGCTGCTGTAAGCGTGAAAACTGTAGAATATATCAAGGGCAATTTAATGGTATTTTTCATAAGTAATTTTTTCATAGGTATAGTGCTCGTAGAGGAATATCTCATAATAATGTAAGCGCTTTCATTTAGGTATAACAATAACTATTATGAAACACTTTATCAAGGTAAATAACGAGTTATCTTATGCTTTACAATATTTATTAATAAAGTCAGTCTGTAGGGGCATAACATCAACAGATTTCTGAATCACTTTATGGATATGCTTTAAACGGTTATCAATATCTTGCTCGGTTAAAGCATCGACAAAAGGGTGATAACCAGAGGGCACTAAACCCTGGCCATTCATAACAGATAACCAAGAGGTTTCATTAAACAATTCGTTATCCTCTCGATAAATTCGGCCATTAGCCTCATATAAATCCATTTTCTCTTGTAAGCGATCAGATACCTTCATACTTTGGCAATGCCGCCAAAATTCTGAGTCGTCTCTGTCGGTTACCTTATAATGCAATACAATAAAATCACGAATATATTCGAGCTCAGTTTTAGATTGTCTGTTATAGGTATCAATGTCAATTTGATTAAATCCTTGGTGAGGAAAGAGTGCCATTAATTTAGCAATAGCCGATTGAATCAAATGCAAGCCAGTAGACTCAAGAGGCTCTATAAACCCGGCAGACAGTCCAATGGCGACACAGTTTTTATTCCACGTTTTTTTACGCATACCTGTTTTCCAACGTAAAAAGTTAGGTTTACCTGTTGCTTCACCTTCTAATTGAGCGCTCAATATATCAACAGCTTCTTCGTCACTTATGTATTTACTAGGGTAAACATAACCATTACCGATGCGATGTTGCAGTGGAATTCGCCATATCCACCCAGCTTTTTGCGCTTTAGACTGGGTAAAAGGATACAATTTATCTGGATCCTTCGGTTTACACGGTATTGCCACCGCACTGTCGCAGGGTAATAAATCACTCCAATCCTCGAAACCAGTATTGAGGGCTTTTTCAATAAGTAAGCCCTTAAAACCACTACAGTCAATGAAAAGATCAGCGTTTATTCGTTGCCCACTTTCTAATATAACACTATCAATAAAGCCATCACTACCACGTAAGGAGACATCAATGACCTTGCCTTCAACCCTCTCCACACCTCGCTGTTCAGCAAAATTTCGTAAATATTTGGCATAAAGTGTCGCATCAAAATGAAAGGCGTAATTAATATCTGATAACGGCGAGTCCCCCATATTTTGAGAACGCATAAACTTGCCCTCTCTTGCTGCTACCGCAGCCAATGAGTATTGTTCTAGATCAGGAGCAAGGCCCTGATTAAACATTTTTAGCCAGTAATGGTGAAATTGAATGGCGTGCATGCTGCGCCCATGATCACCAAAGGGGTGCATATAGCCCCCCTTTTTTTTGTTCCAATTGATAAACTCGATACCTAACTTAAAAGTACCTTGTGTTTGTTTAACGAATTCATTTTCATCGATACCGAGGATTTTGTTAAACAATGATATTTGCGGAATAGTCGCCTCACCTACGGAAACGGTACTGATTTGGTCTGATTCAATTAATTGGATATTACAATAATTTTTCCCTAACACTTTTGCTAACGCTGCTGCAGTCATCCAGCCTGCAGAGCCACCACCGACGATGACTACGTTGTTAATTTTTTGTTGCTTCTTTTCTGCTGCGGTCATATTACCTCCCAGAAACGTATCAATGAAAATGTCGCCGATACTCAAGTGAATACCGGCGACTAAGGGGTGATAAGTGTCGATGTCATCAAAATCCCCAAAATAGATTGGGGAAACAGTAATTGCTCCCCTCAGAAAACTACTTAAAAAGTGGCTCTGACAACTAAACTATAACGACGGTCATTAGTAAACCAAGATCTTGAGACTTTGTCACCCTCTTGATTAATTTGCATCTGGGTTTCTGTCACATTGTTATTTAAGTTAGTGCCTTGTACACCCAGTTTCCAATTATCACTAACATCCCAATATAATGAGGCATCTAACTGGCCATTAGCCTTGTTATAAATAGGTAATGTCGTAATAACATCTCGCGTAGTTAACAGGTAGTCTGAGCGCCAGTTATAAGCAATACGAGCAGATATCCCATATTTTTCATACAACAATGCAGCGTTAGCATTTTGCTCAGACAAGCCTTCAAGAGGGAGATCATCAAAAGCAATATCACCAGCGGCATTTGAATCAGAACTTGAATCATTCAAACCAGCATTTGGTGAGCCATCTTCATCAATGTAGGTGTAGTTCAATTGCATCCCTAAACCTGAAAACGCACCGGGTAAGGCATCAAAAAATTGCTGGTAAGCGACCTCAAAACCTTGGATGGTGCCTTCTTCACCATTAATTGGGCCAGCAACCTGCACTTCTTGCGTTACTCCATTATTAGTGTAATTTACAAAGTTAGTACCATTGATGAAATAATTACTCAGGTCTTTATAAAACAAAGACGCAGTCAATGAACCAGCTTCAGCAAAATACCATTCTAGTGACAAGTCATAGTTATACGACTCCATCGGTTTTAACATGGGGTTGCCTGAGCTAGCAATATAACGCTCCCACTCAGCATAAATAGGTTGAGGCTCTTCACCATCAGGCACATTGGGATCATAAGTAACCTGAAGATCTTGTCCTGATATCGATACGTAATTTCGCAGGTTACCCAAGGAAGGTAAAGCAATAGCTTCTGAAAAACCAAAACGCAATAATAATTCATCAGTTAAGTTTAATTTGAAATTTAAACTCGGGAGGACATTCGTGTATTCACTACTTGCCACTGTTTCTTCTGCTGCTTTATTGCCAAAAGCACTTTGCTCAGGGTTTAATACTTGATTAAGTATATCGTCTTCACCTGAAGGAACATCATCAGGAAAGCTTAAAAAGCCTGCGGTATCGTTTTCTAATTTTACGTACCTTAAACCGATATTGGCACTGTAATCCATACCAGAGAAATCACCTTCAAAGTTTAATTTAGCGTAAAAAGCGGTATTGGTTTCTTGGGTTTCATTAATCTCGTTACCAATGAAGTTACCTTCTGCGCCATCACGATTTGCTAATGGTTTCCAATCACCGCCACCAGCTTCTCTGGTGCTGGCTACAGCATCATTGAGGCCAGCATAATTTTGCACCATAGCAAGTGACGGGAATAAAAATTCACTACCACCTTCAGTGGTTAACACACCACCGCGAGAAAAATCTTCAAAGCTTACTTGCTCATATGGCATGTCAGAATCTGCGAACCAAACATTACCGCCACTTGTCCAACCTTCAGATAACGGTCCCCAGTTATAAGTTGACTGACGTGTAGTTTGTTCACGATCTGAATAACGTGCGCCCACTTCAACTGATTTAATAATGCCATTATCAAACATGTATTCAGCATCAAGGCGGGTAGCAAATTCTTCACCTTCATTGTCTTGAATATGATCCATAGTGCTGCGCCAGAAACTTGTACTCGGGTCTAAGAATGGTGTACCTGACTGGTAATCGGCTTGGTTATCGTAACCAGGGCCGTACAAGCTAACATCGGGTAAGCCACTACCACGAAGGTCCAAACCTACTACCGCACGAGTTGCTCCCATTACTGACACATCTGAGACTTCCATAGTCGAATCTATGTACTGAACGTCAAAGTTCAAAGATAAATTATCATTGGGGTTATATTTAGCATTAAAGCTAAAGTCGTTAACATCTGAATCTTCATTTCTAACGCGAGTTACCATCGCATGTTGCATACCATAACGTTGTGGTGAACCATCTCCGCGCCAGCCCGCTTCAGAGGTAATAACGCCATTCTCAAAGGTACCATCATCATTAAAATCAAATTGAGTACCCTCTACAGGTAGTAAATTCCCGCCTACATCATCAGCCCATTCAATAGCGTTTTCACCCCAGGCCAGTGTTGCCGATGATTTAATATATTCAGCGGTGAGTTGTAAGGTACCTTCGTTATTTTCCCATTGTAAAGAGGTTGCAAAACCGTCTCGGTCTTTGTCATCTTGCTTTTGTGTTAAACGCACAGATTCAGGCACTAGTAAGCTGGCATCTCTATCTTGCTCTTTGAAACGGCCTGATTGTACACCATGCGATTCAACTTGAATTTCTGAATGCGAAAAGTTAGCTAAAAAGCCAAAACGACCGGCATCTGTTTCCCAAATATCACTGTAAAGTGCTGAGAAAGTCGGCGAAGTTTCTTCACGCATATCTGTGTAGGTGGCATCAGCAGAAAAGGCAAAAACTCGCCCAGCAGAATCAAAAGCCTTGCGCGTATTAAGGTTAACAGTACCGGCTATTCCACCCTCAATCATATCAGCAGTTTGGTTTTTAAACACTTCTACTGAGCCCATAAGCTCTGGTGATACATCTTGGAAACTTAACCCACGGCCAGAGTCCGCAGAAAAGCTGTCACGACCATTAAATTCACTGCGTACATGGGTAAGACCACGTACAACAACACCACCACCTTCAACACCAAAATGGTCTGGATCATCTGATGCTGCGAACCTTTCAATGGCTACACCTGGTAATCTAGAAATAGCTTCTAATACGCTTCTGTCTGGTAATGACCCCATGTCGGCAGCAGAAAGTGCATCCATGACAGTGTCAGCATCCATTTTCATATTTTGTGCTGAGATTAAATTACCACGTTGACCTGTAACCTGAATGACCTCAAGTTCTTCTTCCTCAGTTGTGACAGTTTCTTCTTCAGCGGCATAAGCAGAAGCAGAACTCAGGCCAATAATTGCAGAAGCAATCAGAGAATATTTGAAGCCCTTTGACTGAGAAGCACGTGCTGGTAGATTTTGTTTGTTCATTACTATTTCCCCTAATTTTCTCATGCAAACTGCTTAATTTTGTTATCGTTTGAAGGCATGAATTTTATTATTTTGAGTCGGTTTTTCTAACCGAATAGCAATTTAACAATCGTCCTTAGCAAATGCGTCTTATCTTAGTTAAAAACTCAAGATTGAACGTTCAACTTTAGGATTGATACATAGTCATACTTACCATATACCAAGTAAGATCTTGTATTTAATACAAAGTTTTAAAAAAGAACAAAAAAAGTACAGTAAAGAAAAACTTGTTCAAATGTCTAAAAAGCAAACAAAATAAGCTATTTTAGGGTTAATGTTTGAAATACATCAGCCGTAATATAGCCTAAATTCTTATTACCGTTGACTGCTTCAATATCATTTGAACTAATAAAATGCTCGCGCTCTTTACTGCCATCGTTATCACAATAGGCGAGCATAAAACCAAGTTTTTTTCCGGCAAAAAGATCTACCTGAGAAGTTTGTTTTCTTTGATTTTCCTGCTTAGCTAGGCTAAAACTGTCATCATGCACACGTATTGCAACTTCCCATATAATTGTGTGAGGAGACGACTCACTGCGTTTCCATAAACTGGTAACATGATCATTAAGGAGGACAAAATTAGGCTGGCCATCTGGCAATAATTTGCCAATATCAACCGCTTGATTATCTAATGCTATGTGATAGGCAAAAGCATTGTAATTGAATTGATGATTGCCTCCTGATGCATCTTCATCAATAAATATTTCTAAGCAATCATCATCCCAGTATAAATGCCGAGGGTCAGCATGTTGATCAAATAAAATATCGTCAGTAATTTCTACCAGTAAATATAGTTGTTTTTCATCCCAGAGCATTTTAAAGCGACCAGTGAAATCATCAGCGCTTGGTGGCTCACCAAGAATAAGGTTGTTAATAGGTTGCCATTGTGCAAGTTGCCAACTTGTTTCAATAGCCATGCCATCAATAACCATAGGTGTCTTGGTCTTATTTGCCTCAAGTGCTTTAGCTGCAATACCAGCACTGAACATCAGTATTAACAGGCTCAGTATAAAAAAGGGCCACTGAATTATGCTAACAGTCTGTTTAAGCATATTGTTTTTTCCTTATAATCAATCGAATAAAATTAGTAACATCCCTAGCAACGACTGACAAGCAGCGTTCGCCATTAATAGTAGATATATCGTTTTCAAAAAGCTTTGGCCTTTGCATTGCCTGTAGTTGGCTATTTAATAAGGTTTTAGAAAAAAAATGCCCCTGACGTTGTTCAATACGCCGAGAAAGTTCTGCTTTGTTGACGTCGAGGTAAAAAAAATGGCAATAAAACGGCTGTTCACGCATAAGATCACGATGCGTAGACTTTAAGCCAGAGTATGCTAATACAATAGATTTACCTTGTGCTTTGAGTAAAGCTAAATAATGGCTAATATTAGCGAGCCAAGGAATTCGCATTTCATCGGTTAAGGGGTTATTAGCAGCCATGTGTGCTTTCGCTGCTGTGCTATGAAAATCATCGGCATCGACAAAGGTAAAATCAAAATGTTCAGCAAGTTGCTTTGCTAATGACGTTTTACCAGAGCCACTTACCCCCATAATGATAAAAAGATATTGATTTTTTGTACTTTTATTCTTGATGTTGAGGGATTTTAACTTGTAATCTGTAATGCTGTTCATTCAGTAATCCAGTAATAATATTGCCTGCAATTGGAGAGTCATTAAGCAGAATTTCCATCGTTGTAATATCGAGGCATTGTTCAATGGAAAAATCTATAGTGGCACCTCGAAAACGCCTAGTTCCTGCTATAGATTTTAATTTTGTTGGTAATTTTGGTGATACCTGTAAGCCCGCAGCTCGGCCTTTTAAACCACATAATTCTTCAACCACACAACGGTAAAGCCATGACACAGTACCCGTATTAAAAAGATGACTGGAGCGTCCAGCTTGATGTGGCAATTGATAGTAGGCTCCACGGTAATAATTAGGTATAAAAACGGGTAATTGCCCAGTAATATTGGCGGTATCTAAAGAAGGTAACATCCTCAGTAACAACTCAAAAGCTAAGTTATTTTGTTGCGCTTGGTAAAGTGCATAAATGTAAAAAATAGCGGCATGATTATAGACTGAACCATTTTCAGAAACGCCTGGATGTTTCTGAGTTATTCGGCCAATATCGTCAACCATGGCGGTATAACTTGGTGCTAACATCATCATCCCCTTAGGCGTTAACAAGTGTTTATTAATCGCTGCTATCATGGCCGTCTTTTGCTCATTGCTTGCTGCACCACTGAGCATCGCCCAACTTTGTGGATTTAAATAAATCTTACCTTCTTCGTCCGTGTTAATACCAAAAATACGGCCAGCATCGGTTATACCTCGAGCAAACCAATCGCCGTGCCAAAGGTATTCATTAACAGCAAGGTTAATCTCTTTAGCTTTAGTTAAGTAACTCTTATATTTTTGTGGCTCGATGGCAATAGTATATTCATTACAGAGGTCGCACCAATTAACAAGTGCATAAGCTGTTGCTAACGATAACCAGGCTGATACCCCTTTACCTTGGTAGCCAACCATGTTCATGGGATCACACCAGTCACCCTGTTCAATAAAGCTTAAACCGCGTTCATCCCTTGCCTTAATGAGATAGTCTAAAGCTAATTCAATGTGTTGGCTAAAAGTCTGCTGTTCATTAGTGTCGGCAAAAGCCACTTTTTCACTTAATAAACTGAGATCATTAGTCTCATTGAGATAAGCCGTTAAACAAATGGGTAACCACACGCCATGATCGGCATGCGGTACTTGATTAATATATTTAAGTTCGGCTTCATCGTGCAGTAACACGCCTTCAGGCATTGCCCCATCAATGGTCTGTTGTGAAACCGCTAATAAGTAGGCTTGTCGAGTTTTATGGCTGTCAATAAATGCCATACCCATGTTGTCTTGCACATAATTGCGTGTCTGCGGATCAGTACTTAAACGATTGACATCACCATGGTAAAACATCTGTCTTGGTAGCCAATGATTAAAAAAATTGTCAAAACTGGCGTTTTCAGTATGAATAGTTAAACACGCTTTACCCTGCTTAAGATAATCTTGATAACTGTTTTTCACCGCTATTAATTTAGCTTGTCCTAGGTACTTTTGTTTTATCGTGGCTATTTCAGCTTCATCTTTTGCTGGGCCAAAGATGAGTTGGTGACTTTGTTGCGCCTTTGCAGCCAATTGATGTTTAAATTGCATCACCGCCACCGGAGTTTCATAGCGCGCCTCAACATTGTTTAAAAGACTGTGTTGTAATGCGCTTGGCTGATGCAAACCACCCTCCCCTTCAAAGATCTGTTGATTGGCGTGCCAAGCTACAGGGGTTTTATCACTGAGCATAAAGGTTATGTCTTTGAAGTGTTGATTTTTAAAATAATCAGCCACTTTTTGATATGGAGTCACTGATTGAGCAACGATGGCGTTTAGGTGTTTATTGTAACTCGCCGACTGATTCATCCACGACATATAACCAATAGTGAAATAAGGGTACAAGCTGATGTTTTTTATAACATTGCTGTTATTAGTAATGTGTATAGACCATAACTCAACAAGATCATTGGTAGTGAGGTTAACAGCAAGAGAAATCGTTAAGCCTTTATGGTTAATTAACCAACTTATTTCACTGCCAGTTTGCCGGAACGAAAATCGCTCTAGCTTTATGCGCATTGGCTCATAAGGTAGTGAAATTATTTCTCCTGTATCATCATCTTTAAGGTAAAAAAAACGACCTGGGTGATGACTAAAATAACTATGCTCTGGCTGAATAAAACTTTTTGCCTCCATATTAGGTGCATGCGAATATTTAGCTGGCTCTGGCTGCATAAATTGTGACGTAACATAACCACGACAATTCACCTGCATAACCATAGCCTTATTCCATAAAAAGCCATTAGCGTTCGGTAATGCGGTAGGGTTATTAAGGGTTACACTGCCATCACCAGCGATATTGGCATCAATATTAATGGTCGAATTGTTTGGCATATTTATCTCCTTCATGGCCAGCTAAGCGCTATGTCGTGGTTTTTTCTGTGACGTGATCAGAGTACATTTCTGCCTGCATTTTGAGGAGTTGTTTATCACTCAGTGAATAAAAACCCATGATGGGAACCGCTAGGGCGGCAAATAGTGCTGGAATTACTGTCATCAACAACACAATACCATGCTCAGAAGCTCCCGTTTGGGCTTGATTAGCAACATAGCCAATTGAGGCCAATATCCAACCAATCATTGCACCGGCAATGGCTCCTCCTAACTTTTGTGAAAACGCTGCCGCTGAAAAAATCATTGCTGTGGCTCGCCTTCCCGTTTTCCATTGCGAGTAATCGGCAGTATCAGCATACATGGAGAACACCAAAGGAGATTTTGGTCCTAGCGCTAAACCAATCATCACCTGTAACAAAAACATTAAAGTGACGTTATCACGTGCCACAAAATAAAAGCTCAGTGACAACAGTGCAACCGCAGACATTAACAACATTAATAAACGTCGTTTATCAATATATTTTGTTAGTAAAGGTGTTGATGCTGCTCCTACAGCTAAAGCGATCATATAGACCATCGCAAAGCTGCCAATTAAATCAGGACGTTGCGCATAATATTTTAGATAAAAAGTACCAGTACTGCCCCTCAGTGATATAGTCATCATAATAATCAGTGCCAAAACAAATAAGACTTTCCACGGTGCATTTTGGCTTAGATCTTTTAAATCCTGAAACACTGGTGTTTTTTGTCTTGCCGGCGGTGTAATTCGCTCTTTAGTTGAGAGAAACGTTATCACAAACAATATTCCCGCTAACATACCATATAGCGCCATAGTTAACTGCCAACCTAAAACCTCGTTACCTCCACCTAAATAACTCACTAACTCTGGGGTAAAGTAAGCCACGAGACTACCGCCCGTAAAAGCACCAATGAATCGAAAACTGGTTAGGGTCGTTCGCTGTTGGCTATCCGTAGTAATAACACCAAGTAGGGCACCATAGGGGACATTTATGAAGGTATATGCCAGCATCATAAATATGTAGGTAGCGTAAGCCCAAATCAATTTACCTGTATCGCCAACATCAGGTACAGTAAAGGTAAGCACACCGGCAGCTGCCATCGGGATAATACCCCAGAGCAGGTAAGGTCTAAATTTTCCCCAGCGGGTATTTGTTCTATCAGCAATGGCGCCCATCAGTGGATCAGAAAAAGCATCAATCAGGCGGGTAACAAGCATCATAGTCCCAACAGCGGCGGGAGATAAACCAAACACATCGGTATAAAAGATAAACAAAAACACGTCAAAGATACGCCAATAAAAATTGGAGGCTATATCACCACAGGCATAGCCTAACTTTTCATTCAAGGGTAATGCCTTATACGTTATTTTTTTTGTCATTTTGCTTTACCTTTCACGATGAACAGTCATGCCAAGCTCTTAAAAAAACAAAAACACAACACCTAAGATCTTTACATCTCATAAAAATAAAATGTAAGCGCTTACAATATACTTAACTTAGCTTATTTTACAACCAGTAAATATATTAAAAAGTGCACTAAGTCTTCAATTTTAAAATCTGATTTAGGCTTAACTAAAATTTAGTGCAACTACACCGAATAAACTTTAAGGGGGCATGAAAAACTCTATTGACCTTAATAAATTTTTGATTTAAATTGATTGGAAGCGCTTACATTTATTTTGCAATAATTTTTAGCCTGTCACTCCCTTACGATACGTTTTGTTTTTATGCGAAGATGTAGGCGCTTATCA
>JBELHN010000010.1:21138-56944 GCA_042091395.1 Colwellia sp.
CTGTCACTCCCTTACGATACGTTTTGTTTTTATGCGAAGATGTAGGCGCTTATCACTTATCTCCTCAGTTATACCTCTGAGTAATAGTTTTTAAGAAGTCACTGCCTTGTGAATTAATTATTTAAATTAGCTAGTTTCTAGACTTTGTTAACTCCACAAATACCTTCACATATGAGCACAGCATCAATCTCAGTAATAATTTGCTTGTTATAGGTTAGCTTTTTATATACATAAGCCATGAAATTCATAAAAACTAACTAGCTTGGGCTTCAATAAAATGATGGTAATACTTGAGGTGATTAAAGAGATGTTGAACTGAGCCAGGCTGGTTTATTTGGTGTTCACTAATGACACCAAATAGCAAAAATATATCCAGATTTTAAGAGATAATCTTTTTTATATTTGGGCAGTAGGGTTAGTTACTGTTAACTAACCCTATATGTTTAAGTTCTGTCACCTGGAATGCTTGTTAGTTTAGCTCGCCATATCAAGGGCGGCAGCTTTACAATAATCATCCAAGAATTTTTGATGCTCTGGCATGGCATTTACTTGTGCTCTCACTTTATTTTTGAGCATTAATAAGAAATTATCTAACTCTTTATCCGACATTACATCAACAATAGGGTGGTATGCATTAGGTTCAATGTGCTGGCCTAGCATCACTTGCGTCCATGAATCAATTTGAAAGAGCTCTTTCATTTCAATGGGTACCGAGCCTGTATCTTTAAACAACTCAATACGGTGGCGTAAACTGTTAGGTATTTCCATGTCTTTACAGTATCGCCAAAAAGCACTGTCTTCACGTTCAGTGGCGTGATAATGCAGAATAATAAAATTACGCGTTCTTTCCATTTCTAGTTGCGTTTGCTCATTAAACTCATCACGGTTGGTATCGGTAATGTCACCTGTTGGGAAAAACTTAAGTAATCGCAGTATCGTCGACATGGCAAGGTGAATCGAGGTAGACTCAACTGGCTCTAAAAAACCAGCCGCTAAACCGACCGCAATACAGTTTTTATGCCAGGCTTTATTACGTCGCCCAGTATGGTATTTAAATGAACGAGTTTGGGTAATTGTTGAACTTTCTAAATTGTTAAGTAATGCTGATTTAGCATCTTCATCACTGACATATCGACTGGCGTATACTAAGCCATTGCCAGTTCTATTTTGTAAGGGTATGCGCCATTGCCAACCAAATGGATGTGCTATTGCTTGTGTATAAGGTTTAGTACCAGAGACTTTTTCAGTTTGTACGGCAACAGCAGAATCACAGGGTAAATAATGACTATATGATTCATAGCCTACATTCAACGCACCACTTATCAGGCGCGCAGAAAATCCCGTGCAATCTAAAAATAAATCCCCTGATATTTTACGGCCATTATTTAATTCAAGATTAGCAATGCTGCCATCTTCAGGTTTAATATTCACCTTATCGATAATCCCTTCGACGTGCTCTACGCCATCAGCTATTGATCGTTTTTTTAAATAATCTGCATATAAACCAGCATCTAAGTGATAAGCATACTGCACACCTGAGTTATCACCCGCAAACGCTTTATTTTCTTGGGCGGCTAGGTATTCTCGGCAATACATGCCAATAGGATCCTTGTGTAAACCCTTTTGTTTACCTGCTAGCCAAAAATGTTGAAAATCACACGCCCAACAATCCTTACCGCTGTTACCAAAGGAGTGAAAATATTTTTCGTCTTGCTTGCCCCAATTATGAAACTCTATCCCCAGTTTTATGGTAGCTTGTGTTTCACGCATAAATTCGGTTTCATCTATACCCAGAAGGCGATGAAAAGTGCGTAAAGGTGGGATAGTGGCTTCACCAACACCGACCCTGCCTATTTCATCAGATTCGATCAACACAACATGGTAAAGTTTTTTAAAAACTTTGCCCAGAGCAGCACTCGCTAGCCAGCCTGTTGTACCACCACCAGCGATAACAATTGTTTTTTTCTTAGATGACTTAGATGAAAAATTGACTTGTGTCACAACAATGACTCCTTTTCGGCTTTATTATTTTGATGAGGTGTTATTATATTTTGCTATTTTTCTTATCAATTAATTTCGTGAGATTTGCCAAAGAGTCAGCGATGTAAAAACCTAGTGCTAAAAAGCCCGCTTGGTTTAACGTATTTAGCTGCTCACCCGTTAACGCGGCAATTTTTTCTTTAGAAATAGTATAAGCGCCACCTAGATTTAACACTTCTTCGTTCTTTAACTGAATATTTAAAGTTAAGGGTTCAATCAGCGAAAACTCAGTAAAAGCATCAACCATTCTAGCTATATTGTCGGCATCGGCATGCATTTGCGCCAATACCTGATTAATGTTGTCTAAATAGGCCGTCGGCTTATTATCATTAAATATTGCCTCTCCTTTGCTATCATTAACCCTGGGATCATCTAAGTCAATGGCAAGCACATCATTTGCCTTATCAGCATTGGGGTTGGTAGTAATTAAAAAAGGCCCTTTCTGTAACGATAATGGTTGATAATATCCTTGCCAATGTCCAGTTTCATCAATAAATAAATTTTCTTGCTCAGCTAAGCCCAATATAATATTTGGAAATAAGCGTCCTGTATCAGGATGTTTTCGAAATATAATAGCGTACTCTCTTTGCACGGCAGCTATTTCAGCAGGAAAAACCATCATGGTACTCATAGTGCGTAGGGATTCTACATTGCATGTTTGCTCTATTTTTAAGCGTGCATGTTGGTGTGTATTAATATGTGATAATTGCGCCATAAGCCTTAATAAACCTCATAAAAAAGTGCATAAACATATATAACGTTAGGTAACACTAACAGTAAAAATATCTAACGACACTGTTTTTAAAATAAAAATAGCGGCTCTTTGTAAAACAAAGACCCGCTATTGTATTGAGCTAACATCTATTTTTAAGTATTAGACCTTAGAAAGTATAGCGAGTAGATAACGCGTAACGCGCTCCATAAATTTCTAAACCTCTAATTTGAGCAGATGCACGGCCCACTAGACGAATATCTTCATCGGTAATATTGAGACCTTCAAACGATACAGACCAATCTTCAGTAATATTATAACCTACAGAGAAATCAATCTGTGCATACTCTTCAGTATACTGAGGTTCGTTTTGGCCAACATTGGTTGCACTTAAGAACTCATCACGCCAGTTGTAAGTGATACGTGCTTGTAAATCATCTTTATCATAAATAAAGGCAAAGTTAGCGGTATCACTTAAGCCTGTTACAGCAAATTGTGGCGCCCCACCAGTTTCAGTAACATCGTAAGCAACGTCACCACTAACTAAGGTAGCATTAGCCTGGATACCAAAACCAGACTCACCAAAGAAGTGCTGAACGGCAAGTTCCCAACCATAAATTTGTGCATCATTAGCGTTGACCACGGTATTGGCATCGAGTACCGATAACGGATCTTCTGCCAATGGATTAATATCAACACCAACTTCCCAACCATCAAGTCCTTCATAAGGTGCTGAATCAAAATCAGCGCCACATAAGTTCACTGGAGCATTAGGATTTGGGGTACAACCACCTTGGCCGTTATCCATCGAGGCAACCATTTGGAATAAAGTTTGTTGCGTTACTGCGATACCACGGTTATTTAATTCATCAATAGCAGCTTGCGCACGAGGGCCATTCGTTGCATCACGGGTGTTATCAGCGATGGTTTCAACAACCTGGTTACCAATAAAGTTAGGTACTCGCTTGTCAAAGAAACCAATTGAGGCATAACTTGCATCGGCATAATACCACTCAACAGAAAGATCAAAGTTGTTAGACTCAATTGGTCTGATACCAACGTTACCATTGGTAGCGCCACCATTGCCAGCACCCAAAATAGTTGGTCCGCCAACAGGTCCGCCTACACCACTTATACCTTGTTGTAAATCAGCATAGTTAGCACGTGCAATCGTTTTGCTCCATGCTGCGCGCACATTCACATCTTCAATGGGTTCAATAGTGATACTGATTGAAGGTAATAAATGATCATACGAAGCATCTGCAGTAACTAATGGTGCATCTTCAGCAGAGCCACCACCTACAGAGAAATCGTTATCACCTTGCCAAGTTACTACCGGCGCCGCAACTCTGGCGCTTGAGTTCACTTCAGTGTATTCGTAACGAACACCAGCTAAAATGTTATAATATACATCGCCCGCTTCACCACTAAACTCAATCTGGCCATAAGCTGAAGTAATATCTTCAGATATAGTACGGTTAGTACCGTCTATAGGGTTTGGCGCAAAATCAACACCTGCGTTAGCAAAGGCTATTGCCCCTAATTGCGCTGAATCACCAGCAAAACCACTAGAGATGTTGGTAATAGCACCTGCTTCACCGCCGTAAGCACTATTAAAGAATGCTTCAGCTTCAGGACTCATACCGGTTCTGTAACCATCAAAGAAATCTGCAAAGTTAATTGGTTCAATATAGTATTCGCCTGAGCCTGGAGCCGTTTCAAATTCACCTGGGTTTGAGGCGCCCCAACCACCAACCATTTGTGGTTGATTGAAAGAACTCTTACTGGTAAATTCCATGCTACGGCTTTCAAGACCAAAATCAATACCGATATCGTCGTTAAGCGCCCACTCAAAATCTAATTTAGCTTGTTCAATTTCATTGGTAACACGGTCATAGTTAATTTGGCTTACGGTTGAACTAATATCGCCTGCATCAATAGCACCTGGCACATCACCACCACCATTTGTTCTGTCATCCCAAACACCAACTAATAATGGTAAGTCGCCTGAGTTGTCAACACCTTGCACGCTTACACCTTGTGCACCAAGACCTGTACTCCACCAGTTACCACCTGGGCCATTACCGCCTGGTAAGGCTTTGGTTTCACTGCTGTGAAAATCTGCCGTCATAACAAGTGAGTCATTAATTTCCCACTCAAGATTTAAACCAATTGAATCTAAGCTATTTTCAACATGACCACCTTGTTGGCCAAAAGCCACATCGCGTGAGGTATAGTTTGGTACATTTTCAGTTAAATAGTAAATAGGGGTTGCAACGCCATTTTCTTCTTCAAACTGAACTGCAGAAGTTGGGAATGAACCGCCACCAAACCAAAAACTCATTTCATTCTGATTTTGTTCAGTTTCTTGTTTGGCATAAGTGTAGTCTAATGTGGCAACAAGTGAATCCATTGGACGGAATTGTAAAGTTACCTGAGCATTATCACGGCTTCGCTCAACGTCCATATGGTTGTAATTTACGCCAACTGGGAAGTTAGTTTGTTGCCCTATTTGAGGGGGATTTACGACAACCACATCATCTGTTGGCGCGTTACCACTGCCTCTTGTTAAGAAGTCATTACCGGTCCATGCGCCAGACACATTACCCCAACCATTGTTAGTTAATGCACCAGAGCGACCACTATCTCTTTCTTGGTGACTAGCCGATACTGATATACCAAACATATCGTTGGACCAACTAATTAAACCTGAAAGCTCAGGCGTCACATCACTGCCAGTTTCATTGGTAGTATCGTGTAATGCTTTAGCACCAATTGAACCAACAAAACCACCTGCTGTTTGAAAAGGCCTGACTGTTTGCAAATCAATGGTAGCGCCAATACCACCAGAGACAGTGTCTGCTTGCGAAGATTTGTACACGGTAACACCAGAAACACCTTCAGAAGCGATATTACTCATATCAAATGCACGGCTGGTATTAAGGCCACCGGTATTATTTAGCTGAGCAGCAGGCATGGCGCGACCATTTAAAGTAATTTGGTTAAACTCTGGACCAAAACCCCGCACAGTAACTTGAGAGCCTTCACCATTTCGACGGTCAATAGAAACACCGGTAATGCGTTGTAATGATTCTGCTAAGTTGGTGTCTGGAAATTTACCCATATCTTCAGCAGAGATGGCGTCTACAATACCTGAACTTTCACGTTTAACATCCATTGAACGCATTAATGAACCACGAATACCTGTGACTTCAATAACTTCAATTTCTTTTTCAACGGCTTCTTCTGCGGCTATAGCACCTGGAGCAAAGGTAGAAACACCTAATGCTAAAGATAAGCTTGTTGCTAACTTTGTTTTTTGAAATGTTTTATTCTTCATTGTTAATCCCTAGTTTTGAAAATAATTATATTATTATTAGTTTTAGTGAAGAGTTTAAAATTTGTTCATTCAATCAAGTCGAAATACCTAGTAATTGTACTTTTAATGGTAGCACCCATAGTTAAAAATGTAAGCGCTTCCATTAAAAGTAAATGAATAATAAAAAGAGATCAATAGCTATTTAAATTTAAATTTAAACTTTCGTGCTAAAAGTTCATTTTATTTTTTAAATAATATAAATACAAAAAAACACAAACCATTGTTATAAATGATTTTTAAATCCAACTTTTGAAATTAAAAGCTAATATCATGGCATAAAAAAATAAATAAAATAATTTTGTAAGCGCTTACATTAAAGCTCGATATTTGAAAAATATATTGATCATATCATCAATTCTGCATGTGCTTTTTTGTGAAATTTAATCAGGGAGTAATGCTTTTAAAAAAGTAAACTGAGAGGACAACACAGAGATATAACGATTGTTAATTACAGTCATTTAACATGACTTTGGCAAGCAACATTATACTGGCAAAAAAAACACTACAGTAAGCAAAACTATAAAACACAAAAATCAATTTAGTAGTAGATTTTAAAACTTATTTAAAGCTCTAATTTTTCATTAGAGCTCTTATTGATTCGCAGAAAAATAACAGTCAACAGCTAGATTTTTTGCATGCCATACAGTTTGATTTTATCAATTAATTCTCTGTTACTAGGTAAAGCCGATAAGTATTTTTTGGTGAGCTGAATATTTTCATTAAAAAAATGTTTAGCTCTGTCTTCATCAACAAACTTTCGTGACAAGGCGTTTTCTTGGGTTTTAAAGCCCATACCATATAAAATATATTGCCAACTCGCTGAAGGGAAAATTTCTTCAGCACAATGAAAGTCGTGAGCTGCCGGTGGTTGATGCTTCCATAGCATTATTAACTCCTGCAGACTCTCAGGAATTGTTTCTGGATTATAATTATCGCGCCAAAAAGCGGTATCGGTTCTTTGACTTAAGATGTAGTGCATCTTTAAAAAAGCAATAATACGCTCCCAACGATAAAGGAATTGTTTGTTAAAACGCTTAGATAGTATTTGCATGGTTTGTCGAGTGGCTGGCATTTCTCTACTAATTTTAGCCGCTGCTAATTCGACTAGCACTAACGCTGACGCCTCAAGAGGCTCTAAAAACCCCGCTGACATGCCAATAGCAACACAGTTTTTATGCCAAAACCTTTCTCTGTGGCCTGGAGTAAAACTTAATTTCCTCACTGATAACTTATCAGCTTCAACTTTACCAATAGACGATTCGATGTATGTACGAAGCTCCACTTCTGCATCACGGTCGTTAGTATGCTCACTTGAATACACATAACCAACGCCTCGTCTTGTTGGTAGGGCAATATCCCAGATCCATCCAGATTTTTGTGCTGTTGCCCCTGTATGCGAGGTAATAGGTGTTTTGTCATCAGGGTAAGGTAAGTGAACAGCTAAGGCTGAATTATTAAAAAGTATATGCTGCTTACTAATAAAAGGGACGTTAAAGTGTTGGCCTAATAAAATTGAAGACATACCTGAACAGTCAATAAATAAATCGCCAACAATATCACCTTTCTGTTTTGTAGTAACAGAGGCGATATCACCATTATCAGCATCATTAATATTTACAATATGATCAACAACATGCTTAACACCAAGCTTTTCAATACAATGTTTTTGTAATAGCTGTCCCAATTTGAACGCATCGAGGTGATAACCATAATTTGCAATACCGGCATATTCAGGAGTAGAAATAAGCTTAGGTCCACGACCTTCCCTACACAGATACCCTTGATAGCTAACAGCATCAGCAAATGAAATTTTTTCGCTTTGTTTTTGCCAAGGAAAAACTAGATCTGTTTTAGTGTACCCTTGCGGTAACACAAATGGGTGATAGTAATGGTCATCTTCTGAGCCACTAACCCATTTTGAAAATTTTACACCTTGTTTGAAGGAGGCATCACATTCCCTAAACAAATCAGTCTCACTGATACCAATTTTCGCCAAGGTTTCTCGCATGGATGGCCAAGTACCCTCACCCACGCCAATAATGTTAACCTCAGGTGATTCAACAACAGTGACCTGAATGCCAGCGCTTGACTTGGCATTGTGCTCGGCAGCAATAATACCTGCGGTAAGCCAACCTGCAGAACCCCCTCCGACAATAACCACTTTACGAATCAGCTGTTCCATAATAAATTCACCTGTAGGTATTAGTATATCGAGTTTAAATTATAAGTAAGCCTGCAATTAAGCGGCTACTTATTGCGTGTAACCGTGAATATGTTAAACCTTATTTCCTAAATCAGCTATCAAACCACATCGAATATTTTTTATTAAAAAACATTTAACACAGATAGCGTATACATAATGCAATGAGTAGCAAGCAACCATATTTCACCTATGTTTACTACTCGAAAAGTAACCTAATAACTCTAATTGCATAATCATGTAACGGGATAAATTTCTCAAGTCATCGCAAGTTAAAATTAATAGCAATTAAATGTCAATCTACTGAAAAATTTCAGCATTATTTCAAGAGTCTATCTTAATAGACTAAAGCGATGCTGATTAATTGATGATTCTCTAAACAATTAACCTTGACATTACAAGGCGGGTGCTTGATGTCCCTCTATAAGTCTAGCGTCCTCGCCGATTGTCTCGCAGCCTTTACCATTAACCGGTGAAATACTGCACTCGTAAACTCTTACGTAGTCTATTAATAATTTTTGCGGGAAAACACCCTCATCGATGCCCTGTTCGTTGACGTTTGCAGCCCAGCTACCACCGACAGCTAGATTCATAATAAGGTGAAACTTTTGATCGAAAGGGGCACTGTTTTCACCTGTTATCATTTGACCTTGATCGCTCATATATTGCGAATACCATCCAGACTGACGTTGAGTCGCAAAATGAATATCGTTAACATACCATCGTATTTCACCTTCTTGCCATTCTATTGCGTATTCATGAAAATCATCGGCAGGGCTAACCCCATTAGGTAGGTAAAATGCAGCACCTGAATAGACGTTTTCTGGCCAAGCTCTGCCATAATGCAAAGTCCCATGTATTCTTGTTTCAGCTTGTTCAGGTAAAGCACTTTCATCATCAGAGGTTGTTTTTAAATTAACCGCTTCCATAATGTCAATTTCACCCGAGCCAGCCCAGCCACCATATTGCCAATCGGTAGGAAGCATCCATATAGCTGGCCAAGTTCCTTGACCATAGGGCAACTTGGCTCTTACCTCAAAGCGACCATAAGTCCAATCACCTTGGTACTTTGTTCGCAACCTAGCTGAAGTAAAAGGTAGTGTCTTTAAATCAGTATTATTATAAGTTGGATCGTCATCTTGTGCTTTGGGCCCAGAAAATGATTCCTGCAAGGCAACAATATTTAAAAGCCCTTGCTCAACATAGGCATTTTCTGAACGGTCGGTATAACATTGTTGCTCGTCATTACCACCGCCATAACAATTCACTTCAAATTGCCACTTTGTTAAATCGATAGTGTTTGAATCAAATTCATCCTGCCATACCAAGTGCCATTTATCACTAATTGTGGAAACACTAGTTGGACTGCTATTAAAACTTTGTTGCTGGTTAGTCTCCTGTTCTGAGCTATCGCCCTGTTCTGTGCTATTTTCAGCGTTTTGGGTATTATTGGTGGTGGCTGAGGTATTTTCGGTCATTAATGACTTAGCATTATCAGTTTTTTCATCAGAAGAGCCACAGCCAGAGATCAATAAACTCAACGATATTATTAAAATTACATTATAAATCATATAAATGCCATTAATTACAGATTAAGAGCAGTCATTAATAAATCTCTATCACAGGGTTAATTAATACCTAAAAGGAAGTAATAACTTGAGTGATTACTTCCCTAGGCTAGAATATTTGTTTACTGACAACCCACATTCACTGTATTTTTACTGTTTGGCACTATGGCAATATCAGTAAAATCAACACTTAACTTTGCGTCTGTGTTAATAGAGAAAGGCGTAAAAATATTACTTAAATCTGCCCCTTGCTTTTCAAAACATTGCAAATCAACGACTAATTCATGCCACTGCTGCGGCGCAAGTGCTGCTATTGTCTGGCTAATATCAATATCACCTCGACACCCTTCACCACAAAGCATGCTAAGGTTAACCGCTTGCTCGCTCGATAAGCTAACTGTCTCGTCCAAACGGACTGTTAGGGTCATTGTCGATTCAGCCTTTTTATATTGTGTTAGATCAATAGCATAATTACTGGTGAATAAAACACTGCCTTTTTCCTTACCGTTAAACATAACGCGACGTGCATCTTCTTGAATATCACGATCTATAGTTCGTAAGTACACTGCATTATTTTCTATAATACTGCTGGTCATTGCTTCTGTTGATGCTTGATCAGCAATCATCATCTTCCATGGTGCCTTTATAGAACTTTCAAATAAGGTTATGGCTTGTAACGTCTTAGAACTAGTGGCAATGCTTACCGGTAGGTTATCTGCTAAGGTATTTTTATCACCATAACCTAAACCAAAACCGAAGGGTAATAACGGCTGATAATTTTCGTCTAGATGGTTAACCTCTGTTTGATCAGCAGAAGCAGGCCAAGAAAATGATAACTTACCAGTAAAATCATAATTAATTTCACCGTTTTGCTTAGTAAACAGTAAATCTGCTACAGCATCGCCCTCAGAGCCGGGTAACCACAAAGCAACAAAGGCGTCAGATGCATTCATCTCAGCATTAACCCACATAGGTCTGCCACTAATAAACAAAGATACTACTGGGATACCTTGCGCTTTTAATTTTTTTAAGAGTGCCAGGTCTTGTTTAACACCCTGTTGGTATTCTAGGTTTTCAATATCACCAACACCCTCAGCATAAGGCTCCTCACCAAAGACCACAATGGCAACATCAGGTTTAGTGTCAAAATCACCCGCAACACTGAGTGTTACTTCGCCGCCGGCAGCTTCAGCTTGCTGCTTGATACCATCAAATATCGAAGTGCCTCCCGGAAAGTCTTTATTGAAGTTATTAGTGCCTTGCCAAGTAATTGTCCAACCGCCTGATTGTTTGCCGATATTATCAGCCCCATCACCCGCCACTAAAATGTTTTGTTTTGGTGATAAAGGCAGAATATTTTCTTTGTTTTTCAACAATACTAATGATTCGCGAACCGCTTGCTTGGCAACCGCACGATGTTCTTCTGAGCCTATAAGTTCGGTTCTAGCTGAAAGCGTTCTTTTCATCGGGCTAGGCTTGTCAAAAAGTCCCGCTCTGAATTTAACACGTAATATTCTAGTTACAGCATCATCAATACGAGATTGTGAAATCTCACCCGCTTTAACTTGGGCAATAGTGTTTTCATACAAGGGTTTCCATGCATCAGTTGGCACCATAAAAATATCTAAACCGGCATTCACCGCTTGTGGACAGCTTTCATTAGAACAACCTTTGACTTGTCCGTGTCCATTCCAGTCACCAACAACAAAACCATCAAAGCCCATTTTGTCTTTTAATACATCGGTTAATAAGTATTTATTGCCATGATTCTTTTTACCGTGCCAACTATTGAAGGACGCCATGACCGACTGTGCACCAGCTGTTAACCCACCCACATAACCTTGACCATGAATATCAAGTAATGCTTGCTCTGATGAAATATTATTTCCTTGGTCATCACCATCAATTGTGCCACCGTCACCAATAAAGTGCTTTACTGTGCTAATAACTCGCTTATCACCAAGAAAATCTTGATCAGCTGCACCCTGAAGACCTTTTACAATCGCTGATGAATATCTTCGAACAATACTCCCCTCTTCTGAGTAGCCCTCGTAAGTTCTGCCCCAACGATCATTTCTAACCACAGCAACAGTAGGTGCAAATACCCAATCAATACCTGTTACCATAACTTCTGTCGCCGTAATTGCTGCTATTTTCTCGATCAATGCTGGATTATTTGCTGCACCTAAACCAATATTGTGTGGAAATAAGGTAGCGCCAATAACATTGTTGTGGCCATGGACTGCATCAGTACCCCACATAGTAGGAATACTACTTCCATCCAGTGTGTCATCGATTGAGGCTTGATACATGTCTTCTGCTAACTGCACCCAATCGTTCGGGGTTGCATGTTTATCATTGTTTGGAAAAGCCCCACCACCGTTTAAATACGAGCCAAAACCATACTTGCGCATATCTTCAATGCTGATATCACGAATTTCCGGCTGGATCATTTGCGCAACTTTTTGCTCAAGTGTCATACCGGCTAATAATTTTTGAACCTTTTGTTCTATTTCGTCATTTTTCTTAACGCTAATATCAAGAGTCGGCCAAATATCAATATTTTGTTTGGCTGTTGAATTTGATGTAGCCGATACCACCTGTTTTTCTGATGCTTGTATTTGCTGTGTGTTATCGTCACAGCCTGATATTAGTGCAACTGACGTTAAGCAAAAGAGGCTTTGAATTACTTGTGAGCTGATAGACTTTTTATAATTTTTCATAATATTACTTCTCAATGATGGACTTGCAATGACATTATGACTTGGCATTGTTTGTTTTTACTTTACTACCCGAGATGCCGTAATACGCAATAAAGGCATAACACACTATGGGTAATAAATAAGATAATTGAACGCCAATGTTATCAGCTAACATGCCTTGTATAAGTGGGACAATAGCACCACCCACAATGGCCAAACATAATATCCCCGAGCCTTGACTAGTGTGTTTACCCAAAGCTTGTATTGCTAAACTAAAAATGGTGGGGAACATAATAGAATTACAAAGGCCTACTAACAAAATAGCGACCATAGCTAACGTACCAGAGGCAAAAACAGTAACGAGAAGTAATAATACTGCCACCGTAGCATTAAAACATAACGCTTTACCTGCGGCGATTTTTTGCATGACTGCTGCGCCAATAAAGCGACCTACCATAGCACCACCAAAATAAAAAGCGATGTAATGGGCTGCTTCCGCCTCTTCTAAACCGGCAATAGTTGGGTTAGCTAAAAAACTCACTAAAAAACTCCCTATAGAGACTTCAGCACCAACATAAACAAAAATGCCAACGGCACCCAAAACAAGGTGGCGATAACTCCAAGCACTCTCATTATCGGTAATTGAAGGAGTTTGTATATTTTCTTCACTGACTGATAAATCTGGTAACTTTAACCATGCAAAAATAGCAGCTAAAAAAAGAAGTAACCCTGCCAATAACACATAAGGCATTTGCACAGACGCAGCAGAGGCTTGCGGAGTTAGTGCTTCAGCAGCTTCATTGAGTATTAAAAACGCACCAAAAAAAGGTGCTACCGTGGTGCCTAAGGAATTAAAAGCTTGCGTCATGGTTAACCGTGAAGAAGCTGTTTTAGGATTGCCAAGCATACTCACAAATGGGTTAGCTGAGACTTGTAATAGCGTAATACCACTGGCGAGTATGAATAACGCCATTAAAAACACGGGGTAACTATGTAATGAGGCTGCAGGGTAAAAACAAAGGCAACCTATTGCAGCAATGATTAAGCCAACAACAATGCCTTTTTGATACCCTAGCTTTTTAACAAGAACTCCAGCAGGCAAGGAAACAATAAAGTAAGCACCAAAAAAACAAAATTGTACCAACATCGCTTGGCTATAACTTAAATCAAAAACGCCTTTTAAATGAGGAATAAGAATATCATTTAAGCAGGTAATAAATCCCCACATGAAAAACAGCGAGGTTAGTGACGTTAAAGCAAACGTATAGTTTGAATTATCGTTAACTTGCCCCACCTGATTAAACGTCTCTGAACTAGAATGCGTAGCCATATTTTCTTCACCTTAATTTTTTTATTAGTCAACTTAACACCAAGCAAAAAATAATAATTTCAGTTATTTAAAAAATTAATTGAAATTTTTTGTAAATTGGTTGACCTAAGTCTTATAAAGCTCTAATCTAAATGTAAGCGCTTACATGAGCTATTAAAGAACATCTAGAATGCTTTTACAAGCTTTTTATAAACGCACATAAAAATAAAATAAAAGATAACTTCGCCATAACTGGCTTTAAGAAATAGGTAATTGTTAATGACTGTCAAACTTACTCTACCCGCTGCCACTAAAATGCTTGCCAAAGAATTCACTTATGGTGTAGCTACTGCGTCTTTTCAAATAGAGGGTGGTATTGATTCTCGACTTCCTTGTATATGGGATACGTTTTGTAATACACCCAACAAGATAGCCGATGCGTCAACAGGAGAAGTTGCCTGTGATCATTACAATCGTTGGCAAGGTGATATTGAATTAATAAGCTCACTAGGGGTTGATGCT
Organism: Colwellia sp.; assembly: GCA_042091395.1. Classification (GTDB taxonomy): domain Bacteria; phylum Pseudomonadota; class Gammaproteobacteria; order Enterobacterales; family Alteromonadaceae; genus Colwellia. The sequence goes on from JBELHN010000010.1 coordinate 35,571, forward strand.
TATAGATTATCTATTTCTTGGCCACGCGTCATAACAGAGTCAGGTGAACTAAACCCTGAAGGTGTGGCTTATTACATTGGTATTTTAGATGAGCTTAAGTCTAAAAATATAAAAGCCTTTGTAACCCTCTATCACTGGGACCTTCCTCAGTATTTAGAGGACAATGGTGGTTGGTTAAATAGAGAAACCGCCTATAAATTCAGGGATTACGCCGATCTTATTTCTGTGGCCTTTGGTGACAGAGTCCATGCTTATGCTACCTTAAACGAACCATTTTGCAGTGCTTTTTTGGGCTACGAAGCTGGCATACATGCGCCGGGGATTGTTGGTAAACAATACGGTAAAAAAGCCGCTCATCACTTATTACTTGCTCATGGCTTAGCAATGGCAGTATTAGCTAAAAACAGTCCTAATACGTTAAACGGTATCGTCTTAAACTTTACCCCTTGCTACCCTGAAACCGATACTGAAGCCGATGTTACTGCTTCAAACTTTGCTGATGATTACTTTAATCAATGGTATATCAAGCCACTATTTGATGGCCAATACCCCGAAATTATTAAGCAACTTCCCACTGAAAATCATCCAGAGATTCATGAGGGTGATATGGATATCATTTCACACTCAATGGATTTTTTAGGTGTTAATTTTTATACCCGTGCCATTTATCGTAGCGATAAAGAAGAGCACTTTTATCAAATTGACCCGCCTGCGCCAATTACCGATATAGGCTGGGAAATATACCCAAAAGCCTTTACTGAACTTCTGGTTTCTCTGAACGTGAAATACACATTACCACCGATTTACATCACCGAAAATGGTGCGGCAATGGCAGATAAGATGACAGATGGTGTTGTTAACGACCAAGATAGGTTAGATTATTACCAGCAACATCTTAATGCTGTTCATGATGCAATTGAGCAAGGCGTTGAAGTACAAGGTTATTTCGCTTGGAGCCTGATGGATAATTTCGAGTGGGCAGAAGGTTACTTAAAGCGCTTTGGTATCGTTTATGTCGATTATGAAACACAAACACGTACCATAAAAGCCAGTGGCCTCGCCTATAAAGCGCTTATAACCAGTAGGTAAATAATAAATAACCCCTACAGGTAAATAAATTAACAAACCTGATACTGTCTCCATATAGAGCGCGTAAGGATAATAATAATGACAACATTGCCATTTTACGAAAAAATTGGTTATGCCATGGGAGATGCTGCCGCGAACTTAGTATGGCGCGGTGCCTTGGCCTATTTAGCGGTATTTTATACTGACACTTTTGGCTTAACCGCAGCGGCGGCTGCTATGTTATTCTTAGTGGTGCGTCTATCAGACGGTGTTACCGATATTATAATGGGGATGATTGCCGATAGAACGCAAACACCGTGGGGCAAGTTTCGGCCTTGGATATTATGGTCGACGCCTCTGTTAGCTGTGTTTATGGTGTTATGTTTTACGACACCTGATTTAAGTTACACCCACAAGCTTATATACGCGTATGTTACTTACATAGGTTTAACCCTTGCTTATACCATTAACAATGTGCCTTATTCGGCACTTATGGGAGTAATGACGCCAAGCGATAAAGAACGCACCAGCTTATCAGGTTTTCGTTTTGCTGGGGCTTTTGCTGGGGGCCTGTTAGTCATGGGCTTTCTGCCTGATTTAGTGGCTCACTTTGGCGATGGTGATGATGCTAAAGGTTATCAACACACCATGTATTTGTTCGCAGGTTTATTAGTAATTTTAATGGTTATTACTTTTGCGACCACTAAAGAAAGGGTAACACCGCAAATAGATAATACAATTACGTTAAGAACAGAACTGCTTGATTTAAGTAAAAACTTACCTTTTATTATTTTACCTTTATTAGCCATGACATTGTTCTTTTACTACCGTGATCTATACAGTGGTGCCTTTTTTGTGGTGGTAATGGCTTCAATGTGGGTATTAATTAAAAAATTACTCAATAACCCACCAGAAGACTTGAGTGGCACGCAACGAGATATGGCTGACTTATTAACCAATAAACCTTGGCTTATTTTATTGGGCATAGGTTTTATTACCATGCTATTTAACGGCATTAAATATGGCACTATCGCTTATTATTTTAAATATCATGTAGGTGATGAGCTTATCGCGGGTCAATATTTTATTGGTTTGTTGGTCGTTTCTATTCTTGGTGCTTTGTCGACTAGTTTTCTAGCTAAGATCTTTGGTAAACGTAATTTATTTATTATTGCCTTAATGTTAAGCGGTATTCTCACCGCAGCCTTTTATTGGGTGCCTCAAGGTAACCTTACCGCGATATTTATTTTGGGCTGCAGTGCTGAATTTTTTGCGGCAATTATGCCAACCCTATACTTTACCATGTTAGGTGATTCAGCTGATTTCTCTGAATGGAAAAATGGGCGAAGAGCCACTGGTTTAATCTATTCAGCAGGTACTTTTGTGCAAAAAACAGGTGGGGGTTTTGCTGGTGCCCTAGTATTAGTTGTACTCGCCGGTTATGGCTATGACGGTATGGACAAGTCAACCATTGCAGCGGCTTTGCCTGGTATGCAATTATTGATGAGCTGGATACCTGCTGCTTTTGCCTTCTTAGCCGCAATCGTAATGATTTTTTACCCCTTAAGTTGTAAACAAAACCAACAAATTGGTGATGAATTAATAGCGCGTAGATCACCAGCATAACAGTAGTATTAATCAGCCATTTGAGTTAACGGTAATAATTAGTTCATTAGGTGTTTACTCTTTTGCTATATAAAACTGTAGGGCATGGTAAAGGTTAAGACCTTAAAACTCTATTTACGCTTTGGGCATTATTAATATTAGGCAAAACGAAGGTATTTAATTCTATGATCAGTATCCGAGAAAAAATTGCTTACGGCTTAGGTGATACCGCCAGTAATATTATCTTTCAAACCGTGATGATGTTTTTACTATTGTTTTATACCGACGTTGTAGGTTTATCACCAGCAGTGGTAGGCACTATGTTTTTAGTGGTAAGAATAGTTGATGCGATTACTGACCCCTTAATGGGAAATATAGCCGATAAAACCCACACTAGGTGGGGGCAATTTAGGCCATACTTATTCTGGTTAGCGTTACCATTCGCGGCTATCAGCATTCTTGCTTTTACCACCCCTGATTTAACGGGTAATAGCAAAGTTATATATGCTTTTGTTACTTATACTTTGTTAATGATTACCTATACCGCAATCAATATCCCTTATTGCGGTTTAGGTGGCGTCATCACCGCAGACGCGAAAGAGCGTGTTCATGTGCAATCATATCGTTTTGTGTTCGCCATGCTTGGCGGAGTGATCGTTGCTTCTGCGACCATGCCAATGGTGCAATGGTTTGGCCAAGGTGATACGGCTAAAGGTTACCAATTAACAATGGTAGCCATGAGTAGTTTAGGCTGCATACTTTTTTTGTTGTGTTTTCTAGGCACCAAAGAGCGCGTTAAAGTCCCTGTAAATCAAAATTTATCTATGAAAGTAAGTCTTAAATCGCTTTGGCAAAACGATCAATGGCGTATTTTATGTTTGGCTGCTTTTTATTTATTAACAGGTCAGGTATTAAGGCTAACACTGGCAGTATATTACGTTAAATACTTTTTGGGCCGCGAAGATTTGATTACTGCATTTTTAACTTTAGGTGTTATTGGAAGCATGGTCGGCTGTGCATTAGCGCAACCGCTAGCTAAACGTGTCTGTAAAATTAAAGCTTATATCGCTCTACAAACTATTTCAGCAATCATTTGTTTAGCCAGCTTATTGATTAGCCCCGAGCAAGTAGTATTAGCATTTATCGCATTTATCGCATGGAAATTTTTCTTGGATATGGCTTCTCCTTTACTTTGGGCAAAGATGGCAGACACCATTGATTATGGCCATAAAAAAACGGGCACTAGAATCACAGGCCTAGTTTATTCTGGGGTGATCTTTTTTATTAAGATGGGAGTTGCCATCGGTGGTGCTTTAGCGGGTTGGTTATTAACATTTTATAATTACCAAGCCGATATTGAGCAAACAGAAGCAACTAAGCAGGGCATATTACTATCTTTCACCATTTTCCCTGCTCTGGGTTCATTGGCTGTTGCATGGGTAATGCGAAAATATACCTTAACAGAGCAAGAAGTAATAAAAATACAAACACAATTAAATACTGCAACTAGTTAACGCGCTAGCTGTCGTGATACTATCTTGCCGCTATTTTAGTGTGTATTTATTGTAATTTTAATAAAGTGGATGAACTTAGGAACAACATGGCAACAATTTATGAAGTATCAAAACTTGCGGGTGTCTCATTGGCGACAGTTTCTCGGGTAATAAATAAAAATGACCGAGTCAGCGATAAAACTCGCTTAAAAGTTGAAGTTGCTATGAACGAACTCGGTTACAGACCTAACTCAATAGCTCAATCTTTGGCATCAAATAGAAGTAACAGTGTCGGTATTTTGGTCTCTGAATTACACGGTTCTTTCTTTGGCGAGATGATGGCAGGAATCGAATCAGAACTGCGTGCAGCCGGTAAACACGTGATCATAACCACAGGGCACAGCGAAGAAGAAAAAGAAAAAGCAGGAATTGATTTTTTAATCAGTAGAAATTGTGATGCTATTATTTTGCACGTTGAAGCGGTAACTGATGAATACATAATTGAACTATGCAAAAAATATCCATCGATTTATTTAATGAGTCGGCTAGTTGAAGGCTTAAACGACCGATGTATTAGTTTAAATAATGAATTAGGTGGTTACTTAGCGACACAATCGATCATTGAGCATGGCCATACTAATATTGCTTACATTTCAGGGCCACAATTTAAGGCAGACTCTAAAGAACGATTAGCGGGTCATAAAAGAGCACTTGAACAATATAATATCAGCTTTAATGATAAGCTGTATTTTGAAGGTGACTTCAGAGAAACAGGTGGTAAAGAGGGCTTAAAAGCCTTTTTTAACAGTTCCAGTAATTTTTCAGCACTTGTCTGCGCTAACGATGAAATGGCCTCTGGTGCTATTACCTTTGCTAGAGAGCAAGGTTTATTATTGCCTGATGACCTTTCAATTATTGGCTTTGATAACATTATTTTCGCACGTCACACCTACCCTAAGTTAACCACCATAGATAACCCTGTAAATTTAATGGGTCACATGGCTGCCAAATTAGTATTAAAAAATACATATCAACAAAAAAAGATAGCTATTACCCACTCTTTTGAGCCGTCATTGATAACACGAGATTCAGTCATCAATAAACCTTAATTTATTACGATACCAATACACACGAGAAATACATTTAACCAGAAGTAACCGCTAACATGAATAACTCAACAATTACGCCAACAATTAATTTAGTCGCAGATATTGGCGGTACTAATATCCGCATAGCCACAACCGATAAATATAATAACCTTAATGATATTGAAACCTATCAATGTCAGAACTTCCCTCATCTAAGTAACGTTATTTATCAATACTTAAGTGATAAAAAGTTATTGAATAGTCGAGTAAATGCCTGCCTAGCAATAGCTTGCCCTGTTGATACTGATGCTATTTCGATGACTAACTTGCCATGGCAGTTTTCACAAAAACAACTGAAACAAGACCTTAAACTTCACAGTTTAACCTTGATAAATGACTACACGGCGATTGGCATGGCTATTCCGTTATTAAATGATCAACAAAAAGTTAAGGTTGGTGGTGGTGAGGCTGAAGCTAAAAAGCCTATTGCTGTTTGCGGCCCAGGCACTGGGCTTGGAGTTGCTAACCTTGTTAATATTGATGACCATTGGCACTGTTTGGGTGGCGAAGGTGGCCATACCGATTTTGCGCCCGTTGATGAGATTGATATTCAGATATTTCAACAACTTAAACGAAATAAGCAGCGGATATCTTATGAACAACTTATTTCAGGGTATGGTATTGAACAGATTTATCAAGCTTTAGTGGCAATCAACCAACAAACTGATAACCAGAGTACAGGTACAGACATTGTAAAGTTATCTGCCCAAGAAATTAGCAGCAAGGCGATATCTGGTGATTGTGCTACGTGTTTTCAAACCTTGTCACAATTCTGCAAGGTATTAGGTAGTTTTTCTGGCAATTTAGCGTTAACCACAGGCTCAGTTGGCGGCGTTTACATTGCAGGTGGCATAGTACCAAGATTTGTTGAATTTTTTAAAGACAGTGGTTTTAGAGAACGTTTTGAAACTAAAGGCAGAATGTCTTACCTTAATCAAAATACACCAACGTATGTCATTACTGAGAGTCAACCTGGATTGCTGGGTGCTGCCGCATATATTAATCAACTTGATTTGTAAAAAAATTGAGAATACTTTAACTAGTTGCTCAGTTAAGTATTTATATTTTTAATCTATGAATAACACAATGAGCATTTAGTTAGATCGAAATCCAATGAACAGTATTCATTGGATTTTTTGTGATAATTCAGTCATTGCTAGCACTGCTAAACAACGACTTAATGCAGAAGCCCTCACCAAGAAAAACTCGCTTAACACCCTATAGAAATCCCATGTTAAAGCTGCAAAGTGTTAGAATTGCTAAGGACTTTTTAGTGATAAACAGTATCAAATGCAGCATAACTTTGTCGAGCCATAAATGGATACCTCGACCTCGCATCACTGCCACCAGAAATCTTTGTTACAGAGCACCAAAGTTATTGGCTATTCTTTCTTAACAACTCGGCCAAAGATGAGACAAACGTTGAAGCCATCAGTCACGGTAACAGCCTCTGGAGGAGAACCTTATCCATCACCATAGTCAGTTGCGAAATCAATTAATGCCATATTTAACCAGTGCGGAAAATCAAGCCACTACTGGGGTTACTTCTATATTTCAGACAAAAAAAATAGCGCCACAAGGCGCTATTTTTATGAAGTTCAGATTAAAACGGCATTTTCATCCCAGGTGGTAATTGCATACCGCCTGTCAGAGCACCCATTTTATCCTTATTTTGTTCTTCAACACGGCGCACTGCATCGTTAACCGCAGCAGCCAGAAGATCTTCAATCATATCTTTGTCATCTTCCATTAAGCTATCATCAAGCTCAACACGGCGAACACTGTGACTACCTGTCATAGTGACTTTTACCATGCCAGCACCAGCTTCACCAACAACTTCCATGTTGGCTAACTCTTCTTGTGCTTTAGCCATTTTAGCTTGCATTTGTTGGGCTTGCTTCATTAGATTGCCCATTCCGCCTTTCATCATTTATCTCTCCAATAAGTACTCGAAATTTACTTTATAAGTTATTTTAACCGAATTACATTAAATTTTGAATGTTAAAGCCGCGAATAAGTCATTATTTAAAGCTGAGTTTTACACGTAATTCTGAAAGCTGATATTAGCAAGGTATTAACGAGGCTTAATACTGCTTTCATCTATCGTTGCTTGAAAAGTTTGTTGTAATGCCATTACGGTATTATCTTTTTTAATCACGGACTTTGCATATTCAAGACGCTTGTCATTAATTTGGCTTTGAATTTGATAAGGGTCAGCGACAGTTTCGTCGACAATGTTGAGACTAACTTTCACCTGTCGTGATAAAAACTCACTAATACGAAGACCTAACTGTTGGTGGGCCGCATCAGTATTTAGGTGTCGAGTTGCCTTATCAAGTTGTAAAATCAAGTGATCATCTGTTGATTCTGCACTGATGGTAGCATGAATTGCTAGTTGTCTTATACGAGCAGTTAATTGCATAGAATCAATCATATGCGCCCATTTATCAACTTGATTGGCTTTGCTGATAAGTTTAGGGTCAATATCATTATGATTAAAAGCTGTTTGCGGCTCAGGCAGATCTGGTAGCTCGACAGCTGGAGCTTGATGTTGATTATTAACCTTTACAGCTGTTGAAGATTGCGCGAGTAAACTTGTATCTGAACTAGCTAGGTTTTCTCTAGTTGGGGAATGACGCAAACTCGCGTCATGGGGCTTTTTTACTTGTGTCTCCAAAGTTTTCTTACGGCTTCGTAACATATTACGCGTCGCTAATACTGAGCTTACTGGACTCTCAATAGTTGAGGCTTGCTCAACTTGATTAGCTGAAGGTTGCTGAACTGCAATACTTGGCGTTGTAAACTCTTCTCCTGAAATTGATTGCACACTGTTAGTCATATTGTCTGTTGCAGTGGGCAACTCTGCGGAACTGCTATTTCCATCATCATTAGCATGAGAAAGTAACGCCGCCTGTTGTTCAATCGCTAACATTTCATTATTTAGTGGGCCTTGTTCAGCAACAGAATGAGAGATAACCGACTCACTGTTACCACTGAATTGCTGCACAGAATTGTCTAATACACTTTGAGTTTCTGTCATTGAATTACTGACTTGAGCAGAATGAGAGGAGTGAGTAGTGGATTCTGAGTGATTGTCACTATTTACATTGGTTAATGCTTGTTCAGTTTCCTGCTCTGACACTTGCTTTGTTGCTGAAACCAAGAAGCTTTCTTTATCATCATCACTGACCTGACCTAAGTTAAGCCCCTTAGAAATAGGTGTGTCTGCCAAATTATCACCACTGACAACGGGTTGAGGCTTTGAAAGTGGTGCAGCTTGTGTTTGGGTTGGGGCTTGCTCGTCACTAATATTAATAATTGGGGCATTCTGTGAATTTAAAGCAGTACTGTCTATTTTAACTTGCTTACTAGTGATATCGAGCTTGCTCATAGGTTTGAAAGCTAACAATCGTAATAATGTCATGTCAAACGCGGCTTGTTCGTCATGTGCATAAGGCAAATCTTTACGACCATTAAGACTAATCTGATAATAAAGTTGTACATCTTCGGGGGACATTGAACTACTGAATTTTTGCAGCAGACTTAATAAATCAGCTGGCAAATCAAAGTTTTGGCTTACTATCTGATACAGCGCAATATGATGAAATAATTGAATCAGCTCCGCAAATAACCGACTATAACTGGGAGCAAACGATGCTATTTTTTGCAATAAAGCTATTAAGCCCTCACTGTCTTGTTTTAATAAAGCAATAACTAATTGATACACCCAGTTTTGATCAATACCGCCTAACATTTGTTGAATATTAACTAAGCTAATAGTGCCTTGACCTTGGGCAATGGCTTGGTCAGTCAGACTTAACGAGTCACGCATACTGCCACGTGCTGCTTTTGCTAATAAGGTAAGTGTTCCGGCATCATGATCGACTTTTTCAGCGGCTAAAATTTCTGCTAATTTATGTTCAATCTGTTTTACTGTTAAGGCTTTCAAATGGAACTGCAAACAGCGAGATAATACAGTAATAGGTAACTTTTGAGGATCAGTTGTCGCTAGAATAAATTTAACGTGTTCAGGTGGCTCTTCCAAAGTTTTTAATAGCGCATTAAAGCTATGCCTTGATAACATGTGAACTTCATCAATCAAATAAACTTTGAAGCGACCTCTACTTGGCGCATATTGAACATTATCAAGTATTTCACGTGTATCATCTACCTTGGTTTTAGAAGCTGCATCTATTTCTAATAAGTCAACAAAGCGACCTTGATCAATATCAAGACAGGCATCACACTTGCCACATGGGGTGTTGGTAATACCTTGCTGGCAATTTAAGCTTTTGGCAAAAATTCTGGCAATAGTGGTTTTACCAACACCACGTGTACCAGTAAAAAGATATGCATGGTGTAAGCGGCTTTGCGATAGAGCATTAGCTAAGACATTAACCACATGCTCTTGACCTATTAATTCTTGAAAGTTTTTGGGCCGCCACTTCCGTGCTAACACTTGATAACTCATAGTAAACTACTTTTCATGCCTAAAATAAACGAATCGCTTTGCTCTCGAAGCAAATTGAAGAATTAGTTAAGCATAAAACAATTTCTATAATATTTATACTGATAAAGCAAAGTGAGCCTTAATATAGTGAATTGGCACGCACAGCGGAATTATCAGTGGTGACATTGTGAAAATGATTATTCTCAATATCTGATAATAAATTCATTAATTCAGCTTCATGAATTGGTTTTTCTATCACCGCATTAAACAATGTAAATTCAGGAGTATTTTTAATCGCTGCAACCCCCTGTGTTGTCATAAACATAATGGGTATATCAGAAGTTGAGCGGTTTGCTTTTAAATTGTTAACTAACTTAATGCCGTTCATTAAAGGCATTAAGTGGTCAATCACATACAGATCATAATGAGTAGCTTGAATTTTACCTAACGCATCCAGTCCATTAACAGCCGAATCAACACAGTGGCCTTGTGCGGTAAGAATACTAATCAGGTTTTCTTGAACGGCTTTATTATCATCAACTACCAATATCTTCATATGTGTTCTTTATCAATTAAATTTGCCGTGGATTCTACCTGATTAGACTAAGTGTATACAGTATTATGTTGAGTCACCTTAATGAATAACTGTTACTAAATATTATCGAGCTGTAAGCAGCTATTTTACCGTAACATTACTTTGATAATTTTAGTTGTGCCCGTTTAGGCTTTCGGTTAGCGCTCGGATTAACGTAAATATTACTCGCGTTAGGCCTTGCTCCGTCGACCCAAGAAGATTGCTTAGTGGTACTGCTAGTCTTATTTTTATTGACTGTTTTATTGGTTTTACTGCCTGGCGGTTTGTTGGTCTGTGATTTAATAACGGGCCTTTCAGGGGAATGATGCTTTTTCGACCGAACCACATGATATTTTTTATCAATAGCTTGCAGTAAGTTTCGTATCACTTGGTCTTTACACTCACGAAAATGTTTATGACCAAGTTTACGTGAAAAAGCACTGAGTTCAGGCTTGCTTATTCTAAAATCTACAGAAGCCAGCAAGTCAATTAACTGTTCAGCTTTAAGGTTAAGTGCTATTTTAAGTTTAGTTAAAATAATATTATTTGATAATTGCTTTTCTGGAATTGCTGGCTGCCCCTCTTTTTTTCCACGCTTATCGTTGATAAAACCGTTTAGAAAGGCAGCTAATTTTTCATCTACGATCCCTACAAAGTCAGAATCATCGTCTTTTTTTAGCCATTGACTTACTTGCTCACGTGTTACCGTAACACCAGCAGAAGAAAATAATTCAACCATTTTTTTATCATTGAAGTTAAAGGTATAACGTAAACGTCGTAAAATATCATTATTATTCATATTGCTGTCCTATTGATAAGCATTGAACAATTATACACGAAAGCTTTAACAGTAACTTAGAATACTGACAACTTAACCTTATTGATAGATTATCAATCTACTGAGAAATGCAGAATGAACAGCTAATAACCGTGGTTATTACGTTGAATATTTTTTGTGTATCTTTTAATGGTATTTGGCAGGCATCGCGGTTATGGCAAGGTTGAACAGTACCAATTAGAGAAACGACTATTAAGGTAGGTTATCTCATGAAGTTACTACAAAATCACGGTGAGTTAATCTAAAAAAATACAGTACAATACAACTTTAAAGATTTATCATTAAAGCATTGAGCTAAAGAGGTTATCTAACAAAGCTTGAAACGTTAATTGTGTCACTTACTTATCTTCCTAGCCCCTAGCTCGGCTAATTAACAAGGTAAACCGATATATTTTATCCATTTACCTTAATTATAAAAATAATTGTAATGTTAATTAACCACCACACTTCTTAGTTTTGCTTTCACCACACTTACCTTCACCACATTTAGACTTTTTGCTCGCTTTTGCTTTTGATTCACCGCACTTACCTTCACCGCATTTGCTTTTTTTAGTAGCTTTCGCCTTAGTTTCACCACACTTACCTTCACCGCATTTGCCTTTCGATTTAGATTTTCCTTCACCACATTTACCTTCTCCGCACTTGCCTTGGGCATGTTCAGAGGTAACGGACATTAAGTCAGCACTGGCAAAAGGGTTAGTCTCAGCTTTGGCAATGTTGCTGCTTAACATGCCTAGCGCAAATACAGCTGTGATTGTGAACAGTAAAGGTTTTTTGAATATGCTCATTGTATGTATCCTATAAAAATGAAAGTTGTTGGTTAATTGCTTGTATTGAATGTAACTTTTGGTTTAATACTTTCTTGTACCTATGCTTCCTACTAGGTGTTCAATTAGTTGAAATTAAATAGACCTGTTGCCCATAGTATAAATTTCAACTTAGGTGGAATTAAAACAAAAAAAACCAGCGTTACTGCAACAGTAAGCTGGTTTATTTGGTATTACATCATCATACAAAAGAATTAACTAAATGTTTACATTCTTTCTTTTGGCCGTATCGGCAATAAACGACTTCCAACCCTTAGCAGACTTTCGTGTGCCCGGGTATTCCATGGCTTTTAAAATCGCTGAGTAAGCGCTCTTGTACTTTTCAAGGTAGAAATAAGATTCAGCAATACTCATGTGAATACGACCTTGGTTATTAATACCTAACTCCAATGATTTCTTTAAAGCAACAACAGCTTTAGAAAATTGCTCATCTTGCTTTAGCAACATCCCTTGCTTACGATAATGCTTAGCATCACCAGTCATTTTAGCTAACTCACCATAATAACCGGCCGCTTTGCTTATTTCTTGGGCAGAGTGCCAAGTATTCGCTAACGTTGAAATATTTTTGTCATCACGGGTAACTAAGCCAGAAGCAATGTATTTTTCAAGCAACCTAGCAGCCCTATAGGGTGCATCAGATTGCGAGTAAAGACTTGCTAATGTTTTAATTTGAGCTTCTTTGTCTAAATGACCAAGTTTATAAGCCAAATCCAAAGTTTGTGCGGCTTTGTCGTAATCTTCAACCAAAATATAAAACGAAGGTAATTGTGTCCACCACTGCTTAGTTTCAGGAAACAGTTGAATTACTGTTTCTAACACCTTTACAGAATCCTTATACATTTTGCGCTCGTAATACGATTGCAATTTTAATATATAAGGATTTTGATTAGGCTTATCACCAAAAGCGGCAATCGCTTTATCTGCGGGGGCAATCACCTTGTCCATTTCTTTAAGGGAATAGTAAGCATTGGCTATTTTGATATACGTTTGGCCGTCACTTTTACCTGAAAATTCCATCCAAGCATCATAAGATTTTAACGCACCGCGATAGTCTTTGGTTTGCATTTGCAAATCACCCAGCAACTTTAACGATTCACTATGATCTTGCTCGTTTAATATATCAGGAGCGATGGCTTCTTTTAGATATTTAATTGATTTCTCTTCATTATCACCTAATTGCGCATACATCACGGCAATCATCCGAGAAACATAGGCTTTATCGTAGGTTTTAGAGGCATCAATATCTAATAAAACGTTTAGAGCACCTTTAATATCCGATGGTACTTCATCAGTGCCAGAGTATAGTTCAAAAGCTTTTTGGACTTTTTTCCCTACTTGTGGGCCAACCAATTGTGTTTTACGTTTCTTCTTTTTCTCAGGAGCTTGTTGTGCATCTGCAGCTTGCGCCAAGTTAACAAAAGTAACTTGACTAAAGACTAACGATGAAACAACAACAAGAGAAGTCGATAATTTTGCAAACGATAAACGATTAAATTTAATTGAATTAAACATGACTACTAACCTCCCATTTTAAAGTCTAATTGCACAGTTAAACCCGGTCGACGTTGGGCTACACCATCAACAACCTTAGGTTTATACTTCCACTTTCTAAGGGCGCGTTTAGCTTCTTTGTCAAACACACGTTTAGGTTTAGCTTCAATAACGTTAACGTCTTCAACTCCACCAACTTCATTGATAGTAAAAGAAAGAATTACATAACCCTCTTTACCATCACGAGCCGCTTGAATTGGATACTTCGGCTCAATCCTAACTATTGGCGTTGCATCACCGTCTCGGCCTATACCAGACCCAGGGGCACTCAAGCCTGTTGAAGCTCCCGACATTTGTAAACCAGGCATATTAAACGATAGACCACCGGTTTGATTACTAGTTTCCGGCTCAGGCGTTTGCTGCTTAGGCGGTGCTTTAGGCGGCGGAGGTGGCGGCGGCGGAACTCGACGACGCTGCTCTGCTGCAGACTTTGGCGGTGTAGTATTAACTTCTACAATGATGTTTTCTGCCTGTTCTTCCTTGTTTCTGTCTCCACTAGAAACAAGAAAGGCCATAAAAGCAAATAAGCCAAAGGTTACAAAAGCGCCTAGTAGTATCGATACTAAAAAGCGAACCATATACTACCCCTTAGCTGCCGCAATAGAGATGCGGTCTATACCAGCTTCTTTAATTGCATCCATTACTTTAACAACAATGCCATGCTTAGCATCTTTATCAGCTTGGATAATAACAACATCGGTAGGTTGTTCCGCAAGTAATTTTTCAATTCTTGCGCCAACGCGTTCAATGTCTACACGACCTTTATCTAACCAAATTTCACCATTATCTTTAACGGCAACAAAAATGTTAGCGTTTTTCTGTTTACTTTGGTTTGCTGCTTTAGGTTTATTTACTTCAATACCAGCTTCTTTAACAAAAGAAGTGGTTACGATGAAGAAGATCAGCATGATAAATACGATATCAAGCATCGGTGTCATATCAATTACTGCTTCTTCGTCTTCACGAATACGTTTACGTGCCATGAAAATATCTCTCTAGTGATGAGGTAAACTGTCAACCAGTTTAGCCTTTGCTAGTTTAACTTTAGCGTCTAATCTTGAACTAAAGAATACCCCTGATAACGCTGCCACCATACCCGCCATTGTCGGGATAGTTGCTTGCGATATACCAGCGGCCATTAGACGCGGATTACCTGTACCTTGTTCGGCCATAACTTCGAATACGCCTATCATACCAGTTACCGTTCCCAGTAAGCCAATAAGCGGACACATAGCCACCAAGGTTCTGATGGTAATCATACGTTTCTCAAGTTGCTCGTCTGCTTCAGAGATCCAAGTCTCTCTAATGCGATGTGCATACCAAGATGTTGTATCTTGACGTGCTGCCCAGTTGGAGATGATACTATCTCTCATTGCTGGGTATACAGATGATAAAAACCAATAACGCTCTATCATCATTATCCACATTAGTAAGAGAGCGAAGGCAACAACATAAAGTACGTTACCACCTGTCGCAATAAAACCCCTGACAGATTCCCAAAGCTCTATCAGGAATAACATTATTTAGACCCCTTCTCTGCAATAGCAGCAATTAAACCAGCGCTTTGCTCGTCTAATTTTTGTAAAACAGATTTACTCTTACCAGCCACTACAGAGTGAATTAAAATTAGTGGCAACGCACAGATTAATCCAAGTGCGGTAGTAACTAGCGCAAGAGAGATGTTACCCGCCATAATTTTCGGGTCACCTGTACCAAACAAGGTAATAGTTTGGAAGGTCATAATCATACCAATTACCGTACCTAATAATCCCATTAGTGGGGCAATGGCAGCAAACATTTTAATTAAGTTAACGCCGCGATCTACTTTAGGTGTTTCACGTAAAATGGCTTCATCAAGTTTTAACTCTAACGTTTCAGCATCGGCTGATTGGTTATCGTAGAACACTTTCAATAAACGACCCAGTGGGTTGTTTTCATTTGGCTTATCAAGATTTTTCTCTTGTGATTTAATTTTACTGCTCATACCACCTAATACAATTAAGCGCTCAAGAGCAATTAAACAACCCAATATTAATAACACAGTAATGGCGTAACCAACTTGTTTACCTTCGTGGTAAAATTGTTCCAAGGACTTCTTACGAGTTTCTAGTGAAAGAATCGCACCGCGAGAAGGATCTAAATAAAGTGGCGCATAACCTGAAGTTAAACCAGAAAAGCTAGAAGCAGTATCATTAATGTAGCTTTGCGGTTGCTTTGGTAGAGGTTGAACTTGACCCACTTCATCATTGTAAGTTAAGTAACCTTTATCAGAAACTAGGTTAAAAGTACCAACACGCGTGATGGTTTCTGCTGATTTGGTACCGTCAAGGTTAGTTACATCGGTACTAAATTGTGAAATTTTGCCTGACTCTGTCATTTCAGTTTGTAAGGCAAACCAAAGTTCTTCTAAATCAGCAATGCTTGGAATTTTTTTCGCATTGGCAATACGGTTTAACGCTTCGCCACGGTTAGGGAATTCGGCACTTACAATTGAAGTACTGATTTGGCCAAAGGCATTAGCGGCAGCGGCACGAGACACACCGAACATTTCACCTAAAGTACCGGTTGCATTGGCTAATTCAACTTCTTTTTGTGCTAATGAAATTTCATTGGCCGCATAGGCTTTAGTTAAACGGTCATTACGGGCTTCTTGGTTCGCTAGTTCACGCTTTGCTTGGTTCAAAAGTGATTGTTTATCACTACGTGCCGATAAAAACTCAGCTTCGCGTTTCTTATCAAGTTTAGCTTCAGATACTCGATCCGCTTTAACTTGTTTCAATAAATCATCTAACTGATTAGCTTGTGCAGTGGCAATAACACTGGTTGATAACGATGCAGCTAGCATCACAAAATTAATAACTTTTTTCATTATTTTGCTCCTGCTGCAAAGACGGGTAACTTAGTTAAATCAGGTGGCAGCTGCTTGCGTGCCATGCGAATGGTATCGGTAATAGGCTTTATGTATTCATCACCTAATTCTTCCCAAGCGCGGGTTTGATTGTTCCATAACCATGAATTTTTAGCATCAAGTGATTGTGCAACAAATGCAACTCGACCTAAATGCACAAAATCTGCAGTTAAAGTACGACCACCTAAATCGATTTCAGCTTGATAAGCATCAAATACAGAGCCGTAACCTGCTTCTATTTCGTATGCTTCGAGTACTAAACGAAACTGCTCAGAAGTAGTAACGTTTGAATCATTCATCACGTCACGAAGGTTAGCAACACGCTCTTTACGGCTTTCAATGTTCATAGGAACATCGAGTTCAATGAATTTTTCTAAAGAATCAATCATCTTGTACATTAACGGCACAACACCTTGTTTAAATTCATCAATGCCATCAATTTGTTCTTGCAGCGATACTAAGTTAGCTTGTTGATCGTCAACCATGCGTTGTACGTGATCATTATAGCCGCGTAATACGTCAGCTTGATCGACAGTATTGCGGTAATCAGCAAGTAAATCTTGTGTTTGCTCGTAAATTCTGTTGATTTTTGCTTGTGACTTTGCAGATTGCTTGAAGATTTGTGCTTCAGCTTTTTGAAGGTCTGTGAGTGCATCGGCCGCAGCGATATTGCTTCCTGCTAATGCGAGTGCGCCTACCATCGCTGACGCGACTAGGCTTTTCTTACTTACTTTGGACATAGTTCCCAACCATTGCTATTTTAATCTTGATAGGCCGCTTCAGTAAATGATTACTTAAACCTAGGCCACCGCGAATATATAAGTCTGTTTTTTAAAATGTAACTTTTTATGAATACAACTTATCAAGTCTCCCAAATGACAAAGGTACTGTCAAGGCGATCATTAAAAACAAGTTTCATTCATTAAAAGTTCGCGCAAAATTCAATCAACTTAGCTGATATGAATTTTACTACGCTATGTTTTACTAATTCTTTCGTACTAAGTCAACTTTAATATTCCTTACTTATAAAATATTACTACAGTATTACTAAATTTTTATATTTTATTGATAAGCCTACTTACCAATGTGTTCATCCAAAAAGTCGACAATTTTATTTATCGCGTCCAACCTATTTTGTTCTTTGATAAAGCCATGATATTCATCATCTACAATCAATTTACTCACCTTGTGTTTTTTATTTTCTAAAGCGGCAAGTAAAGCCTCTGCCTGTGAGATAGGTGTCCTAACATCAGCAGTGCCATGAATAACTAGCACTGGAGCTTTCAAGTTGTTAATTTGATGAACTGGGGAGTATTTAAGTAAGTTATCATTATTACCGCCCAAGACAGTATCCAAGTATGTTTTTCCCCATAGGCTGGTCGGCACGTCCCCATCTGCATACATAAGTGGTAAGTCATATACCCCCGATGCACCTATTGTGCATTTATATAAATCAGGTTCAATAATAGAACTCATTAGTGCAGAGTAACCACCAAAGCTTCCGCCATAGATACAAATACGTTCTTTATCAGCATATCCAGACTTAACCGCCCAATGAGTTGCATCAATAATATCTTGCTGAATTTCACCTCCCCATTGCAAGTACCCTGCTTTCTCAAATTTCTTTCCATACCCCCCTGAACCCCTAAAGTTCACTTGCAATACGGCATAACCTTGCGAAGCAATTGCCTGAGCTCGCCAATCAAATTGCCAGTAATCTCGGGGGCCGTGGGGTCCACCATGCGGGTTTACCACCAAAGGTAAGTTTTTGGCTTCCTTACCTTTCGGCAAGGTAAGATAACCATGAAGTTCCAGTCCATCTCTTGCATTGAATTTATAGGGAAGTACGGTCGCTAGTTCTTTTTTGGCAAGCCAGTCGTTTCTTTCCAAAAGGTACTTGGCTTTATTAGTTTCGGTATCAAATGAATAATATGTTCCAGGGTTTTTATCGCCCATCGTGAAAACAATAATATTCTTACCATCGTCTGTTGAACTTGTTATGTAAACAGAATCACCATTAAATGATTGATATAACTGTTCATGGAGTGCCGCATGTTTAACTTTTTTAGTAAAAAATAAAAAGTTTGAATAATCTTCGTTAATTTCTACTCCGTAAGGTATACCTTGGAAGTTAAATAATATCCTAGTTAATTCAACTGACTTGTTGTGATATATTTTATTAATTTTTTTGTCTCTTAACCTGTATGAGTACAAGGTTCCCGAATCACCATCCTTAAAAGCTGTGAAATAGAATTTATCGTTGCTTTCATTAAAACCATGTATTTCAATATTATCATTTTCAACTATATCTTCTAACAATTGCCATTCGCCTTCTGGTTCACGGTAAAATAGCTCTGTATTTTCAAAGCCTTTTACGCCATAGGCAAATCGAACTTCATCATTGTGATCCAAAATAAAACCATCACCTCGACCAGGTGACCGCATTAAGTTTTTTTGTTTTCCATTATATGCATCAATTCGAATTAACTCAGCTGGTCTTGGCAGTTGTCCTGTATGTCTCCTCCACGGCGAGACTGATACATAAATGTACCTATCATCATTTTTTAACGTTGACATAATCCGTGGCGTACCTGACAGAATTGCCGTAGAGTTGCTTGAGATATTGCTTTTTGGGGTTAACCTTCCGAATATATATCTCCCTTTAGCACCGTCATAATTGACGGCATATAAATTACCATCTAGACGTTCTTGATCTAATGGACCATATGAATAAGTCACATCCAGCACAACTCTTTCATTGTTCATCCAATAAAAGCTGCCAACATTTCGCTTATTAGCTAACCTTAATAAGTAGTGTAATTTTTTGGTTTTGTAATTTAAAAAGGCTAACACTTTATAGCCTTCATATGTTGTTTTAACAGCAAGGTGTTTACCATCAGGTGAAATTTTCACTGTTTCATATTCAGCATTCTTAATAAAGTCTTCTAATTGATTGGCATGTAATTCAAAAGAAAGAAAGTAAATTGTTAATAACGTGAGTATTTTTTTCATAAGATACCTGTGATTTTATTGTTCCCTAGTTTTACTTGTTGTTGTGTAAATTAGGGTGATTTTTTATTTACGCGTGTAAAATATTCCCTTACAACAATAAACACTTTGTTACACATATTCAACACTATAGTCACTCATTCACCCACCTTCTTACCATCACCCTTCTTATCTTTTTATCTCCTTAGCCTAAATCTTCACATAAATTAAAGGGAATCACTTGCGCCTTTTTGCTTGCTCGAATACCATAGTTTTTTTTGCCAATCCCTTAACCAGCAACTTATGCATGCAAACTCGAATAGTTTAAGACATTTAACTCAGTTTTTAGAAAAGTCTGATACTTTAATGCAACAACGAAAAATAACTGAAGCAAAGCAAATACTCGAAGAAGTTATCAAGACAAACAAAAACTTCACTCCTGCCCTTGAACGTTTATTCAACATTACCCTCTCCACACAAGAATTTACACATGCAAGTTTGCTTTTAAAGCAACTAAATGAATTAGACAGTAATCCTGATAGTTGTCGATTAAGGTCTATTCATTTTTATGAGGCGACACAAGACTACTTCAAGTTAGTTTTGTTAATGAAGGAACACTTAGCACAAAACAACAGTGTAGAGATAGAATTCAAATTAGCTTTAAATGCCTTGAAGGTTGGTCATTTAGAACAGGCAGAAGCCTCATTCTCACTCTGTGAAAAGCAGCATTATAACAATCCGTTTTTAACACTGAACATAGGCCACATGCATAAGGCTAGAGGCAACAGTGAGCTTGCAGCAAAATACTACAATCAATTTATAGAAGATGCCCCTCAACATTGCGGGACAGGATATTGGAGCCTAGCAGATTTAAAAAATTACAACTTTAGTACACCTGAACAAGACAAAATGAGCCTTACTATTGCAGAAAAGCGTGTAAACATAGGTAATATTGCGTTACTTTCTTTTGCTTTAGCTAAAAGCCACGAGCAACATAATCAGTTTAGCTCAGCCTATACCGCGCTCGAGTTTGCAAATAACACGATTGCTAAATATCGCCCTTTTAAAAGAGAGCTATTTTGCCAACTTATTGCAAAGCTAATGGCCTGTAATGTGGATGTATTTTCCCAGAAACTAGATGCAAATAAAAATAAGCCATTTACACCCATTTTCATCGTTGGTATGCCTCGTTCAGGCTCAACCCTTATAGAACAAATTTTAGCCTCTCATTCTGCCGTTCAAGCGACAGATGAACTGCCCTATATAGAAAGAATTGCGTTAACACTAGAAAAAAAAGGTGGGGTAGCCCTTCAATTGGCTAAAATGAATGAAAGTCAAAGGCAGCAACTAATCGAGGAATATAAGTCACAAACCATGCAATACGTTAAGGGTGACTGCAACGTTGTGATTGATAAAAACCCAAATAATTTTTTGCATATAGGCTTAATTAAAAAACTGTTTCCGCAGGCAATCATTATCAATGTAGTCAGAAACCCATTAGACAATGCGCTTAGTGTATACAAGCAGTACTTTAGTCATGGTCACGAATATTCTTACTCCCTAAATACCATTGCGCTCTACTGGGAAGAGTATTTGAAGCTAATGCGTTTTTGGAATAGCCTTTTTCCAAAAGGCATTTTGAATATAAGTTACGAATACATGACAACATCACCCGATGAAGCAATTCGTCAACTAATAAGTTATTGTGGTCTTAACTTTGAAACCGATTGTTTAACCTTTTATCGCTCCAAAAGAGTTGTTTTAACCCCAAGTGTAAACCAAGTAAAACAACCCATTAATAATAGCTCAGTTAACTCATGGAAAGGTTATGAAAAATCAATAAGCAATATATTGCCGCGATTCGAACGTATATGTATTGATGCTAGTCGCTTAGTTGCTAACTGATAACTGATAACTGATAACT
>JBELHN010000010.1:57044-92401 GCA_042091395.1 Colwellia sp.
AGAATTTCTGGGTTTAAGGCTGGATCTATAATGCAATTAGCTAGCATAGAGACGGCCTTCCCTTTATTAGTTAACAGTAAATTTCCTCCTACCTTAACTGCTTTTTGATAAGTTGCATCTCTACATTGATGATATGCTTGCCAACCTGACTTATTCATACCATAAGTAGCCCAAAGTGACCGCCAGTTGTGTTGAAAGTTCGATAAAATTAAGGAGAAGCATTTAACCTCTTCCTCGTTATTTGTCTCTACTCTGTTAACCTCAGCAAGTAACTCTTTAACTAAATAGTCTACTTCACCTGGCAGCATTACTTGTGATACATTGTATTTCTCTGTTTGAATTGTCGCTTCACTGCTTTCATTAAATGCCAAGAATTTTGCTTGTAAATTAGGCTTGTTTAACCAAGGGACTTCTGATTGCTCTACCAAATTCCAAAAGTTTGCCGAACCGGAAAAATCCACAACAAGATGAACTCTTTTTTCCAGTGAGTTATTCAGGACACGATGATTTTTCCACGAGTCGAATATCCAACACTCCCCCTCACCCATGTGAACTTCTTTATCTCCACATTGAAATAAGACATTTTCATTCGTTATAATAGGAATATGAACTCTGACACGAGTATACCAATAGCTATTAATGTCACAATGTAGTGGTACTTGAGAATTTCCCTCAACCATCATTAATCTTGACCGACCACACACTTCGTCAAACGAGCTAATGACTTGTTTTATATAAGGCAGCTTTTCAAGTTCCTGAGTTACTGCCATTGGGCCTTTAAACAAATTATTGCTTTCGCCGTTTACGCTAATTAATGGGATAGAATAGTTACCTTTAAACCCTTGGTGATGAGGTACCCACTGTTCGTGAGTAAAAGACTCTATTTCAGATTTCATTCTATTTACGTCAAACAGAAAAGGTAATTTGATAAATTCATTAGCAAGTTTCAAGGCGTATCCTCAATTAGTTGACAGTACCAATTGGCAAGTTGATTTTATTATTAATAGTATAGGGTGTGAAAGGTGCAGATAGACTATTTAGAGCGGTTGTAAGTTCATTTAATTTACTGAGGGGTTCTTCCAAGTCGGCGCTGTGCTTTAACCACTTATTTTTTTCTGGTTTAGTTAAGGTATATCGTGAATATGGCAGTGCTTTCTCACAATAACTTTTCAACTCATTGTCATACACTATGCCAATAAATTCACACAGTCTTTTCACTACCTCTGAAGTATTATCTAAAAAGTCCTGATAATTAACAACGTGATAATTATCTTGGGGCATTTTAGTAAGTTCATCATGAATCGTTTGATTACATGATGCCCACTGAAAACTTGCAATTTGTGGAATACTTTTACCTTGCAAACTTTGCCAATTTGGCGGTAATAAGTAAGACCAAGCATTATCGAAGCCAGGTAAGTTGGGGTAGGTGATAAAATGCTTAGACTGCCAGCCATCGATAATACTACTAATATTATCTTTAGGATCTCTGATAAGGTGAATGAACAGAGCGTCAGGAAAAACCTTTTTAAGAAATCTTATTCTTAACGAGTTTTTAGGCGTTTTCTCTAAAAAGCGAATAGCACCATCTTGTAATTGCTGGTAAGGGACATTGTGTTTGTTTCTTAACTGGCTTTGAAAACGAGATTTTAGCAAGCTGATAGTTCTTAAGTCACCGTCATCTTCAGTAAGCTGATTTGATTTAAAACCATTATAAACAGTGCTAAATTCAGGAATATGTTCAATAATTGCGTGGCTCTCATCGCCAATACTCCACAGAGAAGTCGCTTTTTTCAACGTCTCGAACAATAAGGTGCTGCCTGAGCGAGGACACGCTAATATAATAATGGGTCTATCAAATACTACACTGAACTTAGTCATATCACCGACAAATTAACTAAAAATTCAAGTATAACTCAATTAAAATATTAACTCTATTAGCTTTAGACGCTGTCATTGCGCTTGTGATTGTCAGGGCTTTTGAGGTTTTGAATTGGGTAGGATATTGCGCATGAAGATATTCATGCGCTCAATAAAGGTCAACATGTCAAATATGACAAAACAGTAGATTAGGCCTTACATACTGCTTCTGTTGTTTTCCAAACAACAGGGTTCCAATATTCACCAGTTTTTAATTTAGAACGATTTTTTCTAATAAATTTGGCACCTAATGAATATTTCATATTTGGTTTAACCTCAAAATCTATATATTTAGCGTTCATCATTTCACCGCGACGACGGGTAAATTGATTTGACTGAATTTGCTCTACAACTTTAATTCGATGTTTACCAGCAGAAAGCGTAAACCGATTTGATTTTGTTGAAACAGTTTGACCATCTATTTGATTGATCCATACATAATGTATATTTTTAGTTTTTGGTGGTCTGCTATACAAAATAATTTCACCGCAACCTTGATCAGTAGCTTTATTTTCTACAACCGACGATTCTAAATTTTCAGCTTGTAAACCAAAACTTAAAGCTGAAACCATTAACGCTGTAAGGGCAAAAATTTTTCCTTTGGTATTTTTTGTGTTGTTATTCATAGTGCATCCTTGATTCTCATATCATAAATTAATAATTTGTTAGTAACTGGTAAATAAGTTAGCACAGGATAAACTATAAAAAAGTTTGTAAATGTAACAAATATTGAAATTATTTCAGCCTTGTAATTTACAAAAGGGATTTCACACTTGATATTTTGCAACCAATAACACCATTTACATCAGATACAACTTGGTTTGTAGACTGTTCAAAACCATTATTGACTAGCTCTTGATTAAGCGCTATTAAAGTCTCTTTATTTAATGCTGAGTCTACCATTGCATTAATGCGGACTTGATAACCTGTAAGCTCTTCTTTGTATCTGTTTAATTCAAGTACCTTGTCACTAACTTCTTTGCCGAAAATAAACTTAAAAAACTTCATAAACTCACTTTCATATAAATATGACCCATATTTATCTAAAAGTTCAGACATCGCTTTATTTAATTCGGCCCTTAATTGTTCTGTCTTTGAGTTTGCTTTTATTGGCGCTAAATTGTTACTGGGTTGCTTTTTATTGATGGCAGTAACAAAAACTTGTAATTTAGTCATCGGGCCATTCAATTTTAATACATCACTGATAAATGATAATTCTTGTTTGCTTGATTGAATTAATGTTGACGTATCATGGTGGCAAATAATATCTATCTTACCGCCCTTTTTAAGAACACGACTGGCTTCTTTAATCGAGTTGGATAGGTCACTATATTCAATGCCAAAATTTGAAATAACATGGTCAAATGTTTCGGTTTCAAAAGGTAAAGACTCAATGTTTACTTCACCTAGAAGTTGCACATTTGGGTTGTTATCAACAAACTCATCCGCTTCTATTTGAGCGAAATCAACCCCTATAAATTCAATGCGTGGAAATGATGGCATTGAACCTTTTGCTAGGCGCACTAGAGAGAGGTTGCCTGTGCATAAATCTAATACCTTAGCACCATCTTTTAGCTGCTCAAAAATACTTTCCCACTGCTCCTTTAACACCCCTGTATAACCGCTTTTGAGTGAGCTACCGAAAGAAGTAATGTTATTTTGTTGCCAATATTGGCTCCAGAACCGGCTTGATTCCATATACTTTGCTATTCCTAATTAATCACATTGATGCTTATAACGTTATTATGGATGCCTCATAGCTTAAATGGGCTTCTTTGTCATCCAAGTTCTCTTAATCATAAACCATGACTTTTATAGTTGTATAAAAAAAAAGCCAGCTTATCGCTGGCTTTATTTTGTAACAGTATACTAAACCTTAGAATGAAATCGAGTAAGACGCTCGAAGATCACGACCAAAGTTACTGTATAAGTTTTGGTTATCCCAAGTTCCAGCTTCACTTAAGATAGGGTCTTCATCAAGTAAGTTATATACTTGTAAAGTAATAGCACCCCAGTTACCTGCATCGTAAGTATAAGTTACGTTGTGAATAATCCAAGCATCTAATGAACCTTCTGTAACTAAATCGAATGTTGTTTCATCGATGTAATCACTGGCTGCTGTAGAACCTGTGTAGTTAGTTGACCATGAAAAACTGTGGTCTGAGATCATGTATCTAGCCGTTAGTACAGATTTGTACTCTGGCGATCCCTCAGTACCAGCATAGTTGTATTCATCACCATAATCGAAGATAAATGAATTAACCCAATTCAAACTAAAGTCACCAAAACTTGTTTCAAAGAATGAGTTAAACTTAACGTCAGAACCTTCAATACTTAGCTTATCTCCATTGAAATAACCAGTACCTGCTTCAAATAATCCACCGTTAGTGTCACGCATCAAGTAGAACGTTTCGTTAGTTGTATCTGAACCGATTGGCAAGGCTGTAATTTCGCCTTGTGCCTCATCCGAAAGTAAGCCTTGGACTGACTTTGTTGAAACAACGTTATCAATTTCTAGATTGAAGTAGTCAACAGTTACGCCAATGTTATCAGTAATATCCCAAGAAACACCAATATTTGTGTATTCAGAAGTTTCTGCACCTAAGTTAGGGTTTGACTTGTAGTATGTGTTGTACTGTCTTTCTGGACAAGGGTCGATATTATTTGCAACACACGCTTTGTTATCCGTAGCGCTTTCCGCAGAAAAAGTTGTCGCAGCGTTTAATTCATCAAGACCTGGAGCACGGAATGCTTCTGAATAAGATGCACGAACTACTACGCTATCAAGTGCTTGCCAACGAATAGCAACTTTAGGCGCAACATTATCACCAAAATCAGAATAATCATCGTAACGTGCTGCGATGTTTAATTCTACAGAGTCTACAATAGGTAAAACAGCTTCGTAGAAAACAGCCGTAATATCACGGTTGCCCGCTGCTGAGTTACCAGCAGAGCCACCAATTAGACCAGCTTCAGATTGACCATCATATGTATCAGCATAAGTTTGTGACATGTATTCCATACCGATGTAATGAGCTACGTCACCACCTGGTAATTCGAATAAATCAAAACCTAAACCAGCGTACATTTGATCCATAGTGGCATAGGATGCTTGAAGGGTAGTTGCTTTCATGTTTGCAATACCTTCGTCGCTACCTAAATCGATACCGTTAGCTTCGTTATATGCTAAACCGCCGTAAGATAAGTAGTATTCACCTACAGATTTGTTATCTGCAACATTGCGGTGATAGTAAACTTCCCATGTAGCGTTGTTCCAATCTAAATCACCACGTAAACCCATTAGGTAATCTTGGTTGTAATCATCAACGTTACCGTCACGGTTACCAATACCAACCCAACGGAATAAACCGTAGGCACCATCTACACCGTAAGGGTTGTGAATGTTGTCTGCTGACATATTATTCCAAGGTGCAGCTGGCGGAGCATAACGACCAAACGAGCTGTTTTGTACAAACATTGCACGACCAAACCATTCAATATCTTCGGTAATGTCATAGTTAGCGTCTACAAAAACAGTATTACGGTCAATTGATGCTGTGTTGTAAGATACGTTTGCGTATGCAAAACCACATACATCGTCACCTTCAGGGTAGCCTATGCCTTCAGCACTTAATCTTTTGAAAGTATTTTCACCATATTCAGCAATAAGGTTATCACATTCTAATGAGGCAGATATGTTAGCAAAATCAGGTGTAAGGACAGTAGCACCATAGTATGACCAACCGGCTGTTTCGTCGGTGTAGATATCAATTCTACCGTCGCCATTTAAGTCTTCAGCTTTAGCTTTAGTGTAATCACGTGCGCCATCTGAAATACCTTTACGTGTTTGGCGATCAAATGAGAAGGTGATGTTACCTTTATCGTTAGATAAACCAGCTAAAATTGAGAATTCGCTTGAAGTTTGTCCTTCATCTTGGGTACGACGACCCGTACCGATGTTGAACTCTAAACCTTCATAATTTTTCTTGAGTATAATGTTTACAACACCAGCAATTGCATCAGAACCGTAAGTTGATGAAGCACCATCGGTTAAGACTTCGATACGTTCAACGGCGGCCATTGGAATAGCATTAAGGTTAGCTGCAGAACCACCTAAAGTCGGTGAACCAGGCATACGTTTACCGTCTAATAATACTAAAGTTCGACTAGAACCAGCACCGCGAAGGTTAACAGTAGCTTGTGACTGTGCTGAACTACCAGAACGTTCAGAGAAAGAACCGAATGAGTTGAAAGTACTGCTTCTTAGCGCATCAGCAACAGTAAAGTTACCTTCTATTTTCATGTCTTCTGCAGTAATAACCGTTACTGGAGAAGCACCTTCAAGGTCACTACGCTTAATGCGTGAGCCTGTTACTTCAATTTTTTCTACTTCTTCAGCGCCTTCTTCAGCAGCAATCGTTGGAGCTGCAATGGTTGCCGCAGTTCCGGCACCAAACATCATCGCCAGGCGAATTGCCTTGGCTACTTTACTATTGTTGTACATGTTTACTCCCTGGATCACATAGAGTGATTGGTTGTTTGTTTGTTTGTTTGTTTTATTACACTGGGCTTGAAGCTATGTTGCTACTTTGCCCTTTCAAGTCGTACGACCTGATCTGTCACTTACGATAGTAAACGGGAATTACTCAAATCGTCAACACCATTTGCAACTGAAATATAATATTTTTAACCGTTAGAAACATTTACACACATTTTTATAATTTGTGTAAAAAAACGAATAAGCAACAACAAAAAACACAAAATATTGATTTAAATAACATTTTTTTATTTTAACTTGAAAATCTATAATAAAATACGATTTAAAAAGGTTTTCTAATACAAAATACTTATAGATAACTTAGATAGCACAAAAAAATAATAACTAAACAAATACAATAACTTATACTTAATGTAATTTTATAGTCACACATGCGCAATAAATAAACCATAAAAAACAACAATTTAGAAAACACCTATTTTATTGTAAATTTTTAATTACAAAACAACCTGTTTTACGAATCAATGTTTTATAGGCTTAAGTTTGTTTGCATATTTTTTAACCTAACAGAAGCGTTTAGCTTCATGATTTTCTGAGTTATAATTATAATCTTCACTCATGCAAGGCCTTAAAATGACGTATTTAAACCAATCAGTCATAAAACGTTTATCAACTTTACTCACTTCCCTGCATGATCAGTCTTGCCATCTAGACGAAATTAATACCTTGGACAAGTCCCATCGATTAATTGAAAATAACAATCTCTTTTCAAGCCACCTTTTTTCTGCACAAAGCGACAAATTATCTGATTACAGCACAGAGATTAAAAAAAAGTTATCTGATTTTTTAACATTGTATTCAAAAAGTGATGGTGATGAAGTAAAAATAGTTATAGCTAAAGCTGCATTAGCACAGATTGAACAACAACTTTCCGCACTACTAACAGCAATAAAATCAAATAGCGTTACTCACCAGGCTGCAAAAATTCACCATGATGCCAGGAATAGTGTGCGTAAAAAATATTTCAATAATCTCAAACCACAAAACATTACACCTAAAAAGTTAGCAAAAAGCATATTACACAACACTCATCATCTTCATGACAAACTAACTGAGCACCATGAATTTGAAAGACGTTTACTTAGTATGATTAGTGATCGTGAAAAAAATTTACAAAAAAACAACAGTTCCGTTCAGTTAAACAACGAACTGTTAGCTTTACATCAGAGACTTGGACGCTGTAGAAAAGCGATTTATGTAATAGAAGTTGATATAGCGAAAATGAACAAGCTAGGTAAAACCTGACATCGGCCCAGACGTGTCTCATCAACAAGGGTAAATCAGCGTTTTGTAACCACTAAAAAGCATGATGCCATGAAGTTTGACATGGTAAACATTAAATTTTTCGTATCAAATTAACATCGTTAACTTAACTAATGCCTATAATAAGACAATATAACTTTTGAGATTTAATTACTTGATTTGGCAAAAAGTAGATTTATTGAAATAATTTGAGCTATTGTTATCACCTTCAATAGACATAGTATTAAAATGCAATGACTGGCTTATTTTATAAATCCATTTTGTTACTATGAATATGTTTACCAAACGTCTTTTATTTTAGTTTAATTATAATCTAGTTATTACATCGAAATTTTGAAACTTGAATTCATTGCTTTTAATAGGATAAATTAATTAAACACACTAAGGTAACTCGAGGTTTTATGAAAATTGCTGATGATATACATAATTATTACGAAAAGCTTGTAATGCAACATTTTGCAGTTGCCAAATTCGATCAAATTTATGATGCTGACTTTATTGCAGACTTAACTTGTGTAGTACTAAATCAATTGCCAACGCGCTATATTCGCCATGAAGTGGATATGGCTTTTTACTTACCGCCATCCGAACGATTTAGTATGGAGTCTCACGTTAAAGAAGCTGTAAACAAAGCTCTCGATTTTATGGATGTAAACAGGGTCAAGCAGGATTAAACATTAGGTGGCAGCCTAATCAGCCACACCTCGGCACATGAGTCGTCTGCTGCGGTTGCTTCCTTCCGGACCTGGCCGAGTTCACAGAGTATCATTGCGAAGGGACCGAAAAGGCCACCATAGAGGCTTTCGTCAAGTAACTTTGAAAGCGCTACGAATTATGGCGAATCATTTTGTTAGATGCAAGACTAAGTTTATGAATGCACGCCGATTGATTGATTTTCAATCGACATTTGCTATTGATTATTTTTTACAGCTAATTTTTCGTTAATTTCTAATAATAGTGATTTAATGATCAACAAATTTTCTTTTCCAATACGCAACAAAAATTTATCACTATCAGCGAGCGCCTCTAACTCTGCATTATTATATTTATACATCACACTCGTTCTGGTTAAATTCATGGGAGTATTGGGTATTTCCATATCTAATACTCTATTGATGGCATCTTGCAAAACTACCGTAAAATCGCCTTCATACCCTAATTCACGGTAAGCTTCATCAATAAGAGGCTTAGCTTCAAAGTAGCTGTTAACCAATGTTGTACTATTTACTGACCGTAATAAATCAACATAGACATTAAAACGTTGACTCGTTTTATTGTCCCATGGCCATACAGCTGTTTGACCTGCCACCGTTTTAGTTTCATCTAATGACATACGTTCATTAGGTTTAACAAAGGGACTGTGTTCATAGGCTAGGAGTCCTTGTGCAAAATTATCAGTAAATACAACAAATCTACGAATCATATCTTCCGTGATAATTAAAGATATTAATTCATTACGCCATGTTAATTCCGGAATTTTTTGTTGCACCCATACATCACTTTCATCTAGGTTAGGTAATAATGGTTCAACTAAGGCTGTTTCATTGACGAAACTGTCTTCTGTATCAGTACTTTCAGGTATTGAAGGTTCAATTTCTAATGAAGTGGTGGCCGTTTCTTCAATACTTGCATCAGGCTCTTCAAGCAAAGGTGTTACCGAGACTTTCTGAGTGGGCTCATTGCTCGTGTTGGGCTTTAAAGCTGCTTTATTAGTGCTCAATAACTGCCAAGCAATGACGATAATCAAGGTAAAAACTATCAAGGCAATGATAACAACAATTGGTTTTGGCTTTTGCTTGGTAATACCTTCTAAATCAGCAGATGTGTGCTCCGAATTTTCCATAACGTTCCCAGACTATAATGTTCAACAATATCTAATTATTATTGCACCCTTTTTTGACCAATCTTGCAAGCCATAAACATGACTTTTATTCATTAAAATGTGTCTTTTTGTGACCTCAACTTAACACTACGTTAATTAAGTCATTACGGTTCTAGCCACTTTATAATGTGATTAATAATAGCGCTAACCGACTTTTTTATTGAGCATCTGGTTGATTTTCAGGTAGAGATTTAATAAACGCCGGCAGCACGTTACAGTTATTAACAACTTTATTAATGAGTGGGTAATTGGCCAAATTAACATTAAAACGTTTAGCATTGTATACTTGAGCAACTAAACAAATATCAGCCACAGTAACCTGGTCTGCAAAACAATACTTTCCGGCACTACTGGCAAGTTGAGTTTCAATTGCTTTAAATCCAATCGTCATCCAGTAATCAAGCCATTGTTGTTTTGCATTGGCACTTACAGCCAACTCATCAGTTAAATACTGTTGAACTCTTAAGTTGTTTAATGGGTGAATTTCACAAGCAATATCAAGTGCTAAGGCTTTGACTTTGGCATTAGTTTTTATGTCACTAGTATATAATGAACAGCCACCATAGGCTTGCTCTAAATAATCTATTATCGCTAACGACTGGTTTAACGTAAAATTATCATCTATGAGAGTTGGAACCAAATGATTAGGGTTGATGCTTTGATAGTCAATCGCATGCTGCTCACCACCGTTTTTGATCAAATGTACGGAGTGATTTTCAAATTCAATCCCTTTAAAATGTAAAGCAATGCGAACCCGATAAGCAGCGGTTGACCGCCAGTAACCAAAAAGCTTCATATTTGTTCCTTGAAGTTTGTCATTATTAAAGTGCTAACAGCCCATATAGAGAATGACTCGTGCTATGCAAAAATAAATGAGTTATTTAGTTAGTATCAAAGTAACTAAAATCAGTAAATTATTATGGAGGGCAGTTATAATGAGTGAGGTAAATTTTGTTAGATTTAAATACGTTTTAATTTTAGTAAGCTCTATCTAACCTATTCATTCACATAAAAACTTGCTCAACATATTTGGGTAGTGTTTTTGTTAATTTATGCTGATATCGCATGAATGCGAGAAATAATTAACATTACAAAGGCTATTCTATGGATAAATAGCCAATGAACTGTTATAAAATGTTGTCTTAAAGGCAATAGGCGTTAGCCTTTATACTCTACAACCTGTTGATCAATGGCACCAAATATACTGTCACCTTGACTATCAAACATCTCGATACGAACTGAGTCGCCAAAATTCATGAAAGGTGTAGATGGTTTGCCATCAGCAATGATTTCTAGCATTCGTATTTCTGCTAAACAACTTGAACCAGCAGTTCTATCATAATTTGAAATTGTACCAGAGCCAACGATACAGCCCGCTGATAACGGACGAGTTTTCGCAGCGTGAGCAACAATTGTGGGGAAGTCAAATGTCATGTCAATGCCACAATTAGGCTGACCAAATAATTCGCTGTTAAGGTGAGTGGTTAAGGGAAGATGCAATTTTTTGCCATCCCAAGCAGTACCTAACTCATCTGGTGTTACCGCTACGGGAGAAAATGCACTCGATGGTTTTGAGGCAAAAAATCCAAAACCTTTAGCTAACTCACCAGGAATTAAATTACGTAGTGATACGTCATTAACCAACATAAATAATTTAATGTGTTTGCTCGCATCTTCAGGCGATATAGCCATTGGTACGTCACCAGTGATAACCGCAACTTCTGACTCAAAATCAATACCGAAATCTTCACTTCCAATCAAAATATCATCTCGAGGCCCAATAAAAGCATCAGAGCCACCTTGATACATTAATGGGTCCGTCCAAAATGTTTCTGGCATTTCTGCATTTCTGGCTTTGCGAACTAACTCAACATGATTTACATAAGCACTGCCATCAGCCCATTGGTAAGCTCTAGGCAATGGTGACTCACAATGCTCTTGCACAAACTCGATAGCATTAGCAATCTCGCCTGAGTTAAGACCTCTATAGACCTCTTCAAGCTTAGGAGAAATAGTATCCCAATCATCAATTGCAGCTTGTAACGTTTTGGCTATGTCACTCACAACAACAGCTTTATTCAAGGAACGGTTAACAACAACCAGTTGACCATCGCGTGTATTATTTTTAAGTGTTGCTAATTTCATCAGTAAACCTTTTTAATTTCCGGTAAAAGTAATGGGTACAATATTTGAAAGTATGGTACGAATTTTTTAACTTGTCGCCAAGGGATCACTAGCCCTTAGCTTCAAAAACACGGAATAATTTCTTTACGGCAACTATTACACCCACTTGCTACCCAATTATTCTAGTTACAAGTTATATTTTTACCGTTTTTTTATTGATGTCATATTCCCGCAATTTGTTAGCAATGGCAGTGTGACTTAAACCAAGTTTTTTAGCGAGTTGTCTTGTACTTGGATAAGCTGGGTACAACTTGCGCAGCAAATCAGCTTCAAAGTTTTTAACGGCCGCATCTAAAGTGCCCTCAAACTCTTGTTCAAGATAACCATGTTCGCGAGTATATGCTGGTAATTGTAAGTGCGTTGTTTCAATTTCATCACCATCAAGAATAGAAGCTGCTCGCGTAAGTACATTCTCTAATTGTCTGATATTGCCTGGCCAGGGGTAATGCTCAATAAAGTCTCGGCAATCGTCACTAACTTTGAGGTGTGTACGCCCTATTTGCTGTGCAGCTTTGACAATAAAAAACTCTGCTAAAGGTAAAATATCACTTCGGCGCTCCCGCAAGGCTGGTAGCACTAGGCCAAATACATTTAAACGGTAATAAAGGTCTTCTCTAAATTCACCTAGGGAAACTAGGTTTAATAAATCCTTATTCGTAGAACTGATAATACGCACATTCACAGTAACTTCTTTTTCAGAGTCTACACGACGAAAACTACCATGTTGAATAACCCGTAATAGCTTACTTTGCAGTTTAGAGGACATCTCGCCAATTTCATCCAGAAAAACTGTTCCTCCATCCGCTAATTCAAAAATACCTCGTTTACTTTGCTCTTGCTCTTTTTCTCCAACCCCAAAGAGCTCTGATTCAGCTACATCATCAGGTAAAGCAGCACAATTGAGTGTCATAAATGGGTGTTCTGCTCGCTCACTAGCACCATGACAGGCTCTTGCTAGTAACTCTTTACCAGTCCCTGTTTCACCCATAATAAGTATAGATGAATCAAGGTTAGACATGCGTTTTGCTTCTCTTATAACTTTTCGCATAGCACTTGAACTAGCCTGAATACCCGAAAACGTATTCTCATTAGGTTGTTTAAAGGCACTCATTTGTTGGCCTAAACGAGCTTCAGATTTGAGAATAAGTACTGCTCCGGCCAATACTTGTTTTTCTTCTTCACCTGCAACATGAATAGGCATAATATCGGCAACAAAATCGTCACCTTGGAATTTTAATCGCCTCGTTTGAGCAAGTACATCATTACCGTCTAACCAGCGGTTAAAATTAAAACCTTTTAACCAAACACTAATGTTTTGCCCAACCAAAGAAGCTTCATTCTCACCAATAATGCTTGAGGCTATCGTATTAACAATACGGATACTGCCTTTTCTATCAATGGAAATGAATGGGTCAGGGAAAGTTTTTATTAAGGTTGATAACTCATTTCTTTCACGCTCAGAGGGCATGTAAGGAGCAGTTTTTACGTCACCTACGCCTTCGATTAGGCGAAGTTGAGGCATAAAGGTTTGTAGATCTGAAAAATCTAAATCAGGAATATTTATAAAAATACGACCAGGCTGCATAAGCTCTATGCCACGAACATTAATGCCGTGCTCAACAAAGATACCTAATACTTTTTGTCCCATGCCTACTCGGTCATGGCAGCTAATCTCTAAACGCATTTACAATGCCCTTCATCATAAGTTTAAGAAAAGGCTATTGTAAACTAATTTTTACAATAAGGAAGTGATAACATCAACCAAATGTTACTTTGAGTGATGTTATTTGCAATATTATGTACTAAGCAGGTTGCTGTATGACAATTACATGCTTATCTCATCCGTCTTAGCAGCACAAATAAAATCGTTTTTGTGTAAGCCTCCAATGGAGTGTGTCCACCAAGTTACGGTGACCTTGCCCCACTCGAGCAAAATAGAAGGGTGATGAAATTCACTTTCTGCTAACTCTGAAACTTTATTGGCAAATGCCCATGCTAACTTATAATTTTTAAACGAATACTGTCTTTCAAGCATCATTACGTTGTCCACAACTTTTGGTTGCCAATCTGGAATTAAAGCAATTAAGGTTTTTAATTCTGTATCAGAGACCTTGGGTGCGTCAACATGGCACGCTTCGCAAGCCTGACTAGCTAGTGTTTTATTGGTAGATTGGGTCATTGTTATTCCTTGTTAATACTTCAATTATTATTGTACAGTTAATTTAAAGGTTACTTATTCGTATAAGTTTTAATTTAACTGGTGTGCGATTTAGAAAACTTTGCTTCGTGTAAACCTAACATCTCTGCCTTGGCAACGAGCTCCATAATCTCTTCTACCTCAAACTTTCGAATATCATCTAAATCAGATACCTTGTTTAGCATATAATAGATAGGTTGCATAATATCGATGCGGTAGGGAGTTCTGAGTACATCAAGAATGTTAAAGGCTTGTCGGGTAACATCTTTGTTGTTAATTGCGAATTCGGTTTCTCCTGGTGAAGACAAAATACCACCTCCATATATTCTTAATCCATCAGGTGTATCAAGTAACCCAAACTCAATTGTAAACCAATATAGGCGAGCTAAAAAAATTCGTTGCTCCTTCGAGGCATTTAAGCCCATTTTGCCATAAGCCTCGGTATAATTAGCAAAAGAAGCATTAGTAAGTAACGGGCAATGGCCAAAAATCTCATGAAAGATATCAGGTTCTTGTAAATAATCCATTTCTGCTCGACTACGAATAAAGGTAGCCACTGGAAATTTTTTTTCTGAGAGCAAGCGAAAGAATTCTCCAAAACCTATCAATGCTGGAACAGGATAACATTGCCAACCGGTCGTTTTTTCGAGTACTTCACTGACTTCAGCAAGTTGAGGAATTCTATCTTTTGGTAACTTTAACTTATCCAAACCAGCATGGTATTCGTCACAAGCTTTATCTTTAATACAGTCTAATTGACGAACAAATAACTCCTGCCAAATTAAATTTTCTTCTGTTGACCACTCTATAATTCCATCTTTATTCGGAATCTTAGAGACATATTTAGTACCTTTAGACATGATATCAACCTTGATGTAGCGATTTATATAAATGCATATCGCTTGAATTTCATTATGTGGTTAATCTTATGCCATCAGGCTAACTAAAATAAAGCACCTAAAGGTGGTCACAAAATATACAAATCAGTTTGTTGTACATGAAAGGTTACATAGTGAGTAACAAAGTTCATCAAGGCATTCATAAAGTATTAATTAGCGTCAGTCATTAACGACTTTATTTGTAATGCAATTTTTTTACGAACACTTGATAATTTGGGTTTTTCCTTAAAGGGAATAGGGCGGCATAACTCCATAGTTTTTGCACCTAACCTTGCCGTGAGCATTCCAGCACCAAGACCTTGTGCAAACCTTGCCGATAATTTACCTAAGAGCTCAGCTCCTAACATTTCAGTACCAAAATCAGCTACTAACTCACTTACCCCTGCATAGGCCATATTAACAAACACTTGTTTAATTAGTTTAACCCTACTCCAATAACTTAACTGCAGACCATAAAGGCCGGCAATCTTGTTTATCATTCTCAAATTACGCGATAATATGATCAACATATCAATGATTGCTACAGGACTTAACGCAACAAGCACCACTGCTTCAGTAGAAAATTTGGCGACTTCTTGCAGTGCTTTTTCATCGACTTTACAAAGAACATTACGAGAATACAATTGCAGTATTTCTTGTGAATTGTAGTGAGATAAATCAGCGCTATGCCACAATAATTGTTCAGAGTTGTCATCAAATTTCAAATCACAAGGCAAACTTTCACTGATTTTATCGCAAAAATCTTTAGTTTTTTTAGATACTTGGTTATCATCACTCTGTTCACTTACCGATAAAAGTGATGAGGCTTGTTGTTTCAAAGCTTGACGCTGTGAAAATTGTCGTAAACCGACAAATTCTCTCAATAAAGCATTACCACAAAGCAATATTAATATTGCTAACAACAATCCATAGAGACTTGTCACTACCGGCGACACCTGAAAACCAAGAATGAAAAAATCAATCGCTTCGATGACGAATAACAGGCCTAAAACAGTGATGAGCAAAACCCATAGCCAAGAATATTTTTGTCCCTTTATCTTAGCTTCATCCTGTTCAACGTGATGAGCGATCAGCTCAGATTTTGTCGTACCATCGACACTATCTGTATCATGTGCAGGCTCAGTATAGCTGTTATTATCAAACATTATTTGTTCGGCAAAAAGTTGGCCTGATTGCTGCTGATCGCCATTAGCATTTTCAATAAACTCATCATCTTTGAAAATAATTTGTTGCTGGAAATTATCAGAGTTATTGGAGGTCATATCATTTTATCTGCAATTAAAAATTGTAATACTTGATCCATTCTCACGTGAGGTAAGCACTCATGCTTGTTGAGATCATTCACTGGCAAAAAATCGATAAAATTAAAGCGATGAGTTTGCCAATAGTCATCTTTCGGTAAATTGTCTGGCACTAGGCCAGGAAAAACAGTTATTTTTTGCTCGAATACTGTTTGGTGATTATTGCTATTCAAAGGTTTCCCCTGAATGACAGGTATATCTTTGCCTTTATGTTTACTTAATCCTGACTGTGTTGATTTAACAGAGGCAATAGCTAAAGTCTTCATCGTAATCGCCTCAAAATTTAATTCTTGCTTATTTTGATGCACTAATTGGTTTAATAATGACACCAGAGATTTATGCTGCTCGGGTGTAACGTGATCAGCCTTGGTTGCTGCAAATAATAATTTATCAATTTTGGGGGCAAATAAACGGGAAAAAAAACTTGATTTACCATAGTGATAACTTTTTAAAATCATTGATATAGCTAAAGATAAATCAGTAAAGTTTTGCTTACCCTTATTCAGAGACGTTAAGCAATCCGCTAATACAATTTGCCGATCAAAACGAATAAAATGCTCTTTATAAAACTTTTTGACTACTTGATCTTTATATTCTAAAAATCTCGCACGTAACATACCAATAAAACTATTATCATCAGCATTCTGATAAGCGTTGGCATCAAGGTCTTCTATACCTGGAAAGGGAAAAAACTCTAAAATGGGGGCGCCAGCAAGGTCGCCCGGTAAGATAAACCGTCCAGGCTGAATAACTGACAAACCAAGCTCATGACTGAACGTATGAAGTAATTCAGTATACTCTTGTGCTAGCCCTGCTAGCAGCTCCTCACTTGCAGGAGAAAACGGGTCTATTTGACTGACTTTGTCTAAAAACTGTTGGCTTTTATCATATCGTGGAGGTGCCATCATCAATAAGTAAGTTTGCTGAGACCACTCTTGGTATGTTTGCTCTAACATGGGTAAATCAAGCAGCCACTCACCAGGGTAATCAGTTATATCTAGGGTCAGAGATGCCATATCGGTGGCATACTTTAATAAAGAGTTTTTAGGTTGGTAGCGAATTACCAACCTTAACTGACTAATACCAGTTGTAGGTTGAGGCCAGCTAGCGGGTTCTGAAGTGAGTGCTGTCATTGCTCCATCGTAATCAAAGCGAGCGACTTGAAAGTTTTTTTGAGGTACTCGCTTGGCCGCAATCAAATTACCTTGATGGACCGGATCAAAAAAGTTCAACTTAGTACCGCTGCCTTCATTAATAAGTTGATTGACTAACGAGGTTATAAAAGCAGTTTTGCCACTTCTACTTAAGCCGGTAATGGCCAGCCTTACGTGTTGATCTATGGTTCGATTCAATAGCTCATTTGCTTTATGCTTAAACTGCTCAAAACTGTCATTTTTGAAAAACGATTTACTTGATAATGCCATAAATTGATCTGCTCAAAATTAACTACATTACTACCACTATCATTAAATAATAGAGTTATTTAACTAGAATTACGATACATTTTATCTAGATAATTAAATCAATCAATAACGTTATCAGTCATATATTTATGACAATATTTCAGTTGGCTTATTTAACGGTAACATGAACCAAGTTAAATGCTGTATTGTAATTTACTAATATATTACTTGTGATAAATTACTGTAAGAATTACAAATCTGCCTAAAGCTTATTAATTTCTCTGGCAACAGTAAATTCGGTTGAAGTCACATATTGCTCCATCGTTTGAATCTTCCTTTCAAGGGAGCGAAACTTCAAACCTATATCATATAGCGCTTGCTTAGGCGGCTCACCTGATTGCCAAACCCTTGACTTCACTTTAATCGATTCATTGGAGCTATTGAGTGAATTTTTGCTGACCTTCCCCTCTATAAATTGTTTATTGTGCTCAAGCTTAGGGGCTTTATCTAAAATAAACCAACCAGCAAAATAACCTAGAATCAAAAATGGCATACCAAAAAGAACACCCGAGACGATTAATATTCTTACTAACCAGGTCTCCCAACCAAAATAGTCGGCAATACCTGCACAAACACCTGCAATCCTGGCTTTCTCAGTATTTCTATAGAGTTCTCCTCTACTTTTGATCATAATTTTGACCTCCAGTTTGGTGCTTCTTCATCTAAAATAGCTTCTAATGTAGATATTCTCTCAGCCATAACATCAGCCGCTTCAGACAACTCTGCTAACTGAATATATTCTTCTTGACTTAAACCTTGATTGACTTGTTTTTTACTACGATAGTGTAAAACTAGCCAAATAGGCGCCACAACAACCATGAATATAATAACAGGTGCCACAATGACTTCTTCCACAATACTTCTCCTTATCCTTGTTATAGGTATTACTATTTGTTTAAAGCATTAGCCATTTTTTTTAGTATCTTTTAACTTGGCTTTTAGCTGTGCTAATTCATCGTCTACTTTTGCATCCGT
Source organism: Colwellia sp. (assembly GCA_042091395.1). GTDB lineage: Bacteria > Pseudomonadota > Gammaproteobacteria > Enterobacterales > Alteromonadaceae > Colwellia. Next base: position 75,684 of record JBELHN010000010.1, read on the forward strand.
TGCTAAATCATCTATTTCATCAGCTAATGATTTTCCCGCCATATCATAAGATTCAACTTCTGCTTCTATGTTGTCAATTTTACGTTCGTAATGATCAAAACGATTAAGTGCATCATTGACTCGATTACTATGAATATTTTCTTTAATTTTTAAACGTGAATTGGCTGATTGCTCTCTAACTAAAATCGCTTTTTGTCTTGCCTTAGCATCCGTAAGCTTCTCTTGCAATTGAGATATTTCATTCTGTAGCTTACTGATATGTTCATCAGTATGAGCGAGTTCTTCTAACAAAGCTTGTGCACTTTCACTACTTTTTTTCTTTTCAACCAAGGCTGCACGAGCTAAATCTTCTCGATCTTTACTCAATGCTAATTCTGCTTTATCTTGCCATTGTAAAGCATCTTTTTCTAACTTAGTTACCTGACGACTTAGTTCTTTTTTATCTGCTAAGGTTTTAGCTGAACTAGAGCGAACTTCTACTAAGGTATCTTCCATCTCCTGAATGATTAAGCGAACCATTTTGGCTGGATCTTCAGCCTTGTCCAATAAATTGTTAATATTCGAATTTACGATATCTGTAAATCGTGAAAAAATGCCCATAATGTTTACCTCTTCTTCTGGCTAGATGTTTTTTTAACTTGGTAATTACTCTCAGACCAAGCCTTTTTAAGTACTGAATTGTTATTTGTTACTTTACTTACCTATTCACTTATTGCGCCAACTTTAAAAATTATATTTAACCTTATGTTTTAAATATAATTATTATTTTAATAAAAAAACCTTTTAACCTTTCAATTAATAAAATACACTATTTGTTAGTGAAATAAACCAACATTTGAGTCTGCTATGGCACGCTTTAACCAACAAGATAACTTACTTGGTCAATCTAACAGTTTTTTAGAAGTTCTCGAACAAATTTCAAAGATAGCAATACTCAGTAAACCCGTTCTCATTATTGGTGAGCGAGGTACTGGTAAAGAGCTTGTCGCTGCGCGTTTGCATTATTTGTCCAAACGTTGGGAACAAACATATTTAAAGCTTAATTGTGCTGCCCTTAATGAAAATTTATTAGAAACTGAGTTGTTTGGTTACGACAGTGGTGCCTTTACAGGAGCAAACAAGCGACACGAAGGTCGTTTCGAAAGAGCTGATAAAGGCACACTTTTTCTAGATGAAATCGCTAACACCTCAGGGCTCATCCAAGAAAAGCTACTTCGTGTCGTTGAATATGGTGAGTTTGAACGTGTGGGTGGTTCAAAAACGATTAAAACTAATGCAAGATTAATTGCTGCTACGAATGAAGACTTACCAAGTTTAGCCAGTAATGGACAGTTTCGTGCAGATTTACTTGATCGTTTAGCTTTTGATGTCATTACTTTACCGCCCTTGCGAGAACGATTGGAAGATATTTTAATGCTCGCAGAACATTTTGCCATTAACATGGCTAGAGAGCTTGAGTTTGAATTATTTAGTGGCTTTACAGAGAAAGCTAAACGAACTTTACTGGAGTACCATTGGCCCGGAAATATTCGAGAACTAAAAAATGTAATAGAGCGGAGTGTTTATCGCAGTAATAATCCGCATGTACCGGTTCATGAACTGGTTTTAGACCCCTTTGAGTCACCTTATAGACCTAAGCAACTAATTAAAACTATTGATCGCGTTAACAGTAAAGATAAGGTTTTGACCTCCAATTCTGATGAAACGCTAAGTAATGATGAGATTGCCCCCTCATACGAAGGCAGTAATAAAGCTACGAACAATACTATCACTAGTATGCAAACTCAAAATACAGCATTAAATCGTCCACAGTTTCCACAATCGTTAAAAACATTATCTCAAACCTATGAAATTGATTTAATTCAATCAGCGTTGTCGCACTGTCAGTTTAATCAAAAGAAAACGGCTGAAGCACTAAAATTAACTTACCATCAGTTACGTGGTTACCTAAAAAAGTATAACTTGCTTGATGGTAACTTTAATGATGAGTAACAAAGCATCTCATAATTTCACATTACTCATTGTTGCAAGTATTTTTTTAATATCGTGTAGTGACAATGATAACAAATTGACGCTTGACGAACGAAGTATTATCTATTGCTCAGAAGGCTCACCTGATTCTTTTAACCCGCAGTTAACCAGCTCAGGTACAACCTCTGATGCAACCTCTAAGTTACTTTATAACAGCCTTGTTGTATTTGAGGAAACCAGCAACAAATTAAAAAACTCTCTTGCGAAGTCTTGGCACGTAACTAAAGATGGTAAGAAAATTACGTTTTATTTACGGCAAAATGTCGCATTTCATCAAACTGAATATTTTACTCCAACTAGAATGTTCAATGCTGACGATATTCTATTTACCTTTAATAGAATTTTAGACACAAAACACCCTTACCATTATGTATCTGGAGGCCATTACCCCTTTTTTCACAGTGTTAAGTTCTCTGAACTTATCGAAAAAGTTGAAAAAATTAATGATTTTACCGTACGATTTGTTTTAAAACGTAAAAATAGCTCTTTCTTAGCCAATCTATCTACAGATTTTGCGATAATTTTATCTGCAGAATATGGGCAAAAACTGATTGAACAGGGCACACCACATCGCCTAGATATATTTCCAATAGGCACAGGCCCTTTTAAACTCAAAGATTATCGAGTTGGCTCTTTAATTCGTTATTACCGAAATGATAAATATTGGCAAGAAAAAGCTAAAATAGAGCAGCTTGTTTACGATATATCCCCAAGAGAAACAAGCCGTCTAACCAAATTACTCGCAAAAGAATGTGATGTAAGTAGTTACCCAATAGCCCATGAAAAAATAGTGCAACGTGATGATTTAATCTTAGAATCAATTACCGCCTTAAATGTTGGTTACTTGGGTTTTAATACACAAAAACCACCTTTTAATAACAAAATAGTTAGGCAAGCCATTAGTATGGCGATCAACAAAAAAGCAATAATTGATACCGTTTATCAGGGACAAGCCGCATTGGCTAAATCTATCATTCCAGAGACATCTTGGGCCTATGATATTGATACAGCGGAGCAAATATATAACCCCAATAAAGCTAAGTTATTGTTGAAAATAGCAGGTTATGCTAACGGTTTTAATATGGATATCTGGGCAATGCCTGTGCAACGCGCTTACAATCCAAATGCATTAACTATGGCAAAACTGATTCAAACTGATTTAAAAAAAATTGGCGTTAATGTAAATATTGTCAGTTATGAATGGAGCACTTTTCTTCGCCAGTTATCTCAGGGCAAGCATCAAAGCTTTCTTCTTGGCTGGTCTGCTGATCACCCAGATCCTGATAATTTCTTTACGCCTATTTTAGCTTGCCCAAAAAACAAAGCAGGTAACAATAGAACTTTTTGGTGTAACAAAAAGTACGATGCTTTATTAGAAAAAGCACTGAGTACTAATAATGTTTTAGCTAGAAAAAAATATTATAAAGAGGCTATGGCGTTGATATCCAGCGAAGTACCTTTGTTACCAATTGCACACTCTAAACGTTTTCAATCGAGAGATAGTAAAGTTACTGGGCCGATAATATCCAATTATGGTGGTTTAAGTTTTCACAACGTTTACAAAAAAAATAAATTACAACCAATAACACCAAGTGAAAATTCTCAAACTAGTGTTGAGGACGTTGAATAACATGCTTAGGTTTACTTTCCGGCGATTAAGTTTATTTGTATTAACAATGTTGGTATTAACCATTGTTTCCTTTAGTTTAAGTTTTTTATTTCCTGGTGATGTCGTTATTAATCATTCAGGACAAATAAATGCTACTTCTTCAGAATTACAAAAACTAAACCTTGCTTACAAGACACAAGAAAATATAGTTACACAGTTTGCGGCTTATGTTGAGCATATTTTACATGGTGACTTAGGTCAATCCATGGCAAGCCAGTCCCCAATTAGTAACGAAATTAGGCGGCTACTACCAGCAACCATTGAGTTGAGCTTAGTAGCATTGTTTATTGCCATGATAGTCGGTATTCCTTTGGGATTTATGGCCGCTATAAAACACACTAAATTGGCTGACAATATTATTTTATCAATGGCAATGCTTGGTTATTCTATTCCCGTCTTTTGGCTAGGGTTATTAGCCATACACCAATTTTCAGTAAACCTTGGCTGGTTACCATCTGCAGGTAAAATTAGCTTACTGTTCGAAATAGAGTTTGTCACTGGACTACAGTTTGTTGATATTTTATTAAGTGACAGCCCCTACAAATGGCAAGCATTTAAGGATGCTAGCCTTCATATTCTTCTGCCCGCATGTGTCATTGCACTTGCCCCTGCAACCATTTTTATCCGCCTCTCTCGAGCTGTGATGATAGAAGTATTATCAGCAAGTTATATTAAAGCTGCCAAAGCAAAAGGGTTAAGCTTTAAGCAGATAATTTTTCGCCACGCAATTCGTAATGCTATGATAAAAATAATTCGTCATGTAGGCCTACAGTTCGCTAATCTAGTTACAATAGCCATGGTTACTGAAGTTATTTTCAGTTGGCCTGGAATTGGGCGCTGGCTTATAGAAAGTATATACCAACGCGATTACACAGCTATTCAAGGTGGCTTGCTCGTCTTATCTTGCTTTATTTTTATAGTACATATTTTGATTGATTTTATTTATGCGGCGCTCAATCCATTAGCGCGAGGTAATAGATATGGCTCGTGAAAAAATTTACCTCGAAGAAGTCTTTCCCTCACCTTTTATGCAACTATGGGGAATTTTTCGTAAAACCCCTGTAGCCATGGTGGGTATTTGTTGTTTCATTTTTTTAATATTACTGGCTATTTTTGGGCCACTATTAGCGCCCTACTCGCCAGTCGATGGTAATTTAGATATGATCTTATTACCACCCGCTTGGCATGATGATGGCAACGTCAGTTACTTACTTGGCACAGATGAATTGGGTCGTGATATGTTATCTCGTTTAATGTATGGCTCATCATTGACTTTTGGCTTAAGTTTTATTGTCGTTATAATTTCTTTAGTAATAGGTGTGATTTTTGGTTCTCTATCGGCGTTAACAAAAGGTATAAAATCAAGTTTTTTAAATCATTTTCTCGACGTAGTTTTATCAATCCCTTCTTTGCTATTAGCTATTATTATTGTCGCAATCTTGGGGCCAGGAATAGGTAACACTGTATGGGCAATTGCTATTGTCTTTATTCCACAGTTCATTCATATAACTCGATATGCAGTAAAAGAAGAGTTTAGGAAGGATTATGTGCTGGCGTCAAAATTAGATGGGGCGAGTAACTTTAGGATTCTATACTATTCAGTCTTCCCCAATATTGTTGAACGTTTAATGAGTCAAGCTACATTAGTTCAATCTGCGGCAATATTAGATATTGCTACATTGGGTTTCTTAGGTCTTGGTGCTCAAATTCCCTTACCTGAATGGGGTGCTATTTTAGCCAATGGCTTAGAACGATTTTATATAGCTCCTTGGACTGTTTATTTACCTGGGTTAGCTATTTTATTTGCTGTTGTAGCCACAAACCTGGTCGGTGAAGGTATTAGACACGCACTTAAGCTTAGAAAACAAAATTAAAACTTAACTCGGTATAATTTTACTGTTGTGTAGTAATAATAGATAATTTAATTTACCAATTTATTTTTCTTCAAACCGCCTAAGCAGACGCTATGAATTTACTTGACATAAGAAATTTATCAATTGAACTCGATACGCCAAATGGTCGAGTCTTAGCTGTTGATAAAGTAAGCCTCTCTATAAAAGAGGGGGAAGTTCGAGGTTTAGTTGGTGAGTCTGGTTCTGGCAAATCGTTATTGGCACAAGCCATCATTGGGGTTTTAAACGACAAATGGCATGTCCATGCTGACAGATTTCACTGGCGCGGTATCGATCTGTTGCGGTTAAATATATCAGAGCGAAAAGCATTGTTATGTCGAGATATTGCGATGATATTTCAAGAGCCTATGAGTTGTTTAGATCCTACCACATTAATTGGGGCTCAACTCAATGAAGCAATTGATACTTCTCAATTCACTGGTTACTTTTGGCAGCGAAACAAGCAACGTAAAGAAGCGGTAATCAAACTATTACATAAAGTAGGGATAAAAAATCATAGCGACTGCATTAATAGTTACCCGCATCAACTCACTGAAGCCATTTGTCAGCGGGTAATGATTGCTATAGCGCTTGCGGGCAGACCAGTTTTACTTATCGCAGATGAGCCCACAGCCGCCATGGAGAGTACTAACCAAGGGCAAATTTATAGGCTACTAGCTAACTTAAACCAGTTAAAGAACATGTCCATTTTACTGATTAGTCATGATCTTGAGAACCTTACACACTGGACCAAGACAATTACTGTTATGTATAGCGGTCAGTTTGTTGAAGCGGGTAGTACCTCACAAATATTTAATAAGCCAATGCATCCCTACACCCGCGCACTAGTTGATAGTAGTACAAAGGCTAATTTGCAACTCCCTTCAAAGTCTAGATTGATGACTTTACCTGGCAGTATTCCGATATTGCAGCACCTGCCTATAGGTTGTCGTCTCGGACCTAGATGTCCGAGAGCTCAACAAAGATGCGTTGAAGCGCCAAGAGTAAGTAATTTTCACGGTCACAAAGTGAGTTGTCACTTTCCAATTTTACATGAATCAGCAAGAAAAAGCTTAATCAGCCGTAATATGCTAAGAGAGGAAGTTTAAATGACCACGCTTCTAGAAGTAAAAGATATTGAGAAGTCATTTAAGCTTAAAGGATATTGGTATCATAAACAAAAGTTTGATGCTTTAGCGCCCATCTCATTTGCTATTCAGGCAAACAAGACATTAGCTGTGGTTGGAGAAGCGGGTTCAGGAAAATCAACCTTAGCTAAAATCTTAGTTGGTGCTGAAACCGCAAACGCTGGCAATATTTACCTCAATGGTCAAAAGTTAAAAAACAATCACTTTAAACAACGCTGCCAACATATTAGAATGATATTTCAAGATTCTGGTACAACGCTCAATCCAAGCCTAACTATTCAAGAGCTGCTTGATGAGCCGCTTCGCTTAAATACTCGCCTTAATGAAATAAAACGCCGTAAACTAATCAGAACCACTCTGCAAAAAGTCGGTTTATTAGGCGACCACATGAATTTTTATCCTCATATGTTTTCAGGTGGTCAAAAGCAAAGGATTTCTCTGGCTAGGGCTATCATACTTGAGCCACAAGTTATTATTTTAGATGAAGCTTTAGCTGCCCTTGACCCATCCTTGCGCTCACAAATCATCAATTTACTGTTAGATCTTCAGCAACAAATGGGGTTGGCTTACATTTTAATTTCACATAATCTAGGAATTGTTAGGCATTTTAGTGATGATGTCATGGTTATGTCACAAGGGCGAGTTGTAGAAAAAGGCAAAACCATCGATGTCATGAGTAACCCACAACATAAAGTGACTCAAAAATTAATGATGAGCCAAAACTTCCAGTACAAATAAATTGCACTCAAACTTAAAAAATCGAAAATCAGTGAAAAATTAGACTTATAAACTTTAAAAGGTTGCAGGACTCAATGATAAAAAAGCCAATAACCCTAAAGTCATTGGCTTTTTACAAGAAATATATTTAGTTCTTATTTAATACTTAAAACATCGGTGTTGGTTCAGCAATAACCTTACTGGTAATTTCAGCGTCAACTTTCAAAGCATTAACAAAACTCTGATAAGCTGATTGTGCGAGTTGTGAGGTTTGCTGCTGTGCTAAATTAGCATTTGTTTCAGTCTCTTTTACATTCACCTTTGTTAACTCTACAAGCGCAAGATCGCCATTACTTAAAGCCACTGAGGAGGCTGATACTACACCATCTATTGGGTGAGGAAGAACAAAGGCTGCACGACTAATCCCTTGATCAACTTGTGATCCATATCGACCTAATTCTTTTTGCTCAACAAAACTAGCATTTAAAGCTGCCAATTGTTCGGTAACACTTTTACCTGCTGTTAGGTCAGCAAGCAATAAATCAGCTGTTTGTTGGGCTTTTTCAGTCGATTTTTGCGTGACTAAAATTTCTTTAATTTGACTTGTAACTTCCGTTAAAGGTTTGACATTTGCTTCTTGGTAGGTATTCAAACGCAGAACAATGGCAACATCATCACTTATTTCAAGTAAATCAGAGTTCATATTATCTTGTAAAACCATATCAGAAAATGCTGCGTCAACAACTTTGCTTTGATCAAAGGGAGCTTGATTACCAAAACGAAGTAACCAAGGTGATGTTTGAATAGAAACACCTACCTCTGTGGCTGCATCCTCTAAACTATCTGGAAATTCAAAACTAATGCGAGCCAATTCTTGTTGTAAAGCATAAAACTTGTCTTGCGCTAATTCATTACTTAATTTTGTTGTCAATTCCACCTTAACATCTTCTAAGGGGCTGATCATTTCAGCTTTGAAGTCTGTTAACTTTAATATGTGATAACCAAAGCTAGTTTTGACTAATGAGCTAAGGTCATTGACTTGCTTAAGCGCAAGAGCTGCAGCATCAAATGATTCTTCCATAACACCGGATTCTAGCCATTCGAGATCACCACCATTTTCACCACTAAAGGTATCGTCTGATAATTCTTTAGCTAACACAGCGAAATCTTCACCCTGCTCGAGACGAGCTAATACGTCCTGAGCTCTGGCTTCAGCTGCATCTTCGCCATCAGTAAACTCAATTAATATGTGAGAAATACGTCTTTGTGCAGGCTCTGTAAAACTACTAAGGTTTTCTTGATAATACTCAGCTACGTCATTATCAGTAACAACAATAGTTTTAGCAATATCTGCTACATCTAGCGAAACAAAATCAACCTTAACTTGCTCTTTATTTTCAAATCGAGATTGATTAGCAAGGTAATAAGTATTAATTTCTTCATCAGATACTTCAATATCACCCTTAAATTGTTCTGTTGAAATAGTGGCAAAACGAATATCACGAACTTGATTTTGTAAATCTAACTGTAACTTCTCTTGATAAGGTAAGCTAAATTCAGAAGTTACTAAGGCTTGACTAAGTTGGCGTCGGGCCATTTCAACACGTAAATAGTCGCGAAAGTCAGAAGATTGATAAAAACCGGCTTGATTAATAATGGCTAAATAACGGTTATTGTCGAAATTACCATCTACTTGAAATTCAGGCATCTTTCTAATTGTTTCTTTCAAACGAGAGTCAGATACGCGAATAGCTAGTGCATCACTTTGCTGATCAATTAATTTTTCATTAATTAAATTATCAAGCACACCTTGACGAAAATTTGCCATGTAACCAGCATCGTTAGATAGTGTTTCAAACATTTCACCAAATTGCTGTGCCATCCTACTTCGTTGCGCTTGGTATGCTTTGTTGAAGTCTTGTTGGCTAATAGACTCTCCATTAACAGTAGCTACTGAAGTATCAACTGAGTTGGTATAACTCCCAACACCAGCAACAGCAAAAGTAAGGATAATTAGTCCAAGAATTATCTTCGCCGTTAAGCCTTGTGATTTTTCACGAATATCTTCTAACATCTCGTTCTCTTTTTTTTATACCTAAGGTTATTAGGTTAATGTATCTTTGTATCAGTGGGTAAACTGATATTAATTAAAAGTTGCTCGCGATATTAACAGATGCGGAGCACTGCTTGAAGCACAACTTAAAATAAATATCATATTAATATGATAATTCCATTTTCTACAATATCACAAAGTAAAAAACCACCTTACAGGTGGTTTTTTAGTAATTTTTAACTCATCACTAAGTGATTAGTTACACGCATCTTTTAATGCTTTACCCGCTTTGAAAGATGGGATTTTAGCAGCAGCGATTTCAATGGTAGCACCCGTTTGCGGGTTACGGCCTGTGCGAGCAGCACGGTCACGTACAGAAAAAGTACCAAAACCAACTAGAGCAACTTGCTCGCCATCTTTTAATTCATCAGTTACAGCACCGATAAAAGAATCTAATGCACGTCCTGCAGCAGCTTTTGAAATATCTGCACCGGCAGCAATTTTCTCGATTAGTTGAGATTTATTCACAGTGTATACCCCTTCAATTGTTATTATACAACACTATCCTTGGTTATAATTACGTCAATAACATAATTGACGATTGCTAGTGTTGAGTTAGTAATTATTTTACTACCTAGTTCCATTAACTCATCTATGAAACATAGAGAGTAAGGGTTCTAGCGATAAAAGCGTACTTAACTTAACATAGTTTCAGCGTTTGAAAAGCGATAATTGCTATTTTTTTTAAATATTTTAGTTTTTATAAGCTTTTTTGTGAGAAAACATCAAAAAAGCTCATATTTTAAGCAAATTATTTATCTGCAACCCACTGCTCAACAGGATGTTCAAGCGCTAATGATAAAACATCATCTATCCATTTAACGGGGTGGATAGACAATTCCGCCTTAACATTATCAGGGATTTCCTCAAGATCGCGTTCATTTTCGTGCGGAATAATAACCGTTTTAATACCACCACGATGAGCGGCAAGTAGTTTTTCTTTTAAACCACCAATGGCTAACACTTCACCACGCAATGTAATCTCACCTGTCATAGCGACATCAGCTTTAACAGGATTACCTGTTAAACTTGAAACCAAGGCCGTACACATTCCAATACCAGCACTTGGACCATCTTTTGGTGTGGCACCCTCAGGAACGTGAACGTGGATATCTCGTTTTTCATAAAAGTCGTCATTGATTCGAAGTTTTTCTGTTCTACTTCTTACTACCGTCATAGCCGCTTGAATAGACTCTTGCATAACGTCACCCAAAGACCCAGTATAAGTTAACTTACCTTTACCATGCACAGAAGCAGTCTCAATGGTCAGTAATTCACCACCTACTTGAGTCCAAGCTAAACCTGTCACTAAACCGACTCTATTTTCCGAATCTGCCTTACCATAATCAAAACGTTGCACCCCCAAAAACTCATTGAGGTTATCTTGATTAATAACAACTTTATTTAGTGTTTTATCAAGTAAAATTGCTTTAACGGCTTTGCGACAAAGCTTAGATATTTCACGTTCTAAACTTCTGACACCGGCTTCTCTAGTGTAATATCTAATGATGCCAATTATCGCACTATCATCAATGTCAATTTCTTTTGCTTTCAAGCCATTGCGTTCAATTTGTTTGTTAACTAAATGGTTACGGGCAATATTAAGCTTTTCATCTTCTGTGTAGCCAGATAAACGAATAACTTCCATGCGGTCAAGAAGTGGTCCCGGTATATCCATACTGTTGGAGGTTGCAACAAACATAACATCGGATAAGTCGTAATCAACTTCTAAATAATGATCGTTAAATGTGGTATTTTGCTCTGGATCTAAAACCTCCAGCAATGCTGAAGCAGGATCGCCGCGCATATCTGATGCCATTTTATCAATTTCATCTAATAGAAAAAGTGGATTTTTAACTCCCACTTTAGATATTTTCTGAATAAGCTTACCAGGTAAAGAGCCTATATATGTTCTTCTATGCCCTCTAATTTCAGCTTCATCTCGAACGCCCCCTAATGCCATGCGAACGTATTTACGACCTGTAGATTTAGCAATAGATTGTCCTAATGATGTTTTACCAACACCAGGAGGACCCACTAAACATAAAATGGGGCCTTTTAATTGACTTACACGTTGTTGAACCGCTAGGTATTCTAATATTCTTTCTTTAACTTTATCTAAACCGTAATGATCTTTATCTAATACCTCTTCAGCTAGCGCTAAATTTCGTTTTAATTTACTGCGTTTTTTCCAAGGCACACCAATCATACAATCAATGTAACTACGAACCACTGTTGCTTCAGCAGACATTGGCGACATCATTTTGAGCTTTTGAAATTCTGCCAGTGTTTTCTCTTTCGCTTCAGGAGGCATTTGCGCTTCCTCAATGCGTTTTGTCATTTGATCCAGTTCATCTGGACTATCTTCACCTTCATTAAGCTCTTTCTGGATCGCTTTCATCTGTTCGTTTAAGTAGTAATCACGTTGACTTTTTTCCATTTGTTTCTTAACGCGCGTACGAATTTTCTTTTCTACTTGCAATAAATCAATTTCACCCTCCATTAGTGCCATTAAGTGCTCTAGACGTTGATTAACATCATCAATTTCAAGTACTTTTTGTTTATCAGCAAGTTTAAGTGGCATATGAGCTGCCATGGTATCAGCCAACTGCTCTGCTTCATCAATACCGGCTACTGAAGTTAATACCTCTGGTGGTATTTTTTTATTGAGCTTAACGTAGCCTTCAAATTGTGAAATTGCTGACCGGATGAGTACTTCAATATCGTCTGTTGATTCATTGATTGGATCAACATATTCGACTTCAGCACTAAAAAATAGCTCTGTTTCAACAAACTTGCGAATGGTTGCACGTTTAGCTCCTTCAACCAATACTTTAACGGTACCATCAGGTAACTTAAGCATTTGCAAAATAGTCGCTACGGTACCGGTGCTATAAACATCTTCAGCTTTTGGATCATCAACAGCAGCATCTTTTTGAGCGACCAAAAAGACTTGTTTATCATTTTCCATGGCTAAATCTAAACAACGAATAGATTTTTCACGACCAACAAAAAGTGGAATAACCATTTGTGGATAAACAACAACATCTCTTAAAGCTAAAACGGGGATTTCAACGACACCAGATAATTCTTTACTCATTGGCTACTCTTTTTGGGAATTGATTGAATTAATGAAAAAATTAAATTTATAAATGTTATATGGGGCTAGGCATGAAAGTTTCAACAACACAGATAAAAATAAGGCAAATAACTCGATGGTTCACTAACAAATAAAGACAAAAAGCCCCGAACTATAGGTAATTTATACAATAATTACCTATAGTTCGGGGCTTAGAATTGTGGCTTTTTAAATAATTAAAAAATTATTCGGAAGCGGCTTGTTCTTGTTTACTGTCGTAAATGATGATTGGATTACTTTCACCTTTAATGGTTTTTTCATCAACTACAATTTTACTGACATCCTCCATTGAGGGAAGCTCGTACATAGTATCGAGTAGCACAGCTTCAACAATAGAACGTAAACCACGAGCGCCTGTTTTTCTCTCCATGGCTTTACGAGCCACAGCATGCAGTGCATCAGTTCTAAACTCTAACTCGACATTTTCCATGTCAAATAAAGCTGTAAACTGTTTGGTAAGTGCATTTTTTGGCTCTTGTAAAATTTGAATTAATGCCTCTTCATCCAACTCTCGCAATGTCGCAAGAACAGGTAAGCGACCAATAAATTCAGGAATTAGCCCATATTTTACTAAATCTTGTGGTTCTACATCAGCCAACGTATCAGTTAAAGATTTCTCTTGTTCTTTGCCCCTAACTTCAGCACCAAAGCCTATACCTGTGCCAGTATGGCTGCGCTGTTCAACAACTTTATCTAAACCCGCAAAAGCGCCACCACAGATAAATAAAATTTTAGAGGTATCAACTTGCAGGAATTCTTGTTGAGGGTGTTTGCGACCGCCTTGTGGAGGAACTGAAGCAACGGTACCTTCAATAAGTTTCAATAACGCTTGTTGAACACCTTCGCCTGAAACATCACGAGTGATAGAGGGGTTGTCAGACTTACGAGAGATTTTGTCTATTTCATCGATATAAACAATACCGCGTTGCGCCTTCTCAACATCGTAATCACATTTTTGTAATAGCTTCTGAATAATATTTTCAACATCTTCACCGACATAACCTGCTTCGGTTAATGTCGTAGCATCGGCCATGGTAAAAGGAACATCCAATAAACGTGCTAAAGTCTGTGCAAGAAGAGTTTTACCACTACCTGTAGGACCGATAAGTAATATATTACTTTTACCTAACTCAACACCATTATGGTTATCACCATTACGTAAGCGCTTATAATGATTATATACTGCAACAGCTAGGACTTTTTTTGCATGCTCTTGACCAATAACATAGTCGTCAAGACTTTCACGGATCTCGATTGGAGATGGCAGTGCTTTTTTATGCTCTTTTGGTGAAATTTCAGAAATTTCTTCGCGAATTATGTCATTACAGAGTTCTACACATTCATCACATACAAATACTGATGGGCCAGCAATTAATTTACGAACTTCATGTTGGCTTTTGCCACAAAACGAACAGTAAAGTAATTTACCGTTGTCGCCACCACTTTTAATATCAGTCATGCCCTACCTCTTAACTTTTAATTCAATAGATCCATCTGGGTTCAATATACAAATAAGTATACACTGAATTCCTATTTTTCGTTACGTTGTTCTAATATGGAGTCAACTAATCCATATTCAACCGCTGCCTCTGCACTTAAGAAATTATCACGGTCTGTATCTTGTGATAATTGTTCTAGTGTTTTGCCCGTGTGCTCGGCCATCAATTTATTTAACTTTTCTTTTATAAATAAAATTTCTTTTGCATGAATTTCAAAATCAGAGGCTTGACCTTGAAATCCACCTAAAGGCTGATGAATCATTACACGTGCATTGGGTAAACAATAACGTTTACCTTTTTCACCACCTGACAATAAAAAAGCACCCATACTAGCAGCTTGGCCAATACAAACCGTACTGATATTAGGCTTAATAAACTTCATTGTGTCGTATATCGCCATACCAGCTGTTACAGAGCCACCGGGAGAGTTGATATACAAAAAAATATCTTTATCGGGACTTTCTGATTCTAAAAATAATAATTGAGCAATAATTAAGTTAGCCATGTGATCTTCTACCTGACCACAAAGGAAAATAACACGTTCTTTTAATAATCTTGAGTAAATATCGTACGAACGCTCACCCTTTGCAGTTTGCTCAACAACCATAGGTACTAGAGCGCTTTCTATGTTGCTGGAACCACCTTGAAGAGAAGACTGACTTTGTTGCTGTGATGTAATTTGAGAACCGATTTGAGAATTAAACAAGAGTATACCTTCCTCTAATAAATAAAAATGGCTTGTATGTTGCCATACAAGCCATTAAATTTAAGCGATTGCTAAGTCTATTGTCAATGAAAACTGAGATTATATTTAGCTTAGTTAGTTATTACTTAGCTTCTGGATTCATTATTTCATTAAAGCTTGCTTTTTTATCAGTAACTTTTGCCGATTCAACTAAAAGTTCAACAGCTTGCTCTTCTAATGCCACATTTTGCATCTGTTGCATTAATTCTTTGTTGCTAGCGTAATACTCAATCACCTCTTTAGGATCTTCGTAGGCTGATGCTGCTGAAGCGATAAGTTCGTTGACTTTTTCTTCATCGACCTTAAGTTCATTTAACTTGATAACTTCACCTAAAAGTAAACCAATTTTAACTCGACGTTCAGCTTGCTCTGTGAACATCTCAGCAGGTAGCTCAGGTAAGTTTTTAGGGTCCATTTGGCCTTGAAAGCGTTGCATTGCCTGTTGACGTAAAACATCTACCTCTTGTGCAACAAGAGCTGCAGGTAAACCTACTTCATGACCAGCAAGAAGTCCATCAATGACTTGGGTTTTAACTTTTGCTTTAACAGCTTGAGCTAATTCACGATCCATATTTTTGCGTACTTCAACACGAAGAGCTTCTACACCGCCTTCTTCAATACCAAACAATTTAGCAAAACCTTCGTCAATCTTAGGTAAAACTGGGCCCTCAGTTTTATGAATAACAATGTCGAATTCTGCTTCTTTACCTTTCAAGTTTTCAGCATGGTAATCGTCAGGGAAAGTAACTTTTATAGTGCCTTCTTCTCCAGACTTCATCCCTGTAATCTCTTTTTCGAAACCAGGTATCATTCGACCAGCGCCTAATTCTAATTCAAAGTTCTCTGCTTTGCCGCCTTCAAACTCTTCACCATCAACACGTCCGCTAAAATCAAGTGTTAACTTGTCACCTTTCTTGGTTTTACGCTTGTTTTCTTTCCAAGTTTGGTGTTGTTTTTGTAGCGTGACAAACATTTCGTCAAGGTCTGCATCGGTAACCTCAACAGCAGGTCGTTCAACAGCAATTTTTTCCAAATCTTTCAATTCAACTTCTGGATAAATTTCAAACGTTGCTTCAAACTCTAGAGCTTTGCCCATTTCGTTGCTTTTTGCTACAAAAGATGGACGACCTGCAGGATTCATTTTTTCAGCAACAATAGCGTCTACAAAGTTACGCTGCATTATTTCTCCAGCGACTTCTTGTCTAACAGATTTGCCAAAACGTTTTTGGATTACTGACGGAGGTACTTTACCCGGACGAAAGCCGTTGATACGTTGTGTTTTACTCATTTGACGAAGACGGTTATTTACCTCAACGTCGACTTTTTCCGCCGGAACAGAAATAGTCAAGCGACGCTCCAAACCCTGTGTAGTCTCAACTGAAACTTGCATTTAAATACCTCAAAAACTTAGCGTTCTACGCTTAAAAGCAGCTCTAAAAATATACGTGAGAAAAAATTCAGACACGATTCGATAGAGATGCGCTGTTAAAAATTATGACGCAGAATTATAGCGAGGCTAAAAACAAGTTGCAAGTTGAAACTATCAGCCAAAACAACATTAAAATTAAAACACTGACAAAGATCAATTTATATAAAAAAAAGGAGCATATTAGATACGCGACCACACTTGATTAACGCCATCACAGGTCGTGTTAACTGTAGCTCGTTTCAGAGAAAGGAAGGTATTTTTTGTAAGAAATCTATAAAGAATGGTCGGTGATGCAAGATTCGAACTTGCGACCCCTTGGACCCAAACCAAGTGCGC
>JBELHN010000011.1:0-75533 GCA_042091395.1 Colwellia sp.
CCGACCTCACCCTTACCAAGGGTGCGCTCTACCAACTGAGCCATATCAGCATTCATATATAAAGATTGGAGCGGGTGGCGGGAATCGAACCCGCTTCATCAGCTTGGAAGGCTGAGGTAATAGCCAGTATACGACACCCGCTTATTCTATCTTTTTATCTCTTTTTTAATTTGCCTCAAATTGAGTACAAATTGAAAATGGTGGAGGGAGGTGGATTCGAACCACCGAAGGCTGAGCCGTCAGATTTACAGTCTGATCCCTTTGGCCACTCGGGAACCCCTCCACATAAAGCCTAATACCTAAATAAAGGTACCTTGCTAAACCTCAGCTTAACAAGTATTAATGGTGCCGACTGCCGGAATCGAACTGGCGACCTACTGATTACAAGTCAGTTGCTCTACCAACTGAGCTAAGTCGGCACTACATTAAGTGGAGCGAATTCTAGTGTAATGTTTTCTCCCTTGCAATAGCTAAAGTAAAGTTTTTTCCACTTTTTCTCTTATTGCATAGTGTTTGTTGTTTTTTTATTCAGGAATATTGTTATTACTGAGGCCTCTTTAGCTTTATTAGTTAACATAACCTGAGTCTCAGTCGAAAAACATTAACTATTAGAATCTTTCATCTGGCTGTTTTACATTAATTGCCATTCACATGACAATGTGTGGTCGTGCCATATTTACGCTAGCGTTTGCGGTGCTTTGTATCTTTTTATACTCTTTTGTATATCTCTCACATCGCTAAAGAATATATTGCTATTGCAATGTCTTTTATTCTTAGCTAATAAAAAGAAAGCGTTAAGATTAGCGCTTTCTTTTCCGAGGTTTTTAACGTTAATGTGATAATGATGAGGCCGGAGCCGAAGTAATTTGTGGTGTTGGCATTGCAGGCATTACATTAGGTGGCTGTTCAACATTGGCTCTGGCTGCAGCTGCAGTCAAAGCACCTACTGATTTATTTCTTGCTCTAACCATAGGCGCGGGGATTACCCGACCTTTAATTTTAGGTTGTGGTGCAAAATTTGCGCTTGTTTTGCCTAGCAAGCGGGTATTAATGCAACTTCTAATTTCCTCCAAGGTATAATTAGCTTTTACTTTAATACGTAAATGAGGAATTGATGCAGCCTCTAGACTTCCGCTTACAAACCAATCTTTTTTTATTTTATAGCCTCGACCCTGTGTATCTACCAAATCAATAGCACCTAATAATTTCATACTATTTCGGTCACAGATAACAAAATCTAAGTACTTGCTTTCAGCACTTTTAGCGGCTGTTTGGCTAGCTCTACTGGACACACCGTTACGAATAGTCAACACGTCACTTAATCGTACTCGATTTAATACTCGATAATCCCCACCCAAGGCTTGTTCAACTAAGTTCTGAAAGTTTTTTTCCGCGGGGGTAAATATGGTGTTTTTACTATCAAACGGAAAAGGGAAGCTGTTATCGTTTAATCGGCTCGCTAAAACAGCAACAATAACGACTAAGGTAATGAGGGCAAATAATATAAGTTCCATACGCTTCTCCAAAAGTTCAAATTTTTGACACTCGATTACTCTTTTAGTAAAAAAATATCATTTTGAATCTTTTAAAGCAGTTATTATGCCAATGGTTATTGATTTAAAAAATTAAAACACAAGAATTAAATGCACACATCAATGACATTGCACAAAGCTGGGGTAAATGTTTTTAAAATACCGCCTTTGTCATTTAAGAAAGTGTGGCATTAAATAAGCTAGGTCAGTATTTACATCACTATGAACGAAATTATGCGTATAGATCAGATTAAGCTGGGTATTTTTCTTCTAATGCTTTATATAAGAGCGTTTGAAAATTATCAGCACCAGCATCTAACGTGTTAACAAGTTGCGCTAAGACCTCATTATCTTCTTCACCATGCCATTCTTTTATGTAGCTACCTTCTTTATAACCATGATCTTGACGGAAAAAATTGAGCGTGTTTTTTCCAACATATTGCCTAAACAACTCATCTAAATCCATGTTCATTAATGACATACAATCCGCCAACGCTTTAGCATCAAAGGCCTTTTTTGTAACCGCTGCAGACGCTAAATTCTCAAGTGCTATTTTAAAATCCGTTTCTGCTGTACCCTGATGTAACTCTTTAGACAGTTGGCGGGCAATAACTTCAGGGTTATCACCAGACATCAAACGTAAGCTCAATCCAAAGTGAAAGATATCTACTAACTCAAGCTGAACTTGTGCAATATCAATTACTTGATGTTTCCACCATTTCCAACCATGATGATC
The DNA here is from genome assembly GCA_042091395.1 of Colwellia sp. Taxonomy (GTDB): domain Bacteria; phylum Pseudomonadota; class Gammaproteobacteria; order Enterobacterales; family Alteromonadaceae; genus Colwellia. The sequence goes on from JBELHN010000011.1 coordinate 2,269, forward strand.
CAACATTTCTGCACACTCAACCCAAATGGCTCGATACCATTCATAGTTATTGTCTCGCCAAGTATCACTGACACGGCTATTCATGGCATCTTGCATAACCAGCATTTGACTGATCTGTTTTTCGGCTATTGAAAGCGCGGTTGATAATTTTTCGCTCATGGCTTGCTCAAATAATATTAATTGGCTGGCTATTTTGCCGCAGCCAATCTGCTGTGACAAGTTTTTGCTGTTTTTTTATGACAGCAGTCTAATTAATTAACGAGCCACATAATTAAAAGACGTTCGTTATCAATAAATAGTTAATGATTGAAACCTATTACAATCATCCATTATGACTGCTTAACTAAACAGTTTTTTTCTCACCATAGCACGGTAAATTTTTGGTGTTAATAATAAATCTCTTTTAAATAGGCGAGTTAGATGGCCTTGATCTTGATAGCCTACTTGATCGGCAATTTCTTGTATTGTTAGGTTACTTGAAGAAAGTAACTCTTTGGCTGCCTCTATCCTTAATTGTTGCCAATATTGTGTAGCTCTTACCCCTGTTGCTGTTTTAAAACGCCGAGTAAATGTGCGTTGACTCATACCAAATTGCTTTGCTATTGCTGAAAGTGTTAGCTCTGTATTTAAGTGCGTTCGTAACCAAAATTGGATCTCAGCGATCAATTCATCGGCATGCCTATCACCTGAACCTTCGAGATAACGCTGTTCTTCGTAAGGCTTTCTAATTTCATGTGAAAAGTTACGCTCTACATTCTGTGCAGCCGCTTTTCCATAGTGTTGGGCAATTAAATGTACAATAATATCTGCAAGCGCATTAAGGCTTGCTGCACAATATATACGTTCTGATTGAGTGATAAAAAAGTCAGGTTTTAAATCTACATTCGGGTAATCTCGTTTAAATTGCTCTACATAATGCCAATGAGTAGTCGCTGAGTGATTATCTAATAATCCGGATTCAGCCAATAAACAGACACCTGTACCTACGCCGATGATTGTACTGCCATTTAACCAACACTTTTTTAGCCAATTAACCAATTTTGGGTGGCTCTTAATTACTGGCCTTGGGTTACGCCAAAGACTCGGTACAATGACTATTTCAGGAATAGAGACATCAGCCTCCCGCTCCTCTAATGTCATATCAGCTAACATCATAATGCCTGAGCGCGACTTTATTTGAGAAGCCGACTCACTCAACAATTGTGTTGCTAAGCCAACACTTGTTTTGTCGTAACGTTTAGCAAATGCCTCACCTGCTTTTAACATCTCTATTGGTAATGTTACTCCTGTCGCTAAAACATGAGGATAAATCAATAAGCTAACGTTAAGGTTTTTAAATTTTACTGATGATTTTAACATTACCATCCCAAAAACTTTGCATTTTGGCCATTATAACATAAAAACAGGCTTTTTTGGCTTATTATTATTTTATCTTACTATTACACTAGGAACCTTTAGACGCAGCAGTAGTTTAGTTGTGAATTTATTATCATTTTATAAGTAGGTTCTTACATGACACGTTTACCTTTAATCATCGGTATGGGCGGTATTAATGCTGCTGGCCGAACCTCTTTTCACCAAGGGTTTCGCCGAATAATAATAGATAAACTTAATGCTCAAGCGCGTCAGGAAACCTTTGTTGGCTTGGCAAGTTTAATGAATCTGGTAAACAAACAATCAGGCCATTTGGTTGATGTTAATGGGGATGTTGTAAAGGAATCAGAAGTTGAGGCAAAATTTGGTCAACAAATCCTTGCTGGTACCCTAATTAGAAAAATAGAAAAAAATCATTTTGATCCTGATGCCACACATTGGCATCAAAAAATGAACATTAGCCCTACCGATCAATTCATTACATTTGAATCACGCATTAAAGAATTACCTTCCCCCTTACCCAGCTCATGGTTAGTGACGGAGCTTGGTGACGGCAAGGTATCTGTAAAAATACCTGAGCAATTAACCATCACTCATGATGCCTATCGCGATAACCCCATTAAAGCTGCAGGTCAATTTCCTACAGGGTTTGAACCCGCTACTCTCTATAAAAGTCGATACCAACCAAGGGGGTTACAAGCAACTATTTTTGCAGCAACTGATGCTATTCGATCTACAGGAATTGAGTGGAATGCCATATTAGATAAAATTAGCCCTGATGAAGTGGGCACTTACTCTGCTTCAATTGCAGGTCAAATGCAAGATGAAGGCTTTGGTGGTTTAATAAAAAGCCGTTTAACCGGCTCTAGAGTAAGCACCAAACAATTAGCCTTGGGGTTAAACACCATGTCCACTGATTTCATCAACGCCTATGTTACAGGTAATGTTGGGACAACCTTTACAAGCTCAGGTGCTTGCGCCACCTTTTTATACAATCTTCGCGCTGCGGTTCATGATATAGAATCAGGTAGAACCCGAGTTGCTGTTGTAGGCAGCAGTGAAGCGGCTATAACACCAGAAATGATTGAAGGCTTTGGTAACATGAGTGCCCTAGCCAACGAAGAAGGATTAAAAAGGTTAGACAGCAGTGACAACGCTGATCATCGCCGTACAAGCCGACCTTTTGGTCAAAACTGTGGCTTCACTATGGGAGAAGGGGCACAATTTGTCGTATTAATGGATGATGCCTTGGCACTAGAGATGGGAGCCAAAGTACTTGGCTCAGTAGCTGATGTATTTATTAATGCTGACGGTTATAAAAAATCAATCACCGCACCAGGTCCGGGTAACTATATCACTATGGCTAAAGCTGTTGCCTTAGCTGAGCAAGTGTTGGGCAAAGAAGCGCTACAAAAACGCAGCTTTATTTTAGCGCATGGCTCAAGCACACCGCAAAATAGAATTACTGAATCACTCATTTATCATAAAATGGCACAATGTTTTAATATTAACAATTGGCCAGTCACCGCGCCAAAGGCTTATGTAGGCCACACTTTAGGGCCAGCTAGTGGTGACCAAATGGCAATGGCACTTGGTATTTTTAGTGATAACATTATGCCAGGCATCACCACGATTGATGAAGTTGCTGACGATGTGTATGACGAGCACTTAAATATTGCGACTGAGCATTGGCATTGCCACGATATGGACATTGCTTTTATTAACTCTAAAGGGTTTGGTGGCAATAACGCAACCGCAACAGTCTTTTCACCTAAAGTCAGTTTAGCAATGATGGCAAAACGCTATGGCGCTGAAGCCTTCAACGAATACCTGCAAAAATTACGTAGTGTAGAGCAAGCCCAACTAGTCTATCGAGACAATGCTAACAAGGGGCAATTTGACTTAATTTATAAATTTGGTGAAGGAATGTTAGATGAAGCCGAAATCAAACTTACTCCTCAAACCTTATCGTTCGCAGAGTTTAAACACAGTATTAATTTACCGAGTAAAAATCCATTTGATGATATGGTTTAACATGAAGAAGTTGAAAAATAACGGTTAAGGTCTGTTATTAAGTGGGTGAATACAATTTATTTGATAAAATTGCTTAACAATAGCCCTGCTCATCAGCAGTTTATTACTAAAGGCTGCCTAAAATATCGACGTAAATCCCCTAACTACACCAAAGGTAATATTAGCAAGTTTATTAGCGCTAATTGCCTTTGCTGCTAATTCTATTATTACGCGACTTGCGTTAGAGACAACACAGATCGATGAGGCAAGTTTTGTCTCATTGCGACTAGTGTCGGGCGCTATTTGCTTGTGGTGTTATATGCTAATAAAAAAAGTTGATGGGATACATAAATCTGGGACATGGTTATCTGCATTGGCCTTATTTATTTATGCTATTAGTTTCACCTACGGTTATAGCTTTATTAGTGCTGGTACGGGTGCTTTAATTTTGTTCGGTTCAGTACAAATCACGATGACAATTTCTGGTTATACTGAAGGGGAACGTTTAACACCTTTGCAGTGCTGCGGTTTTACGATGGCCATTAGCGGCCTTATCATATTGATGCTACCGGGTATATCAGCTCCTTCACTAGAAGGTGCATCACTGATGAGTTTTTCTGGAATCGCTTGGGCCATTTATAGCCTGCAAGGCAGACACTCTAAGGAACCCCAAATAAGCACCGCAGGAAATTTTTTTAAAGCGGTGCCTATGGTCTTATTATTTTGGTGTGTCGTAAACTACGCTTCAATTCACACAATAACTGTTGATATGCTTGGCCTTACGTATGCGCTGATATCAGGCATTCTCACTTCTGCCATGGGTTATATTGTTTGGTATGCTGTTTTACCTAATCTAAAAGCCAGTCAAGCGGCAGTGATTCAATTAAGTGTGCCAGTGCTCGTTACCTTTGCTGGTGTTATTTTTCTTAATGAAATAATAACACTAAGGATATTTATTGCCTCTAGCGTTATTCTTTTGGGTACGTTTCTCGTACTTATATTCACACGAGCACAACATCACACCACAAAATAACGTTAGCCCACATGTTCTTATTCACTAGTCATCAATGAACTTACCGAGCAAATAGATTTAATAACAAATTAACCCAAGATAATCCGTATTTAATTTCAAAACTGGCAACTTAACCTACATTATATTCAACACAGGAATATCCTAATAACATTTTATTCTTAATTTATTATTTTCAAGAGTAAAAGTATCTGCATCACCTTACACCCACTGATTTTATTAAGTTTTCACTATAAATACCGATTGCTTTTAGACAATCTCACTGGTTTTTATAGGACTTTAGTGTCAATTAATAAAATATTATTGTAGAAAATATACAATATAAGATATATAAGTGTACATGAATTCAACACTGAGTTATTTACAACAACTAAAAATAGAAAATCATTATTGGGAAAATCCATGACAAATATTATAAAAAGTGGTTTTAAATCACATAAAACATTAGCTGCAATAGCGGTAAGTGCTGCATTAATGGTGTCAATGCCAAACGCTATAGCTGCAGATACTTTTAACGGTTCAGTTAAGGGGGTCATTACAGGCACGGATAATATCGCCACGCAAGGTGCAGTCATTAAGCTTGTACATAAAGGGAAAAATATTACTCGTACCATTACAACAAATGAAAAAGGTGAGTATTCGCTGCGAAAACTTCCTGTTGGTGAATACCGAATGACCATTTACAAAGATGGCTATGATACGATTGAAAAATCTGATTTAACGGTAAAGGTCGGCGGTGCTGTTATATTTAATGGTATTTTGTTATCGGCTAAAAACACTGATGCTGATATTGAGCGTATTTCCGTGGTTGGTTCAAGAATTAGTCGAGTTGATTTGGAGTCTTCAACTGGTGGATTAACTCTTACAGCAAAAGAATTAGACAAAATGCCTATTGAATCAGGGTTTGAAGCTATGGCGTTATTGGCACCTGGTACAACAAGTAACACTGAGTTTGGTGCAGCCAGTATTGGTGGTTCCTCCTCTGCTGAAAACGGTTATTACCTAAATGGCATAAACATCACCGCTATCAAAACAGGTATAGGTTCCATTGGCATGCCTTGGGAGGCTGTTGCCCAAACTGAAATTAAAACGGGTGGCATAGATCCTGAGTTTGGTGGGGCACTTGGTGGCATTGTCAACGCTGTCTCTAAATCGGGATCAAATGACTTTGCCTTTGGTGGTTATGCCAGAATAGACCCCGAAGCAACCAGAGAACATCATGGAAATCTCTATAAAACAGATGGTTCAATTTTATCAAATAGCGCACAAGATGAATCAACATTTACCCGTTTCAATATTTGGGCGAGTGGTGCTCTAATTGAAGATAGCCTGTTTTTTTATGCGCTTTATGAACCACAAAAAAATGATTATATTGATGGTTACAACACCACTTTAGATAATGGTGAATCAACTTCCGATAGATATTTTGGTAAGCTTGATTGGTATATTAATGATGACCATTCAATAGAACTTACCACTATTGGCTTTGAAAGTGACGGTAAAGCTAACAACTTTGATAATAATCCTGAAACCCAAGAAGTAGGGGAACTTAATGGCCCTAAAACTTATGGTTCTGGTGGAAATGTATATGGTTTGAAGTATACCGGCTTATTAAACGATGATATGTCGATAGAATTTATTGCAGGCCGTACCACAGATAATACCTACAATACTGTTGAAAATACTGACCCATTAGTATGGTCTAATTTAACAGGTAGTTGGACAAGAATTTCATCTGAATCAAGTGCAACTGTTTCTGAAAGTGAATTTACACGCGATCAAATCCGCTTTGATTTTAATTGGGTAATGGAAAATCATGATCTTCGAATGGGCATCGACTATACCAATATCGATGTTGATTACGAAGCCAGGCCCAATGGGGTTCCTGGACGAGAAGGCTGGTGGGACGTTACTTATGCAAGCGCCAATAGTGTAACAGGTTTACCAGAAGGGACTCCCTATGCAGATCAACGAATCCGTACTGACTTTACTCAATCTAAAGTGACCTCTACGGCACTCTATATTCAAGACACTTGGACAGTAACAGATTTCCTCGTGTTGAACCTTGGATTACGGTATGCGGATGTCTCTAATACTGTAACTGATGGTCGTAAATATGTTGATGTAAAAGGGCAAATTGCGCCTAGAGTACAAGCTATTTATGACCTAAACGGTGATGGAGCAACAAAATTATTTGCCACGTATGGTCGTTATTATCAACCAGTTTCAGCCAATATGAATATTACTCAAGGTGGTGCTCGCCGTGATGTACATGACTATTACCTACTCGATCAAATTGATGCCAACGGTGAAGTTGTTTTATTAGCTGATGGCTCACCATCAACAGGTGAATACATTGGTAATAGAGTAGTGCAAGAAGGTTTAAGTGACCCAGAATTGGCAGCAAGCGCAAATTTAGAGTCGATGTATTCTGATGAAGTAACCTTAGGTTTTGAACAAGAGCTTTTCGAAGGCGACATGGTATTGGGTGTTCGAGCTGTATATAGAAACCTTGGTCGCGCCATTGAGGATACAGATTATGGTCCTGTTATTAACAAATACCTTGCTGATAATAACTTACCTGGCGATGCTTCCTATACTTATGTATTAGCTAACCCCGGGTCAACCATAGATATCAAGGGTGACTTTAACGGAGATGGCAATAAGATTCGAGTTGTTATTCCGGGCGAAACAATTGGTTTACCAGAACCAGAGCGTCAATACGGGGCCTTAGAAACCACTCTTTCTGGTGTTGTTGCTGATTTTCATTATAACGCTTCATATACATGGTCTCATAGTTGGGGCAACACTGAAGGTTTAGTCAGAACAGATAACGGTCAAGCTGATCCAGGCTGGACAACCTCATATGACTACGCTGAATTAATGGATAATGGTTATGGAAATTTACCCAACGATCGTCGCCATGCCTTTAAATTAAACGGTTATTACTTAATAACTGATGACTTAACGCTCGGTTTCAATACTAGAATCGCATCAGGTATGCCTATCAACATGTTTAGTGAACATCCTCAAGGCGTTGGCAGTTGTAGCCCTGGTTCAGTATGGGAAGATTGTAATGGGGCCTATTATGGACAAGCATCTTTCTATGATGAAAATGGTAATCCTGCGCCACGTGGTTCTGCGGGCACTACTGATTGGACAACAGAGGTTGATTTGAGTATCGCTTACAATGTCGACGTAGTTGGCGGCGATCTTCAACTGAAAGCAACTGTTTATAATGTACTCAATTCAGACACTCAAACCTCAGTCAATCAAGTGAGAGCACAATATGGCGATAATGGCCTAGAACGTAACCCTAACTGGGGCATGACAACTGGCAGGCTTGGCGCACGTTACATGAGTTTTGAAGCAAGCTATCGTTTTTAAGATGTCATTAATCCTACCGTAAACTTTTTAAAGCCAGTTTAGTTAATACTTGTTGTTGCGTATTGCTAGACTGGTTTTTTTCGCTAAAATCAAAACAAAACTGTACATAAAGACAGTACTAGTTCTATAATCAAAAAATCGTCCCAACTAGCATAAACAAAACTCATTGAAACTCTATATTGCTGAAAAGCCTAGTTTAGGTAGAGCTATTGCCGCGGCATTACCTAAGCCACAAAAAAATCATAAAACTCATATAGAGTTGGCTAATGGCGATGTAGTGAGTTGGTGCATTGGCCATATACTAGCGCAGGCAAATCCTGAAGATTATGACAGTAGCTTCAAAAAATGGCGTATGGAGAACTTACCAATTGTTCCTGAACAATGGCAATTAAAACCAATTAGCCAAACTCGTTCGCAATTAACGGTATTGAGAAAATTAGTAAAACAAGCCACTGAAATTATTCATGCAGGTGATCCTGATCGCGAAGGGCAATTGTTAGTGGATGAAGTCATTGATTATTTTAATGTCTCTAAAACTAAAAAGTCTTCAATGAAAAGACTATTGGTCAATGACTTAAATTTACCTGCCGTAAAAAGAGCACTGCTGGTTTTAAAACCAAATACCGAGTTTATGCCTTTATCAATTTCAGCGTTAGCACGTTCCAGAGCAGATTGGCTTTATGGAATTAACTTAACACGTGCATACACACTTCAAGGCCAAAAAAATGGGTATAATTCAGTATTATCAGTAGGTCGCGTACAAACACCCGTATTAGGTATGGTAGTTAAACGTGAACATGAAATAGCCACATTTATCAGTAAACCTTTCTATGAAGTGCAAGCCAACATTGCCTTACAACCTAACGAGACTTGTAGCTTTACCGCTAAATGGCAACCCAGCGAAAGTTGTAAACCGTATTGTGATGATGACGGTAGAGTGTTATTAAAAAAGTTAGCTGAAAACGTCGTCGATCGCATTAAAGGTCAACTCGCCATCGTAAATAAGCTTAACTGCGATGAAAAACAACAACCGCCCCCCTTGCCTTTTAACTTATCGCAATTACAAATTAGTGCCGCTAAGCAATTTTCAATGAATGCTAAACTGGTACTTGACGTATGCCAAGCACTTTATGAAAAACATAAATTAATAACCTATCCGCGATCAGATTGTCGTTACTTACCTAAAGGCCAGCTTAAACAAGCAGATGGTATAATCAAAACCTTGAGTAAATCATCACTACCTTGCAACAAAGTAGCACAAGGCGCCAATAAACATCTTATTAGTAAAGCCTGGAATGATAAAAAAATAACCGCCCATCATGCGATTATTCCCACTGAAAAATCACCTGATAATATCAACTTAAATACTTTTGAAAAAAATGTTTATTTACTCATTACCCGCCAATATTTAATTCAATTTTACCCTGCTTATATTTATCAACAAACTAAGGTTGATTTACTGATTGCAGGCGGTCATTTTCATAGTCAAACCAAAATAGAAAAGCAACAAGGTTGGAAAAAACTCTTTCCTCAAAGTGACAAGGCTAAACAAAGTAGCAACACAAAGGGAGATAATGAGCAGGTATTACCTCCCTTAAAAAAAGGGCAAACTTTATGCTGCTTATATGGCCAAGTAGTTGAAAAAAACACGGTGCCGCCGCAATCGTTTACCGACGCCACATTACTTGCCGCAATGACAGGTATTGCCCGTTATGTTACTAACCCAACAATAAAAAAAGTGTTAAAAGACACTGATGGCTTAGGGACCGATGCAACGAGAGCTGGCATCATTGATTTATTGTTTAAACGTGGTTTTTTAAAGCGACTAGGCAAAGCAGTTACCGCAACTGAGGTTGGTGTTGCGTTGATCAAAGCCCTACCAGAGCAGGCAACCTTACCTGATATGACAGCGCAATGGGAGTCTACCCTAACAGCAATTAGCGAAAAAAATGCCAGTTATATTCATTTTATGGAGCCGTTAACCTCGATTGTTACCGATATGGTAAATAACGCTAGCCAACAATCCTTTGCAGATCTACCAAAAGTAGCCTTTAAACCCAAACGTGGTAAACGCAAGTTTGTTAAAAAAGCGACTCACAAATAAATTCAATCACTAAGACTTACTGAATAAATCACTTGAGGCTTAAACTACAATCTAGAGTAACTCGAGAGCTGACATTGAGAGATAGCAGCATATGCGATGTTGAACCAACATTACCGTAAAAAGTTTAAATGCATTACGCAAGATTGTTTGCCATATAGACATTGATCAACCTTGGCAATTAATTTCTGAATGTCTATAGTTTAATAACGCTAATTAATAATATTTAATACATGATGTTATTACCAATAACAAACATCAAAAGAGCAATTCTGAACAGCAGATATATCAGACAACAATTAAAAAGTACTCTAATCAGAATAGACATGAAATCAACACAATCTGTTGCGACTTCTTTCTTACCTGTGATTATAATATCATCACTATTTTTAACAAAAACAGATTGAGTACTATGATTATTCTTCAAAATGCTATGGAAAAAAGTAACCTTTATAAGGTTGATGAATTTGGGGTTAAAAACTATAACTACGGTGTTTTAGGACTATTGTCGTTTATACTCTTTACCGCTATAAACATGACTCTGGGATACATCGCTTATCTTGCAGAAACTCATGCTACTGGCTCTCCAGTTAAAGATTATGCCGATGCATTTTGGTTAATGCTTATGTCTTCTACCACAATAGGTTTTGGTGATGTCTACCCCATTACTTTAATTGGACGAATATCAGTGTTTATCATGTTCATTCTTGGCGTAGGAATACTAGGCGGCGTGGGGGCTGTGTTTGCTAATAAAATTTTCGGTTTTGCTGACACCAATATTAAAAATCGAGAACTGAGAAAACAAAATGAACAAATATTAGTGCAAAATGAAAAGATTTATCAAAAATTGGCGTTATTAGAAAATCAATTAGAGTCGCTTATCAAGAGGTAATAGAGTCAATGGAATTTGATGCAAGACAAACCTTACTTATTGCCGTGTTGGTATTATTTCTGGGACGATATTTAAATAAAAAAGTCAAATTCTTAAAAGTCTATAACATTCCTGAACCTGTTACCGGCGGAATAATTGCTTCAATTTGTTTTAGCGTCATTTATTTAATTTTTGATAAGTCAATACAGTTTGCTATGCAAGAACGTGATGTTTTGTTAGTTGTCTTTTTTACCTGCGTTGGCCTATCAGCTAAATTCAGTACCTTGATTTCAGGTGGCAAGGCACTAATTATCGTTTTAGTGCTCGCCGTGTGTTACTTAATCCTACAAAACATGACTGGCATTGCGGTTACACTTTTAACAGGATTGTCAACTGCTGAAGGTGTACTGGGTGGCTCAGTATCGCTAAGTGGGGGCCATGGCACTGCTATTGCTTGGGCTCCTTTTTTTAAAGAACACTTTGCTATTGAAAACGCTATGGAAATTGGGATTACCTGTGCAACGTTTGGCCTAATTTTAGGTGGTATTTGTGGGGGACCTATTGCTAATTATTTGATTAAACGCTACCAACTTAGCGCTCCTTGCAAAGGGCATTTATCTGTTGGCGTTGAAGATGAACAAGAAAAAATTACCGTAAATAGCATTTACAGCGTTATTCTTATTTTATGTATTGCTATTGGCATAGGTCTGCAACTCCATCAACTTATTAACGATATTGGCATAAAACTACCTGTTTTTGTACCTTGCCTTTTTGGTGGTATTATTCTGACAAACACCTTTCCAGTGATCTGGAAGCAGTTGCCTTGGCCAACGGGAAGCGCAAGCCTAGCGTTAATTTCTGATTTTTGTTTAGGTTTGTTTTTAGCAATGTCGTTAATGAGCCTGCAATTATGGGCGTTGATTGATCTAGCCCTACCCATTTTATTACTGCTAACAGCCCAAGTGATTATGGTAGTATCTTTTACTATCTTTATTGTTTTTAGGGCACTAGGTAAAAATTATAACGCCGCAGTAATTGCCTCTGGTTATGCCGGTTTAGCTTTAGGTGCAACGCCTACCGCCATAGCAAACATGACTGCAGTAACCAAAAAGTACGGGGCATCGCCTCAAGCTTTTGTTGTGATCCCTTTGGTTGGGGCTTTTTTTATTGATTTGTCTAATGCGTTTATAATTCAGTTTTTTATTAGTTGGTTAAGTTAATTAATAGTTGGTAAAACTTCATGAACCACAGCGAGAAACCAAATAAAAATCACGTTTACTCGAAATAAACAAACACGCTTCACAGTGACAGTGTATAATAATTTGTCTTATTAATTGTTTATAGTGCATCCGTATCGAAATATCGATTTATAGCACATTCACACTCATGTATTTATCGCAACTAAAGGTATAACAGCGCAATGAAAATTCCAAAGCGACTATTGCCTCTCGTAGAAGAAGGCTTAATTGATGAAGTACTTAATCAATTAATGAGCGGTAAAGAAGCAACTGTCTACCGAGTTCGTTGCGGAGACGAAATTCGTTGTGCCAAAGTTTATAAAGAATCGATAAAGCGGAGTTTTAAAAAAGCATCTCAATATACAGAAGGGCGCAAAAGCCGAAATAGTCGACGTGCAAGAGCGATGGAAAAAGGCTCGAAATACGGTAAAAGCCAACAAGAAGAAGCTTGGCAGAACGCTGAAGTTGATGCTTTGTATACCCTTGCTGAGCATGATGTAAGAGTGCCTCAACCATTCGGCTGTTTTGACGGCGTTTTACTTATGGAGCTCATTACTGATGACGAAGGTAATGTAGCGCCGCGTTTAAATGATGTCATTATGCCCGCAGAACAAGCTATTGAAGATCACGCTTTAATGATGATTTATGTTATGCGTATGCTTTGTGCAGGAATAGTGCATGGTGATTTATCAGAGTTTAATGTACTTGTTGATTCTTATGGTCCTGTGGTAATTGACTTACCTCAAGCAGTAGATGCCTCTGCCAATAATAACGCAAAAACTATGTTACTGCGTGATGTTAACAATATCACTGCATATTACGCTCAATTTGCACCTAACTTAGCCCTCACAAAGTTTGGTGAAGAAATGTGGGCAATGTATGAAGCAGGTGAATTAACAGACAACAGTAAATTAACGGGTCAATTTAAAGAAAATACTCAATCTGCTGATGTTGAAACTGTACTAGCTGAAATACAAGCGGCTTTTGAACAAGAACAAGACCGGCTGGCCTACCTCAAAGAGGCGGCTGAGTAAGCATAATTTACTTTCTTAATTTCCCTGAGTTATTTTGATAAATGCGCTGTTATAACTTGTTTTTACTAATTGAATTACTTAACCATTATTTACACCGTCTCATATAATTTATACGTTTATGTAATGTTACTATGAAGTATTTTTTTTATTATATTGTTTTTGCCATTTTTTTCAGCAACGCAAGTCTTTCTGCAGAACACAAGTTAAGTGTTGCTGTATTTCTTGAACCGCCCTACTTAACACTAAGTGATAATAAACTCATTGGTGAGCATGTTGAGATCGTTAATTTATTAGCGAGTGCTATAAAATTTCAACCCGTTTTTATTCAATGTCCCCCAGTGCGATGCTTAGCTATGGTAAAACAAGGTAAGGCTGATATGATGATTGGGTTAAGTAAATCGTTAGCGAGAGAGAAAGACATGGTTTTCCTTAACCCCCCTTACCATGTTCAACACCAACCTCTGCATTTTTATACCTTAAAAGATAAAAACATAAGGATAAATAGCTATACCGATCTGGAAAATTTAATGATTGGTACTTTACGTGGCGCAATGTATTTTTCTTCTTTTGATAACGATAACACCTTAAAAAAAGTTGAAGTAACTTCACGAAAGCAGTTAGTCAGTATGTTACTTAAAGGCCGTATAGATACTTTTTTAGAACGAGAAGAAACCGTAATACCACTGTTAACAGCTTCTCAATATCAGAATAAAATCAACGTTGAAAAATACCAATATGACAAACCAATTAACAGTTATATTGTTATTTCTAAACGATCTCAGGTAAAACGTTATGCTGAACAACTGTCAAAAGCTTTAGCTAAAGCTATGGCTGACGGTACTTTAGAAAAAATACGAGCAAAAAGTCGAGATACCAAAACTTTTCAATCTACACAATAACTGACTAAATAACTGACTAAATAACCTACTTTTACTTATCTAGGGTTCCTCTAGAAAATATCCTTCACATTTTGCGATAAATTTACTGTTCGCACGCCTGATATCAAAGAAACGTTTCATCAAATTACAACGACACATAAAAGTACTAATCTCGGCAATTAGTACTTTTCAATGACTAAATTAAAACAATCTTTAAGACTGCTTTTTAAAGTGGCGTGAAGCTAAACCCATCACACCTAAAGCAAAAATCGCTAGTGTTGATGGTTCTGGCACGTCAGTAGGAATATCGACTGTATCGGGAGTATCCCCCATGACATAATGATAATCAAAACTAACAGAAGCACCTTGAGCAAGACTGCCAAGATCAAAGGCCATACCAATAGTATAATCACCATTACCAATATCAGTTCCACTTAAGTAATCTAATGGGTTGGTGGTCCAGCTTGTAATTCCAGTATTGTGAGTGACTTCTGAAATACTGTACAAACCTAAAGTTAAACCATTACTGATATTTTCTGAGTTGACCCAATCACTCGGGCTTAAATCTGCAAACCCTCTATTGTTCAGAGTGCCTGTTCCTGAGGGCATATCAGGGTCTATGGCTCTTAAAAAGGATAAATCCGTTAAATCAGATAACGCTGTTACCGTAGTTATAAAGCTAACAAATTCATCATTATCATTAAAAAAAGTATCTGTTGATAAACTTAAATAAGAGCCATACGTGCCACTCCAATTTAGGGCATTATCATAAGCACTTGTTGCAGAAATATCAGTTAACGAGCTTAATGAAAATGAATTGGTAGAAAAAGAAGCATTATTATTGCCTACATTTCCTGTTTCCACACTATCAATACCAAAGTATTCCCAAGGTATGCCTGGTGTTAAATAATCATTTGTACTAAATGATCCTGTACCCAAAGCATCATGTAACAAGCCAGGGGTAGTATTACCACCAAATCCTAGCGTGCCGTTGTCACTGACCGCTGTTTTGACATAATCGCCTTCTAAGATAATTGAAGCGTTAGCTGTCAACAAACAAGGTAAAACGACAAGAGAGAGCTGTAAAAATTTATATTTCATTTGGTATCCTTTTCGGTTCCATTCCAAAGTATTGAAGGTAATTGTAATTTGAATATTTATTCATATTCGCGGACAACACTACAATAATCGTACCAAAGTATTAATCTATATAATTTCAATAGCTTAGGGCTTTTTGTTAAATTATAGTTAACAAAGTGTAAAGGATGTTGACAGAAAAAGTATACGAGAAAACATCTTATGTGGGCATAAATTATGGCCGAACAAATCGGGTTGTAACAACTAACTATAGAATTTTAAATCAAGCATAAATTATCATAGCGTGGTCAATTTTGACCTGCCCCTCTCAAGTGGTGAGTTCTAAGTACCCTAAAAGGGCATCAGCTAAACCATATTTCCATCACTAAAAATTTACCCTTAGCTATGAGTAAACCGCTATTTTGTATGCCACTGTTTGCTAAACAGTCGAGTTAGTCGCTCTACTTCTGTGTATATTTTGCCAGCCAGGCAAAAACCTCAGCATACCAAGCTACTAAATTATCGGGTTTACGAATATGATGGTCTTCATCGGGGAACATCACTAACCGGCTATCAATACCTTTGCGTTGCAACGTTGTAAAAGCCCCTAAACTCTGAGCATAGGGCACACGAAAATCTAATTCGCCCTGAATCACTAACATAGGGGTTTGCCAATGCTGAACGAACGCAGACGGATTGAATTTTTGATAATCAGAAACATTTTCGCCACTGTCGTCAGCAATATTTTGCTGCCATGATGGCCCACCTAAATCGTATTCAGGAAACCATAGCTCTTCTGTTGATTGGTAAAAACTTGGCATATCGTACAAGCCAGCATGATTAATTAAACATTTAAACCGTGTTGGCCAATTTCCAGCAATCCAGTTCATCATATAACCACCGTAAGACGCTCCTAAAGCACAAGCATTATCACCATCTAACCAAGCTTGTTCTTTAACAATATAGTCTAAACCTTTTTGTAGGTCTTCAAGGGGCTTACCTCCCCAGTCACGGCTAATTGAGTGAGTAAATGCTTGCCCATACCCTGTAGAACCGTGAAAATCGATCATAACGACACCATAACCCTGAGCTGCCCATAATTGAGCGTTCCAGCGGTAATGAAACATATTACCAAAACTGCCCTGTGGCCCGCCATGTACTAAAAAGGCAATGGGGTATTGCTTGTCGTTTTCAAAATTAGCCGGCTTTAGCCAATAACCATGCACCGTTTCATCGTTCCATCCTTTAAATGAAAATTGTTCATACTCACCAAATTTGATATCTGCTAGCTTAGTTTCATTGAGGTTAGTCAGTTGTGTTAATTCATCTCCTAGGGCGTTGATACTAAATATATCTTTAGGTGAATTTAAGGTATGACGTGTGAAGTAAATTTTGTTGCCATGGGTGCTGACATCGCCATTACTTCCAACATTGTAAATACGACGTACTTCATCAAATTCAGGCGTAATAGAGAAAATACTTTTTTGCCCAACATCTTGAGCAACCACCAATACCGATTTATTATCACTGCTAAATGTTAAACTACTGATGGAGCGATCCCAGTTACTCGCTACTGCACGTGTTTTACCCGAGCGTTTATCACGAAGTTGTAAACTAAATTTATCTGATTCATACCCCGGGGTTTGCATCGATTTAAACGCTAAATAGCGACCATTTGAGGAGTAAAGTGGGCTTGCGTCCCAAGCTTTGTTATTTACTGTGAGATTATTTAATTGAAAACCTATTTGTTTCGGGGATAAGTCTACTTCAAAAATATCAAAGTTAGTGGTCCATGCATGGCTTTTGGTTGCTGCCAAAGTTGATGAGTCTTTTGCTGAAAAGGCTAACGATGTGGCCTTTGGATGAATACTAACCTGACTAATACCTGCAAAATCACCTTGCCAACCTGACATCACATTTTTAGCCTCTGATAATAGGCCTTGTTTATTAAGATAACTAACAAAAAGTTGGTCTTTAAAGTCAGTAGTCCAGGTATCCCAGTGACGCACCATTAAGTTATCATAGGTGCGCATATTGTATTTTTTTTCTTGATCAGCTTTCTGCGCAGCAACAGAACATTCTAAAGAGTCACAACCGGGCTTTACTGAAAATGATAGAGCAAATAATTGGCCATTATCGGCCACTTTAAAGCCATTAACCGCTAAGGGAAAATCTGATATCTGCTCAACACTTTTCGAGTTGAGCTGTAGTTGCCATATTTGGCTACTACCCGAACGTGACGATAAAAAGTAGATAGATTTACCATCTTTCGCCCAAACTACATTACTTTCTGCAAGTTTGTGCTGGGTAAGTTGAGTTATTTTGCCGTTGGCAAATGCATGGTGATAAAGATGGTTGTTATCAGATTCCGTGCCTTTTTTGATACTGTAAATAATAGCATCGCCATCAGGGGACAACACTATATTATGTAACTGATTTAATTGGTTTAACTTTTCAACCGTTAACACATCACTGGGTGTTTTTGCGTGACTACTTAGTGAGATCATACATAAGATTGTCATTACGCTTAATAGAGGTTTAATACAATTTTTCATAAATAAATCAGCCTAGATATACTGTGCATTGAGAATATATAATCACTTGAGTTTGATCAATAAAATTACGGTATCAAACGTTTTAGGCGTGTAAACTAAACTAGCCATATCCCCTGTGTATATTTCACGCAACAATAGCTTTGATAAGCTATTGTTCTGGCACTCAATAAAAAAATGTCAGCTTAACATTTCAATGAGGTAAGCTTACATTCAATTGAGTGCTGTAGAATAAATGAGATCAGTTTTTATTTGCTTGCTCGGCTTTTTTGTTATTTTTTTGCTGGCGACGTTTTTCAATAATTTGTTGGATATCGCCGCCAATATGCTCTTCACCTCGGGCTTCAGCTAATGAAATTTGTCGTTGTCGCTCGGCATAACGATTACGTTGCGCCTCAGTAACCTTGTCATAGCAACGATGACAACTAACACCCTTGATATAATGTTCACTAGCTTTTTCAGCCTCAGTCAACGGGAAACGACAAGCAAAACACTGATCATATTGCCCCTGAGCTAAGTCATGGTTAACAGCCACTCGGCCATCAAACACAAAACATTCACCTTGCCACATGGTTTCAGCAGCCGGTACCTCTTCAAGGTATTTCAAGATCCCACCCTCAAGGTGATAAACCTCTTCAAAACCTTGCTCTTTTAAATATGCCGTAGATTTTTCACAACGAATACCACCCGTACAGTACATTGCGACTTTCTTGTGTTTATTTTTATCTAAATTGTTTTCAACATACTCAGGAAATTCACGAAATGTTTCAGTATTGGGGTTAACCGCATTTTTAAAGGTACCAATTTCAACCTCATAATCGTTGCGAGTATCAACCACTAAAACCTCAGGATCTGAAATAAGAGCGTTCCAATCTTTTGGTTTTACGTAGGTACCAACCAGTTGATTAGGGTCAATGCCTTCAACGCCCATGGTCACAATCTCTTTTTTTAACTTTACCTTAGTTCGGTGAAATGGATTTTCTAAGCTGTAAGATTCTTTATGCGCAATATTGGTGAGTTCTGGCTGTTCTCTGAGAAAGGTTAACACCGCTTCAACACCTTGTTGTGGGCCAGCAATGGTGCCATTAATTCCCTCTTCAGCAAGCAGTAAGGTGCCTTTTACCGCTTGTTGAGTCATTTTTTCGGCTAGGGGATCACGAAGTGCTTCGAAGTGATGTAAACGCACAAATTTGTATAAAGCACAGATGGTGATTTCCGTTTTGGCACCACTTGGGGTATTGCTTGGAATACTATGTGAGGTATTACTCGACATAGCTGAACTATTGTTTTGTTGTGAACTCATTTTGTCTCCATTGAGCTAGCTGGAACGTAAATCCAGTGCTATAGATTACCCGCAATAAATTGGGGTCTTGGTAAATTAGGTTTCGTATTATATCAAGAGACCTTACTAATGAACACTCTCGAGTAGAGTCCAAATCAATTCCCTACCCTACTATCACCACACTTTCTATCAAGTATAAACAAAATGAATAATGCTTATTTACGCGAATGATTCGAAGAAAGCTGAAAATAAGGTAAACTATGCTCAAAATTGTCCCTGCTAATACCATCTTATTAGCATATTATCGTGAAAGAGAGTATCACATGAGCCTGTATTTAGAATATTTAGCAGAAATTGAAAATCGTAAGCAAGAACTAGGATTAGCCCCTAAACCAATTGACGGTGCAGAATTATTATCTGAAATTATTGCTCAAATTAAAGAACAGGGTAACCAATACCGAGAGGATTCTCTTAACTTCTTCATTTATAACACACTACCCGGTACTACAAGCGCTGCTGGTGTTAAAGCCGTTTTTTTGAAAGAAATTATCCTTGGCGAAACGACTGTAGCTGAGATCACACCAGAGTTTGCTTTTGAATTACTTTCCCACATGAAAGGTGGCCCTTCAATTAAAGTGTTACTTGACCTTGCATTAGGTGATGATGCTACCGTTGCTGTGCCTGCTGCAGACGTACTAAAAACTCAAGTGTTTTTATATGATGCGGATACTGCACGTATCGAGACAGCCTATAAAGCAGGTAACAAAATCGCTAAAGACCTTTTAGAAAGTTACACAAAGGCTGAGTTCTTTACCAAACTGCCTGCTATAGAAAAAAAAATTGAAGTAGTTACATACATTGCAGGTGAAGGTGATATCTCAACTGATTTACTTTCTCCAGGCCACCAAGCACACTCACGTGCAGACCGTGAATTACACGGTCAATGTATGATTACCCCAGAAGCACAAAGTGACATTCAGGCACTTCAAGCTAAACACCCTAACGCAAAAGTAATGCTAATTGCTGAAAAAGGTACCATGGGTGTTGGTAGTTCGCGCATGTCAGGTGTAAACAACGTTGCACTATGGGCCGGTAAACAAGCAAGTCCCTATGTTCCGTTTATTAATATTGCACCAGTCGTTGCCGGTACTAACGGTATTGCGCCAATCTTCTTAACCACTGTCGATGTAACTGGCGGTATTGGTCTTGATCTTAAAAATTGGATTAAAAAACTTGATGCAAAGGGTAACTCTGTTGTTGATGATAACGGTGATGTTGTCTTAGAGGAGGCTTACTCCGTGGCAACTGGTACAGTACTAACGATTGATACTAAAGCACAAAAATTATACAACGGCGATAAAGAGTTAGTTGACGTTTCTTCCGCATTTACCCCTCAAAAACAAGAATTTATGAAAGCAGGTGGTTCTTACGCTGTTACCTTCGGTAAGAAACTACAAACTTTTGCTGCAGAAGCCCTAGGGGTGGAAGCGCCTGTTGTTTATGCGGCATCTAAAGAAATTTCACACCAAGGCCAAGGCTTAACTGCTGTTGAAAAGATTTTTAATCGTAATGCTGTCGGTGTTGCTTCAGATACGCCACTTCATGCTGGCTCTAATGTTCGTGTGAAAGTAAACATCGTTGGTTCACAAGACACTACTGGACCCATGACCTGTCAGGAATTAGAAGCCATGGCCGCTTCTACTATCTCTCCTCTGGTTGACGGTGCCTACCAATCTGGTTGTCATACCGCCTCAGTGTGGGATAGCAAAGCAAAAGCCAATATCCCTAAACTCATGGCCTTTATGAACAAATTTGGTTTAATCACAGCACGTGATCCCAAAGGCCAATATCACGCAATGACTGATGTTATTCACAAAGTATTGAATGATATAACGGTTGATGACCGTGCTATTATTATTGGTGGCGACTCACATACCCGTATGTCTAAAGGGGTAGCCTTCGGTGCCGATTCAGGTACTGTTGCTATTGCACTGGCAACAGGTGAATCAGCAATGCCAATTCCAGAGTCAGTCAAGGTTACCTTTAAAGGAAATATGAAAGATCACATGGATTTTCGTGATGTAGTTCATGCGACGCAAGCACAAATGCTTAAGCAATTTGGTGGTGAGAACGTATTCCAAGGTCGAATCATTGAAGTACATATAGGCACATTACTAGCTGATCAGGCATTTACTTTTACCGACTGGTCTGCAGAAATGAAAGCTAAAGCGTCTATCTGTATTTCTGAAGATGAGACCTTGATTCAATCGCTTGAGCTTGCTAAAAGCCGTATCCAAATTATGATTGACAAGGGTATGGAAAATCCAGCTAAAACATTAAATGGTTTAATTGCACTAGCTGATAAACGTATTGAAGAAGTTAAATCAGGCGAAACTCCAGCCCTATCTCCAGATGAGTCAGCTAAGTACTATGCTGAAGTAGTTATTGACCTAGATGTTATTGACCAACCTATGGTTGCTGATCCAGATGTAAATAACGAAGATGCGTCTAAGCGCTATACCCATGACGTTATTCGCCCGGTATCATATTACGATGGTAAACCTGTTGATTTAGGCTTTGTAGGCTCTTGTATGGTTCACAAAGGTGACATGCAAATCATTGCACAGATGCTTCGTAATCTTGAAAAGCAAAATGGCAGCATCTCCTTTAAAGCGCCACTGGTTGTTGCGCCGCCGACATACAATATTGTTGATGAATTAAAAGCCGAGGGAGATTGGGACATATTACAAAAATATGCTGGTTTTGAATTTGATGATGCTGCGCCAAAAGGTGCTGCGCGTACTAAGTACGATAACATTTTATATCTTGAACGCCCTGGTTGTAACTTATGTATGGGCAACCAAGAAAAGGCTGAACCTGGCGATACCGTTATCGCCACCTCCACACGTTTATTCCAAGGCCGTGTTGTTGCTGATGCCGCTGATAAAAAAGGAGAGTCATTACTTGGTTCTACACCACTGGTAGTGCTTTCAACAGTGCTTGGCCGCTTCCCTTCTATCGAGGAATACAAATCATCAGTCGAGGGCATTGATTTAACGCGATTTGCGCCACCAACTCATGCATTGACAACGCCTGGTGCAGCAGCGGTTAAGATTGCCGATCCAAGTTAATAATGTAGTGATAATGTCACTACATTCTTGCCCAAAATAATTTAACAGGTTGTCTTACTTTACCGTTTGACAACCTTTTTTATTCCCATTGATAATGTTGGAAAGAGAGTGATATTTGATTGTTTTTATTTATTTGGACATGCTAACTTAGCGACTAGATTTGTTCTGATTAAATTTGGCGATTGGCGAGAAAAATCAAAACGTTCAACACCTTTTACCATGGTGAGTGAGTAGCCATATTGACGACAAATTAAATAACTCTGCCGTAACAAAAACGCAGACATGCGTTCAAAAGTTATTTTGTTGCTTGTTATAACTTCGAGTTGATAATGGCCGTTATCTAATTGTACCTTTTTGTATTGTAATTGGTGGTCAAAATCCCAAGCTGAATTTTCTTCAACTGTTCTGTTTTGTTTGGAGGCTGATACGCAGGCAAACAAAAGATTAATACTTAACACGCTGACTAAATACTTAAATTGTATTCTGCTCATAATTACCTTTTCCTGCGGATTACTTATGCTATTTTTATTTAAGTGAAAACATGTTTACATGTAGTGTCTGTAATTTTTATTTGGTTATTGAAGCGAGCGCTAAAATAAACCAAGATCGTCTTAAAACAGTTTAAACCTTTATTTTATTAAATGATCAGCGCTTTGTGATTAACCTTAAACTATTACATTTATTCAACAAAGTGGTAAGTAAATATCATAAAGTCATTACTAAAATCATACAAAGGCCTTTGCTCAAAACCAAATAAAATAAAAATTTAATATTTTCAGAGGTCCATAGAAAGCACTCTTTAAAAAATTTATAGTCTAAATTCAGATGCTTACCTATACCTCAAAGATTGAGGTAAGTATATAAACAAACAACTAAATGAAAAACATAGGTCTTTAATCAAGAACAATTAGGATTCTAGATAAAAATGCATTATTATTTTAAGTCTTTAACGCGTTGTTCATTTTGAAAATAAACACGCAATTAGTTAATAAGAAATTAGCAAGCCTTAAACCAACATATTGAGATATAAGAAGGACGGCGTATCTAAAGCTGATAACCACTTTCGAAAGTTCATGGTATTAGTTGCAAATTAAAATAATAAGAAGAATGGTATGCAAAATAAACACAAGACTTACTGGCGACATTGCCCTGTTTTAGCTTTTATTGGGGTAAACTTACTGACCCTTATTAGTCTTATGGCTCACTCAGCATCAATCACCTCAGAAATGAGTGCAGAAGTTGCCGCTGAATATAAAAAACAACTCGACCTTCAGCCTTGGCCTCAGTTACATACTAAGCTTGGGCTTATGGATAATCCTTACAAAGTTTTTTCTAAAAAAATTAAAAAAGCCGTTAAACAAGAAGCGCCAGCAGGGCAGAGGCGTCGCTTAATGACTCATGAAGAAAGCTTATTAATGGCTAAAAAGAAACGCTTTGATTATTGCCAGGCCTCAGTACCTTTCTTCGTTGATTTTGCAGCGAGAGCAAATACCCTATCTAAATTAGAAAACAATCCACTCACTGAAGCGCAACTTATGCAAGGCAACGGTGTTCAATATCCGTTTACTAAAGAAGAAACTAACAACCCTAACTTACGCCCTGCCCAAATTGCCTTAACACTAGGTTGGAAATATCAAGGTAAAGGTGAAACCTACGCTGAATTATTTTTAGCCACCTGCTTGGCAATTCCGGTTGACTTATATTACCAAGAAGACAAAATTTAGCCTTAACAAATTGGCTATTCAACCGAACTGAACTAGCACAATATCAAATAAGTAACCAATCACATCGTTAAAAAAAACCAGTAACTGGATTCAGCTACTGGCTTTTTATCAATCAAAAAATAAGCATATACTCATATTGAATTTTTGTTTATTTTTTTCTTTTTACGGCTTTCGCATTGGGTAAATCGGTGATCGAACCTTCAAAAATCTCGGCAGCTAAACCGATAGATTCATTTAACGTAGGGTGCGCATGAATGGTTAAACCAATGTCTTCTGCATCAGCACCCATTTCAACTGCTAAACAAATTTCACCTAACATTTCACCGGCGTTAATACCAACAACAGCACCACCAAGAATACGACCTGAATCTTTTTCAAAAATCAGTTTGGTTTTACCTTCAGTACGCGCTGAAGCAATGGCTCGGCCAGAAGCAGCCCAAGGGAAATTGGCCACTTCAATATTTAAGCCTTGTTCTTTAGCTTCGGCTTCAGTCACACCAACCCAAGCCATTTCTGGATCTGTATAGGCAATTGAAGGAATACAGCGTGGTTCGAAAGTATGTTTCTTGCCTGAAATAACTTCTGCAGCACAATGTGCTTCATGGACGGCTTTATGAGCAAGCATAGGTTGACCAACAACATCACCAATCGCAAAAATATGTGGCACATTAGTACGTAACTCATTTGTTACGTTAATAAAACCGCGTTCATCAACATTTACGCCAGCTTTATCAGCTGCCACTAGGTGACCGTTTGGTTTACGACCAACAGCAACTAAGATTTTATCGTAACGTACCGCTTCGGCAGGTGCTTTTTTGCCTTCAAAACTGACGTATAACCCGTCATCTTTTGCTTCAACTGCCACAACTTTTGTCGATAGCATAATATTGAATTTTTTCTTGTTAAAGTTTTGGTAAGCTTTAACAATGTCTTTATCAGCAGCAGGAACTAGTTGGTCTGCAAACTCTACCACAGATACATTCGCACCTAGAGAGGCATAAACAGTACCCATTTCTAAACCGATAATTCCGCCACCGAGTACTAACATTTCATCAGGGATATCTTTAAGTTCGAGCGCCCCTGTAGAGTCGATAACACGAGGATCATCATTGGGAATAAAAGGTAAATCAATTACAGATGAACCAGCAGCGATAATGGCATTATCAAAAGTAATAGTGGTTTTTACGCCGTCATTACCTTCAACTTCAATCGTTTTATCTGAAGTAAATTTACCATAGCCAGTAACAGTATGAACTTTACGTGCTTTTGACATGCCACCTAAGCCGCCAGTTAGCTGCGCTACAACACTTTCTTTCCAACCACGAATTTTGTCTAGGTCAATTTCTGGCTTACCAAAGGTCACACCATGCGAAGCCATAGCTGCTGCATCATCAATGACTTTAGCGACATGAAGTAATGCTTTAGAAGGAATACAGCCTACATTTAAACAAACACCACCTAACGTAGCTCGACTTTCAACGAGTACTACATCTAAACCTAAATCAGCAGCACGAAACGCCGCTGAATAACCGCCAGGGCCTGAACCCAATACTACTACTTGAGTTTTAATATCGTTACTCATGCTTATCCTCAATTTAAATTATCAATGATGGTAAGCGATGGTTCACTTTCATCATTTACTTGTTTATAAAAACCAAAATATTAATGTTGGCGATTTTACTCTTTGCCAAGCAAAATCGCCAATGTTAATTAACAACTATCGACTAAAATCATACACTGAGTGATGAATTTATCGTGCTGTTAGTCAACAGCCATTACAATATTAATTTTCTTATGTCTGACATCACACTTGCTAAGTGCACAGTAAATCTGGCTGCTAATGCACCATCAATTACACGATGATCATAAGACATTGATAACGGCAACATCAATTTCGGCTCAAAATCTTTACCGTTCCACTTAGGCTTCATTTCTGATTTAGATACACCTAGAATGGCAACTTCGGGTGCATTCACAATTGGTGTGAAAGCTGTACCACCAATACCACCAAGACTTGAAATAGTGAAACAGCCACCCTGCATATCTGCTGCTTTTAACTTACCTTCACGGGCTTTAATACTAATTTCAAGTAATTCTCGAGAAAGTTGGTGTATGCCTTTTTGGTCAACATCACGCACTACCGGCACAACCAAACCATTAGGTGTATCAACGGCTACGCCGATATGAATATATTTTTTCAATATTAAGCTTTCACCGTCTTCACTTAAGCTTGAATTAAAGGTAGGGAATGCCCGGAGCGCATCTGCAGCAGCTTTTAAAATAAAAACTAGTGGCGTTATCTTAAAGCCCAGCTTTTGTTTTTCACATATTAGATTCTGCTCTTTACGAAACGCTTCAACATTAGTGATATCCGCTTCATCAAACTGTGTAACATGCGGAATCGTTACCCAGTTGCGGTGTAAAAATGGCCCTGATATTTTTTGAATACGTGAAAGTGGTTTGGTTTCAATTTCACCAAATTTAGCGAAATCAACTGCCTTAGCACTAACAACCTGTAATCCACCCTCACCACTAGCAACCGAGCTTCCAGCGTTAGCTTTAGGACGGGATAGCTCATATTTAACGTAAGACTGAACATCATCTTTAACAATACGGTTTTTACGACCAGTACCTTTAACTAACGCTAAATCAACACCGAATTCACGTGCTAACCGACGAATTGCTGGTGAGGCATAGATAGCACCTTTATTGACATTACCTACTTGCGGATGATGAGGAACTGGCGCAGCTTTGGGTTCAGTTGTAGGGGCAACCTTCGGTGCAGGTGCTTCTACAACCGTTGCTGGGGCGGGCGCTGCTGGTGCAACAGAGGCCTCACCGCTGGTGGTTTCAAGCTTAATAACTAAAGTACCTTCTTTAACTTTATCGCCTGCGTTAACAAAAACCTCTTTAACTGTGCCAGCATGAGTGGAAGGGACATCCATTGTCGCTTTATCAGTTTCTAGGGTGATTAAGCCCTCTTCTTCTTCAATGACATCACCAACGTTAACTAACACGTCAATACAATCCACTTCACCATCTTCACCAATGTCGGGTACCGCAATGTCGATGATTGCCGAGGCAGAAGTGACTGCTGCTGTTGCTGGAACTGATGCTGCTGGAGCAGGTACTGGAGCAGTCGCAGGTTCTGTCGTAGCTGGCACTTCTCCGCCAGCTGTTTCAAGCTTAATAACTAAAGTGCCCTCTTTAACTTTATCGCCTGCGTTAACAAAAACCTCTTTAACTGTGCCAGCATGAGTGGAAGGGACATCCATAGTCGCTTTATCAGTTTCTAGGGTGATCAGGCCGTCTTCTTGTTCAATGACATCACCAACATTAACTAACACTTCAATACAATCAACTTCACCGTCTTCACCAATATCCGGTACCGCAATATCAATTATTTGAGCAGTGGTTGTTGCAGGTGCAGCTACTGGCGCAGTCTCTACGACAGGTGCCGGAGCAGCTGGAGCTTTAACAGCTGGTGCTTCTTCCGCCGGAGCAGCCGAGGCACTTTCCATTTCAGCAATGACATCACCTTCTTTGATCTTATCGCCCACACTAACAGCTAAGCTAACAAGCTTACCTGCAAAAGGCGCAGGGATATCCATAGAAGCTTTATCCGTTTCAACGGTCAAAATCCCCTCGTCAGCCTCTAGCATGTCACCAGCGGCAAAACAAATTTCAATAACTTCAACTTCATCGCCACCCACATCAGGGACTAGAATTTTTTCGATAGACATTATATTTTCCTTTTCTAGTGGCTAATTAAGCATAAAGTGGGTTAAGTTTTTCAGTATCAATATTAAAGCGTTTGATTGCTTCAGTAACAACACTGCGTTCAACATCACCGCGATTAGCTAATTCATATAAAGACGCTACTACCACATAGTCTGCATTCACTTCAAAGTGAGT
Organism: Colwellia sp.; assembly: GCA_042091395.1. Taxonomy (GTDB): domain Bacteria; phylum Pseudomonadota; class Gammaproteobacteria; order Enterobacterales; family Alteromonadaceae; genus Colwellia. Next base: position 29,876 of record JBELHN010000011.1, read on the forward strand.
ACGCAAGTTTGCCCGGCTATCACTGCGACCAAAGCCATCAGTACCTAAACAGCGGTACTCTGTATCAATGAAAGCTCGTACTTGGTCTGAATAATTTTTAATGTAATCAGTAGCGGCTATTGCAGGGCCTGCTTCTTTAGTGATGACTTGTGTAATGTAAGGTAGACGTTGCTTACTTTCTGGGTGCAGCATGTTCCAACGAGTAACATCTTGACCCTCACGGCCTAACTCATTAAAAGATGTAACCGAATAAACATCACTTGAAACATTGTAATCATCAGCTAAGATTTTTGCTGCTTCACGCACTTTTTCTAAGATAGTGCCTGAACCAAGCAACTGCACATTAGCAACCGCTTTTTTCGGAGCAACTTGTTCTAATTGATAAATACCTTTAATAATCTGCTCTTCAACTTCTTTACTTTCCGGCATTGCTGGGTGCTGGTAGTTTTCGTTCATTAACGTCAGGTAGAAGAAAATATTTTCATTTTCCTCGTACATACGACGTAAACCTTCGCGCACAATCACAGCAATTTCGTAACCGTAAGTCGGGTCGTAAGTGACACAATTAGGAATTAAGCCAGCTTGCACATGTGAATGGCCATCTTGGTGTTGTAAACCTTCACCATTAAGTGTGGTACGACCGGCAGTCGCACCTAAAAGGAAACCACGTGCTTGGCTATCACCAGCGGCCCATGCTAAGTCACCAACACGTTGGAAACCAAACATTGAGTAGTATATGTAGAACGGTATTGTTGTCGCATTACAAGTAGAATAAGAAGTACCTGAGGCAACCCAAGATGCCATTGCACCTAGCTCGTTAATCCCTTCTTGTAGAACCTGGCCTTTCTTGTCTTCACGATAATAAGCAACTTGATCTGCATCTTGAGGGACGTATTTTTGACCTTCATTAGCATAGATACCTACTTGTCGGAATAAACCTTCCATACCGAAAGTACGCGCTTCATCTGGGATGATTGGCACAATACGCTTACCGATTTTCTTATCTTTTAATAGACTGTTTAACACCCGAACAAAAGTCATCGTTGATGAAACTTGACGCTCACCCGAACCTTTTAAGATGGCATCGAAAACTTTTAATGCTGGTATCTCTAGTGTTTCTTCAGCTTGCTCTCGACGCGCAGGTAGAGAACCACCCAATGCTTCACGGCGAGCTTTCATGTACTTGTATTCTTCACTGTCTTCAGGAAACTTATAAAAAGGTAAATCTGCAATGTCTTCATCTTTGACTGGGATATTGAAACGATCACGGTAATGTTTGATTGAATCAACGTCCATCTTCTTAACATTATGTGCAATATTTAATGCTTCACCTGATGCCCCTAGACCAAAACCTTTAACTGTTTTAGCAAGAATAACGGTAGGACGACCTTTGGTTTTAATTGCTTTATCAAAAGCAGCATACACTTTTACGGGATCATGACCACCACGGTTTAAACGCCAGATGTCTTCATCAGACATATTAGCAACCATAGCTGCTGTTTCTGGGTATTTATTAAAGAAGTTTTCTCGGGTGTACTTACCACCTTTGGCTTTACAGTTTTGGTATTCACCATCAACGGTTTCATTCATCAGCTGCAATAACTTACCCGATGTATCACGCGCTAATAACGCATCCCAATATGAACCCCAAATAACTTTATTCACTTCCCAACCTGCGCCACGGAAAGTACCTTCAAGCTCTTGGATAATTTTGCCATTACCACGAACAGGACCATCCAAACGCTGTAAGTTACAGTTAATCACGAAACATAAATTATCTAAACCTTCACGCGCGGCTAAACCAATAGCACCCAATGATTCAGGCTCATCACACTCACCATCACCTAAAAAGGCATAAACACGTTGGCCTGAACAATCTTTAATACCGCGGTCTGTTAAGTATTTTAAGAAGCGAGCCGTATAAATAGCCTGTAATGGACCTAAGCCCATTGAAACCGTTGGGAACTGCCAGAAATCTTGCATCAGATGTGGGTGCGGATAAGACGACAAACCCTTACCATCACATTCTTGACGGAAGTTATTCATTTGTTCTTCAGTTAAACGACCTTCCATAAAGGCACGAGAGTATATCCCCGGAGAAATATGACCTTGCGCAAAAATAAAGTCACCGCCATTTTCAGGTGTTGCCGCCTTGAAAAAATGGTTAAAACCTACATCGTAAAGAGTCGAAGACGAAGCAAAACTACCAATATGACCACCTAGTTCTAAATCTTTCTTAGAAGCACGTAATACTAATACTAATGCATTCCAACGAATGGCAGCGCGAATGCGAGACTCAATCGTTTGATCTGCAGGCATGTGTGGTTCTTGACCTGGTGAGATAGTATTGACGTAAGAAGTTGTTGCATTGAAAGGCAAATGTGTACCAGCACGGCGAGCGCGCTCGATTAATGATTCTAGTAAATAATGAGCACGTTCTGAGCCTTCATTTTCTAATACTGATTCTAATGATTCTAACCACTCTTGGGTTTCTGCTGAATCAATATCCATATTTGGTAGATCTGACATACTGTTTAGTCTCCAATACTTTATTTTTTGATGAAAATTTAAAAATTATAATGTGTAAATGTTAGGTTATTTATTGCTCTCGACATTCCGCTATTGAACACGAACTGCTATTCAATAAAAAACGTCTTTCTATCGATTACATGCGTCTCATCGACCTTTCCATGCGGCTATTTTCCTGGGTTAACTTTAATAATACCTCTTCAATGAATGCTAAGTGGCGATGACTAGCACCCCATGCCTTTTGCGGCTGACCACTAATAATGGCAGTCAATAAACGTTTACGGTAATCGGTAATCTTGCTAAAAATATCAGGACGTTTTGCTAATATCGTTAAATTCTTAGTAATATTGTCGGCTAGCAAAGTCGACATACTTCGTGCTAGCTGCAAAATTACGGCATTATGTGATGCTGCACAAATTGCTAAATGAAACTCAACTACCGCCGCTGCTTCTTTGCGAAAGTCGTCTTCTAATTGACTAGTACCTATTTCATCGTGTTTTGCTTGAATATCTTCAAAGTCAGCGTCTGTTCCCCGCATCGCCGCATAATAAGAAGCCATCCCTTCAATACCATGACGAAATTCTAATAAATCAAATTGTGATTCATTATTTGTCGACATTAATTCAAATAAGGGATCAGAAAAACCGCTGAGCAAGTTATCAGCAACAAAAGTCCCGCCACCTTGTTTGCGAGTAACTAAACCTTTCGCCTCTAATTTTTGTATGGCTTCACGTAATGAAGGCCTTGAAACTTCGAATTGCAGTGCCAACTCGCGTTCTGGTAACAGTTTCTCACCCGGCTTTAAGCTGCCTTCTATTATCATCGCTTCAAGTTGCGCTAAAATAATATCAGCGAGTTTCTGCGGTTTAACTCGCCCAGTTTTCGATAATACTTGCATAGATTAGTGGTTCACTCTTGACGTTTTTACGGGCAATAATTCGGAAAATATTTATGCTTATCTTCGCTAAATAAAACACAACATTTACCTCAACACCTTGGTAAATTGGTAATACCAATGATATTTAATGACTAATAAAGTAACAACAAAGCAGTTTTTTTTCAAGTGAATTTGGATTTTGAATAGGACTTAAGTAAGGTTTAGACATATTAAAAATCCCATAAAGCCTGTTTTGAAAAGCCTTTATGGGATTTTTTTATATTGGTCTGACCAGGTGTTTGCGAAGGATATATTAGCTAATTAATAACACCAACAAGTGTTAAAGTGGCTATTAGTGCGCAAAATAGCAAAACATTTCGCTTTGCTAAACTTACCAGTAAACAAGGTTGAGAAGTGATATCCTCATCATTAACAGTAGTGTCTTCAGACTGTTGTGCAACATCAATGAGTAATTGGTGTGCAGGTTTACTAATATTAAATAAGCTTTCTAACCACATGGGCAGTGCTTTACTAAAATGACCAACAAACATGTAGCCAAATGCACACAGGCGGACAGGCAACCAATCTAACCAAAATAAAACATCATGATAATTTTGGCAACCTTGTGCTAAATTGGGTGTTTGATTGCTTTCATGAGCGCTAATTAATTCATCGCCTTCATTGAAGTAAGCAGAGTTAATAGGTGGGTTACTCATCTTGTCTTGTTGATTATTTAAATAGTCGTCTGATTGTACATCTCTTCGATTGTGCTCTACTACCGCAGTTAACAGGCGGTAAAAAAGCACTCCAACAGCACCAAAAACAATAAAAAACAACATAATGGCAATATAATAACGATAGTTTAACCAAATTAGTGCCTGACCAAAGCCTATGGTGGGTAAATTCTTAGTTGCTATTAATTGTTGGTAGAGCTGTTCTGTTGAGCCTTGCTCTCCACGAAATGCCGAGTGTAAAAACTGCTTAAATATTCCTCTAGTTTGATCACAACCAATACAGACTATCAATATAAAAGTTGAGATAATCCATTCAACAAGACTGTTTTCGACACACTGAAAAACATAAAATGTTAGCGCTACAGGCGCAATAATAAATACTGCACTGGCAATGTTACCTGGTTGGGCAGTAAAATTACGGCTGAAAAATTGATGATAAAAATGATAATAAAAAGTAAATCGCCCAAACTTAGTGGTTGTAAAACGATCGGTAGCAAGTGCAATTAATAGGCTTAATAAGCTCATAAGAGAGGTTGTTCCTTTTCAGTGATACGTAAACATTGGCGAAAATATTGCCAGTTAAAAGCTTGGCCTGGATCAGTTTTTCGGGTGGGGGCAATATCACAGTGACCAACAATATTTTCCATGATAATAGCAGGGAATTGACATTGCAAACAACGTGTTAACGCTGTTAACTGCTGGTATTGCTCATCAGTATAAGGAATATCATCAGCACCCTCTAATTCAATACCTATAGAATAGTCGTTACAACGAGGTCGTTGTTGAAATGACGATTTTCCAGCATGCCAGGCTATATCATTGAACGACACATATTGGATAATACTACCGTCTCTTCTAATTAAACAATGTGCCGATACTTTAACCCCGTATAAGTCCTCAAAACTTGGGTGCTTTGTACAATCTAAACGCCCTAAAAATAAATCACTAATATAACTGCCACCAAACTGTCCCGCTGGTAATGAAATATTGTGGATAACCAATAGGCTCACCTCAACATCATTTTGGCGCGTTGAATAATGGGGTGAAGGAAAATGCTGAACATTATTTAACCAACCAGAAGTAATTGACAACATGTATTTCTCTTTAGCGCAAAAGTACAACACAGAGGTGCATAATATATTATACTTTAATGCGTTTCGCTTTAAACATACAATAGAATTATCACACACTTAATACCCTTTAGTATGACTGATTTTGATCCCACTAAAAAATTAGCAAAGACCTTTACTTGGCTTGCGTGGATAATCGCACTGGCATTATTGATGTTTCTCTTTCAAGATGTACTCGAAAAACAATATAACCCCAATACTCAGCCCGAAGTTCGTTTGTCAGCTGACGGTCAAGCCGAAGTTATTCTCGCACAAAATAAACAAGGTCATTATCTTGCAAGAGGGACAATTAACGGCTCTGCTGTGACTTTTTTACTCGATACAGGTGCCACACAAGTATCCATACCAGCCCATATTGCCGAGCAGTTGAACTTAGAAGCCAAGGGCAATTACCGTGTACAAACGGCCAATGGCAGTGTCACTGTCTACAAAACAGAAATAGAGCAATTGAGCTTAGGTAACATTTTCTTGTATAATGTTGCTGCCCACATTAATCCTGCAATGAAGTCGGATAAAATCCTTTTAGGAATGAGTGCCCTAAAACAAGTTGATTTCTATCAAACAGGTAAACAATTAATTTTACGCGAACCTCTTTAACAGGAATACAGCATGCTTAGCGCGGAACTTGAAAAATTACAGCAAGATATCAATAACACAGTAAATTGGGCTTTATGTGAAGATTTAGGCGCTAATTTAGATACCACGCCTAAAGCCAGTGATGATATCACTGCCATGTTGATCCCTGAGAGTGAGCAAGCAGTGGCCACGGTTATTACTCGTGAAGAGTGTATTGTTTGTGGTGTTGCTTGGGTTAATGAGGTTTTTGCTCAACTTGATGCTTCGTTAGCTAAAGAGACCAAGCAAGCAACTGAAATCACCTGGTTTGTTAATGATGGCGAATCAGTCAAAGCAAACACGACCTTATTTACCCTCGAAGGGAGTGCACAAACTTTATTAACGGGTGAACGCGTCGCATTAAATTTTTTACAGACCTTATCTGGAACTGCCACATTAACTAGTCGCTATGTAAAAGAGTTAGCCGGCTCAAAAACTCAATTGCTTGATACCCGAAAAACACTACCAGGACTGAGAAGTGCACAAAAATATGCAGTACTTTGCGGTGGTGGAGTTAATCACCGTATTGGCCTTTTTGATGCCTTTTTAATTAAAGAAAACCATATCACAGCTTGCGGTGGTATTGCTCAAGCTGTCGCTACTGCAAAAAATAATCACAGTGACAAAACCATTGAAGTTGAAGTTGAATCACTAGATGAGTTACAACAAGCGTTAGTAGCTGGTGCAGATATTATCATGTTAGATAATTTTAGCCCTGAAATGATAGATCAAGCAGTAACAGCAACACGTGGTAAAGCAAAATTAGAAGTTTCTGGAAATATGACCATAGAAATTTTGCAAGAATACGCTAAAGCAGGTGTCGACTTTATTTCCTCAGGTGCTCTGACTAAGCACGTGCAGGCAATAGATTTATCAATGCGTTTTAAATAACAAAGATAAACGCAAAAAGCGCTTGATACTTTGCAGCAAGCGCCTTTTTTATTCGTTATTAAGGTGTACCTTAGGAACTAAGTCCCCATAACTCCCCAAATCAAAGCAATTAATCCCGCCACTAAAATCATAATATTATAAATAACCCCAATAATCGCAAACTTGATAAAGGTAATAAAATAGCCTTGTTTGTAGACTTTCTTTTGCATGATAAACAAATAAACAGGGATCCAGAGTAATAACCATGATGCAGCGATTTCAATATAATTAGCAATATCAGGACTCGTTGGGATGAGGTACTTATGAAGACCATCAAGCACTGTTGAAAATAGCAAGATAACAAAAATAAAACTGTGGCTGTGAAGCGCGACAGTTAAATGCTCCATATAAAGACGTTTTGAGAAAACAAAAATAACTTTTAGCAATACCGCAAACAGTGGTAATAAAATAAACATCAGTTGAGGTAGCTTGCCAATAACTTGGTCTATTAGTGGCCCGGTGTCTGAATTAAAGGCTTTCTCTGCTTTAACAGAAAAGTCTTTAGAGAATTTTTCTAGTTTTTCGTTACTCTGCTCGGATAAAAAATCAAACCTTAATGAGCCATCTTCTTGATTACCAATGGTAAACTGCCCAAAATTATCTCCTAAATTTTTGCCAGCAAGGTAGCTTTCTCTTTTTGATACCAGCTCAGTCATTTTTTGCTGTTGTTCTTTATTTAGTGCTGCTGCAGCGCTGTTTAACTCAAGTGCAACTAATTCTTTGGTTATGGTAATAAGATTTTGATCACTAGCTTCGGTATCATCATTATTAAAATCAGTTAAATAGATATTAAATTTTGCAATATCTTCAGCCAGCTTTTGTATTTTTACATCGTTATCAGTTGTTAGTTGCTCTGTCGAAGTAGCATTATCAATTGGGGTAGGGTTAACCGCACGATTTAATTCAAGCTTCTGTTTTTCAAGTTTTTTAATATGGTCGTTAACTTGTTTAACTACAGTTTTCTCATCATTAATAGTGATTAGATTACTGTTATTAGCGCCGACAAAGAACTTTAACGTAATGAAAAAAACAATACTAATAAATAAATATAATCGTAATGGCGGCACGTAATGTACCCTTCTTCCGGCAAAATATTCATTGGTTAAAAAAGCGGGTCTCGCAACTAATGGTACAAGAGTGCGACTCGCTCTAGAGTCAAAACTAAAGATATCATCTAATAAATGTAATATAACTACCCAAAAGTATTTCAATGTTGAATCAACTTCTTGGCCGCAGTTCGAACAAAATGGTCCAGTTAAAGGTGCTTTGCAGTTTTCACAATATTTGATATCGCTAAGGGCATCATTATCATTTTTTGGTTCTAACGAAGTTTCTGAACCGGTTAATTCAGTTGTTAACATGATTAATTTTAAATTAAATATTGATAGACGATAAAAGAATAACACCATGTCAATTAAAAGTGACAACATTCTAAAAAAAATTCGTATATTTAAGTGCTGTCTTTGTAGTATTCTGTTAAGTTGAAGCATGGAAAATCAAATCAATATACTTTTTATTAATCTTATTAAAGTTAATCAACTATGCTGAGTCATTGTTGAAAAATTATGTTGAGTAATGGGCCAAAACTAGGAGATTTATAATGGCATTTGAAGTTAAATTCGAGTTAACAGATACCGACCTTGAACACTTTCGCAATGTAATGCACAAGGCTCAAGCGGGTGCAAAAAAGTTGAGTGAAACAGTAATTTTGGCCAATGCTAAAGAGATCAGCCAAAGTATTAAAGGCAGTGTTCCTGAGTTTGTACAAGAACGTATTAGCAAACTAGAAACATTTGTTGCCATGATAGAGGACAATGAGTGGCAAATCCCTAATGAAGAGCGCACACAAGTATTAAGCGCTTTAGCTTATTTTAGTGACCCTGAAGACTTGGTTCCTGATTCAATTCCTGTATTAGGCTTTTTAGATGATGCAATAATGATTGAACTGGTTGCTGAAGAGTTTAAAGATGATTTAGAAGCGTTTGAAGAATTTTGTGCTTACCGCGAACGAGAAGAAGGTCGCAGTGGTGATGCCACTATTACCCGTGAAGAATGGTTAGAGTCTAAACGTCACGAGTTGCACAGTAGAATGAGAAGCCGACGCTCAACCAGAAGAGGCGGTCGTTCATCATTTAGGTCAATATTTTAAGTTTGTCGCCCATCAGTACAAACTATCAATAATCAAGTCCATACATTCAAGTGGTGAATACTCAATTTCACCACCTCTCTTTTGCAAAACCCATCAAATCAGACACATCAATTAGGTTGTAAATTACCTGATCTATACGATGTATATTCAGGTAACTATCAATTATATTGTTAAATAAATTAACCTTCATCGCTATTAATTATTTTAATTTAGCAACAAATGTTTGTCTAAATTTTGCAAGTTTAGGCGAAACTACTGCTTGGCAATATTGATTTTCAGGGTTGTTTTTGAAATATTCTTGATGGTAATCTTCGCCGCAATAAAACTCTTCTGCTGGGTTTAGTCGAGTAACAATCTCCTCGTCAAAGAGTTGTGCTTGGGTCATCTCATCAATCATTGCTGCAGCTATATCATGTTGTTGCTGATCGTGCGTAAAAATTTCTGAGCGGTATTGGCTGCCAATATCATGGCCTTGTCGATTCAATTGTGTAGGATTATGTAAACTGAAAAATATTTCTAGTATGTCACGGTAGCTAATAACGCCTGCATCAAACTCTAATTGTACCACCTCTGCATGGCCACTATTGCCTGTGCACACTTCTTTGTAACTTGGATCTTTACTTTGCCCACCCATGTAACCAGATTTTGCACTAACGATGCCTTTTACACTATTAAATGCACCTTCTATACACCAAAAGCATCCGCCAGCTAAGGTTGTTGTTTGCAATTTTTTTTCGATATTATACTCATTCATGTAACTTGCTACCTTATGGTTATTTTGTATAAGACTATAGGCTTTTTGACACTTTATATACGTTAATATGGCAGCATAGATTAGTGTTAAAGCATTATTATAACGAATTATTGGCTACTTTCAGTGAAGACACTTCAATATGTTGAAACTTTTCAAGAGAACTAACCCTATTAACGTCATCATTATCTTGCGCAGCGTCGCAGTAGCAATCCAATTGTTATTAATTGCTTTTGTTAATTTTGCTTTAGATTATCAGCTACCATGGATACCATTACTGACAATTATTTTCCTTGAAATATTGTTTACTATCTTAAGCTATGGTTTCTACCGGCTTAAACAGACTACTGAACAAGTTGCCAATCAAACCGCTGTCTTAGTGCAAATATCTGCTGATATTGTTTTTTTGTCGTTATTACTGTTTTTTAGTGGTGGCGCAACAAATGCTTTTGTATCGTTATTGCTCATTCCTATCGCTATTGCCGCCGTTGCTTTGCCGCCATTACTGTTGGCTTTTGTTTGTTTGTTAGCGCTCTGTTCTTACAGTTTTTTGTTGTCAATATTACCGATGAGCACCATGCACGGTAATATGCAGGGCCATTTTATTGGCATGGGTATTAATTTCTTGTTTTCCACCTTAGTGGTAGCCCTTGTTGTGGGTAAAATGGCTCGCAACAATAATCAACAAGCATTAGCGATTGCCGCTTACCGTGAAAACCTCCTCAAACAAGAAAAAATAACCGCATTGGGTGTTGCATCGGCTCAAATAGCACATCAATTGGCAACGCCAATAGCAACAGTACAACTCCTCAGCGACGAGCTAGATGAAAATTTTCCTAACAACCCCATTATACGAGATATGCAAAATCAACTTGGCCGTTGTAAAGACAGTCTGGACGATTTTAGAAAGCAGATTTTTGACATAAAAGAACAAGTCATTAAAGCAATGAATTGTCAGCTGTTATTTAATGAGGTCATTGATAATATTAATGTAAACAACCCTGAAGTGAGCATTGAATTACCTGAGGCGGAGCATCGAATATTACCGCAAACAGCCAGCGTAAGTGCAGATGCAGCGTTACTACCAGCTATCATGAATTTAGTGAATAATGCGATCACTGCCAGTAAACAAAACCAAAATAACCAATTAAGCTTATCCCACCTTATTGCCGAACAACAATGGCATTTTTCAATACGTGATTATGGTAAAGGTTTTTCAATAGACGCCTTAAATACCCTTGGTGTGAAGCCTGTAAATAGTGACTATGGCTTAGGTATGGCTGTGTTTTTAAGCCATGTAAGTCTGGAGAAACTGGGAGGGAAATTGGTACTTACCAATCACCAAAACGGTGGCGCCTTAGTCACGTTAAGCTTACCACTGATATAAGCACATTAACCCAAAAATTTATATTAAGAGTCGCATTGATGCCAACATCACACAAAACCAGTCGCCAACTACTTATCGTCGAAGATGATGTTACTTTTGCCAACACCCTAATGAGACGCTTAACTAAATATGGTTATACCTGTAAACATGTCGAAAATAACACCGATGCTCTGTTGGCTTGTCACCAATTTGCTCCCAATTATATTTTACTGGATATGAAATTAACCTCAGAAACGACCTTATCCATTATTCCTGCATTAAGACAGCTGAGAACCAGTACTCAAATTATTCTATTAACAGGCTTCGCAAGTATTGCAACAGCGGTTGAGGCAATTAAACTGGGGGCAGACGATTATTTATCTAAACCTGTTGATACACAAACCTTATTAGCTACCTTACACGGCAATAAGGTAAACCTTAATGGTGCGGAGCCAACAAACGAACAAACCTTATCTGCTGAGCAAGTAGAATGGCAACATATTCAACAAGTCTTAAAAGCCAATCAAGGTAATATTTCTGCAACGGCACGGCAACTATCAATGCATAGGCGGACATTGCAACGAAAATTACAAAAAAGACCGCTCAAGGTTTAACTGGTGAGCACCGTCATTTGTTTTAACTGCACCCTATTTTATTGGCAGTGCTGTGAAATACTCACTACATATCGGCAAATCCTAATAGTTATAAGCAATATGTTGGTGAAATCTGACCATAATTTCTTCTTTCTTTGGTTCGATTTCAAGTTCAACAGCCATTAATTGTAGCGCCTGCTCTATTTGATTTAAAAAACGACCAAAACCATGTTCGGTGTTATTCTCAGGTGTTGCAACAAATACTAATTGTACACTATCGATTAACTCCCCTGCACTCCACTTACTAATAATACCGCATGGGCTTTGTTCAGGATTATAACCCAGCATTTGTAACTCTCCGACCCGAGAAACAATTTCATGAATACTATAACGGACAATCGGAACTAAACCATTGGCAATTAGGGCACCATTATTGAGGTTATAATGCTTTGCTGCCATGGTAAATACGTCAGTCAAATAGGTATACAGTGGATTATATGGATCATGAGAATTACTATCAATTTCAACCTGCTGCAATAATTCATTACTAACATTTAGTGTAACAACTGCATAATTCATTGCACTATGGTGTTCAGGTATAGTGACCTCTTGACTCGCATATCGCTTATTTATTTCACGTAATTTGTGTGTTTGTGTGGTTGAGCAACCCTTGTGTTTTGCAAACAAATCATAGGTCAGGTGTTGATGATCTCTCAACCGAATTTCACTCCTGTCCAAATTAATTTGCTGGCAAAATTTTTGTACTACGCGACTGACTTTTTGATGAAAAGTAGCCGCATTAAAACGAATTTCACTACCCGTAGCTAAAAACAACAGCGAGACTTTTTTAGCTTTTTTATTACCATCAAAAAACGATTTTTTAAAATGGTGATTCTCTGGGTTGTAATAGAATAAAATTTGCTGATTAGTTTGCCATTGATGCATTTCCTGGCTGTAACGCACACGAGCTAACTTATCATTGGCAATAAATTGACAATTATTTAATTCTACTTCATCTGTTAACTTAAAAAATAGCGTGGATAATTGTTGATAAAAATCATAAAAAGGCTGCGGCTTTAACTCGCTATATTTGTTTGAAAATTGCTGAAACATTTCATCACATAGCGTAAACTCAGCCAAAATGTATTGATTATCACGCACATTGCCGGGTAAATAGGCTTTATGAGCTGCACTTCGTTTTCGAATGATTGACATGGTTTCCCCTGATAAAATTATCCCTGTTAACAAAATATTAACTTTATAGAGGAATAGTATAATAACCTCAGGTGAAGCTTTTGTGACTTGCAGATGTCAAGATTGTGACAAGCAACGTATGGTGAGTGCCCTATGATTAACGAACAACAAACACTAATTACCGCTATTAATACTGTTATGCCCTTTGGTAAATATGCAGGCAGAAAATTGTTACAACTGCCAGAGCCTTATTTAGTATGGTTTCATGGTCAAGGTTTTCCAGAAGGGAAGTTAGGTCAACAATTAGCCTTAATGTATGAAATTAAACTTAATGGCCTTGAAGCTATGTTATCTCCCCTGTTGGTGTCTGAATAAAACCAATCTCTTCTAAATTTTTTTTATCTATAAAATCTTCCAATAATATGTTTTAGGAATAACATTTTATACTATGACACCCTAACAACCTGTTTTACTGAAAATAATTTATTCGCCTTTGAAATTACTCTGCAGAGAATATGTTATCAGCATAATTTATTATTTTTACTGACTTGCAGGCTTTAAAAAACTCTTCTTAACTAAGTGTCTACTAATTAAAATAATAGCATCACACAATTTGTTGTAACTGTATCATTAATTAGTCAACAGGGATCTGAACACAGAGTAATAAACAACTTATCAGATTATTTGCCATTTTTTCGAGGTTTGCACAATGAAAAGACAAAAAAGAGATAAATTAGGAAGAGCACACGCAAAAGGATATCAAGCTGGTATAGGCGGCAGAGCAAAAGAACAATGTCCTTATCAACAACTAGCGGTAAAATCAGAGTGGTTGGGTGGCTGGCGAGAGGCAATTGATGACAAAAACTCCGGCCTCTTTCGTTAAAGAGTAGCTTTTCATTAAAGAGGCCTCAGGACTTTGCTGACGCTGAGGTCTCTTGCGGTACCAAACTACCCAACCCGATAATCCATCAAAACTAACTCCCACTACTAAAACCATTAGCCAGCTTTAAACGTTTTACATCCCTACATTTACTTGATTAGATTTCAGGTGATAAGCGCGCTAATGCTTCAGTAGTAAACTGATGTAGTGCCGTTAAATCGGTTAGTATGCCATCGTGCATTTTATTGAGCGCTTGCATTCTCTGATAATCTTCGCGCATACGCTGTTTTTTTGATAATGCTTTACGGGCATCTAAAATCGCAAAATCTTTGATCGACTCATACAGGGCAAAAATACTGGGAAATTGCTCAATAAGATCAGGCATAGTTTTCAACGACGACAATAATACCGATAACCGCCAACAGCCTTCATCAAATTCACATTGTTTTTGCTGCATTGCTCGCGTAATCAACAATACACTATCGAGTACTTTTTTATCATGTTTATTAAGGGCTTGCTGTTGATTTACTAGAGCCTGTTGTTGCAATAATTTTTGCTGGGAAAGTTGTTTTAATAACTTACCCGCATAAAAGCTCAAAGCAATAATGATTAAAACGCCCAAGGCAATCACTACCAACCAATATTCATTCATTATTAGGACTCTTTGTCGTCAAAATCAGAAAAGTCGGTATTCTCTAACTTTTGCCATAACTCATCTTCGCTAACTTGCTGTTCATTGCTATCGGTGTCTTCTGATGATTCATTATAAATGCCTAGCTCAACAGATAGCGCTTGATGACGATCCATTTTTTGATTGTAATAAGCGACTTCTTGCTCTGTTAACACTGCATCCGTTTCTTGTTTAGCTAAAATTTCTTGCAGACATTGATCTTGTTCAATTAAGTCCAGTTCTTGCTCCGCACTTAACAGCTTGTCATCAGCGTTAATCACTCGGACACTCGCAACAGGGCTTGGTGTCGTCTTGCGTATTTTAGCAGATGTGCTTTTTTCTGCTTTAGTGTTAGCTTTACTCAGAACAATAGGTGTTTTATTACCTAGACGTGGATCTTTTTGTTTGGCCGTTTGCTTATTAATGGCTTTATCTCTTGAACCTTCTTTTTGACGGTTACCTGCCACTTTACCCGTGGATTTACGCACACGCTTTTCAACATTGGCTAATTCTTTTTTACTTAATTTTGGTTTAGCCGTTGGCGCGCCACCAGGTTTTCTAGATTTTTTTGAACGAGACATAAATACAATGACTTTTTTACTAATATTACTGCATATTTTACGTTAATAATCCTTAAAAAACCTTAAAAACTAGAAAATAAGCAATAAAAAAGCGCTTATAGCATAAACGCTTTCAAAATAAAATAATTGGTCATTGACGAATAGTAATCGTTGGTTGGGTATTTATTTCGCCACATTTGGCTATTGTTACTAGGCTATCTTTGCTTGATAACACAGCAAGATGACTATTGTAGTAATCTCTAATAAACAATAATTTATAACCAAACTGAGTCAGGTTACTGGCAGCAAATTTTTGTGCTAAGGTGAGATCTTCCCATAAATCGTCAAAATTACTTACTGAAGGTCTCCGCCTTTCAAATAAGTCTACTTTTTTTATTGTGTTCGCCATAATATAATCCATCCTAGTTTAATTATGTAAGTGTTAACAATTAGTATGCTTTACATAAAATAAAACCTACCAACACTATAAAATTACCTATTTCTGCATAAAAACTCAAGAAATTTGGAGTGTTGTAAGATAAAAAATGAGTACCCCTACGTTCAACATTGAGGAAACACATGACAAAAGTGTTAAATGAATTATCAGCCCTGCTACAATTAGAGTTTATCGAGCAGGGACTTTATCGAGGGCAGAGCCAAGATTTAGGTTACAAGGCACTTTTTGGCGGACAAGTCATGGGGCAAGCCCTCTCCGCAGCGCAAGAGACCATGACAGAAAATCGTTTTGTGCACTCTCTGCATTCATACTTTCTTCGTCCCGGTAATGCCAGTTTACCCGTTGTTTATGAAGTAGAAGTGATTCGTGATGGTGCTAGTTTTAGCACTAGACGAGTACAGGCCATTCAAAACGGTAAGGCAATTTTTTACATGACGGCTTCATTCCAACATGCTGAGCAAGGATTTGATCACCAAGACAGTATGCCCAATGTTGCTGCGCCTGAAAGCTTATCATCGTTCACCGATTACCTTAAAGACAATCAGGGACATATACCTGAAGGACTTCGTCAAAAATTTTTAGCAGAAAAGCCAATTGATATTCGCCCTGTTCAGCAATATAACTGGCTAGCACCTAAGCCAACTGACTCAATCCATCAAGTGTGGATAAAAGCCAATGGCCAGTTATCCGATGATTTACGCATGCATACCTATTTACTCGCCTATACCTCGGATTTTCATTTTTTACCTACTGCGCTTCTGCCTCATGGGGCTAGCCATTGGCAACCGAACTTTCAAATTGCCACCATAGATCACGCCATGTGGTTCCATCGCCCATTTCGCTTCGATGACTGGTTGTTATATTGTATGGACAGCCCCTCAGCGAGCAATGGAAGAGGCCTTGTAAAAGGTCAAATTTATGACCAAAAAGGCCGGTTAGTCGCCTCAACCATGCAAGAAGGTGTTATAAGACAAAGATAATAAGGCTATCGCATACTTAAATATACGTTACGCTTAACTGCAGTTAAACTTGTTTTTGTGTGTCTACTATTTTGCGCTTTTTAATGGCTAGGGCGGTAACCTTAGCTTCAAGTTCTGCTTCAGCGCCAAACATAAAATACACCTCAGCCATTAAAAATAATGGTCCAATAAGTAGCTGATTTAAATCATCAACAAAGGCTGGTTTAGCGCGTTCATAATGATGCCCTATAAATTGAATAATCCAGCCAATAACAAATAAGCCAATTGCAATGTAAAGTGCATTATCAAAGCCAGTTAGATAATCAGCAATATATAAATTAAGAAAAATGTAAAACAACATACTCAGGCCGAGTAACCTATGCAAAACAACGTAGTAAAACCCAACAAAAATAAATAGAATAATTGCAGGTGTTAGTTGCACATCAAATCCACTGTTAAAAAAGTTGTTAATGGTTAACTCAACCGGTAATAAATGTAATAGCACAGTAACCGCTAAAAAAATCAAGGGTACGCCAACAAAATGCGTGTTAATATTTTTTTGGTTTAAGTGCACACTTTTATAGCGGCCTAATTGCTCTTCAATAGTCTTCATATAGGACTCTTTTTATTATTTACATCATTGTATTTTGTCGTTAATGAGTGTTAGTGGTTAAGGTGTATTATGCCAATCATAGCCACTTGGGTGTTGAAAAATTCGTAAATCAAATTTCGGTGCAATCGCAAACAAGTGATCGAAAATATCTGCTTGTATTTCTTCATAATCTACCCAATTAGTGGTGTTAGCAAAGCAATATACTTCTAAAGGGAGACCATTCTCGGTTGCTGGTAATTGTCGCACCATACAGGTTAAATCATTTCGTATATGGGCATTATGAAGTAAGTAATTAGTCACATACGCGCGGAAGGTGCCAACATTTGTTAATTGTCGGGTGTTAAGTGAATTCAATGCTTGGGCCCTATCTTCATCACTTTTCGGTTCATCAATGTCACCTATTTGTTGTTTTTTTTCGTTAAGGTAACTTTGCAATAAATCAGCATTGGTCAGGTTTTTAATTTGTGCGCTACTATAAAAATCAATACTAGCAATATCAATGATAATTGTTCTTTTAATACGTCTACCACCAGTATGATACATATTACGCCAATTTTTAAATGAGTCACTGATCAGGGCATAAGTTGGTACTGTTGTAATGGTTTTATCAAAGTTCTTAATTTTAACGGTACTTAACCCTATTTCTAGCACATCACCATCTGCACCATATTTAGGCAGTTCAATCCAATCACCGGCAACGACCATTCTATTTGCCGAGATTTGTATACTGGCTACTAAGCCTTTAATAGTATCTTGAAAAATCAACACTAAAACAGCCGTTATTGCACCTAAACCACTTAACAAGTAGACCGGTGAACGGTTAATAATTAAAGAAACAATAATAATGCTGGCAACAAGGTACAGTGCTAATTTAATAACTTGAATAATCGCACTTAAGGGTAAAAAGTGTTGTTTGGCACTCTCTTGATAGATACTCTTGCCAACGTTTAATAAAGAACTAATACAACGTGAAAGCTGAAAGGTCAACAACACTCGACACAGCAGTAATAAAATATGACTTGTAGTTGATTCTGGTTCGAGTATTAATGGTATTAAAAATAAAATAAGAATTAACGGCAGCAGAAGAGTAAAACGGTTGAGTACGCCATGCTCAATTAATGCATCGTCCCAGGTATTTTTACTTCGCAAAATGACCTTTTTAACAACAGCTAATACTTGATGTTTAGCAAGGTAATAGCTTAAAGAAGCCACAAAAAGAATAATGCCTACACCAATGGCAACCGTGGCACTAGCAATATATTTATCCCCAAGCCCTTGTTCACTTAACCAAAGAGCAATGAGCTCATTCATGGTTATCTCCTTCGTTATAAAGTAAGCATAACTTATGGCAATGCATTACCCTGGTAATACTTCATTATCATTAACATTATTTTGCATTTTTGCTAACCTCGCATCCTTTGCATGCCAGAATTCTGTTAACCATTTTTGAAAAATAATACGATCATTTCGATCAGAAAAATTAATATGCCCTAATTCAGTGTTTATATCGTATGTTTTTATTTCTACAAATACATTATCTATTTGACCGGAAAGGAAATCACTAAAGTTGGGCGTGCCGTCAGGGTAATATATGGTGACATCTACAATCTGGCTCAAATGCTCTCCCATGGCATCTAGCACAAACGATATGCCTCCAGATTTAGGTTTTAACAAATATTGAAAAGGTGAGTTTTGTTTATGATGTTTTTTATCAGTAAATCGAGTGCCTTCAATAAAATTCATGACACTCACTGGCTTATGTTTAAATTTAGCACATGCTTTGCGTGTTGTTTCTAAATCTTTACCACGAAGGTGAGGGTTTTTCTTCAAAAAAGCTTGGCTGTAGCGTTTCATAAATGGAAAATCCAACGCCCACCATGCCAAACCCAATAAAGGCACATAAATGAGTTCCTTTTTTAAAAAAAACTTTAAAAAAGGAATCTTGCCATGCAAAATCCTTTGCAGAACCACGATATCAACCCAGCTTTGATGATTAGCAATCACCAGATACCAGTCATTGATGCTCAATGACTCTAAGCCGGTAACAGTAATCTTGGTTTTATTAAACAACATCTGGACGAGACTATTTACTGCAACCCAATTACTGGCCATCAGGTCGAGTAAATAACTAAATATTTTCTTTGAAAAATTAAAGGGGATTAAGGCCTTCAATAGAGAAAAAACAAGGATAGGGAGTAACCAAAGTAACGTATTAAAACCGTAACAAGCAAATGACAATAAAGCAATTAACCGGGAAGGTAAAAAATTAAGCATAAATAAATTTATAAAAAATATAAAATAAATAACAATAAAGACATTTAACCATGATTTAGACATTAATTAAATTTTTTTATTATACTGATAACCCCCCCAATAGCTTAAAAATAACGACTCTACTGAGTTATGAGCATGATTAGAAAGTATTCACTTTTTTTATATTTAATCAAAAAATCAGTTTTCATCATAAATGATTGTTTAAAATACCTTGTTAGTGATTAATTACCGATTACATCAGTAAAAACATCTCTTTTAGTTTTTTTTAGGTGAATAATTATCTTTACTATTTGAGTTTTTACTCAATAAATTGCATAATTAAACTTGCATCTATTAGGAGTCAAAATGAACTTTAACAGAGCTGTAATCAAAGTGGGCAGCGCTTTAGTCGCACCTTCTCAAAATGGTTGTAGCGGCCAATATATATTAGCAATATCGCAATTTATTACGCAATGTCAAAAATTGGGCAAAGAAATAATTCTTGTTTCTTCTGGTGGCGTTGCTGCTGGCCGCAACGTTATTCATCATGGAACCCCAAAACTGTCAATAGCCACTAAAAAAGCCATGGCCAGTGTTGGCCAAATGCAGATGATGGCCAATTGGCAGCGTTTTTTTGATATCCCTTGTAGCCAAATATTAATAACACAAAATGATTTAGCAGATAGGGAGCGCTACAACAGTATTAAAGAGACCATTAAAATTCAATTAGCTAATGGTGTGTTACCTATTGTTAATGAAAATGACACGGTGACGACCAAAGACTTAACGATTGGCGATAACGATAATATTGCAGCCCTGGTAGCTCAAGCTTGTGATGCTGACAGTTTATTTATTTTAAGTGATATTGACGGCTTATTTGATAAAGACCCCAAAGTTCATGAGGATGCATTGTTAATTCCTAATATAGAAACCATCACTGATGAAATATATGCAATGGCGGGAACCAGCCGCAACCCCGTTGCTAGCGGCGGTATGAAGACCAAAATTCAAGCCGCAGAAAAAGCAGTTGAGCATGGCATAAATACTTATATTGTTAATGGCACTAAAAGTGAAGTATTTAGCGCTTTGTTACAGCACACCAACCCCGGAACTCGTTTTGCTGCTGATAAAGACATTATCACTGCTAAAAAGCATTGGCTTAAGCATACACTAAAGAGCAAAGGTAAAATTAAACTTGATCCTGGCGCTGTTAATGCAGTGGTAAATCAAGGTGCTTCATTATTGCCTTCTGGAATAAAGTCAGTAATTAACCGCTTTAAGGCGGGTGATGCAATTGAGCTCATTGATGCAGAAAATAATAGTGTAATCGCCAAAGGTATTTCACTCTATAGCCATTATGATCTTAAACGTATTCAGGGCAAACACAGTAATGATATCACTTCTATATTAGGGCATGACTACGGTGATGTCGTAGTCCATCGCGATGACATGGTTATTCTGTAAAGGGCCATACTAACAATAATTCTCAAACGAGTAAGTAATGACAAATTTTAATATCGCCATTATGGCAAAAAAAGCTAAGCAAGCTAGTAGAGTGGCTGCGCAACTAAACAGTAACCAAAAAAATATCTTGTTAAACGCCTTAGCCACCGCAATTGAAGATAACAGTGCAATTATTATCCGTGAAAACAGTAAAGATATTGCTGCTGGTCGAGAAAAAGGCTTGTCACAAGCCATGCTTGATCGCCTGCTACTAACCGATTTAGCAATAAAAGACATTGCCACAGCGATTCGAGAAATAATTAGCTTACCTGATCCTGTGGGCGATATTGATAAGTTAGCGTTACGACCTAATGGTATTCAAGTGGGTAAAATGCGTATCCCGTTAGGCGTTATTGCGATGATTTATGAGGCAAGACCTAATGTTACCGCTGAAGCTGCAGCTTTATGCATAAAATCAGGTAATGCGGTCATTTTACGTGGTGGCTCAGAAGCAATTCATTCTAATATAGCTATTGCGCGTTGCTTGCATCAAGTGTTGATAGCACACGATATTAACGAGAATATTGTCAGTGTTGTTCCTGATACAAGTCGCAGTGTTATTGAAACCTTATTACAACAAAGTGAAAACATTGACTTAGTCATTCCTCGGGGTGGTGAAGGCCTGATTCGCTATGTTAGTGATAACAGTCGTATTCCTGTTATTCAGCATTACAAAGGAGTATGCCATTTATACATCGATAAATACGCTGATTTAAACAAAGCCATTGCCATACTTGTAAATGGTAAAACACAAAAGCCAAGCGCCTGTAATGCTTTTGAAACCCTATTAATTCATGCTGATATTAGCGACCTATTTTTACCATTAGCCGCGGCGGCACTGGCTGAATCGGCTCAGGTTAAAGTTCACGCCTGCGACAACACTATGCCCTATTTTCCTGATGCGACGCCGGCGACTGATGAAGATTACCATGCTGAATACCTAGCCCAAGAAATAGCGATTAAAGAAGTTAACAGTTTTGATGAAGCGATTAATCATATCAATGAGTTTACCTCAGATCATACCGAGGTCATTGTTAGCCAAGATGTTAGTCGAAGTCAGCAATTCATTCGACAAATTAATTCATCCGTTGTCATGGTCAATGCTTCTTCACGGTTTTCTGATGGAAATCAATTAGGCTTAGGATCAGAGATTGGCATATCAACCAGTAAACTGCATGCTTTTGGGCCAATGGGGCTTGAAGCCTTAACCACAGAAAAATTTATCGTCTTGGGTGACGGTCAAATAAGGGAATAACCGTAAATAGTAAGGCTTAGCCATAATAATTTAAAAGTCTATAGTTAAATTATTATGGTGCTACTTATCTTATTTATGCTTAATGTAGACGCTTAGGTTTGGCTTTTTGTGTATTTATGGTTAACGCTAAGCGCCTTTCCCATTCACCATTATGCTGTGTTAAACACGCTTCTTCGCTATCAAAACACACTGCACTGTTGATATTTTTCAACACAATCCCTAGTTTCAATAAATGGTTTTGAACGGTTTTGCGCAGCACTTTATCAAGTTGCTTGTCATTTGCGTCAGTAATGTCTTGCTCACTTGCAAACACGCAAGTTACCACTAAGCTCGCCGGAAAATTGGTGTAATTTACTCGGTGGGTTAACCATAAAAAACCAGGAATTTGATGCAGTGAAAAGTCACACGCAAGAGTTAGCGCCTTACAAATATTAGCATCAATTTTTTTATTCGTTTTCGTTAACTTCATATGAGTCAATACTCATCCAATCGTTATCAAGATTGTTATATTTTACGGAGCTTAAACAGCAAACACAAACAACCTTTACATTCGAATAGTTAGTAAATCCTTGAGCTTCACAGGGTTACTCAGTATGCTACGCAACTTTATAATTTTCATACCAAAAGGAGTAGCAGTGATAGGCTTTGATTATGGCACCTCGAATTGTGCAGTTGCCACCATGAAGAATGAGAGACCCTTTATCATTCCTTTGTTAGGCAACGATACGTATATTGCCTCTAACCTCTATGCACCAAGCCGGGATATTATTAGCTATTGGCTTTCGCAACAATTAAATGATAGTCAAAAAACAGCGTTTATAAGGCAACGCAAAACACAGTTGCAAAAAGCGCACATTGCACTTCGAGAGTTAAGTTTTGATGGTATAGCCAGTGAACTCTCTTTTGGCCATGCTGCGCTAAGACAGTATCTTGATGACCCAGAAGAAGGGTATTATATAAAATCACCCAAATCATTTTTAGGAGCAAGTGGTCTAGCAAATAGTCAGATTGAGTTTTTTGAAGACATCGTAGCCTGTATGATGAGTAACGTTAAAACGCTTACCGAAAAATCCTTACAAACCGAAGTTACCCAAACCGTTATTGGTAGACCTATTAATTTTCAGGGCTTACACGGCGAAGAAAGTAACCGACAAGCCATTAACGTATTAACAAATGCTGCTCAACGAGTTGGTTTTAAAGAGATTGAATTTCAATACGAACCTGTTGCTGCAGGATTTGAATTTGAAGCCACCTTAACCAAGGAAACACGCGTGCTAGTGGTTGACATTGGTGGTGGCACCAGTGACTGCTCAATGTTATTAATGGGCCCAAGCTTTGTTAATAAAGATGATCGTAATGAACATTTATTGGCGCACAGTGGTGTGCGTATTGCTGGCAACGATTTTGATATTCAACTGGCATTACAGGGTATTATGCCAAGCTTAGGTATGAACAGTTTACTAAAAACAGGTAAGCCTATGCCCACGGCAAGCTACAGACAAGCCTTAGCCATTAATAACATTAATGAACAAACCGCATTCTACAGTGCTAAACATAGACGTGAACTTGAGTTATTGAGTCGTGATGCTCAACAAACTGAGCTTGTTGAACGCCTCATTACAGTTCATGACCACAAATTAAGTTATCAATTAGTCAATGCCGCAGAGCAAGCCAAAATTCAATTATCAAAAGAAACAGAACAAGCAATAAGCTTAGCTGATATAGATGAATCACTAACCATATCAGTAAACCGCAGCATATTAAAAAAAGCCAATAATAATACGCTAGCGAGTATTGGCCAGCTTATGCAGTCAGCCGTAACGCAAGCCCAATGCCAACCTGAGGTGATTTTTGTTACAGGTGGAACGGCCAAGTCGCCAGTACTTTATGAATACTTATCAGAACAAATGCCAAATGTCCCATTGGTTATTGGTGATCATTTTGGTAGTGTTAGTGCTGGTTTAGCGCGTTGGGCTGACAAAATTTATCGCTAGGTAGTTCAACTAGGCTAGTTAGCTAATGCAACATTCATAGGAGAATGGTCAAAGGTGAAAAAGTTACCGTTTGTTGCATCCCTTATGAGTCTGGTCTTGGTTGTTAGCGTTTCAACTTATGCAATGCCTGCTATTGATGTAATTCGTTATGTTGATTCGAAACAACACCCTGATAGCAAAAAAACCTATTTCATCGACTTGTTAACCCTGATATTGGAAGCCAGTAAGCCTGAATATGGTGATTATGCATTACAACCTGTTGCCATCGAAATGGCTCAGGCGAGAAGCTCGTTAATGTTAGAGCGGAACCAGTATATTGATCTCACTTGGCGAATGACCTCGCAACAATTAGAGGAACAATTACAAGCCATTTATTTTCCAATTCTTAAAGGCTTAATGGGCTATCGCATTTTTGTTATTAATAAAAGTGAGCAAAATAATTTCACCCTCTCAACCTCATTACATGAGTTACAAAACTTGCATTTAGGGCAAGGTTATAACTGGCCTGATACGAAAATATTATTGGCCAACGGTTTTAGCGTTATTCAAGGCCATGAAAATTTTCTCCTCGATATGCTCAAGAAAGGTCGCTTTAGTTATTTTCCCCGAGCATTACATGAACCCTGGACAGAAATTGCTAATGATAACTCCTTAGTAGTTGAACAGCATATTATGCTGCAATACCCTGCACCGGTTTTCTTTTTTGTTAACAAAGACAACAAAAAATTGCAACAACGCCTCACTCTTGGGGTAAACAAGTTGTTAGTATCAGGACAATTTGACCAATTCTTTTTAAATCACCCTATCACGGCCAATGTATTAAAGCGTGCCAAAGTTAAACAAAGGCATATTTTTACATTGCAAAACCCTTTCTTATCAACGCAAACCAAGACTTTATTAGCTAACGATAAGCTTTGGATTAACTTACCAAAAAAAACGACGTTAAAAACGTCGCTTTTTAAAGGCAAACCTCAGAACTAAGAAAATAGTTACAAAGGCTTAACCAACATAGTCGTGCCTGTTATTGCTACAATTTCGCAAAGTTGATTTTGAGCAATGATTGCTACATCAACCTCATCGGCTAAGCGCGCATTCCAATTAATACCAGAATAGCGAATACTGCCACTTGCCTTGCTAATGTCATCAGCAACAGTGACTTGTAAACCAATCATATCACTGGATTGGTCAGTTTTATTTCGAGTATTTTGTAAATTCTTCAGTGGTTTCCACATTAAGACCGCAATCACCCCTGACAATATACCTGCCACTAAAACTTCCATTGCCCAGCCGTCAATAACACCAATGTTGACTAAAAAGCCGGTAATAACACTGGCAATAGCAAAAAATAGTAATGGACCACTCAGCCCCATTATGCCTAATTCAAGCAGTAAACAAATGCCGGCAATGGTATACCAAATATAATGGTGGTTTTCTAAAAAAAGTGTCATAGATGACTCCTAATTTGTAATGCGCGTTATAACTTCAAATTGCTCGAAACGGCAATCGCCTGCGCCACCGTGTTAGCAATATTCTCACCGGTTTTACCATCAGTTAATACAACAGTACTGTCTTTAGCAATAGCTTGATGAGCGCCAATTGCGTCTTGCGCTAACGTTAAGGTTACCGCAGCTTTACCTTGTTCAGTATTCGCTGCTTGACCAACAACTTCGAGGGCATTGGCATCTGCATCAGCGACTAAACGAATAGCTTCAGCTTTACCTGTTGCTTCTAATATTTGTGATTCTTTGGTCGCTTCAGCTGCTAAGACTTGCTCTGCTTTGGCCGCTTCAGCGTCTAAAACTCGAGCTTTTTTCTGACCTTCTGCTTCAGTAATCGCCGCTGTTTTGACACCTTCCGCAGTTAAAATAACTGAGCGTTTTTCGCGTTCGGCAGTCATTTGTTTTTCCATATCTTCACGAATGGTTTGCGGCGGAGTAATATCTTTAATTTCATAACGTGTCACCATAACCCCCCAAGGTGCAGTTGCTTCGGTCATCGCACCCAAAATTTGAGCGTTAATGGCATCACGGTTTTGAAAACATTCATCAAGCTCCATTGAACCAATAGCATTACGCATAGTAGTCATGGCTAGTTGTGTGACTGATAATTTGTAATCAGTGATATTATTTGTTGCTGCAGCCGCATCAGTAACCTTCATGAATAAGATACCGTCAATCTCCAAAGTGATATTATCGCGGGTAATGGCTGGCTGTGACATAATCTCTAAGGATTGCTCTTTTAGGTTACGATCTGCCGCTACCGACTGCACAAACGGAATAATAAAATTCAAACCTGCCGACAAGGTTTTATTATATTTACCTAAGGTGTAAACAACATAACCACGGTTTTGTGGCACAAAATAAATGCCTTTTTTGAGGGTATATAAAATAACAATGGCAACCCAAAAAATAGGATTAGTAAGTAACTCTTCAATAATTAACATCTAATGTTCCTTGATCTGTAATAATCTATAGGCTTAATAAGCAGACTAGCACTTTTACTATTTTGATAGTACCAGTGGTATTCACGTTAATAGACCCCAGTAAGCAAAGCAAGTTATTTTAATTAAAGCTTTGTCTGGTTTTTTTATGGTATTGATCAAGACCATATAAAACTAATATGGTAATAAGAACAGCGTTATTTACTATAAAACCTAGCAATTTATACACTTTAGTTGCACTACCACCTTATTTAAGCCAACATATTCTAACCTTTTAACTGACTGTTTTATTTATGCGCTACACCTTTGCTGACATCGAACTTGATTTAACTGCAGGGATCATTATCAAAGCCGGTGAGAAAATCAATGTTAGAGCGAAAACCTTATTAGTCCTAACGTATTTAATCCAGCACCCAAAAGACATTGTCACTAAAAAAACTTTGCTCGAAACGATTTGGCACGATGTTGTCGTTCAAGACCAGGTTTTAGTGCAATCAATTAAAGAAATCCGTGATATTTTAGGTAGTGAGGTAATCAAAACCTACCCACGAACAGGTTATCAATGGACTGTTCAGCTCACACCAATGACTAGTAAGAAAAGGTTCGCATTAAGTCAACTGAGTAAGCGCAATATCGCCATCTTAACCACTGTCGCTGTGTTATTGATAGCCTTGTTAATAAGCCAAGTAGTAAACCTGTCCCCTTTGGACGAGTTTTCAAGTAAACGAAATGTTATGACCGTTGGTTTCTTGCCTATTAACAATGATATGCCAGATGATATTCACGATTGGGTTACCGCAACAGGCACTCAATATTTAAATCAACGATTACAACAACAAAGCAATTTGCTCCCACTAAGTACAACAAAACTATTGTCATTATTATCACAACACAATAATTCATCAAACACGCTATTTGATGTGCCTCTAACGTTGCAAAACGCATCGCTGGCTGATGTTATTGTAAAGACGCGATTATTAGGCTATCCACAAGATTTTCAGTTACATTACTCCTTGTACAATGGCAAGACTGTTGAACACGGCGTTGAGTTTGCTAGCAGCGTAGAGCACGCTCTCGATCAACTAGTTGAAAGAATAGCCATACGCTTTGATACGTTTAAAGCCAGTGATAGTGGTGTTGCTTATCATCCTTTTAGTAATGAAGCATTTGCTCGAGGCATCACTTTGTACTTGGCTGGAGAGTACATTAAAGCCACTGCATTTTTTGCTTCAGCATTGCAAAGTAATCCTAACTTACTGGTTGCTCGACGTTATCTAGCCGCTTGTTATATTAAAACCAACAAACTTGCTGAGGGTGTTACGTTAATACAAAAAAATATTGAAAGTGCCAAAAAGTCAGGAGCTTTTCGGGAAGAAATACGCAGTAATTTATTAATCGGGGCGTCACTGCTTCATTGGCATCAAACGAATAATAGTCTAGGTAAAAATCAACTTTTACAGGCTACACATTATATCGAATCAGCCAAAGCACTAGCTGAAAATCATCATGACTTATTATTTATTGCTTATGCGTATGAAGAGTTGGGCGCAATTGAGCGTATTCAACAAAATTACCCACAAGCGATCACTTTACAAAAAGCTGCACTTGCTGTTCACCAAGGGTTTCGGGGGAATTACGGGCAAACAAGAGCATTAATTGGCCTGGCTCGTATTGCACATGAACAAGGTAATCAGCAATTAAGCGATGAATATTTTAATAAAGCATTGGTCATTGCTCAAAAAAATGGGGTAGTTACTAATGAGATAAAAACACTATTAGCGCAAGCAACGATCAAAATTTCGCAAGGGTTAGCGCAACAGGCACAAAGTATAGCCAATAACGCACTAACACTGGCGAGTAAATCAGCAAATAACCAATTAGTTAGTCAGGTAACTCATTGGTTTGATGTTAACGACAAACGTATTAACTATTAACACTTAATATCATTGTATTAGCCGCCTTTTAGTATTTTCTCCATTACCCAACTGGTATGTAAGGCCGTATCAGCTATTGAGGGGTGCGCAATACCATCAACCAATTGTTTTTTAATATTTTCCACATGATACAACTGAATATTTTCAGGGTGTTCAATTGTTAGTGTCTGCTGTTTATTATTTACTGTGATAGTTAAGGGTTGTTCCTCAAACACTGAAAAGCGTAATTCACCTTTACTCCCGAAAATAATAACGTCGTCTTGTCGCGCACAAGCACCAAAATTCCAACTACCGACACCCGTTACACCAGAGCAATGCTGCCAATGAGCGATTACAGCATCGTATGCACTATACAAACCCTGCTGATTAGTCGCTAGACCCTGTACTACCTTCATATCACCCAATAAAAAACAGATCAAATCTAAACCATGGCTGGCGAGATCATCAAAGTAACCCCCTCTTGCAATATGACTGTCAGTGCGCCAGTTATAACTCCCTGCCAAATCTTCAGTACTTGCAGGTTTACTAAAATGCCAACTCACGTGGCGGATATCGCCAATCACTTGCCTGTCAATTAATGATTTAATGTGAGTAAAGCGTGGCAACGAACGTCGATAATACGCAACAAACAAGGGCACATCATGCGTTTTAAACGCTTGGCATATTGCTAAACTGTCTTGATAACTGGGTGCCAGTGGCTTTTCAATACAACAAGGTTTACCCGCTTTGGCTACTAACAAGCCATAATACTTATGACTATCGGGTGGTGTTGCAATGTAAATAGCATCAATATCAGGGGCATTAATTAAGGCAAGGGCATCATTACTGTAGTTAGCAACCTGATGACGCTGAGCATAATCTTTAGCTAAATCAAGGTCGCGCCGCATGACTGCCGATAATTCAAAACCAGCTGTTTTTTGATAAGCTGGTCCGCTTTTCACTTCAGTCACCGCACCGCAGCCAATAATACCCCATCGTATTGTTTTTCGATTACTAAATACCTTCATATTATCCCTTGATTGATAAAAAACAACCTAACTATGCTCGTTTAGTCATGGCTACTTAGCCCATGACTATTTATCCTATAAATAATTACTTTAAAGTAAATTGTTGCTGTAGCTTTGCAACCCACAGCAACTCCTTGGCTACCTAGTTAAAATTTTGTATCAACAATAGCTCATAATACTAGGAATTTGTTATCACTTTTTATAAACCACAGTAGCTATCAAGCTTTGGTTGCCAATTGGGTACGTTATCATGATGTGCAATCTCTTGACTCCGTAATCGCCCTACTTCATTGATGACTTCTTTTTGCGATAACGCCCGATCTGCATTGAAATATACCCAATCAACGTCTTGGTGATATTGACGCGTTTCCGTACTTTCAACAATTTGTTCAGGAATAAACCATAAGTTAAAATTTACTGACATGGCCACTTCAGGGTAAACATCGGCGCCATGTTGAGAAAATAAATGGCCATTTATGTAGTACTTAATCGTATTATTAAATACCTGTAATACTAAAGTATTCCATCCTTGTAAGCTTTTATTGTAGGTATCAAAAGCGTTTACTTTCGTCCAAGGCTCTAACTGGAAGGTTTCCCACGATGTTGAAAACAAAACGTTATCTTTCTCTCCCCAGCCACCATTGGCCAAGTATTCAAAATCCATTTCACTGTAGTTTTTATCCATAGGTGCTTCAAGGGGGCTAATGGTATAAAAAGTTTCAACAATACCATCACCATCAGGACCAAAGTCAGGCTTATCGTTAAAATAAACTCTAGCTGCATAAGTGCCCTCAAAGTATTTACGTTGATGGCAAATTTGAGTATGGCGAGAGTTAGCAGCGCTGCCGTCAGTTTTTGATGTCAATCGCATCACTGAATTATTGGGGTTTCCTTGTTCTAGGTGAAAACTGATCCCTTCTGCCCACCATGTTGCATTTTTGATACCCGGATGACCGCTTTCTGTTCTTGGCACCCAACCATTTTTTTGTGCGTCAAGGAGTGATCTATAACTGAAATCATCAAACATAATTTCATCAACTTTATTTTCTACCGCAACACTCGTTAAGCTTAGTGTCGATATACTTAACAAGAAGATCTTTTGATAAATGCAGGAGATTGATTTTGTTAATAACCTGCTTTGAAGTATGTGGCTCTTATTCATTGAATTATTCCTGTTCATTATTATGGTGTTTTAAAGCAGGACTATCATGAAATAAGAACAAACAGCATGGCCAATTAAATAATATGAAATTTCAGTAGTAAACTAATTAAATTTTATTAAAGTATGGTTTTTACTGATCTAGAGTGAAGGATCGTAACAGGTATTATGAGATGTACTATAGGTTGAACTGATGATTTAAAGTAAAGTTTGTTAAGGCCATTAAGACCTCAACACTTCTAATAATTAACTTAACTGATATAAGTACAACAGTAATCGATTAAGGTTTTCGCTTTAATTTTAAAGCTGCTGTTAGCGGCTACTTCAAAAGATTGTCCACCGCTAATCGTTTGCCACTGAGTTTCACCCGCCAGTAAAATATCACATTCACCTGCAGTAATTTCCATTAGCTCTTCTTCTTTTGTGGCAAAGTCGTAATCCCCTGCCATCATAATACCTAAGGTTTTAAAGCTACCGTCACTAAAAGTCACCTTACGACTGGTAACTTTTCCATCGAAATAAACATTGGCCGCTTTGGTTACGCTGACTTGTTCAAATACTGACATAATTTTTCCTTATTAAGATTTGTAATTTTATTTAAGATTAATTAAAAACTGAAGATAAAATGGCACAAAAAAACGGCATTGAAAAACGCTCAAATGCCGTTTATATTTATCTGCTTTTAGCTCAGCAAAAGCTCAACACATTTTATTTTGCACTGGCAATTTTTTTCATATCGGTCATGTAACCACGAAGTTCTTTACCAATCACTTCAACACCATGGCTGCGAATCGCTTCATTGACTTCAATCAAACGCGCATTATCAACATTGTTTGAGTTATCTTTTAAGCCTTCACCTAATTGTTCTAAGGTTAGGTTACTTGCGTACTCTTCTAAAAGTGGAACCGCCGCGTGAGTAAACAAGTAATTACCGTATTCTGCAGTATCTGAAATAACCACGTTCATTTCGTATAATTTGTTACGGGCAATACAGTTAGCAATTAAGGGAGTTTCATGAAGTGACTCATAGTAAGCTGACTCTTCAATAATACCGGCGGCAACCATAGCTTCAAAAGCTAGTTCAACACCGGCTTTAATCATTGCTACAACAAAAATTCCTTTGTCATAATATTCTTGCTCACTAATTTCAGTCGTACAATCAGGGGCAAGTTCAAATGATGTTTCAGCAGTTTCTGCACGCCATGTTAATAAGTTAACATCATCATTCTTCCAATCTTCCATCATCGTAGCTGAGAAGCGACCTTCAATGATGTCATCCATATGTTTTTCAAATAATGGGCGTAAAATAACTTTTAACTCTTCAGACATATCAAACGCTTTTATCTTCGCAGGGTTTGATAAACGGTCCATCATGTTGGTGATGCCACCGTGTTTTAGGCCTTCAGTGGTAGTTTCTAAACCGTATTGTAATAGCTTACGTGCATAAGCAGCATCAACACCTTGTGCAACTAATTGTTTATGACCTAACACTGCTGCGGTTTGTAACATACCACATAAAATTGTTTGCTCGCCCATCAAGTCAGATTTCACTTCAGCAATGAATGATGATTGAAGCACACCAGCTCTGTCTCCACCTGTTGCACTTGCATAAGCTTTAGCAATAGCTAGACCATTGCCTTGTGGGTCATTTTCAGGATGAACAGCAATCAATGTAGGTACACCAAAACCGCGCTTATATTCTTCACGTACCTCAGTACCTGGACATTTTGGAGCAACCATAACTACCGTGATATCTGGACGAATTTGCATACCCTCTTCAACAATGTTGAAACCGTGTGAATAAGCAAGCGTAGCGCCTTGTTTCATTAAAGGCATTACCGCAGTCACGGCTGAGGTATGTTGTTTATCGGGTGTAAGGTTTAAGACTAAATCTGCTTGAGGAATTAATTCTTGGTAGTTACCCACAGTAAAACCGTTTTCAGTAGCCCACTGCCATGATTGGCGTTTTTCACTAATAGCTCCATCACGCAACGCATATGAAATATTTAAGCCTGAATCTCGCATGTTTAAACCTTGGTTTAAACCTTGCGCACCACAACCAACAATCACAATGTTCCAGTCTTTGATGAAATTACAGCCATCGTTGAACTCTTCACGTTTCATAAAACGACATTGGCCTAATTGGCCTAATTTTTCACGTAAACTTAAGGTATTAAAATAATTGCTCATGGGTATTTCCTTTAAAATTCTCAATAAATTAGCACCTACTTTTAGGCCTAATTGTGTCAATGAGTTAATAATACCCTAGCGCAGTCATTGCAAAAAGTGATATATTCGCAGCGTTGCGTTGCGTTTTTTGCAACAAACAATGTGTATGTCCAAATTTTTAGTCAATGGCGGTTATCATGGATCAAAAAGCACTTACTATGTTTGCTCATCTCAGCCAAAGCTTACACTTTGGTAAAACGGCAGAAGCGCATCATATTAGCCCATCAACATTGAGTCGAGCCATTCAACGACTCGAAGACGAAGTTGGCAGTGCGTTATTACACCGAGATAATCGTACCGTTGTGCTCACCGACGCGGGTAAAAAATTTAAATCATACGCTGAACAGCAACTTGAGCAGTGGCAAACCTTTAAACAAAGTCTCGCCAATAAACAAGTCGAATTAACAGGCAAGCTCCGCATCTATTGTTCAGTAACAGCGGCTTACAGTCATTTACCTCCGCTACTTGAACGCTTCAGGGTATTACATCCCTTAGTTGAAATTGTCTTAACCACAGGAGATGCTGCAGATGCTCTGGAGCAAGTGCACAACCAATCAGTAGACTTTGCGATTGCCGCAGCGCCTGAACAACTGCCACGCAGTGTATATTTTCACCATTTAGATACCATTGCCATGACAGTTATTGCACCAACAATGACCTGCAAAGTTCAGCAACAGCTGAATCAAACTATACTCAGCTGGTCGCAAATTCCGATTATACTGCCTGAGCATGGCGCTGCACGAAAACGATTTGAGCTCTGGTATCGCAAAAAACAACAAGGCAAACCGATGATTTATGCCACTGTGTCTGGGCATGAGGCATTAGTGAGTATGGTTGCTTTAGGGTGTGGTGTTGGCATAGTGCCGCAGGTGGTGGTGGATAATAGCCCAGTTAAAGAGAGAGTGAAAAATTTAGCAAATATTGGTGAAATTGCGCCTTTTGACTTAGGTGTATGTTGTTTAAACCAAACAAAAGCGCAACCATTAATACAAGCCTTTTTTGCGGCAATTTCATAATTTACATTGCCAACTAATCACACAGCAATAGCACCGGTTAAATGTCGTAACAGTCGATCCATGGCTCGATACGATAACGCTTCAATCAGGTGTTTATGGCCAATGTCCTTACTCTGCTCCATATCTGCAAGAGTACGTGCTATTTTTAAAATCTTATGGTGAGCACGCGTAGACAAGCCTAACTTTTCAACAGCCAATTCTAAAAATTCGGTATCGTCGGCGCTTAATACACAATATTTTTTTAATTCTGCAGCACTAATATGGGCATTGGCTTTGTTTTGTCTATTCAGTTGATAAGTCCTGCAGGCTTTTACACGTGTTTGAACTTGTTCACTACTTTCATTGTCTTGTTCAGTATTTGCCCAGGTACCTCTGGGTAATCGTGCCACTTCAATTTGAATATCCATGCGATCTAAAAAAGGTCCCGATAGTCGATTTAAATAACGTAAAACTTGCTCTGGTGTACTACGTTTATCATTGTAAAAGCCGGTTGGACTTGGGTTCATGGCCGCAATCAGTTGAAACCGTGCCGGAAAACATTGTTTTTGCATGGCCCTAGAAATAGTGACTTCGCCTGACTCCATCGGCTCACGTAACACATCAAGCACTTTGCGTTCAAATTCAGGTAATTCATCTAAAAACAAAACACCGTTATGGGCTAAGGTGATCTCTCCCGGTTTTGGTTGACTGCCACCGCCAACCAGGGCTGCTGATGAAGCCGTATGATGCGGCGCCCTGAAAGGGCGAGTAAACCAAGATTTATCGGTAATATCTTGATGACTTATGGACTGGATGGCTGCCACTTGCAATGCCTCACTGTCTGTCATTGGCGGTAAAATACCTGCCAAGCGGCTTGCAAGCATGGTTTTACCAGTCCCTGGTGGACCAATAAATAATAAATTATGACCACCGCTGGCGGCAATTTCTAAAGCGCGTTTCGCTAAGGGCTGCCCCATAACATCAGCAATATCAAGTGCCGTATCGGGCAATGACTTTGTCATTATTGGCTGAGCTGAGAAGGGTAAAATTTGTTGGCCTGAAAAATGTGGAAACAGTTGCGTTAAATGACTAATACCATGTAGCTTAGCGGATTTCACCCAGCTTGCCTGTTCAATATTTTGACTGGGAATGACTAAGATACGACCATTAGCACTGCTAGCCATAGCGACAGGTATCTCACCGATAATAGGCCGAACTTCACCAGACAGAGCTAATTCCCCAGCAAACTCATACTCTGCTAAATTTACCTTGGGTAACTGTTCTGAGGCGGCAAGGATACCTACCGCAATAGGCAAATCAAAACGCCCTCCTTCCTTGGGTAAATCCGCAGGCGCCAAATTAATCGTGATACGCTTAGCCGGAAATTCATACCCACAATTAATGATTGCACTGCGCACTCTATCCTTTGATTCTTTTACTGACGTTTCAGGCAAGCCAACAATATTAAAAGCAGGTAAGCCATTAGCTAGATGAACTTCAACCGTGACTAAGGGGGATTCTAAGCCAAGTCTGGCTCGGCTATAAATGCAGGCAAGTGACATAAAAAATTCCGTTTTTTAAATGACTTTTTCTTAGTGTAGTTCATTTATTTTTAAAAGGGGTTATTACTGAATTTAGGTTTATACATAAAAATGCTATAATGAAAAAACTTGCACAAAGGATTAGAGCTATGATACTAATTTAATAAGGATGGTAATCTGAACAAGCAGTAAACAACTTTCAGATGTACTGAAATGAATAAGTAAAGAGAAAATATGTTCAACATAAGCTCAATTATTATAAACCTTCTCGTCGTGGTGATTATTAGATCACCTCGAGGGTTTTGTTGAGCTAAAGGATAGCAATATTACAAATTACAAACCCTCGCTTCGAAAGAACCGAGGGTTTTCTTTTAGCCATTTAACAGCGTTTTTAATTAACATTAAATTTGCAGTACAGATAGCTAAATTAATAGATTTTAACAAGATAAAATTTGGAACCATGATGAGCGAGAGTAAAACGTTAACAGGCGGCGCGTTATTATTTGAAGTACTGCAAGAACACGGTGTAAAGCATGTGTTTGGTTACCCTGGCGGTGCAATAATGCCAATTTATGACGCCTTGTACGACAGTGACGTAAAGCACTTTCTATGTCGTCATGAGCAAGGGGCAGCATTTTCTGCTGTTGGTTATGCACGTGCTGCAGGTAAGGTTGGTGTCTGTTTAGCTACTTCAGGCCCTGGCGCAACCAATTTAATTACTGGTCTTGCAGATGCATTAGCCGACTCTATTCCTGTTGTCGCTATTACAGGGCAAGTGCCGACTGCAGCAATGGGCAGTGATGCCTTCCAAGAAATTGATGTGTTTGGTTTGTCACTTGCATGTACCAAGCATTCATTTCAGGTAACCAACATTAATGACTTAGAAAAAGTGTTACATCAGGCTTTTGAAATTGCTTTAGAGGGACGACAAGGTCCTGTCTTAGTTGATATCCCTAAAGATATTCAACTTGCTGAAGTTACCGAGCGCCTTGATAAGCTTTCGCATCTAAAAAATAAGGTCAAATTACCCCTAGCTGATATCAGTAAAGCATTAGAGTTATTAACCAATGCCAAACAGC
Source organism: Colwellia sp. (assembly GCA_042091395.1). Taxonomy (GTDB): domain Bacteria; phylum Pseudomonadota; class Gammaproteobacteria; order Enterobacterales; family Alteromonadaceae; genus Colwellia. Next base: position 66,272 of record JBELHN010000011.1, read on the forward strand.
CTATTTTATATGTAGGTGGTGGTGTTGGTATGGCTAATGCGGTTGAAGAAGTACGAAGTTTTGCTGAAAAAACTGGCATGCCCAGCGTTAGCACGTTAAAAGGCTTAGGTTCAATTGCATACACCGATCAACATTACTTAGGTATGCTAGGCATGCACGGCACCAAAGCGGCTAATATTGCCGTACAAGAATGTGATTTATTAGTCGTTGTTGGTGCTCGTTTTGATGACCGTGTTACGGGTAAGTTAGAAGAATTTGCGCCTAATGCGCGTGTTATTCATTTTGATATTGATACCGCTGAAATTAATAAACGCCGTGAAGCAGATGCTGCTATCTTAGGTGATTTAAAAGGCAATTTGCCCCTCTTAACCACCGCCCTAAATATCACACCATGGCAGCAAAGATTACACAAAATGCAAACCGAATTTGCTTGGCGCTATGATCATCCTGGCGATAATATTTATGCGCCGGCAGTATTAAAAACGGTGAGTAATTTAATGCCAAGTAATACGTGTGTTACCACTGATGTTGGCCAACATCAAATGTGGGCAGCACAACATATGGATTTTGATGACCCCAGTAATTTTCTCACCAGTGGCGGTATGGGTACTATGGGCTTTGGTTTACCTGCCGCTATCGGTGCACAAATTTCTCGCCCAAATGACACCGTTATTGCCGTATCAGGCGATGGTTCTATTATGATGAATGTGCAAGAGTTAGCCACCATCAAACGCTACCAAGTCCCTGTCAAAGTAGTACTTATTGATAACGCGAAATTAGGCATGGTTCGCCAATGGCAAGATTTATTCTTTGAGGGTCGCTTAAGTGAAACCGACTTATCTGACAACCCCGACTTTATTATGTTAGCGCAATCCTTTGACATTAAAGCCAGGATTATTACGAAGAAGAGCGAAGTGGATGCCGCCGTTAAAGAAATGCTAGATCATCAAGGCCCCTACTTGCTGCAAGTTAAAATTGATGCGGCTGAAAATGTTTGGCCTTTAGTGCCACCCAATACTGCCAATGACCAAATGATGGAGAGCGTTTAATATGAAAGCTGCAACACTAAATAAATATCAAATAATTATCATGGCTGATGACAAGCAAGTGGTGCTTGAAAGAATATTGCAAGTCACTCGCTATCGTGGTTTTTTAATTAATGGCATCAACGCAGAAGTTAATACCGGCAATAATGTCGCCACCATCACTATGAGTGTCAGTAGTGCACGCCCTATTTCTTTGTTGATTGATCAAATCAACAAATTAATCGACATCAAGGGTGTCACAGTAGACAATAGTCAAGTGCAAACACAGCAACATAGCGCTTAAACAACAAGCATTATAATAAATATTCGCTCCACTGTGGGTTAATGTCTTGATTAAAATTCGAGGCAAATCCGTCAAAAGGGCATCAAAATTAGGAAAAGAAATGGCTAAAGTAAACGCAGAATATATATGGTTTAATGGTGAACTCATGCCTTGGCAAAACGCTACTGTGCATGTTATGAGTCATGCACTTCACTACGGCTCCTCTGTTTTTGAAGGGATTCGTGCCTATAATACACACAAAGGCACTTGTATTTTTCGTTTAACTGAACATATTGAACGCTTATTCGATTCTGCAAAAATTTACCGCATGAATATTCCTTACAGCAAAGAAGAAGTGATTCAAGCCTGTAAAGAAGCGGTCACTAAAAACAATTTGAATTCAGCTTACTTACGTCCCTTAGCATTCTTGGGTGATGTCGGTATGGGGTTGCGCCCACCCATTGATGCTAAAGCCGATTTAATGATTGCAGCTTTTAGTTGGGAGGCTTATTTAGGCGCTGATGCTATTGAAAATGGTGTTGAAGTAGGGGTGTCTAGCTGGAACCGCCTAGCGCCAAATACCATGCCAACAGCTGCCAAAGCTGGTGGTAATTACTTATCTTCACAATTAATTTCTACCGAAGCACATCGCCATGGCTATACCGAAGGTATTGCCATGGACGTTAATAACCAAATCAGTGAAGGTGCTGGGCAAAACTTATTTTTAGTACGCAAAGGCATTATTTATACACCACCAGGCACCGCCTCAATTTTGCAAGGCCTAACCCGCGATGCTGTTTTTGTTTTAGCTGCCGACTTAGGTTACGAGGTGCGTGAAGAAACAATTTCGCGTGAGGCTTTATACCTTGCAGATGAGTTCTTTATGACTGGCACGGCAACTGAAATTGTACCGGTAAAATCAGTTGATGGATTACCCGTTGGCTCAGGCTCGCGTGGTCCAATTACTGAAGCATTACAACAAGCTTTTTTTGGTATTTTTGACGGTACGACAGAAGATAAATGGGGCTGGTTAGAACCAGTAGAATAAACCCAACTCGCGGTAGTACTCGCTCAGCAGCAAACACCATAAATACATATAGGTTCGCTGCTTCGTTTGTACTGCCTGTAAATGTGGTTTTTACTGAGAGCAGTAAATACCAGCCTTTACAATTGACACATTTTTAAATTTACTAACACTCGATAACTGGATACCGAAATCATGCCTAAATTAAGATCTGCAACTTCTACCCAAGGCCGTAATATGGCAGGTGCTCGTGCCTTATGGCGCGCAACAGGCATGACAGATGGTGACTTTGGTAAACCCATTGTTGCAGTTGTCAATTCATTTACCCAATTTGTTCCAGGCCACGTTCACTTAAAAGACATGGGGCAACTGGTCGCTGGTGCCATTGAAAAAGCCGGTGGTGTTGCCAAAGAATTTAACACCATTGCCGTAGATGATGGCATTGCCATGGGCCATAGCGGTATGCTTTATAGCTTACCCTCACGTGACCTCATCGCTGATTCGGTTGAATACATGGTAAACGCCCATTGTGCTGATGCCATGGTCTGTATTTCTAACTGTGATAAAATCACCCCAGGCATGTTAATGGCTGCTATGCGTCTTAATATTCCTGTTATCTTTGTCTCTGGCGGCCCCATGGAAGCCGGTAAGACTAAATTAAGTGAACAAATTATTAAACTTGATTTGGTTGATGCCATGATTCAAGGCGCTGATCCAACTGTTTCAGATGAACAAAGTGATCAAATTGAACGTTCAGCTTGCCCAACCTGTGGTTCATGCTCAGGTATGTTTACCGCCAACTCAATGAATTGTTTGGCTGAAGCACTCGGTTTAGCGCTGCCTGGTAATGGTTCTATGTTGGCAACCCACGCCGACCGCGAACAGCTTTTCTTAAAAGCAGGCAGTGAAATTGTTGCCTTAACCAAGCGTTACTACCAAGACAATGATGAGAGTGCGTTACCACGCAATATTGCCAGTAAAAAAGCATTGCACAACGCCATGTGTTTAGATATTGCCATGGGTGGTTCAACCAATACCATTTTACACCTTTTAGCTACCGCACAAGAAGCCGGCATAGATTACACCATGGAAGACATGGATAAATTATCACGTATTGTGCCGCAACTTTGTAAAGTAGCACCTTCAACACCAGATTATCACATGGAAGATGTGCACAGAGCTGGTGGTGTTATTGGTATTTTAGGTGAGTTAGCCCGAGCTAATTTATTAAATACTGATGTACCCAATGTACTTGGTACCACCTTGGCTGATGTTATTGCTAAATATGATATAACAATCACTGAAGACGAAGACGTTAAAAAGTTCTATCGTGCGGGCCCTGCCGGCATTCGCACCACCAAAGCCTTTAGCCAAGACTGTCGCTGGGACACCTTAGACGATGACCGCAGCAATGGTTGTATCCGCTCAATAGATAACGCCTTTTCATCAGAGGGTGGCTTAGCCGTTCTTTCCGGTAACATTGCGGTTGATGGTTGTGTTGTTAAAACCGCTGGGGTAAGTGACGATAACTTAACTTTTACTGGCCCTGCTCATATTTTTGAAAGCCAAGACGATGCCGTTGCCGGTATTCTTGATGGCAAGGTCGTTGCCGGTGAAGTGGTTGTTATTCGTTATGAAGGCCCTAAAGGCGGCCCTGGCATGCAAGAAATGCTTTATCCAACCACCTACTTGAAATCTATGGGCCTAGGTAAAGCATGTGCCCTTTTAACTGATGGCCGCTTCTCTGGTGGCACCTCTGGTTTATCTATTGGCCATGTTTCACCAGAAGCTGGCAGTGGTGGCACTATTGGCTTAGTAGAGCAAGGCGATATTATTCATATCGATATCCCAAGTCGGTCAATATCATTACAAGTATCAGAGGAAGAATTAGAGCAACGTCGTGCCATTATGAACGCCAAAGGTAAGGATGCATGGCAACCAAAAGAGCGTGTTCGCCCTATAAGCTATGCCTTAAAAAATTATGCCATGTTAGCCACCAGTGCTGATAAAGGTGCTGTTCGTAACAGAGCATTGCTTGATGGCTTAGAATAAAGCAAATACTTAATTAAACACTGCGCGGCAGCGATATATGCTTAGGCAAAACCATGATAGATGAACAAGTAGAGCACTTAACTAGCAACACAAAACAGGCCAAACAATTAGATTACCTAAGACGTATTCTACTCGCTTCGATTTATGATTTAGCTATTGAGACTGACCTTACCCATTGCAGTAAATTGTCAGCAAAGCTCAACAACCAAATTTACTTAAAACGTGAAGATCAGCAACCTGTTCATTCATTTAAATTGCGTGGTGCTTACAATAAATTAAATACCCTGACTGAAGAACAGTGTATTCATGGAGTTATGGCGGCTTCAGCCGGTAATCACGCGCAAGGGCTCGCTTTAGCCGCAAAAAAAATGGGCATTCAGGCTACCATCGTTATGCCTACCACCACACCAGACATTAAAGTGAATAATGTACGGCATTTTGGCGGCGAAGTTAGGTTGATTGGCGATAACTTCAATGAAGCGCAAGCGGCTTCAATAGAGTTAGCTGCCGCTGAAAACAAAACCCTGGTTCACCCTTTTGATGATCCCGATATCATAGCCGGGCAAGGTACAGTCGCTAAAGAATTATTACAACAACTGCCCCATGCAGACGTTGTGTTTATTCCTGTTGGTGGCGGTGGTTTGTTGGCAGGTATGTCTGTGTATTTAAAACAGCTTAGCCCAAACACTAAAATTATTGCCGTTGAAGCAGAGGACTCAGCTTGTTTAAAAGCCGCCATGGAAGCTGGCCAGCCGGTTGATATTCCTCAAGTGGGCTTATTTGCTGACGGAGTTGCGGTAAAACGCATTGGTAAAAACACTTTTGATTTAATACAAGAGTATTGTGATGAAGTCATTACGGTGACCAGTGATGAAATTTGTACGTCTATTAAAGACGTTTTTGAGCAAACTCGGGTAATTTCTGAGCCCGCCGGTGCATTATCCTTAGCAGGCTTACAAAAATATTGTAAAACCAGTAAAGGCGGTGAGTCGTTAGCGGCCATTTTATCTGGCGCTAACATGAACTTTCATACCTTACGCTACATCTCTGAGCGCTGCGAACTAGGTGAGAAAAAAGAAGCTATTTTAGCGGTAACTATTCCTGAGCAAAAAGGTAGCTTTAAACGCTTTTGCCAAGCGATTGGTAACCGACCAATCACCGAGTTTAATTATCGGTATTCGGGTAAGCCAAGCGCTGAAATCTTTGTTGGGGTACGCCTCAGTGGTAGTGTGGAAGAGCGCCAGCAACTGCTGCAAGGTTTAGAAAAATCTCATTACAAGGTCAGAGATTTTACTGATAATGAACTAGCTAAAGTACACGTGCGTTATATGATTGGCGGTAAAGCAGCCAAGGCCAGTGAAGCAAGCGAAGACGAACGACTATTTAGTTTTGAGTTTCCTGAATACCCAGGCGCATTAGAAAAATTCTTAGCGGCAATGGGTGAAATCTGGAATATTACCTTGTTTCACTACCGTAACCACGGGGCTGCATTTGGTCAAGTGTTAGCGGGGTTTAATGTCAGCAAAGGACAACAAGCTGATTTCTTTGAGCATTTAGATACGCTAGGTTATCACTGGCAAGAAGAAACAGATAATCCTGCTTACCAAACTTTTTTAAACTAGGCACTTTTGCACTTTACTCTGCCCTTGACACTGCTATGCCTCTAACACCGATTACTTTAGGTGTTAGGGTCTATCAATGCAGTGAAAATAATAAGGCATTCACCTAGACAGTTTACTAAAAAACACCTTATAAACACTATACCATCAAAGCACTGACCACTAGCTGTGAACCTAAACTTGATTACTTAGTGGCTGGTTGACTATCAATGGCTTTTAACGAGCGAAGAAACAAACCTAAACCACCAATAGCTAAAACAAGAATAACGATCAAATCAAATGATGTCATCGTTCTCATGCTAAAACGAATCGAGGCAATGACCCCGAAAATAAGTCCGGTAATAGCGCCTATTGCCAATATCCAGCCAATAACATTTTTACTGTTATAAAAAATCAAACCCACACCAAACATAAATGGGATCATCACCATGCCGCTGGTAATACTGTAATGACTGCCCATCGCTGAGAAACCATAAAGGCGCATGCCCATACCAAAACTTGAACTTACTGTGATGGCATTTAACAATAAATAAAAACCACCACACATCATGATTAAGCCAATAAAAAATTGACCTAAGCCTCCTGATGTTCCACCTGCACCACGCATATAAAATCCTTAATTGTATTGATAACCTGAACATTGTTAAAGATAGTAACTGAGCCTTATAAAAATACCAAACCTTATAGCTTTTGATGGCTTTTATTTAAAGAACTAGTATGACCGCGAATAATTTCCTCATTCTCATTATTATCGAATCATAGCCGAATCATAGCCGAACCATTACCTAGGGGCTAGCAGCGCAATTAATTAAGCAAATAGCAAAGCCATTTGCAAAAACATCAAGACATGATTTGGGCATAAGATGCCAAAATTAAGGCTAGAAACGTTAGGTGCTAATTTTATAGTTACGTTCATTAATGGTTGGTATGCGCTTGTTCGTGTTACTTATACAAACAGCTCGGTTTAAAGCCAGAAATGAGTTAATTCACCCCAGACCCTTTAGCTTTGTGACTTTTTCAAATGAAAAACTCAACTGTAAACCTATAATTTTAATATATTTTTATAAGGATATAGTTTTAATTTATTAAAAACTAATTAATTAGTTGATAATTATTTTGCCTACCGCTATAGTATAAAAACTAACTAATTAGTAGGAAGAGTCATGGCACGTAAAAAATCAGATCAACTCACCGACAGTGAACAACGCATTATGGAAATTCTTTGGCAAAAAAAACACGCCTCGGTGCGAGACATTGCTGACACGCTCAGCGAAGAAAAAGCAACGGCCTACACCACAGTGCAAACCATGTGTAAAATTTTAGCAGAAAAAGGTTATGCTGATTTCCACAAAGAAGGCAAAGCCTTCATTTATTCTCCTAAAATTTCACAAAAAGAGGCACGCAAAGGTGCACTCACCTCACTGCTTAATAAATTTTTTGGTGGTTCACCGGAAGTATTAGCGCAGCATTTAATGCAAGAAACAGATATTGAATTAGATGACTTAGCCGAGCTACAAAAACAAATAGATCGTGCTGACGACTAGTTTTGTCATGTAGCTTTTATCTTAAAAGGTATTTTACATATGATTGCTCAATACACATTATTAACGACGTTAGCATTGCACCATGTTGTCATTGGTTGCTCATTAATTTTAGTGCTGTTAGGGTTAAATAAGCTCTGCAACTCGAGTGCAGAAATGCGCAGCTGGGTGTTGATGGCAGCTTTTATTACTTCAACCCTTGCCCCGTTAACCCTATTATCAACTACCTCAGAATCAACTACCTCAGAATCAATTGGGCAGGTTGCTACCTCGCCAGAAACAAGCAGAGTAAATGCGAGTACACCGATCATGGAGAGTGCTAACGAGCAAGCTAAACCAATAGTTGCTCCACAAACACCTTGGCATATGCCTAGTGAAATTGTTTTTCAGCTTAGTGAGGTTTTAACCTTATTAATTATTGTTTGGGTTATCGGTAGCTTATGGCGCAGCTTAATGGTTTTTGCTGCTTTTATCCGCACTAGGCATTTAATAAAAGGTAGCCAAATTGTAAAACAAAAAGACCTTCAGCAGCTGGTTTCAGTGGCCAAGGTTGGGCTGTATAGCTCAACAGAAACCAATTCCCCTATGGTGGTTAGCTTACTGAAACCGAAAATAATTTTACCTGAAAATATACTCAAACAATTAAGCACTGAGCAACTTGCCCCTATTGTCTTGCACGAGTTAGCCCATATTCAACGCAATGATATTTGGTTTAGCCACTTTCAAGAGTTTATTGCCATCGTGTTTTGGTGGAGTCCAGTCATTCGCTTATTAAATAAGAAAATTCATATCGATAGAGAGTTGGCTTGTGATTTAAGGGCCGTTCAGCAACTAAAAAATAACAAACAGTATGCACAATCGCTCATTGATTGCGCAAAATTAATGATTACCCAACAAAGGAGCGTATTAGCTATGGGATTATTCAGTCAGAAGAAGGAATTAACAAACCGTGTTAACACCGTGCTTAAAAGTAAAAACATAAAAACCCCCAATGTGCTTGTTATCATAGGCACTTGTATTGGCTTATCAGTCATCACACTTAAAACATCGCAAGCATTTTCTCCGCAAATCAGTATCCAAGATACTCGACAAAATGCCCTGCATTACTCACTCTTGCCGTCATCTGAAGGACAACAATTAATTGCTGCGGTAATGAGAAACGATATGACGACTATTGCTACTCTGCAAAATCAAGGCGTTGACATTAATACCCCAGCCATTGGTGATGGTACGGCGTTAATTATTGCGGTCAAAACAGGCAACCGTGAAATGGTTCAAGGATTAATTGATTTAGGTGCCGATGTAAATCAATCTTCTAACGGTGATGGCAACCCACTAATCAATGCGGCAATGACTAACAATATTTCCTTAGCTCAGTTGCTTATCGATAACGGCGCTGACGTAAACGCGATTGTTCGTCGTGATGAAACGCCTTTAATCAATGCTACAAGAAGAGGCTATTTGGCCATGACTAAATTTTTAGTAGAGCAAGGTGCTGATGTCAACTTAGCCGTTAGAGCACCTTTTTCAGATGGTAGCAAGTTACGCTCACCCTTAAATATGGCGCGTTCAGAGGAGATCACTAACTACTTAATCGCCAATGGCGCCGTTAAAAGGCTTACGGCTGAACAAAAAAAATTAAAAGCTACTGAATCAAGAAAAGAGGCGCTAGCACTTAGAGAGCAAAAGCTACAATTAAGAGAAGAAGCGCTACAAAT
>JBELHN010000011.1:75633-86653 GCA_042091395.1 Colwellia sp.
AACAAAAAATTCCAGAAAAACAAGAAAAAATTAGCGAATCTAGATAGCTAACCATTAATGTTGAACACACTTTCATTGCTAGTTTTCAAATAAATTAACCCTTAACAGCCATATTATTTGACTGTTTAACCTAATAACGAACGGCTTACAGTTCCTAATCAGCATGAGTCATTTTTTAAATGATTTTGCCTTAGGCTCGATAGACTCGCCTTTAAAAAAGAGTACCACATGAACTTATTGTTTTTAACAGTAGCAAATATGCAGGAAAACGGGAGCAAAAATGATATTTAATACCCCCATATTTTTCTGGTTCTTCTGCATATTTATTTTATTTTATGGCTTTGCCTTTTTAAAACAAACACCCAAAGTATACTTTATTCTTATCAGTAGCTTAGTCTTTTACGGGGCATGGAATTATAGCTTTATCCCACTGCTCGTTGGCAGTGGTATTGCCGATTACTTTATTGCGCAAGCCATTGCTAAATCAGCCACAAAACAGCGGAAAAAGCGCTGGCTAATAGTATCACTCACAATTAATTTAGGTATTTTAGCGGTCTTTAAATATGCGGATTTTGCTATTGAATCTGTCGCTGAGTTGTTAGCTGTACTAGGTTATCAAGCATCATTTGCCACGCTGTCTTGGGTTTTGCCTGTGGGTATTTCTTTTTATACCTTCCAGAGTTTAAGTTACACCATAGATGTTTATCGTGGCGATATGAAGCCACGCAAGGGTTTGCTTGAATTTGTTGCCGCCTTATCTTTTTTCCCACAACTAGTCGCCGGACCTATTCTTAGAGCGAAACATATTTTACCGCAAATGCATAAAATATCGCTACCAAAGTGGCTAGAAGCTAAGCATGGTTTTTTATTAATAACGGTTGGATTAATCAAAAAGACGGGCGCTGATATCTTAGCGATTCCAGCAGATAAAGCCTTTGCCGCCCAAGAAGCGTTGAGCACGTTAGAAATGTGGACCGGTGTATTAGCATTTGCCGGACAAATTTATGGCGACTTTTCAGGATATACCGATATGGCCATCGGTTTAGCCTTATTGCTTGGCTTTAATATCCCACTTAATTTTAGAGTGCCTTATTTCGCTAAATCACCGGTTGATTTCTGGCGTAGATGGCATATATCGCTGTCAAGTTGGCTAAAAGATTACTTATATATTTCGTTAGGAGGTAACCGCAATAACAACCGAACTCGCAATGTATTTCTAACCATGTTACTTGGCGGCTTATGGCATGGCGCAGCTTGGACATTTGTTGCTTGGGGGGCTTTTCATGGCGCTATTATTACCCTAACGCATTACCTCGCTAATTTGCAGCTATTCAAGCGCTTTAACCAAAGTAATACATTATGGATAAGTAGCATTAAGTGGGCTATTACCTTTTATTTAATCCTTATTGGCTGGGTATTCTTTAGGGCAACTGATATTGAAAGTGCCATAAGTATTATTGCTAATTTACATACTATCGGCAGTGCCAGTGTGTTAGGTATTCATGCTTGGAGCATATTTGCTTTAACAACCACCTGGATACTACTCGTGCATATCATGGATTATTTTGTCATTAAATCGGCACATAAATTGGAACAAAAAAGCTGGCAATTCTGGCTAGTCATTATTATCGGGCAAGCACTTTGTTTATTAATAGGAGAACCAAGTAATGAATTCATCTACTTCCAATTTTAGCAAGAATCAAGCTCAAGCAATTGATAATGCGCTGTTAGTTAATGATCATCAATCTCAAAACGCTACAAGCAATCAAGATAAACGGGTATACATAAAAATTACCTTAGCTATTGCGTTAACCATGATGGCTGCAATGGGGTTAGTCAGAGTGCTACTTGACAGCAATGGCGTCAACAAACAAGGGATTTTAGGACGAGTTTTACAAGCACAAGCAGCGCTGCCACAAATTATTGCTGAGCCCAATGATCTAGTAATGTTTTATGGTTCTTCAATGACCCGTGCTGGCTTTTCACCACGAAAATTCGACCGTGACTTAAAAGCAATGGGCAAAGATATCACCTCCTTTAATTTTGGCTTTGGAGGTTTAAACCCTTATTACCAAGAGTTATTGTCGAGACGAATTGCTGAACAATTTATTGAAAAAGACCGAAAATTAAAATTAGCTTTGCTTGAGTTTAACCCTTTCCAAACCACCAATACACGCTGGAATCGTGCACAATTTACCGTCGACTCATATATCACTATGTTGGCTAATGACAGTGAACTGTGGCAGATATTTCGTGATGATCTTAGTCGAGGCATTCACCTATTGACTATCAAATATATTCGTAATCATGTCTCAGCTGAAATGATCACCAGTTATTATGCTCGAGAAATATTGCCGCCCCAGCGTGAACAAGTTTTTACAGATGATGAAGCCACCGTTGCTGCGCGTTCTAGTTTAGGTCAAGAGCTCAATGAATTATTTGAACAAGAATACCCTGACTATGATGGTTCGAATTGGTACTACCCCTGGCAAGGAGCAGGTACAATCCCAGAAGAACGTTCTGCACACACCTTAGCAGTATTTGATAAGTATTATGCCGTATCACAAACTGAAGCTAGGATGAAGAATGACCGCTTGAGCCGAATACACTCCGCAGATATTGAAGCATTGCACTTCGAGCCGTTATTGATCGAGAGTTTTATTCATGTGGTCAAAAATTTTCAAAGCTTTTCTGATAAGGTTGAGATAGTAATGTTACCAAAAAATAGTCGCTACATTCATTATTCGCCAGCAGCAAAAAAACGTTTAGCACAGGCAATCAAGCAAATAGAACAAGCGACCGGTATCAAGATACACAATCATCAAGATATCAAAGAAGTGACTGCTGATATGTACAGAGACACCACCCATTTATCAAGGTATCGTGGTGACATTGCTTATACTGATTTTTTACTCAAAGAGTTCGCCAATCAACTCTAAGCGCTCACAATGTATCAGTTGAAAACTCACTTCAACACAAAAAAACGCAATAACCGAGTTATTGCGTTTTAGCGTTTAAAATTCTCTGTAGGAGTGGCAATACCAACGGTTAGATTTTTTTCAAATGGACGCTACCACCACTGGTTTTTAAATAAAGTTTAGCGCCACCACCATTAATAGTGCCGTTAATAGAACGTTTATTAATATCGCCATCTACTGAAAATTCACTACTTACGCGGCCGCCACTTGTTTTAGCTGAAACATCTAGCGCAGCACCTTTGGCTAAATACGCGGTAATTGATCCACCCGAGGTTTTTACCTGAGTATCTTTAATAGGATTTGTAGCCAATTTTAGTTTAATGCTACCACCCGACGTTTTAGCATTAATTTCCCCTATAATGTTTTCAAGGGTTAAGCTACCGCCTGACGTTTTTATGTTGACATCGCCCTTAACATCTTCAACTGAAATACTGCCACCGGAAGTACGCGCATCAACGGTACCTTTTAAATTTTCAATATCAATAGCACCGGCGCTAGTATCAAGGTTTATATTATAGTTTTCAGGGAGTGTAATTTTATAGGTTACGCGAATACTGGTAGAGCCAAAGCCGAAGCCGCCACGATTTATTTCGCCATTAATATTGACATTATCACCAGATTTATTGATGTCTACCTGCATTTTGTTTTCATCTTTCCCGCTGACATTCACTTCAACTAACACCGTATCTTTGGCATGGCTGTTAATATCAATAGCACCAAGATCGGTGTTTAATTTCAATAATCCCCCTGGGCCGACAGCAAGCTCCTCGTTATAGGTTTTGGCCTGTAAGCCTGTCGCGCTTAAAATAAGGGCAATGGGTAGATATTTGCAGGTTTTCTTTAGGGTTAACATAGCGTAATTCCTTTTGTCTGGATTAGTATTATTAGAAGTTACCCTATGAGATGAAGTAACCAACTAAAAGGTTTAAAAATTAAATTATATTTTTGATGTTTTGGGTTGTAACCATCAAAAAAAGCATCGTTTTTCGTAGTCACCTAAAAAGCATACCATTAGCTGAATCAGAGCATGCATTTAAGGTTCACACTTTCCTCGGCAATGCTTGTTGACCAATTTTAGACCCTATTTCGGCACTAAGGTGCTCAAAAATGCTAATGTGCAAAACAAAAATAAGCGCTAATTACTCATACCTCAATGCTTTTATTGGCTTCTGTTGAGCAACTTTAGCGGCATTACCGCCCACTGTGACCCAAGCAATCATAAGCGATAACATGCCAACAGCTAAACAAATAGGCACTAACCAAAGCGCGCTTAAGCGGTAAGGAAAGTTCTCTAACCAAGTTAACATTAAATAAACAGCACTGGGCCAGGCAATAAGGTTTGCCAGTACAACTGGCTTTGAAAACTGCCACATAAGGAGCGCAACGATATCTTCAACACTTGCCCCCATCACTTTTCTAATACCAATTTCCTTGGTCCTTCTTTCAACAGTAAAAGCAGATAAACCATACAAGCCTAAACAAGCAATGATAATAGCAATCATAGAAAACACTAAAAGTAGCTGAGCCGTAGTTAATTCATCTTGGTATTGCGCCGAGAGCATTTCACTTAAAAATTGTAAATCAATGGGCTGCATCGGCACATTCACTTGCCAAACGTTCTCAACTTTAGTAATCAAGCTCGCAACATCATTGCTTTGAAAAGATACACTCATTCTCAACCTCCCGCTTAAAATAACAGCTTACTCTAGCGAATTAACGCACTTATCAAAACAACTTTTTCTAATGATATTATTAACTTCATGCAAGTCTTCATACTTGTCATACAGTATTCATTGAAGTGTAAGAAAAGATTCACAAGTGTTACTGATAATAACATCGTTCAATAAAAGCTCCATTTTGAAATCATTATTTGTACTGATGACGAGGAGGTGACATGAAGATTCTAGAAGTTGTTCACAAACACGATGTTTTTACCTTTGCTTGGGTGCTTCAACACACCAACAAACAAGCAATGATTCGCGTAGCAAAGTTTATTTCAAAGACGGCTGATGGTCATCTATATGTGCTGGCTGCACTAATGACCTTAGTATTTCAAGAGTTCAACTTGTTTCTACTGTTGATTACTGCTTTTAGCATAGAGCGGACGCTTTATACTATTTTTAAAAAAAGCTTTAAGCGAAATAGGCCAGCTAATATATTAAATAACTACCAGAGTTTGGTTACACCAAATGATGAATTTAGCTTTCCTTCCGGTCACACATCTGCTTCTTTTATGATGACAACGATTATCAGTATACTCGTACCAGCACTCTTTCCACTGCTGATCATCTGGGCGCTTGGCGTTGGCTCATCAAGAGTAATATTGGGTGTGCATTTTCCCACTGATATCTTGGCTGGCGCTTTACTTGGCACTTCAGTTGCCTTTCTTACACTTAACCTTATTGGCTATTTATGAAAATACTTTTTGGCGTTCAAGGCACTGGCAATGGTCATATCACGCGAGCAAGGGTGTTAGAGCCGCACCTAAGAGCCGCTGGGGTTGAGCTGGACTTCTTATTCAGTGGTCGCTCCCCTGAGCAGTATTTTGATATGGAACAATTCGGTGATTACCGCTGTTTAGCTGGTTTAACATTCACGGTTGAGCGCGGCAAAATTAATGTCTTTAAAACGTTAGCCAACAACAAACTGATGCAGTTTTTCAAAGACATTAAGCAGCTGGATCTCAGTGACTACGACCTTATTTTATCTGACTATGAACCCATTTCTGCTTGGGCGGCACGTCGCCAAAATAAGACCTGTATTAATGTTAGCCACCAAAGTGCCTTTAACTTTGCTATTCCTATCGAAGGCGATTCTTTGCTCACTCGCACGTTAATGAAGTGGTTTGCCCCAGCAGACATTAAGTTTGGCTTGCATTGGCATCATTTTGGTCACCCTATTCTGCCACCCCTGATCGATGTAAAAGAGCAACCATTACCGACAGAAAAAAATAAAGTGACCGTTTACCTGAATTTTGAAGCAGTGCAAGATGTGATTCCGCTGTTACAGAAATTTCCGAGCACCAATTTTTACTACTATGGTCCGCATGAATGTGCTGAGCAGCTTGACAATGTATTTTTACGGCCGTTATCTCGTGCAGGATTTCAGCATGATCTCGCCAGTAGTGAAGGAGTGATCACTAATGCAGGTTTTGAATTGGCTAGTGAAGCATTGTTTCTTGGCAAGAAGATTCTAGTTAAGCCCATCACAGGTCAAATGGAACAATACTCCAATGCGCTTGCCTTGCGAAAATTAGGGCTAGGTATGTCGATGAATTCGCTCGATGAAAACAGTATAAGAGCGTGGTTAAAAGCCCCAGGGAATGAGCGCTGTATTTATCCCGATGTTGCAAAAACTATCGCTAATTACCTCACTCAGCAAGATTTCACCAACTACGATGTAAATCAATTAACTTCACTATCGCAAAAGCTTTGGGCATCTTCAACGATGCCAGAGATAGATTCGGTAGACACAGCAAACATTTCAGGAGAATCTGTGGGGTACTAACAACTAAAATTTAGCAAGTACTAACCAACAAACAATGCTTGAAGGGAAGAAGACGATACTGATCGTAATAATATTTTCTTGTATACCTTATGGTTACCCTCTTTGATAACATAGAGTAAATTTCTGTTTACCAAGGTGGTGCAAGTTGACAGCGCAGCTGTGTAATATGCTTTGCCTTGTTATGGCTGTATGTTTTTAAAAGGCTCTGCACTTGATGACCAACGCAAGCAAATAAGCTTATTGTTACTAAATAAAATTTGATAGAAGCCATTAGCTTCTTTGTAAACCCAAACATCTATTGTTTGAAGTGCATTGGCTTGATTACAAGCAATAGGCCCAACACCGTTAACTACAAAGTTGGGCGCTGAAAACTCTCTCGCCATACTAGGCTTACCTAATTTATCAAGCGTACTATCTTTAGTGCCTCCGCTTTCACCAAGTTTTTTAGAGCTACTTGCTTGAGAGCTAAGAGAGAATAGTAAACTGAGTAAGAACAGCAACGCTATCTTCATTGGTAGTGCCCATAACGCCAGCCTTCAGCAAAGCAGGCGCGATAGCCAATGCTCCGCTGGAAGGTACTGGTAGATGATTGATCTCATAAGAAAACGTCAAAGGCTGTATCAATAACCAAGTTGAGTAAAGCATTCTTAAACCGATCAATACGCACGAGAGCCAGGCCTTTTTGCTTCAATGCATGCAACGCTGCAACGTCCTTGCGTCCTATGACTAGCCACTCAAAGTCATCCTGCGATAACTCTCCATTTGCTAAAAGCGTTGCCCAACGCTGAAGATCATCTTTTGAAGCTGCTAAAAATGCTTTCGCGTCAGTTACTGCTTCGTCTTTATAACCCTTTAGCGTGTTCTTTGCGAGTTCCTTCACGCCTTCTTCAATTGCATCAATAAAATCATCAAAATTTGCCATTTTAGCTCCCATTATTCACTGCCTTCTGGTTTGATCTTGCCACTTTCAAGGCCAATTATTTGGTCAAAGCCTAATGAAACATTTTTCTTAGCTTCAGTAATGAATATTTTTGACAATGTTTCTTTTTCTTGCCATCGTTTCAAGAACCCCCCAAGTAAATTTCTTTCAGGATTTTTCATGATCAGCCATTGCTTGGTAATGATTTCATTCTTGGGGCGGCCATTAGCGTACTCATAAGCCTTGTCAACGTTTAGTATCAGACCCTCTATGGCTTGCTTATTATCTGTATAAGCAGCAGTAGCTTTATCCATTAGTGACAATGAATCGACTTTCAGAGAAGTGGCATTTTGATACGCCACTTTATCGTACTTGTCTATTGATGCACAGCCAGAGACTGTGAAAACAAATAAAATCAGCCAGATAGCTGAAAGTTTCTTAGTGATGAATTGATTCATTATTTTCTTCTTCGTTGGTTAAGGTTTATTGATCTAACGCCACATTAAGCGGAAAAGTATAGTTGGCTATAATATTGAGTAACAAAAAGCGAATTTTTTTTCATTATTTATTATGTTGTTAGCCGTTTTTACGACTGTACTCATATAAATTATTCTGTGCCTGATACAACTCTATTTTCCCTTTTAATTTAAAACCTATTTTGTTTAATAGACTATTCGATCTTATATTATTTAGAAACGTAACAGCCAAAATAGTTTTTAAGGAATAGGTATCCATTTCTGTGTTAATAAGGGAAGAAGACGCTTCAAATGCATAACCTTTACCGCAAAACTGGGGTAGAAGCGCATAGCCCAAATCTGGATAATCCAACTCATCTCTTTTTAACAACCCACACATGCCTATTGGAGTTTTTGTTTCCTTGAGTAAAACCAAACTAAGTCCATAACCATAGGTTTGATAGCTAAATAAAGGGCCATTGATAAGATACTTCAGAGCATCAGCATCAGTTCTAACCTTTTTATCGGTTATATTTCGAATGAATGACTCATTATTTAATAGTCGAACGATAAACTCAGTATCTTGAGTATTAAATTGTCTAATATATAGTCGCTCTGTTTCACATACTACGTTCATATGATTCACCCTATGCTCTAAACGGCTAACGCCCTCGTTAATGGGTAAAATTGGACTGGCTAAAATTGTTGAGGAACGAAACACAGCCAACTGTATTTTGTTTAAATTAAACAGCTTGTTAGCTAGCCAATACAGCTAATATCCAGTCATGGTAATTTGACACCCTAACTTGATAAGCAGTAGTACCATACAAACCACCTTTAAAAGTAGATATATCGCCATGCGCTAATTGCCAACTTGATAAACCGACAAGAAGAGGGACACCCTCTTGAAAGATAACAGAAGCACCTCCGCTATCCCCTGAACCATGCATTCCTTCAAGTGGTAATGCGTTTTCTGGTGTGTCAAATGTAAATGCTAACCAGTTACCTTCTGCGTTATTAACAATATTTTGAAACTTGTTCATCACACGAAGTGATTTAGTATCGGGGTCTTCGCCAGTTAACCCGTTCCCAGTAGCTCCCCTGCCATATACTGTAATTGTTTTATCTTTTTCACTTTTACCTGAATATATACTGATTGGTTCTACACCGCTAACAGATGAGGCTAGTTTGATTAACGCTATATCACTTCTAGATTTAAAAAAATTCATTAAGGGCGTTAAATCACCTTTAAGCAAATTTTTATTAGGTTGAGTGTAATTTGGGTGTATATGAACGCTTTCAATTTCATACACTTTTGAACCAATTAATAAATCCTTGCCAACATAATCATAAAAAATTGTATGTGCTACAGTTACAACCCATTGTGAATTTATTAACACACCATGTCCTTCATGGGGCATATCTATTAGGTATTCAGGCATTTTATCAATGACATAATTTTCAGGGGGAACATCATGTCTCTTCACTACAGCATTGCTGCATATAGAAAAGAAAATAATGGATAAGATAAATAAAACTTTCATATTACGTCCATGTTCATCGATGGGTAGCTAACGCCCGCATCAGGGGATGATAGTAATTTGCTAAAATGTGAAGCGCAGCGGAACTGAGCCAAACTTTAGCAGTCCTGTAATTAATGCGCTTTTTATATTTCACGGTACTCGGACTGAATTAAACCAAAACATTTAAGGTCGTGAAACTGGTTTTTCCAGTAACCACTTTGGCGTCTTACACCTTCCTCTTTGAAACCAACCTTTAGAAGTAGTGATTCAGATGCTAAGTTCCCCAAAACGGTATCTCCTTGAATACGGTTAAGTTTACCGCAAGATAATTCACCTAAAAATGCTGCTTTAACTATTCGATGGACTGCTTCAGTTGTCAAACCCATACCCCAATACTGAGGTAATAAATCATACCCAATTACAGCACTTTTCATTTTCGGACTCCAAGTATTAAAACCACAAGTTCCGATAAATTGATCTGTTTCTTTTAGGCGGATAGCCCAACGAATACCAGCGTTTTCATTAAAGCGAGAGTTAAAGAACTCTATTAAGTTGCTCGCTTGTGATAGTTCTATGAAAGCTTCCAGATCATAGTATTCGACAACTGCATTGTCAGAGAATAACTCAAATAAGCTATTTGAGTCTTCTTTGGATAATTTATCTAACCTCAAGCGATTTGTCTCTAAAACTGGAAATGACAATCTGAATCCTCCATGAAATATAACGCCCGTATAAGGGGCTGATAATGGCTTGCTAAAACGTCTAACGAAGTGGGACTGAGCAAGCAGTTAGTCGTCCCAGACTTAATGCGCTCGTTATATGTAAGTTACACTGTATTATTTTTTATCTCTTTAATCATG
Source organism: Colwellia sp. (assembly GCA_042091395.1). Lineage (GTDB taxonomy): Bacteria > Pseudomonadota > Gammaproteobacteria > Enterobacterales > Alteromonadaceae > Colwellia. The sequence goes on from JBELHN010000011.1 coordinate 85,876, forward strand.
CTGAGTGATATCCTAATCCAAATAAGAATGCCCATAAAGCCCAAACCAAGTAAAGAGTAATACTTAATATTACTTAATCCCATACTATTTTCAAATATGATGTAGCTATAGCCAAATAAGAATATTGCAAACAAGGGGATACTTACAAACGCAGCAAGAATTTTGAACTGGCGAGGGTTACGCTTCATTATTTATAAACTCCTGTACACATAACGCCTCGTTAAGAGGCAAAAACTTTGGGTTAAAATAAGCGACGTAGGAGAAAAGAAAACTGTTTTTTCCTTGTTTATTAGCTTGTTACATGCTTTGTTCGTCAAGCCATTTTTTGGCAGTTGATTCATCTTCAAAAAAGCGAATATTACCTGTCGCTGCACTTTCAAGAAGACTACTTTGAACGCTATTACTGAAAACAATTGCTGAAGCATAGCAACCATTAGCTATAAACCATTTAGCTTTATCTTTAGCCAAAACAAAACATTCAGGAGAACCAAGCGTTTCATCGTCCCAAATTTCCAGTCTACGCCAATTTTTTATATTTTTACTCAAAATAGAACTCTTAACCATAGAAATACTATAGCTCAAGCCTTCTACATTAAAGGGGCCTATAGAGTTGATTTTAATCAAATCACCATCCCATTCAAAAAATACTTCTCCATGCATATCCATATATCCACCTTAGATTGCTTCAAGCACTGGCACATAACGCCCGCATAAGGGGCTGCTTAATAGATAATTGGACTCCCTCACCCTTAACGAGTGAGGTAATATAAAAGTTACC
>JBELHN010000012.1:0-86635 GCA_042091395.1 Colwellia sp.
GCCTTACTGCTGCCAGCTAAACCCAACTGAAACTCGAAAGTAAAACGCTGGCTTTGTGTCAGCGCTTTACTTTCATTTACGCTGCTGTTGAGTAGGTCAGCAAAGATACGAAAGCTGACGTTAGCATCAATGGATATTTAAGCTGTTTAGAGAGTTCAATCTATTTTATTCCTGACAGAGAACAAAGCCACCATTGCTGACACTCGACAGTTTTTTTTGGGGGGATTAAATATAAAAAATTACACTCAAGTAGTGCTAGTAATTTACCGATGTTAGTCAGAAGCCTTTATTAATCATAATTAACAAAGGATACTTAATCCTATGGTGATGATTTACTGATGAAATCACCTAAATGACTAATCACCAGAAAAAAAACACCAATCATTACAATTGGTGCTTTTCAAAAAATATGTTAAGAAATTATTAAGATTGTTTCTTAAATCGACGTGATGCTAAACCAATCATCCCTAATGCAAAAATAGCAAGTGTTGAAGGTTCTGGAACGTTAACACTATTTACAGAAACAGTATTAGCTAACGATGATAATGTAACACCTCCAGTGATTCTATCGCCATTATCGAAAACTATATCTCTGGAAGTACGTAACTCATTACCTGTTTTCACAATTGGGCCTTGCGGCACTAATATAGTTGATAGGTCAAAAGCCGTGCCAAATGTAAGGTTTGACGAACCATACGAAGTAAAGATTGTTGAAAACTCATAATTCGATGTATCAGAAAACCCTACAACAGAAGTACCAAAGTACAAAAACGTGTCAGAAATGACTTTTGTATTATTTAACCCCAAATTTACTGATGTAAAAAATACGTCGGCGGCATAAGCGTTATCAAAATCCCCAAAACCGGTACCTAAATTAGGCGTGTCAGTATCTACAACAATAGACATAAATATCTCGCCAGCATCCTGTGTTACACCGTTAAATTCTAAACTCCTTGCATCGAATTCGAAGTCTATTGAAATTAGTCCCGCGCTAGCAACGCTAGAAATCAATAATGATGCACCTAAAATAAGTGATTTTAATATGTTAGAATTCATTTGTTATTCCTTTTTAATCCCGTTCCAGTAGTTTTGGTAGGTAATCTTCAAAATAGTAATTCATTAATCGTGACTATTGAAAGCAAAAACCACACCAAACTTAAAAAAACAAACAGTTTCAATGCGATAAAAAATCACACGGCTTTTAATAAAATATCTCCGTAAAATAATCTGACACAATACCACAGATCAACCAGTTAAGTTGATTGCATAATATATACAATATACAAAAAGGCAATTAAATTGGTTTTAGAATAGAAACATAATTAAATGATTAAATTTAACTTACAACTACCTAAAAATCATAGATAAAATCAAGTTTAAACCACGTAAAACAAGATAATAAATTTAAGATATGCGTACTAACGGAGTTTTATCCGTTGCTAGTGAATTTGAACTCCGCTGTCGGCTTTGAACTTACGCCAGCCCCCTCAAACTTGTTGTTATTTTTGGTTAAAATTGTCTCTGATATGTTTATTATTAAACAAAAACTAAGGTCGGCTTTTGGCTAGGTACCGACTTTATCGAGTGCACGGTTAGGTCAGAGGCTATATCTAAAACTGCCAAATCAAATATGAGTTAATTAACATAAATAGCTTATTTTAGCACTCATTGCTATTTTTACGCTTTAGTTCCTTTTGTTTGTCTGAGCGCTTAAACACGCGTTTATCAACTTGAACTGCTTTCACTGTTTGTTCTATCTGTGGGTCGGGCATAAACATTTGTACTAATACGCCAAAAGCAATGGCGAGGCTTTTTCGCTTGCGAGCAAGTTTTATTAGCCAACAAGCAATAATAGCCAGCACAACAAACGTTAACCAGGGTGCGAATACAATAAATAAAAATTTTTCCATTGGGGACATCCTAAAATAAACCAGTCATTTCCCTTCGTTATAAAACTTTGGGGTTGAATACGTTTTAATTAGAATGATCTTTGCTGCTGAAGCTTTGCTTGGTAGTCGTTATTTTTACTATAAAAGGTATTTTGATGGGCTAAGATACTTAGATGAGCGTTGCATTGTCTTTGATAGCAATGCTTAACTTGAGATTTTGTTACTTCGTGCTTTCGCTGAATTGCTAAGGTAATTATTTTATCAAGTACCACTTGAAAAAATAAATTGTCACTGCGTTTTTCTTTTAATAATAACAATAGCTTATTTGCTAATGCTAACTGAGAGGGCTGCTGATAATTGAAATGATTCAGAGCGACGAAGTTGTTAAGGTTATTGATATTTTTATTGCTTTGGCTAACAACGTCATATTTACTGACTAGTAGCGAAGACAAAGGCAAGGCAAGAGAAGAGTGGAGTGATAGCGATGCACTCAGTAGTACTAAAAGTTTAAGCAAATACTTGTACAAACTCACCTCCCTGTATCATTATTTTTTGATGTACCAGCTTGATTATTAATGATTGTGCTTAACAGTGTGCTTTTCAATGTTAAGCATAATAAAATCAGAAATAAGGTCTAATTATGCGTGGTTATAGTCAAAATTGTTTTGTATTAACGTTTGCTATTATTAGCAATAAAAAACCGGCCTATGGCCGGTTTTTCGGTGTTTACTGGTTCAACAAGAAAATACTTCTTAGTAAAAACTTACTCAACAATATCCATTTCTTCAATCAGGTTAGTGGCACCATCTACGTGTTCCATTACCCATAACATATAACGCACATCAACGTGAATTGAGCGGTTTAATTTAGTGTCGTAATCCCAATCACCAATGATACTTTCATAAACACCGTCAAAGACTAAACCAACAAATTCAGCTTTGCCATTAAGTGTTGGCGAGCCAGAGTTACCGCCGGTAATATCAAGGGTGCCTAAGTAGTTAACAGGTACAGAGCCAATAGCTGGTTTTGCGTAATCACCGTAGTGTTTTTTGTTGATTAGATCTAATTGCTTTTTCGGGGCATCAAATGGTGTAACACCGGTATCTTTCGCAACAATACCCTCGAGTGTGGTGTAAGGGGTCGCGGTTAAACCATCTTGTGGTGAGTAGCCTTTAACGTTCCCGTAAGTAATACGTAAAGTGCTGTTAGCATCGGCGTATACCGGTAAGTTATTATCATTGAAGTAGGCAATTAAAGCTTCCATGTATTTCGGGCGGTAAGCTTGAATATTCCCTGCTAATTCTTTCGACTTATCTTCAATTGCTTGACGTTCTTTGAAACTAGTGACAGCTAACTGAATAAATGGGTCTTTACTGTTGTTAAAATCACTTATCGAGCGACTCATCAGGGCTAAACGTTGCGCCTGAGAGTTAAGCTTAGTACTTTTATATAATTCAGTTAACTGCTTACGAAGCTTGTCTTCATTGAAGTTTTTCTCTGTGGTGTTGGTTAAACCAAAGAACTTATCATAAGATTTAAGGCGCTCAGTTTTAGGTAACGCGACATAATGCTTTAACATGGCAAGCAATATTTCTTGATCGATTTTTTCATCAAAACGACGATCAACAGACTTCATACCTTGCTCAAAACGCGCTATATCACGTTCTTGATAACCGCGTTCACGGTCTAGGTTAGGCTTTTGTTGTTCAACCGCTAAGCGATGTAGTCTATTAGCAGTCGATAACATGGTATTATAACGCATGTAACCGAGGATTAAGTCACGAGCTTGCTGTTGGTCATCTTCCTTAATTAAGGCATTTAAGCCAGATAATGCCTTACCATATTTTGCTTTACGCGTTGAACTGCTGTTTAGCCAAGTTGCTAAGTTATTTTCTAGGGCTTTTTTACGTTGTAAAAAGGTACCTTTGTTATAACTGTGAATCATAGAGCCATAATTTTTAGCATAGTTGGCAAGACCCGCTAAGGTGTTTTCATATTTAATGCGTGCTTCGCTGCCTACTGCAGAGTGGTTATGAATGATATCAATAATTTCTTCACGGTAGGCTTTGGCGTGTGGATATGTCCATGTAAAAGTATTCTCAACCTCATAGGCGGTGCGGTAGCGATTGGTTCTACCTGGGTAACCAAGCACCATAATGTAATCACCTTCATCAACACTGCTTTTATTGACTTTTAAATGATGTTTAGGTTGGTAGGGGACATTATCTTTATGAAAGTCTGCTGGTTGACCATCTTTGCCTACATAAGCACGGTAGAAGCCATAATCACCGGTATGTCTTGGCCACATCCAGTTATCGATATCACCACCATATTTACCAATACTGCTTGCTGGTGCGTGTACTAAACGCACATCACGAATGGTTAATTGCTTAAATAAATAATATTCTAAACCTCCGTGGAAGTTAACTACGCTGCAGCGGTATCTATCATCATTTTCACACTCAGCGACTAATTTTTTTGAGTTGGTATCAATGGCTTTATAGCGATCGCTACCAGACATTTTTTCAGTAACACCTGATTTTATTAATTGGCTGACTTCAGTAATTTCTTCTGTAACATAAATACGACTACCTGGTGTTGCCGGTAATTCTTCAGAAAAACTCTTTGCTAAAAAGCCGTTTTTAAGTAGGTTATTCTCTGCCGTTGAGTTGTATTGAATAGAGCCATAAACACAGTGATGGTTTGAAGCAACCAAGCCTTGATCTGAAACAAATGAGGCGGTACACCCACCTAAACTTACGATGGCCCCCATAGGGAAACCTGTTAGGTCAGTTAAGTCATTTGGATTTAATGTTAACCCGGCTTTGGTTAATTCTTTAGCAATTGCAGGTAATTGGTTTGGTTGCCACATACCTTCATCAGCTAAAATGCTGATACTAGTCAATGCTAGTAGCGGTAAAAGACATAGTTTTTTGAGTGTTTTCATAATATCCCTAGGGTAAATTGAGGTGAGAACTTGCCCAGCCATTAGTAATTAATTGGACTTTTTTAGGCGTTATCAGCAATTGTTGATTTTGAACCAGAATAGTTAGTGAGTCAAAAAAAGCAAAAAAAAAACTTTTTTGCAGTGTAAATGATCTTTGTCGAAACTAATTGTGTAGTTGAGGCTGTTTAAAGTTATTGTCTTTTTTGGCCAGACTCAATCTTGTCTGCAGCTAAATCCCTAGTGCACCATTATTGTTTTATAGTACAAAATAAAAATATTTTTACATGGATATAATGAGAATGATCTTTATAATGCGAATCATTATTATTTAAAAAAGAAACCCAGAGGACCTTTGGAATGAAATTTAGTACTTGGTCTAAAATAACAGCAGCTATTATTGTTGCAACTAGTCTAACCGCCTGTATGGATGACGGTGACGATGGCGTAGATGGAGCAGCCAGTGAAGCACAGTTATCAGTACTTAACGCTGAACAATCAATATGGCGAAGTATGAAACATTACACGTCAAGCGTTTGCATTAATAGCCACAACAATACCCTAGCCATTAACTGCCCAAGGGCGAACTTAGTAACTTATTGGCAGTTAAACTCTGGTGATTTTATAGCAAGTTACAAAATCAAAGACGGTGCAGGTGTGACCTTGCTTGCTGATAATTTTATTGTTTCAACTGGCCGTGGTCGCATTGTAGCGCAACACGATCCAAAACAGGGTTATTCAATACGCGGCGACTTTGAACCGTAGCAATGGGATAATCATATGAATGCGATTTCGGCTTAATGTCATTTATTAATGAATAAATATTCACTCACTGATATTAATTTAGTGTAGAATTAACATATATTAATTAATTATATGAAGAAACTAAATGAATAACAGCCGCAAAGAGAAAGAATCCCTTTTAGTTCAAGCCTTTAAAAAATTATTAAAAGAACAGTGCTATGGTTCGCAAGGGCAACTCGCTGATGCCTTAGCAGCACAAGGTTTTCAAGACATGTCACAAGCTAAAATTTCCCGCTTGTTGTCTAAGCTAGGTGCCGTTAAAACCCGCAATACCAATAATGAAATGATATATATACTGCCAGACGAATTGGCGGTACCCAAATCAAAACAATCAATTGAATCGGTGGTACTCAGCGTTAAACATAATAAAATGCAAATTATTTTAAAAACAGGTATCGGTGCTGCACCTCTCATTTCTCGCATGCTAGACAGTATGGGCGAGTCTGCCGGTATTTTGGGAACACTCGCAGGTGATGACACTATTTTTATTGCCCCCGTTGATGTTGAAAAAATTGAAGAAATTACTCACTCTATTCGTAATTTGTTAGCGGTTAAGGAGTAATCCCGCTATACAAATACAAATACAATCGGTAACCTGTAAATCAAGATGAATTATATTACGCTTAAGTCAGCGACCCAATCACAACACATAATACCCTCAAAAGTGGTATGTATTGGCCGCAATTATGTTGACCACATTAATGAACTTAATAACGAACTACCCACCGAAATGGTGGTATTTTGTAAACCAAACTCGGCTATTAGCGATATGTTATGCGCTGAGCACGGTTGTGAGCCACTGCATTACGAGGCTGAATTAAGCTTTCTGTATCAATCTGGGCAATTTACTGCAGTCGCATTGGGGCTTGATTTAACCAAGCGAGCTGTACAGACACAGCTAAAAAATAAAGGTTTACCGTGGGAGCGAGCTAAGGCTTTTGATGGCTCTGCTATTTTTTCTGAGTTTGTCGCCATTGAACAAAATAATGTTGATCAATTACAGTTGTCGTTAACCATTAATGGCGATCATAAACAACAAGGTGGCGTGTCATTGATGATGATAAAACCGTTACAAATTTTAAAAGAGTTGCTCACCTTCATGAACCTGGAAGATGGCGATATAGTCATGACAGGAACTCCAAAAGGGGTTGGCAAAATTAATCGTAATGACAACTTTGTTGGTCAAGTTTATTTTAACACCTCCTCCGCATTAACCGCTAAACAGCCTTTTATAGAAGCTTCATGGCAAGCAAACTAAAAATTCTCATCGAGAGTTTGGTTACTTAGCCAATGTTGATTTTTATTAAAGCGCTCTGTAAGTGATAAAATTTTGCTACACTATAAGTAAGCCTTTTATACGCCATTAATAGGAAAAATTATGGAATATGAATTTGTGCATGACCCTATAACAGGTGAAGCTCGCGCCCTATTTTCATTAGATCATGAAGTGATCGGCCCTTGGATTGAGGTAGAGCTTGGTCACGATGCTGATAAAATGAAGCAACTGTTAACCGTAATAGATAATATTGAAAACGACAGCAACCAAGAGGTGTCGATAACGGGTAGTGAGTACTCAATTACATTAACCTGTAACGATATTTCGATTCAAACTAATGCCAGCATTAATGACAATGTAAGTACTAACAATGGTAATTTACCTGAGATGCTTACTGATGAGCATATTAACTTAGATCAATATGAACAAGCAGCCTGCGGGTTAGAGGACTTCAGAGCGTTATTATTGTCATGGCAGCAATTTACTAATGGCTTTCACTAATCTGAGTCATTAAAATCATAAGAACAATGAGGTTTTCGTTAAGATTATGGCCTGTGGGTGAATACCATTAAGCGCTTTGAGTAAATTCATCGCTGAGCAGTGCTAATTGTGTGTCATCAATACCTAAAACCCCAGTAACGTCTCGACTGATATCCCCCCAACCAGCAGAGTTAGCATCAGAATACTTTAAGGATATTAATTGTTCACTGAGCTTTAACACTGCATATAAGTCTTGCTCTACCTTACCCGTTGCGTGTTTTATAAAATTTTTGTCGTGTTGTTGCAGTATGATTTGACAAACATCTCTTGGAATACGCCAAGAGCTAGCAACGTAATAACCAACGGTTGCGTGGTTTACACCATAATGTTTATTTTCTAGACCGTTGAGTGATAATTCAGGAGAGGTTAAGGCTTTGTCGAGAAGTTGTTGGTAATTTTTATATTTCATTGCCATAACCGGAATACCGCAGGCATGAAATAAGCCCAAGCTGAAAAATTTATCATGGGCTATATTTGGTTTAAACCGTTGGCCAATCATGGTAGCTGCATTGGCAATGTCTGAGGTAAATAACCAGAAGTCTTCTAAATTAATACTTGAATCTTTAGGGTCAAAACTTTTTTTGAGTAAACTGCTCGTTACTAGCATAACAACGCCAGTGACACCTATATAGTTTACCGACATTTTTATGTCAGTTATGCTTCTATTTAGGCCGTAGCGAGGAGAGTTGATGGTTTTCAATATAGCGGCACTGAGGGCAATATCTTTACTAATTGCTCGGCTTATGGCATTGGAATCTGGCTCTACTTCGGCCATTAACTTAAAAATTTCAAGTAATAATGTCGGTTGAGCAGGTACCGAAAAACCACGGGAAATATCATCTAACACACTTTGATTTACAGTTAACATCACTTATAAAAAGGCTATAAAAACATAGGTTAAGTGTACGATACAAACAATAATTATGCTGTATTATTTTATAAAAAACGTTGTTAAAGTTTTAGTGGCAACGCTTTATTTAGCGAGTGAGGTAAATCATCATGATAAAAAAGCCAATGATAATGGTATTAAAAGCCAGTATGTAGGCGAAACCTTTAATACCTTGTTTAAGGGTATATTGATGAGCATTTAAATACCAAGTCCAAATTGCACACATAATTAGCGGCAGTAAAAAGAAAAACTTTATCATAATAATTAATTATCTCTCATGTTGTGAGTTGACTCATGCCAGGGTGCTACTTTAAATAACATTAACATACCTGGCACCGCTAGGGCAGTGCAGAGAAAATAAAAGTTGGTCCAACCAATTTGCTCAACAATAACGCCTGTGGTTGCGTTAGCAAAGGTTCGTGGTACGACCGCTAAGGCTGTAAATAAAGCAATTTGTGTGGCCGCAAACGCTGGGTTAGTTGTTTTTGCAATAAAAGCAGTCATTGCTGCAGCACCTAAACCCACCCCCAAATACTCAAAGCCCATAGCTATGGCTAATGCATAAGTGTTATTACCTATTTCAGCGAGCGCTGCAAAACCTAGTATGCTGACTATTTGCACAAAACCAAACAGCCAAAGTGCTCGGTTAATACTGAGTTTTATCATGACGAGACCACCAACAGTAATGCCAATGGTCATAGCAATTAACGACGATGTTTTAGCAATTACACCTATTTCAGTTTTACTAAAGCCCATATCAATAAAAAATGGGGTTTGTAGCGCTGTAGCCATATTATCGCCCAATTTATAAAGAACTAGAAATAATAAGGTATAGGCTGCAGATTTAAGGCCTTTGCTTTCAATAAAATCTTTAAAAGGCAGTACTACCGCAGCTTTTAATGTTTTAGGTGGTGCTTGCTCAAGGACTAATTCCTTGATACATAATGTTAGTAACACGCCAACTAGCATAAAGGCAGAGACAATCATAAATACGTGCTGCCAACTCATGTGATCCGCTAATATAAAACCCAGTGAACCAGGGACTAACCCTGATAGACGATAGGCCTGTACATGAATCGAGTTACCTAAGCCTAACTCATTGTCAGGTAATAATTCACGCCGGTAGGCGTCGAGAACAATATCTTGACTAGCACTGAAAAAAGCAACAGCAGCAGCTAAATAGGCTACCGACCAAATATCCATCACCGGATTAATAAAGCCAAAGCCTGCAATACAGCCAAGTAATAACACCTGTGTAAGCATCATCCAACTTCTACGCCGACCCAGTCTGCCAAAGGAATATCTATCTAACAATGGCGACCAAATAAACTTCCAAACATAAGGGATACCAATTAGAGAGAACAAACCAATTTCGGCAAGGCTAACACCTTCATCTCGCAGCCACCCCGGCACTAACTGGTATAACACAAATAAGGGTAAGCCGGAGCTAAAGCCAGTAAAAATACAGATGAGCATGCGCTTATTTAAAATAGCATCTCTAAATGCATGAGTTTTTGCAGGAGTATCAGTTGCCATTAATTACTAACTCGGTGATAGACAAAATAAATTGATATAAGTTTATCAGAGGCTTACTAATATCAGAAGACTTGGATTAGAACAGTGTTTGGTTGTTATTAAAAGTCATTTAGGCGATAGGACGCCAACCAATGCAATCGATAGGATAACTACCTCTACCGTCAAGAAACTCTAGACAAGTATTCATTTCACTTTTGAAAAACAAATCTTGATTAAGTGCTTGGCCGCCGTGCAAGCTAACTTCATGCATTAGATGCCAAAATACTCGCTCTTTAGCACTGTGAGGGGTTTCATCTATAACTTTCAATAGTGTCCACTCAGACATAGTGTCTAAAATGAAACTGTCTAATTCAGTGTAGTGCAGATTATTGTTCATAACTGCATTAACATAGGCATTCATTTGAAGGATTTTACTATCGATAAACTGCTCAATTATCATAAGCTTTCCCTTGGAATACATGGGTTTTAAATATCAAAAAACTAAAATTGTTGACTTTAATTGTTGATATTTAATGCTATTTTTTTGTTATTTATTTTAATTACTCACATCAGAGAAAATAAACAAAATCATTAACTTATTTATTTATCGTTGATAATAGGATTTTTGTCAAAAAATGAGGCCATATATTTGTAACTATTTTGCAATAATACTTATAAGAAGAGCTGCAATGATTTGCTTAATAAGTGCTGTCATCAGCGGGTAATAAGGTAGCTTTTATTAAAGTGACAGGCTTGATAGGAACATCATTCCAGCCTAAAGTATCATTGAAATCTGTTGGTACCTTGGCAATGGCTTTGAGTACGTCTTCACCGTAAACAATGCTGCCAAAGACAGCATAGCCCCAATTTCTACCTGGATCTAAACTGCTATTATCAACCAGATTAAAGAAAAATTGTCGATTAGCCGTGTGGGGGCGGTTTTCTTTAGCCATGGCAATGGTCCCGGTTTCATTCTTTAACCCGTTACCCGACTCATTAAAAATAGCTTTACCCGTTTTTTGGGCTTCAAACTTATGATCATAACCACCACCTTGCACAATAAAATCGTCGATAATGCGATGAAAAATAGTGTTGTTGTATTCACCTTTTACAACATAAGTTAAGAAATTATCGACGGTAATGGGAGCTTTTACTCGGTCTAACTCAACGACAATAGTACCCATTGAAGTATCTAATTTAACTTTTGGATAGATGTTTGTAGGATCAATGGCATGACTGATTGCAGTTAAACTAAGCAATGCCGATAAAAGTAAAAATTTTGTGTAGTTGTTTAACATAAGTTCCCAGTTCTAGAAAAAGTAAAAGAGTTAATGAGTCGTCTTACAAAAAGGTATTAATATCATTACTGGTTAATACTTCTTTTAGTACAGTACTTAACTGTTGATTAAAATTATACTCTAAGACGCTAATATCGGCATCAAGGCTGCCTTCATTATAACCCCTGTTTTTAAATGTGGTAGTAAGTGTTTGCTTACCGTTATCTATCGTTACATTAATAATTATTTCTGTTTGTGCAGAGTAGTTCATATTTTTTTGCTCAACACTTACGATGGCTTTTTCGATGATAACCGTCATGTTATTCTGTGCTAATGAGTTAAAGGATAAGCCTTGTTTTTGCCACTGACTAGTTAGTATTCGTTGGCTAATATCTTCTATGCGCTCAAGCGAAGAAAGTATGACTGCCGCCTTATTTTTTTCAAGGATTTGAATAATATGCGGGCTAGTTCGCATATCAATTACTGACAGTTGTGCTTCTTTATAAGCTAATTGGTTAGAAGGTGATACCGAAACCTTGGGATCAACAATCAGGTGAGTCGGAATTGGGTTGCTGCAAGCAAAGATATTAATCACTAAAAAAGTCAGAATAACCGACTTAATCTTGAATAACTGAAATGTCATAATAATCTATTAACGTTTAATGGCAGATTGAGTGACAAACTTATCATTACTGGCAATTAAAGTCTCGTTGCCAAAAAGTCTTTTTAATTTTATGTGGTAGGCGAGCTTTTGATTACCAATAATGCGTAATTCTCCTCCCTTTTTTAATACTCTATGACTGTCTTTAAACATCTGCCAAGCAATATGATCAGTAGTTGCCGTATTTTGGTGAAATGGCGGATTACATAAAATTAAATCAACGCTGTTGCTCTCAATATTTGTTAGGGCGTCATTGAGAGTAAATTCACAGCGATCTATTAAGTCTGGTAGGTTCTTTTTTACATTAGTGCGAGCTGAAGCAATTGCCATAATTGATTCATCGATAAACTGCACAATGGCTTGCGGTTGATTAGCTAAAATACTCAAGCCAATAACGCCATTACCACAACCAAGGTCAATGACACGAGTATTGGCTGACACGTCAGGCAAATTAGCCATAAAATAACGGGCACCAATATCTAACTTTTCTCTGGCGTACACATTCGCATGGTTACTTATACTAAAGTGCTGTTGAGAGTCATCACCAAACACTTTATGAGTTAAGGGCCACACTGTGGGGTAGGGTGATTTGTTAAGTTGTTTGTTGTCAAGTTGGCAGAAAACTAGACGTGCTTTTTTAACAGCCAATGAAGTTTTGGTTGTGCCTAGGTATTTTTCAAATATTTTGAGTGTACTGCTATGGATTTCTTTGGCGCGATCGGCGGCGATAAAGATACTGTCTTCACGCACAGAATTTTTGATTTGGATTAGTTGCTCTATTAAAAGTGATTTACTTTTTGGGATTTTGTATAGAACAATATTAATCGTTTTGGGAAGCTCATCAAGCGAGCCTAATAAGGAAATTTTAGCGTCATTTAAGCTATTTTGTTCTATGTTTTGTTGAATGCCTTGCTGGCTGATGTAAGAATCATTAACGCAAGATACCGTTGGATTTTCATGACTATTGTGACAAAAGCTAGTGGTTAACGCCCCAAAAGCATCATTAAAAATGAGTACCTTAGTGTTGACATTAATTAAAGCATGTTCGTTAACGTAATTTATTAAATACTCATCAGCTGCATCCCAAGCCTGTAAACTTCTGTTGACTTGGCCTGCAGGGAATCTGCTTAGGAATAAGTTTTTATCATTAACAATAAAAGGACTGATCATGGTAAAGAAATAACGGTCTGAAAAAATTGTTGGCTATTGTGCCATATTCACTAACATATTGTTGGTCTACACTGCTAAATCAGCTAAAATATTTGCCAATTTATGATAACTACTTAACTATCGAGAACATAATGACTGTTGCCTCTGTTATTGAGCAAAAACTTCGTAATGCCTTTGAACCTTCACATCTAGCGGTTATTAATGAAAGTGATAATCATAATGTGCCAGCTGGCAGTGAATCTCACTTTAAAGTTGTTATTGTTGCTAAAGCGTTCAATGAACAGCGTTTAATCAAGCGTCACCGCTTAGTAAATAATGTGTTGGCTGAAGAGCTCGCTGAAAAGATCCATGCGCTAGCTCTGCACACCTATACGGATAGTGAGTGGCAAGAGCATTATGCTGATAATACGCCCAACTCACCAGATTGCTTAGGTGGCAGTAAATAGTTTCATTGTCGTTGAAAAGAACTTTGTGGTCATACCTCTTTATGTTCGATGCAAGGTACAATAGCGCTCATTTAACTGAATATATTTTACAATCTTAGTCATGAGTTATGTCATGTTATACATAACGAGTACTGGGTCACTCCTATAAATAAAAGGTTTACTTATGGTTATCAAGCCAAAAATTCGTGGTTTCATCTGCACTAATGCTCACCCAAAAGGCTGTGAAGCACATGTTAATGAACAAATTAGTTATGTAAAGGCAAACAGAACATCGGCTTCCGGCCCCAAAAATGTGTTAGTTATCGGTGCTTCAACGGGTTATGGTTTAGCCTCTCGCATTACGGCTACTTTTGGGCATGAAGCGAAAACCTTAGGTATCTTTTTCGAAAAGCCACCTACTGAAAAGAAAACTGCTTCAGCGGGTTGGTACAATACTGCTGCCTTTCAAAAAGCTGCTGATGAAGCAGGCATTTACGCTAAAAATATTAATGGTGATGCTTTTTCACATGAAATTAAAGCCAAGGCAATTGCAGCCATTAAAGCTGATATGGGTAAAATTGACCTTGTTGTATACTCGCTTGCCTCTCCGCGCAGAACCGATCCAGATACAGGTGAAGTTTATTCGTCAACATTAAAGCCTATTGGTCAAAGTGTTACCACTAAAAACTTGAATACGTCAAAACGTATCATTGACGAAGTCTCTGTTGAAGCGGCGAATGATGCTGAAATTCAAGGTACTATCGATGTAATGGGCGGCGCCGATTGGGAATTATGGATGAATGCCTTAGCCGATGCTGATGTGTTAGCAACGGGTGTTAAAACCGTTGCTTACACATATATTGGTAAAGAGTTAACTTGGCCAATATATGGTAAAGCCACAATAGGTAAGGCGAAAGAGGATCTAGATCGTGCCGCCTCAGCCATTAATGCTGCTACTGCCGAACTTAATGGTCAAGCCCGTGTAACTTCATTAAATGCCGTGGTTACTCAAGCAAGCTCAGCTATTCCAATTATGCCACTTTATATTTCTGCCATGTTTAAGGTGATGAAAGCAGATGGCACCTATGAAGGCTGTATTGAACAAATAGCTAACTTGTTTGCAGAGAATATCTATAGTGACACACCGCGTTTGGATGAACAGGGCCGTTTCCGCCAAAACTATAAAGAATTAGAAGACAGTGTTCAGCAGCGTGTAACCGATATTTGGAATACCGTGACTTCAGACACTATTGACGAATTAACTGACTATGCCGCTTACCACCAAGAATTTTTAAAACTGTTTGGTTTTAGTGTTGCCGGTGTTGATTACGAACAAGACATCAGCCCTGAGGTTGTTATTAACAACTTGTTGTAAGCTCAAAACAACAGTGAACAATGCCCTTTTGTGGTGAGTGATAGTAGACCGTTTAATGAATGTTAAACGGTTTTTTTATTTACTTAAGACAATACTTTATTACTGAAAAATGCTGCCTTGTTAAGCCTTGCTTTAACTGTTGTTGTTCCCTTTATTAAGAACGATGATGCTGCAATTACTAAGCATGAATTTCATCCTGTTTAACTGGAATAAAACCTGTTATTGGCGTTTGTAGCGTTAATAAAAGAATGACAGTAATAATGGCGGTCTATTTGGTCTTAGGTAAATGCTAACGAGGACCTCTAAGATTTTTTTAGCAACAGATGCCAAAGAAATGTTTTAAAATATTTGTACTATTTATTGTTTAGGGTAGATGCTCTGCTGTGGTTAAGTTGTAAATACAAAATTAATTTTCAATAAAGCGAAAGCTTTTTCGTGGGAGGTTGCACCCACTCAACACTGCAATTTAATAAAAGTTGAGTGATTATAGCGCTAACTCAATCACCATATCTTTTAACTCATCTTTAGAGATAGAGTTGCTGTGGTTTTTGTCAAAACGATTAAAAATGGTTTCGCACATTCTTATACCTTTGTCTTGTAACAACACATCAATTAACTCTACAAATTCAGTGCGGCTAATAACACCGTCTTTGTCTTCATCAAACACTTCAAACAACTCATCTACCCATTGATTTAAGTCCATGTGTAATCCTTATTAACTATGATAATCTCTACTAAGACAATATCGCTTATTTAAGCATTTGGGAATCGTTTATTGAGTTTTTTTAGTTATTAGCTGATAAAAACTGCATTAATTGAATAATTGTCTACAAGATTATCACTAAATACTCACTAACAGAGGTTCAATTGATGTTAAAAGCACCATTGTTTATTTGCTTAGCGATAAATCAGTAGTTGTAATTTCAATCGTGAAAATAAAAGCTGGTTCTTATTCAGTCACGCCTAACTACATATAAATATTTTATTTTATTTCATAGTGTTATTTTTTTTTCAAATTAATAAATATTTTTTGTAATAAATTTGCTTTTGCTCAGACTACTCTTTCAACGCTTTATTAAGGAAAGACAATATGCTGAACAAAATGTGGAAAAACCTGGTTCCCTTAACTTTACTATCAATGTCAACTATTGGTTGGGCAAGTGATAAAAACTTAACCCTCGACAATTGTCACTTAGGAGATATTCGCGCAAAAGTACAATGTGGCAATTTAATGGTTCCTGAAAATTATCAAAATCCCGAAGGTGATAAAATATCAGTAAATTTTGCGGTACTGCCTGCTATCGACAACAGTGAATATAAAACACCGTTAATGTTTTTAGCGGGCGGCCCTGGTCAAGCAGCAGTTGAACTTGCTACGGGGCTAAATAGCATTTTTAGCGAAGTGCGTAAAACCCGAGACATTATTTTAGTCGATCAACGTGGCACAGGTAAAAGTAGCGCCTTAGTCTGTGACTTTGAGGCGATAGATAATGTTTTCAGTAGTAAAACCGATGCATTAGATCCGCAAGAAGTCAAAAATTGTGTTGCTCAGTTTAAAGGGGATGTTACCCAATACAACTCAGAAAATGCTATTCGTGACTTTGATGCTATTCGAACGGCACTAGGCCATCAAAAGTTAAATATTTATGGTGGCTCTTACGGAACACGTGCTGGTTTGGTATATATGCGTATGTTTCCTGAATCACTTGAAAGTGTAGTGCTTGATAGTGTTGGCCCAATTGAAGTGCCCATTGGTATGTTTGGTCAAAGTGGTGCGCGCTCATTTCAATTACTGCTTGATAACTGTAAAAAGAGTGAACCTTGTCAAACCGCATTTCCCAATTTAGCCGATGAATTTCAAGCGGTAAAAGCGCGTTTAGCAAAAGCGCCGGTTATCGAAAATATTTTGCATCCACGGTTAGGCATACCAACAAGATTTGTTATTGATGAGGCAAAATTCACTGGTAATTTGCGTTTTCAATTATATGGCATGGAAGGACGCTCTATGGTGCCCTTAGTAATACACCAAGCATACTTAGGTAATTATCAACCGCTACTGGGGTTGATTGCGCGCAATGAAGGTGAGCAACTGGTTTATAATGGTTTATTGTTTAACATTGTTTGCAATGAAGATATCCCAAGAGTCTCTGAACAAGCACGTAATATCGATGCAGACAATAGTTTTGACGGTAAAGCCAGCCAGTTAGCGTGGGATTTAGTTTGTCCTTTTTTCCCTCAATATCGCCCTAGTGAAGCCTTTTACCAAAGTGTTACTACTGATATACCGACATTAATCTTATCGGGTAACTTAGATCCGGTAACGCCACCAAGTAATGGCAACTACTCAGCTAAAACATTACCCAATAGCCATCATATTGTTGTCGCTAATGCTTCTCATACTGTAGCCATGAGCACCTGTGCAAGTGACATCATTAATGAATTCTTAACAACGAAAACGCCTAAAAAACTCGATGAGTCTTGTTTAAATGATATCCCACAAGAAACTTTCATGACCAGTGTTAACGGTATTCAGTAAAGCAATAATAAAAAGGAAAATTAAAATGATTGAAGTAAATAATTTACATAAAAGCTTTATTGATAAAAAAGATAAAAAGAATAATGTTAAAGCCCTTGATGGTCTGTCTTTTACCGCTAATGATGGTGAAATTACCGGTATATTAGGCCCTAACGGTGCAGGGAAAACTACCTGTTTACGTACCCTTTATGGTTTACTGTCTGCAGATCAAGGCTACGCTACCATAGATGGTATCAGTGTTACTGAAAACCCATTGGCTGCTCGCGCTAAACTGGGCATTTTTCCAGACAAGTTTGGCTTGTATGAACGGTTAACCGCTTATGAGCAAATCGACTATTTTGCCAGTATTCATGGCATGACAGGTAAAGCTAAAAAGCAAGCTATTGAACAAGTAATTAAAGACTTGGAACTTAGTGATTTAGCCCATCGCAAAACGGTTGGTTTTTCACAGGGACAACGCATGAAGGTCACCCTAGCCCAGTCTTTGGTGCATCAACCACAAAACTTTGTGCTTGATGAGCCTACCCGTGGTTTAGATGTTATGAGTACTCGTATTTTGCGTAATCATTTAGCTAAATTTAAAGCTAAAGGGCACTGCATTTTATTCTCATCACATGTAATGCAGGAAGTTGCTGCCTTATGTGATCGCGTCATTATTGTAGCAAAGGGAAAAATCGCAGCCCAAGGAACACCGCAAGAGCTATGTGATTTGGCGGGAGAAACACACCTAGAGGAAGCCTTTGTCAAACTGATTGGCTCAGATGAAGGAGTAGCAGCATAATGAATGCACATATAAACCAATTAAAAGCACTTGTTTTAAAAGAGTATAAAGAAGCCTTTCGCGATAAACGAGCCTTAATGATGGCGTTAATGATGGCGTTCCTTGCACCCGTCGGTTTAGTGATTATGTCAAAAATAATCATCGAAGAAGCCGTCGATGAACCACCTGTGTATATTAAGTTTACAGGTGCTGAGAACGCCCCTATGTTACTTAAGCATTTAGCGGATAAAAACTTATTAAGCTTTGCTGATGTTCCAGAAGGTGAAAAAGCGGCATGGGAAAAGCGAAATATAGCGATAAACATTCCAGATGATTATGCTGAAAATATGACTCAGGGCAAAGCAATTAAATTACAATTAAAAGCTGACTTTACCGATAAAGCGGTTAATCCTCCAGTTCGCCGCATTAACAATGCGGTACGTGAATTTTCATTATCAATCGGTTACAAACGACTACTCGTGCGTGGCGTTGATGTTCGTTTATTAAACCCTGTTAAGTTAATAGAACAAGATACGGCTAAACCCGATGCAACGTTTATTTTGATCTCTATGTTGCTTGGTGCATATTTGTTAATAACGGCATTTACGACGGGCTTATCAATTGCTATCGATAGTAGTGCAGGTGAAAGAGAACGCAATGTTCTTGAAATGTTGCTTTGTCAACCTGTTAGTACATTAAAGATAGTGTTAGCTAAACTTATTAGCGCATCAACTATCGCCTTTATTGGTGTGGTGCTGTTATTGTCATTAACATCGGTCTCAGTTGGTTTTGTTGACCTCACTAAAATTGGAGCGACGTTCAATTTAGAGTTGTCCACCGCTATCTTTTTAATGTTATTACTACTGCCGATGTGTTTCTTTGCTTCTGCTTGTCAGCTTTTTGTTGCCTTTCAAACCAAAAGCTTCAAAGAAGCTCAATCAACCGTTGGTATGTTAATTGCTATACCAGCCTTTATTCCTTTTGTCGTGTCTATGATGGATGATCGTCCAGAGTGGTTAAATTGGTTGCCAATTTCAGGGCAATCAATGATTATTGAAGGTGTTTTTAAAGGAGTGGAGGTTAACTGGTTAGCTGTTGGAGCCACAACTCTAGTCACTATCGTTTTGACGGTAACGCTTGTCCTAGCACTAGCTAAAAAGCTTAAATCAGAAAAAGTAGTGATGGCACTGAGCTAAAGTTTACTTGCTAATTGTCTTTTTATTGCAACTAATAACTGATAATAATAGGTGATTTAAAAGTGGTTATTATGTTAAATTTTAATCAGTTAAAATTAACAATAAATCATGTACCTCTCATACGGACAGGATCAGTTGATTGCCAAGGAAGTAGTTTGGAAGACTCTTATTCAGTAGTTAAATCGTTAAACAAGCAAGCTATATTTACTGAGTGGATGACGGAGTATGAAAAATTGCTTCGTCATATCATCACAGGTTTTGAGGCAAAGCCAGCTATTCAAGATGAATTATTCCAAGAGATAGCTTTAAATATCTGGCGAGCATTACCTAAATTTCGAGCTGAATCAGCAGTGAAAACTTTTGTTGCGCGTATTGCCCATAATGTTTTGGCAACTCATGTGTCTAAGGCGGTAAAGACGGTGAAAGCTGATCACGACTTAACGGAACTTAGCACAGAGGCGGAGAAAGATCATAATCAACCAACACCTTATCAATCACTTGATAAGAACCAAAGGCAGCAAAGGCTAGTTGAAGCCATTCGTCAATTAAAGTTGGATCAACAGCAAGTCATTACCTTGGCTTTAGAGGGGATGAGCTATCAAGAAATCTCGGAGGTTTTAGCCATTACCACCAATTTAGTGGGTGTCAGGTTACAGCGTGCTAAGGCTGCATTGGCATCTTTGCTAGTTAAATAATGATAAATAAACCTTATGAACGAAATGATATGAAAGATACGATTAATACGCCTGACAAATTAGCCGAACAACAACTTGATGAGGATTGGTTAAACCTGTCACAAGACTGGCAAAATCAACCATTTGAAAAAACAGATATTAGCAAGCTAGTTAAGAAAACCAAAAACCGGACATTAAAAGCCAAGTTATTGTTAGCCATTAATGTATTTGCTACGTTAGCTGTTGTGGCTACTTTTCTTATCGCCCTTTATCAAGGTGATTGGGATAAGCCAACCCTATTCTATTTAGGGTTTGGTAGCATAGGCTCAATAATTTTTGTTTATTACGAGCTTAAAATACGCTTGAGTGTGTGGTCTCACCTTTGTGGTAGCCCTGATAAGGCCATAGTTAATGCCATTGCTGGCTTAGAATCCTCCATAAGTTATTTAAAGTTAACCAAGTTGTCAGTATATGTGATTTTACCTGTGGCAAATTATTACGTGTACGTTATGTCTCAACAAGGCACCGGTAAAAACCTCTGGTTAGGACTGCTTATTTTAAACCTTATGCTGGTAAGCTTATGGTTAGTCACTCATTGGTTTCATAAAAAACGCTTGCGTGAGCGTTCCCAACTTTACGCTTTAAAATAGAGTTCATTCCATTGTAAAATTCACGTCGTGATATATAACAAACGTGGCATGTCATTAAAATTCTTAATCTTTGATTTTAATAGATTTACCAAGTGGCTTTGTGATTTTACCACTCTTAATGTGAATTATTGTTGGTTTTATTTTAAATTTCTGTTTATTATTCTTTATTTTTTATTTTTATTGTTTTATATTTTTTGATGTTTGGTGGTTTTTAGCGGATGGAGTTGTTTTTTTTATATCAACCCAAAAAAATATTAGCATTTTATTTAATCAGTTAAATTAAATAAAATGCTATAAAACATTGCTAAACGCACTAACACATCGTGGTTTTACCATGTACAAATAGCCAAAAATCAGGCAAAATAATACAAATAATTTTTTTGTGCCTAACTGATAAGATTATTGATTTTTTCAATAGTGATTACGCTGGCATAAACAACAGCCTTGGGCTGAAATACTTAAGGAACAAAACATGTTTACTCGTGATATGAATATCGCTGATTTTGACCCTGAACTTTATCAAGCTATGAGCAATGAAGTCGTTCGTCAAGAAGAGCACATCGAACTCATTGCCTCTGAAAACTACTGCAGTCCTCGTGTTCTTGAAGCACAAGGCTCGCAATTAACTAATAAGTATGCAGAAGGTTACCCAGGTAAGCGTTATTATGGTGGTTGTGAATATGTCGATATTGCTGAACAATTAGCCATTGAGCGTGCAAAAGAGCTTTTTGGAGCAACTTACGCTAACGTGCAACCACATGCAGGCTCACAAGCTAACTCGGCGGTTTTTCAAGCTCTAGTAAAACCTGGTGGTAAAGTATTAGGCATGAGTTTAGCACATGGTGGTCACTTAACGCATGGCTCACATGTTAACTTTTCAGGCAAGTCGTACGAAGCTTTTCAATATGGTTTGCACCCAGAAACCGGTGATATTGACTATGAAGAGTTAGAGCGTTTAGCCCTAGAGCATAAACCAGAAATGATTATTGGTGGTTTTTCAGCCTTTTCAGGTGTAGTTGACTGGGCTCGTATGCGTTCAATTGCTGATAAAGTTGACGCGATATTTTTTGTCGATATGGCTCATGTTGCTGGTTTAATTGCTGCTGGTCTTTACCCAAGTCCATTACCTCATGCTCATGTGGTAACCACGACAACCCATAAAACCTTAGCAGGCCCTCGCGGTGGTTTAATTATCTCAGCCTGCGATGATGAGGCTATCTACAAAAAACTAAACAGTGCGGTATTCCCTGGTGGTCAAGGTGGCCCATTAATGCATATCATCGCCGCTAAAGCGATTGCCTTTAAAGAAGCGTTAGAGCCTGCTTTTAAAGAATACCAACAAAATGTATTAAATAATGCTAAAGCTATGGTTGCAGTGCTGCAAGAGCGAGGTTACAAAGTCGTATCTAATGGCACTGAAAATCATTTATTATTGCTCGACTTAATTGACAAAGACATCACAGGTAAAGATGCTGATGCGGCGTTAGGTAAAGCACATATAACTGTGAACAAAAACTCAGTACCGAACGATCCGCGCTCTCCCTTTGTTACTTCTGGTTTACGCTTAGGTACACCTGCAATAACTCGCCGTGGTTTTGGTATTACCGAAACTAAAGCGTTAACAGGTTGGATTTGCGATATTCTTGACGATATAACCAATGAAGACGTTATCAGTCGGGTTCAAGGTCAAGTGAAGTCATTGTGTGCAGACTTCCCTGTATATCAAAAGTAATTGCTTCGCTATATCAATTTTTTTGTATTAAAATAGTCGCTTAGAGCGACTATTTTTTTGTCTACAGTTTATCTTTAAATACAGCAGGTCAGCTATGTTTTGTCCCTTTTGTTCAGCAAGTGATACTAAAGTTATTGATTCGAGATTAGTTTCTGATGGTCATCAAGTAAGACGTCGCAGAGAATGTCTTGTTTGTCATGAGCGCTACACTACGTTTGAAAGTGCCGAATTACTCATGCCTCGAATTATTAAAAGAGATGGCAGTAGAGAACCCTTTAACGAGGAAAAAATGCTATCGGGCTTAACTCGTGCATTAGAGAAACGCCCGGTAAGTATGGAGCAAATTGAACTGGCCATTAATAAACTTAAATCACAAATGCGTGCAACAGGCGAGCGTGAAATCAGTAGCGAAATGCTTGGTGATTTAATTATGGCGCAGCTAAAAGCACTGGATAAAGTCGCTTATTTACGGTTTGCTTCAGTGTATCTGTCATTTGAGGATATCAGTGAGTTTGCTGATGAAATTACCCGCTTAGGAAAAGAGAAAAATGGCAAATCACCGAAAGCAAAGCCATTAAAAACAGTGAGATAATATGAAATCAATCGAGCCGACTCTCTCAAAGCAACAGCAAGGCAACACTGTGTTTTCTGATCAAGATCATAACTTTATGTTACGTGCGTTAAAGATTGCAAAAAAAGGTCGTTTCACTACGTCACCTAATCCTAATGTTGGCTGTGTCTTAGTTGATTATCAACAGGGTGCCGGCGTTATTATTGGCGAGGGCTATCATCAAAAAGCAGGTAGTGCACATGCAGAAATAAATGCTTTAAATGTCGCAAAAAGTCATTATCAGAGCCAAATAAAGGGTTGTACTGCTTATGTCACGTTGGAGCCCTGTAGTCATTTTGGTAGAACTCCACCTTGCTCAAAAGCCCTTATAGAGGCCGGTGTTGGTCACGTTATTATTGCGATGGTTGATCCTGATAGCCGAGTTTCGGGTAATGGTATTAACATGCTGCGTGATGCCGGTATCAAAGTGCAAACAGGCTTGCTCGAAGAGAACGCAAAAAAATTAAATGTTAGTTATATCCACAACCGTATACATAAACGACCTTACATTCGCTGCAAGCTAGCCGCAAGTTTAGATGGTAAGACGGCGATGGCCTCTGGAGAGAGTCAGTGGATAACTTCAACAGAGGCGAGACAAGACGTACAGCGCCTACGAGCTCAAAGTTGTGCGATTATTTGTGGGGCGGATTCTGTATTGTTTGACAATGCACGGATGAATGTTCGTTGGTCTGAACTTGGAGAGCTTAATAAAAGCTATCCTATCGACACGTTAAGACAGCCTATGCGAATAGTCATTGATAGTCAAAGCCGATTGACACCAGAACTGGCTTTGTTTCAACAACAATCACCGGTATTAATTATTCGCGGAGATGAAGAAAATAAAGCTGATAATGAGCTTGAAAACTTACTAGTTTGGCCTCACTTCGTAAAGATAGTTTATTTACCTAGAATAACTACTGATGAAGGTAAATTAAAAATTGATTTGAAAAAACTTGTTACCTTTTTAGCAGAGCAAGGTTTAAATGACATTTTACTTGAGTCAGGCGCAAAACTTTGTGGTGCCTTTATTGAACAAAACTTGGTTAATGAAATCATTTGCTACCAAGCCCCAAAGTTAATTGGAGGCGATGGAAAAAACTTACTTGAAATGCCTGGAGTTAATAAGTTAAAGCAAGCAAAAGCCTTGTCTATATCAGATATCCGAATGGTGGGTGAAGACATTCGCATCACCAGTCAATTTATAAATATTAAATAGAGAAATATATGTTTACAGGAATTATTGAAGCTGTTGGGTCTATAAAGTCTATTAATGTTAACGCAAAAGGCGCACGCTTGGTTATTGCAACCAATAACTTAGATATGAGTGATGTTAAGTTGGGTGACTCAATTGCTACCAATGGTATTTGCCTTACAGTGGTAGATTTTGATAGCACCAAATACAGTGGTAGTTACAGTGCTGATGTCTCCAATGAAACACTACAGCGCACAGGCTTTGCCAGTTATCAGGTAGGCAGTAAAGTTAATCTTGAAAAAGCTATGTTGGCTAGCACACGTTTTGGTGGTCATATGGTATCAGGTCATGTTGACGGTGTGAGTGAAGTATTGGCAATTAACAACAATGGTAACAGTATTGAATACTGGTTAACTATGCCGCAAGAGCTAGCGCATTATATTGCAGAAAAAGGCTCCGTGACCATAGATGGCACAAGTTTAACCGTTAATGCCATCGAGCAAGAAGGTAATAAGGGCAAATTTAGGTTAACTATAGTTCCCCATACTGTCAAAGAAACTATTTTTGAAACTTACCAAGTCGGTTCAAAAGTGAATATTGAAGTTGATTTGATTGCGCGTTACTTAGAACGATTACTGACAAAATCGGATAACCATGACTATCAATCAGACAGTAATATTGATGCAGCAATGTTGGCAAAAGCAGGCTTCATGAAATAATTAATAGTCTTACATCAATCACAATATTATAAAAAACAAACAAATACTTGTTCAACTTAAAGCTAGGTAATAAAGAACCTTACTTAGTGTTAAAAAGAAAACCTAAAAAATTGACATTAGCCTGTTAAAAAGTATCACAGGCTAGAAGCTGATTTGCTTAAACCTACATTATATTGTTATATAGCGCCTAAACATGGTGCTTGAAGAGGCCTCAATGAATTTAAATAGCCCCCAAGAAATCATCGCAGATATTGCCGCCGGAAATATGGTGATTTTAATGGATGATGAAGACCGAGAAAATGAAGGTGACTTCATTATGGCTGCTGAAAAAGTAACACCGGCAGCAATAAATTTTATGGCAACACATGGTCGTGGTTTGATTTGTATGCCGATGAGTCGAGAAAAATGTGAAACTTTAAAGTTACCACTGATGGTTGATAAAAATGATGCTCAATTTAGCACCAATTTTACAGTATCTATTGAAGCCGCTACAGGAGTAACAACTGGAATTTCGGCTGCTGATAGAGCGACAACCGTATTAGCTGCTGCAAATGAAAATGCAACACACTTAGACATTGTGCAACCAGGACATATCTTTCCGTTAATTGCTAAAGATGGTGGCGTTTTAAACAGAGCAGGTCACACTGAGGCAGGGGTAGATTTAGCACGCATGGCAGGGTTTGAATCAGCAGCCGTTATTGTTGAGATTTTAAATGAGGATGGCACCATGGCTCGTCGTCCTGACCTAGAAGTCATCGCAAAAAAACATAACATTAAAATGGGTACTATTGCAGATTTAATTGAATTTAGAAATGCGACCGAGACCACGATTATGCGTGTATCCCAATGTAAATTGCCAACTGCGTTTGGTGATTTTGATCTGACCGTTTTTAAAGATACTATTGATGGACAAGCACATTTTGCACTTACAAAAGGCGTTATAAATGCTGATGAGCCGACGTTAGTGAGGGTACACCTAGAAAATACTTTTCGGGATCTACTGTTTAGTCAACGCGAAAGTGTTGCAGCTTGGCCTATGGCAAGTGCACTAGAGAGAATAGCGAAAGAAGGTGGAGTCTTAGTGTTATTGGGTAAGCATGAATCACCATCAGAATTAATCTCTTTAGTCGAAAAATATGCCAAAATAGATGCTGGTGAAACAGTTAAAGAAATTAATCGCCATGTCGGTTCACGAAATGTTGGTGTTGGTTCTCAAATATTAGCTAATTTAGGGGTCAGTAAAATGCGTTTATTGAGCTCACAAACCAAATATCACTCACTATCTGGCTTTGGTTTAGAAGTGGTTGAGTACATAGCCGATTAATGTAATCGCGCTCAAGAACACGGTAAGTGCCAACATATACCCTAAGTGTATGTTGGCATTTTTTTTCATACCGCTAAATTGTGATTGATCATTTACTTATACATTGTTCGTTGGCATGATCAATTAGCTAAAGTAGTTTTTTATAATGAACAAGTTCAATGAGGTCTTTATGCTGCGCGCAATTATTAATTATTTTTTACTGCTAATAACCGTCATTACTCCATCGCAAGCCAATGCTAAGACTAACCCCTCATTGACAATTGAAGAAATGCGACTGGCTAATGCTGTGGTTGCTATGCCCATTATTAAAGGATACTTCAATTGGTCTATGTTTAAAGACCAATGGCCGCATATAACAGATTATTCTGTGGCCCAGCGCGCCATGGCTCGCCTTGGCGATGAAATTTGGCAGTACAGTAAGGAACAAGTTCAAACCGGCAAAATAGTCGATGACAGGCCCTTGTATTGGAATCGCTTGGCAATTAAAAACTTTACAAAGCAATCGCCAAGTAATTTTTCAGAAAATCAATTAAATGCTTTATTAGAAGTCTTTGAAAACAGTTCACGTGGTTACAGTGATTTAGGTTTCAGCAAGCAAACAAATAAAAAAATATTATTAACTGGTTTTGATCCCTTTCTATTAGACCGTAACCTAGAGCAGTCTAATCCTTCCGGTTTAAACGCCTTGTTACTTGATGGTAAGGTTATTCGTTATCAAACTTCAATCAATGGCAAGCCACAAACTATTACTGCCGAAATAAATACAGCAATGATTCCTGTTCGCTTTGAAGATTTTGATCAAGGTGAAATAGAGAGCTTACTCGCACCTTTTTATGCAACAAATAGTGTTAATATGATTGCAACAATATCTATGGGGCGTCGCAACTTTGATTTAGAACATTTTCCCGCCTTAAGACGAAGCTCAAAGGCTCCAGATAATTTAAATGTATATACTGGTGCAGCTCTTAACAACCCAGTTATACCGCTATTAACTGGTACACCATTAGCCTCAGACGAGTTTGTTGAATACAGTTTACCTTTTCAAGCTATGATGCAAGCTAAGGGAGACTTCAAAGTTAACGACAATAAGGGAGTTACTATACTTTCAGCAAATAAAGCGAAAGATATTATTGCTATAAACTTGGCAGAACTTAGCGATAAAATTTCTGTACAGGGAGGAGGTGGAGGCTACTTGTCAAATGAAATTTCGTATCGAAGCATCAGGTTGCGTAACATGCTGAAATCAACTATTGCGACTGGCCATATTCACACGCCAAGTGTTAAGGATTTTGATAGGCTAACGAATAAAAAAATTACTGAACAAATTGAGGCAATGTTAATACTGGCTTTACCCGAGATCTAAACTCTCATAATTAAGTAGTAAAGTTATTTAACGTTAAAATTAACGCACAAAAAAACGAAGAATGAGATAACTCATGCTTCGTTTTTAAAATGACTTATAAGCTCAACTTATAGTGCAGTTACGTTTTCAGCTTCAGGACCTTTTTGGCCTTGTTTTACGCTAAAAGAAACAGATTGACCGTCAGCTAGAGTACGGAAACCGTCTCCAGAGATAGCACTGAAGTGAACAAACACGTCAGGACCATTTTCTTGTTCAATAAAACCGAAACCTTTAGTTTCGTTGAAAAATTTAACTTTACCAGTAACTGTATCAGACATACTAACATTTTCCCGTATTCATAAAATAATATTGTGGCTCTATTCCATTATGGTGCAAAACCGTTTTCACCCGAGTAAATGCCCTCTACCAAAAAGTACAGGAAGAGGAAGGAAACAAACCTTATTCGACACAATCAATGCTTCAAACAACAGTTTGCATTGTTTAAATCCGCTTGTGTAGAATATTCAAGTCTGTCCGTACACTAATGTGCATCAGATCGAAAACCTACAACAAAAGTCAGTATTAACCTTCATCCGAAACGCAAAAACTCAACGCAAAAGTAGTCTAGCATAGATATTTTTAATTTGCTTTATAAAAAATTAGATTAGTTCAAAATTTATTTATATTAAATTGTAAAAACCACAGAGCTAGCTGTAGCAAGGGATAGACTCGTTAAAATGACAAAAAAATGACACGCAAAACTGGTGAGAAATTATTGCGTGTCATTGCTTGTAATATTAACCTACCCTCAGAGTGCAGCTATTTGCGCTTTTTGCGCTAAATTTTTTGTTAATGTCGATTCAGTTTCCGCTAATTTTGCTTGTTCTTTTTCAATAACAGCGGCAGGTGCTTTACTGACAAAGTTTTCATTACTTAACTTGCCTCGTACTTTAGCCGCTTCTTTTTCAAGTTTTTCAATAGCTTTATCCAAGCGAGCGAGTTCCGCCTCTTTATCAATTAAGCCAGCCATAGGGATGAGTACAGACAAATCACCAACCACTGCTGAGGCCGAGGCTGGACCTTGTTCTTCCTCAGTCAGCACAGTGATGCTCTCTAGTTTAGCGAGTGAGCTCAAAAACTGCTCGTTTTCATTTAATCGGCGTTGATCGTTTGCATTGACGTTTTTAAGTAGTACAGGCAAAGCCTTACTTGGTGAAATATCCATTTCGCCACGGATGTTACGAATAGCTACAATAAATTGTTTAACCCACTCTAAATCATCAATCGCTTGTTGATCACACTTATTGGCATCAAACTGAGGAAAGGCTTGCACCATAATTGAAGCATCTTTCTTGTTAAAGTCGCTTAACGGTTGTACTCGCTGCCAAATAGTTTCTGTGATGAAAGGCATTATTGGGTGCATTAAGCGTAATAATCCTTCTAAAACATTGACTAAGGTATGACGTGTAGCACGTTGCTGTGCTTCATTGCCTTTAAATAATACTGGCTTGGTCAGCTCTAAGTACCAATCACAGAATTGATTCCACGTAAATTCATATAAAGCTTGTGAAGCAAGATCGAAACGGAATGTCTCAAAAGCTTCATGCACGGTTTTTACCGTTTGCTCGAATTGACCGATGATCCAACGATCAGCTAATGAGAGTTCCATCTCACCGCCTTTAGCGCCACAATCAAACTCTTCGGTATTCATCAGTACGTAACGGCTAGCATTCCATAACTTATTAGTAAAATTACGGTAACCTTCGAGACGTTTCATATCCCAGCTAATGTCACGACCAGTAGTGGCGACTGAGGTTAGAGTGAAGCGCAAGGCGTCAGTGCCATGGGCCTCAATGCCATTGGGATATTCTTTCTTGGTTAGCTTGGTGATTTTCGCAGCCAATTTAGGCTGCATCATGTTACCGGTACGTTTTTCAAGTAGATCTTCAAGCGAGATACCATCAATCATGTCCAGTGGATCAACAACATTCCCTTTAGATTTACTCATCTTATCGCCATTTTCATCGCGTATAAGACCAGTCATGTAAATTTTCTTAAAAGGTATTTGTGATTTACCATTTTCATCTTTGTTAAAGTGCATGGTCATCATGATCATGCGCGCAACCCAGAAGAAAATAATATCGAAACCTGTCACTAACACATCTGTCGGGTGAAACGTTTTTAAGTCTTCAGTCTCTTTTGGCCAACCTAATGTAGAGAAAGTCCATAAAGCAGAAGAAAACCAAGTATCCAATACATCATCATCTTGGGTTAACTTGGTATCTGTTGGCAGATTATTGTTTGCACGCACTTCTTCTATGGTGCGACCAACATAAACTTTGCCATTTTCGTCATACCAAGCAGGAATTCTATGCCCCCACCAAAGTTGACGTGAAATACACCAATCTTGAACATCTTTCATCCATGAGAAATATAAGTTTTCATATTGTTTTGGTACAAATTCAATTTGCCCCTCTTTAACAGCATCAACCGCAGGGCCAGCAAGTTTTTCAACACGCACATACCATTGATCTGTTAACAATGGTTCGATAATAACACCAGAGCGATCGCCATAGGGAGCCACTAAATCATGGTCTTTAACTTCAACAAGTAAGCCTAGCTCATCAAACTTAGCAACAATTGCTTTACGGGCAACAAAGCGGTCCATACCAGCAAACTCACTCGGTAATTCAGTACTGTAAGCATCGGATATTTCACCTTTAGTGTCGTATACTTCAGCGGCGGCTAATACTGCAGCGTCTTTATCTAATATATTAATTTGTGGTAACTGGTGACGTTTGCCCACTTCATTATCGTTAAAGTCATGAGCTGGGGTAATTTTTACACAACCAGTGCCTTTTTCCATGTCAGCATGCTCATCACCTACAATCGGTATCAAGCGATTAACCAATGGCAATAAAACCTGTTTGCCAATAAGATCTTTATAACGAGGGTCCTCTGGGTTTACTGCAACACCAGTATCACCAAGCATGGTTTCAGGACGGGTTGTTGCAACAACAAGGTAGTCTTTGCCTTCAGCAGTCTTTTCTCCATCTGCTAATGGGTAGCGCAGGTGCCACATGTGGCCTTTTTTATCTTTGTTTTCTACTTCTAGATCTGAAATAGCGGTATGGAATTTAGGATCCCAGTTAACTAGTCGTTTACCACGATAAATTAAGTCATCTTCAAATAAGCGTACAAATACTTCTTGAACCGCTTCAGACATACCATCATCCATGGTGAAGCGTTCGCGTGACCAGTCAATAGAGTTACCTAAACGGCGCATTTGCTTGCCAATGGTACCGCCTGATTCTTCTTTCCATTCCCAGATTTTGTCAATAAAACCGTCACGGCCATAATCATGGCGTGTTTTTTCTTCTTCCGCAGCAATTTTCCGTTCAACGACCATTTGTGTCGCTATACCGGCGTGATCACAACCTGTTTGCCACAAGGTATTTTTGCCTTGCATGCGTTGGTAACGAATAAGTGTATCCATGATGGTTTGCTGAAACGCATGGCCCATATGCAAGCTACCTGTTACATTTGGTGGCGGTATGGCAATGCTGTAACTGTCACCTTCACCCGTTGGGCTAAAGTAACCTTGTTCTTCCCAGTTTGTGTAAAGAGACTGTTCTATGTCAGTAGGGTTAAAGGTTTTTTCCATCATTTTTTCCGGTAATAGATTTAATTATTTTGTTTGTTTTGTACATCATGGTGTGATGATTAAGGCAAATCAGGTTTTATCAATCAACCTAATAACGCTTAGTGTGCTTACTTAACGTTTAAAATCTCATGAATTTTTTGTCACTATTTATATTTTCTTGCTGTTTATAATAGGTAACCTCGATTCTCATAGTGACACCTTATTTAGGGCAACGACTTTTTGATTATCAACACTAAAACCCCACTGCCGACAGGTTTTGAAGCGTTCTCTTGCTTGTTGTTTTAATTCAGCGTTAGAGGGCACAAAATCTACAATATATTGAAACTGATTTGCAAAACTAGGGACCTTAGCGTTTAGATTAATAAGCACTGAGCGTCGCCCTTTAGGAATTGTATGCCCTATCTCTACTATTGAACCTTTTGTTGGCCCTTCCCCAACTAGGTTGTGTGGCACAAAACTATCGCAATCAAATGCCCAAAGCATTTCATCAATTTGTTCTGAATGATGTTGGTCTTCACTGTAAATATAAACACGTTGATTTTGTCGGTAAAAATAACTCGCTTGTAAACAAGCATGATACATAGCAGAGTTTGTCTCGGGGTTAGCATCTGCTTGCTCATCGTTTAGTAGATAAAACATTACTTGGGTTGACATTTTTCACCTAATTAGTTACCGATATTAACTTGTTTAACGTCAGTTTTGTTTGCTTTGACGTTAAACAGTCTACTTTATTTACTATTCGCCCTGTTCTTGATTGCAGCGATTGAGTAAGAATTGCGTTAACATACTAACAGGGCGTCCCGTTGCACCTTTATTTTTACCGCTACGCCATGCTGTGCCGGCAATGTCTAGATGTGCCCAATGATATTTCTTAGCAAATTTTGACAAGAAACAAGCGGCTGTTATGGTACCTGCTTCTTTACCACCCAAGTTAGTAAAATCTGCAAAAGGACTTTCTAACTGGTTTTGATAATCGTCCCATAATGGCATGCGCCATGCTCTATCACCACTTTGATCTGAAGCGTTTAATAGTTCATGTGCTAGGGGATTGTGACTACTTAATAGTGCTGTAGCATGTGCACCTAAGGCAACAACACAAGCACCTGTTAAGGTTGCCACATCAATAACTGTTTCAGGTTCAAAACGTTCAACATAAGTCAACGCGTCACATAAAACTAAACGACCTTCAGCATCAGTATTAAGCACTTCGACTGTTTGTCCCGACATTGTTGTGAGGATATCACCGGGCCGATAAGCATTGCTGCTTGGCATATTTTCACAACCCGCTAATACGCCAATAACGTTGATGGGTAAGTTCAGTTCAGCCAAAGCATGCATAGTGCCAAGAACACCAGCAGCACCACCCATATCGTATTTCATCTCATCCATACCTGCGCCTGGTTTTAGTGAGATACCACCACTATCAAATGTCAAACCTTTACCAACAAGTACAATAGGTTTTGAATTATCGTCCGCACCCTGATAGTTAATGAGGCTCATCATAGATTCATTGGCTGAACCACGACCAACAGCAAGGTATGATCCCATACCAAGTTTTTCCATTTCTTGCTCACCAACAATAGTGGTTGTTATTTGTGGGTAGTCATTTTCAAGTATTTTAGCTTGCTCAGCAAGGTAAGCCGGGTTGCAAATATTGGGAGGCATATTCGCTACGTTTTTACAGCTAGTCACACCTTCAGCAATGGCAAGTGCATGCGTAATAGCACGTTCACCAATAGGTAACTCGCGTCGTGTAGGTACGTTAAAAACTATTTTGCGTAATGGTCTTCGAGGCTCAGCAATACGAGTTTTCAAGCTGTCAAAACTATATAAGCCATCTTGTGCGGCTTCAACTGCCTGCCTAACTTTCCAGTAAATGTCTCGGCCTTTGACGTGTAATTCAGATAAAAAGCATACCGCTTCCATTGAGCCGGTTTCATTAAGTGTATTAATTGTTTTGGTAATGATTTGACGGTATTGACGTTCGTCTAGTTCACGCTCCTTACCGCAGCCGACTAGGAGAACTCGCTCGCTAAGAATATTAGGGACATGATGTAAAAGCAACATTTGACCAGACTTGCCCTCGAGATCGCCTTTACGTAAAAGGTTGCTTATGTAGCCTTCGCTTATTTCGTCTAGCTGCTCAGCTGTACCACTCAGTCTTCTGGGTTCAAAAACACCTACTACAATACAGGCACTACGTTGTTTTTCTGGACTACCGCTTTTTACACTGAACTCCATGACACTTTCCTTTTACAATTAAATAAAGTATTTATTTAGCATAACTTGCTAAAATAAGTAAAAAATAGCACTCTTATCTATTCATTTGATATTGCTAAGGGCTATAATTATAGACGCATTCATCAATATACGTTAGTTACTGACACTATCGTTTACTTACGAAAACGATAAGTCTACTTAATATTTACGCTAATGTCAGAAAAAAACTAAGTTTTTACAGGATCTTTTTGTGATCATTTTTCGTTATTTGTTAAAAGAAGTCGCTAAAACACAGTTAGCCGTATTTTTAGTGCTGATGACTATTTTTATAAGTCAAAAGTTTGTACGAATTCTTGGTAATGCTTCAGAAGGTAATATACCAGGACACTTAGTGATGACTTTTATTGCTTTAAAAACGCCTGACTTAGCGAGTTTCATTTTACCTTTGAGTTTATTTTTAGGGGTGCTATTAGCTTATGGCCGCATATATGCGGACAGTGAGATGACGGTTTTGCATGCTTGTGGCGTTAGTGAATGGTATGTTGTTCGAGTTACCCTCGTCTTAGGTATTGTTACTGCAATTTTTACCGGCCTGTTTACTTTATATTTAGCACCACTTGCAGCAGAGTATGAATATCAAGTTAAAGAACAAATTGCTGCCGATTCAGGGCTAAGTGCATTAGTTTCTGGGCGGTTTCAGCAAACAGGTAACCAAGATGCTGTAGTCTTTATTCATGATAAGGACCGTGATAAGAATATTTTTAACAAGGTTTTTGTTGCGCAATTACCTGAAACTGAAAACCTTGATGCCAGTATCATTAATTCAAGTTTAGTGTATGCAAAAACCGGTCAAGTATTTGAAGATGACAGCGGTTCACAACAATTGGTTTTGGGAGATGGCATCCGTTATCACCGGGACATTGATAACGACGAATTTCAGTCGGTAGCTTTTGATAAATATTATATTCAAATTAAAGATCAAGAAATTGAACAACAACATCGAAAATTGAGCGCTATTTCTACTCTTGATTTACTGAACAAGGCTCCTCCAGAACTCGGCTCAGCTTACAGTGCAAACATTCATTGGCGTGCAGCCTTTCCTCTCGCCTGTATTATTTTAATTTTTATTGCGGTGCCATTAAGTGTCGTTAACCCAAGACAAGGTAAGTTTGCTAAAATGCTGCCGGCGTTAATGCTGTTTTTAGGCTATTTGTTATTGTTATCTTCCATGCGTTCGGCTATTGAAAAAAATGCTATTCCAAGTATCGTTGGTTTGTGGCCCATTCATATTAGTGCATTATTTATTGGTATTATGTTCCTCATGAAGGAGCGCAGCAGTGGTCGTATAATTAAAGCAAAGTTACCTAAAATTAAGCGCCAAACAAATAAAAAAAATACTCAAGTTGAGAATGATTAATGGGGATTATTGACTTTTATATAGGTCGTGTTATTGCTTCGACTACTTTTATTACTTTGGCAATATTTATTGGTATTAGCGGTATTATTAAGTTTGTAGAGCAAATACGCGCTATAGGCCGAGGTAGTTATGATTTAGCTGATGCTGGCCTTTATGTACTTTATGGCATACCTCGAGACTTTGAAATATTTTTTCCTATGTCAGCACTTATCGGTGGCCTAATTGGTATCGGTATGTTGGCTAGTAATAGCGAGCTTATTGTCATGCAAGCGGCGGGTTTATCTCGCTTGAATATTATCAAGTCGGTTATGAAAACAGCATTGTTTTTAATTGTTATTAGTATGTCTGTTGGCGAATGGTTAGCGCCTAGTGGTGAGGCAAAAGCACGTGAAATAAGGGCACAGGCTATTTCAGGTGGTAGTTTAATTGCCGCTAAAAATGGGATTTGGGCCAAAGATGGCGATTATTTTGTTAATATTGGTGAAGTACTGGATAAGGGGCAATTAAAAAAAGTTCAAATATATGGGTTCAATGAGCAACTTAAAATAGACAGCTGGCTCGCTGCAGAACAAGCGGTATACAAAAATGACCATTGGTTGCTTTTTAATGTCGAGGAGTTTGTACTAAAGGGTGATCAAATAATTACTGAGCAATATCAGACAAAGATGTGGAACTCATCTTTAACCCCCAACAAACTTGGTGTAGTAACCGTTAAGCCTGAGTCTTTATCATTAAGGGGCTTAATTGATTACTTAGATTATCTTGAAGCTAATGAACAAGATCCAAGTCGTTATCAGTTAGCTTTTTGGCGAAAAATAATGCAACCACTGACCGTTGCCGTTATGTTGTTAGTCGCGTTATCTTTTATCTTTGGCCCTTTACGTTCAGTTTCCATGGGGGCTCGAATTATGATGGGTGTATTTACCGGTATTTTATTCTTTCTATCGAATGAGGTACTAGGCTCACTCAGTTTAGTGTATCAGCTATCACCAATGTTTGGAGCCTTTATGCCAAGTGCTATTTTCATTGCAGTAGCTTGGTATTTAATGGCTAAAAAGAGAGTGTGACGTTAATAATATGAATGGAGCTGGCCGAGCTACCAATTTCTTTGACTGTACTAGTTTCTTTGGCTGTTTAGTTGAGTAGTTTTTTAACAATAAAGGAACTTACAATGAACTCTCTGTGATTTGTAAAGTTTAACAGACAATGCGTCACTGTGGTTGGCTAGTGCTCTTTACTTCAATAACTGACATTAATAATATTGATAATCAAAAAGTATATTTTGATAACGTCATTATGTTAACAGCTATACATTCACAAACCTTTGCCTAAGCTATAGTCGACCGCGATTAGCCTCAACCGATAACAACACAACTTCAGTATTAGTTAACCTGTCTTGTAAACTCAATTTATTTTTTCTATCAACAATAACTAATAGACTACCTAATCCCAGCAATGTCGGTATTAAACGTTTCAGGGCAGTTCCTTTGCTGATAAGTGAACCGTCATGATTTTGAACCCGTAAGCGCCATGCTCGCATACCCAGCGTTTGTCCTTTGTTTGCCCAAAAATAGACAAAAAAACCACAAACCCAAGCAACCCCCCAAGCGTTAAAAGCAACTTTGTAAAGTGGGTGTGAATTATTCCAATTAATGTCAAAACCAGTGCGGCTAAGTGAGATTAACCCCGCTACATCAAGAGCTGCAAAAAGGGCAACACAAGCATAGCCAGATAACATAAATATGGCTATCACAAGTAACAAATCATAGAGCCAAGAGCCAAAACGACGTCGAAAACTGGCGCGAGGGAAGTCTGTACACTGAGCATTGGCCATAAAATAGTCTTTTTAAAAGGTGGTTCGGTAAAAACAGTGTTATACCTTAATAAGTTTAGCAAGATAAATGTATTAAGGTATATGCGTTTTGTGCAATAAATAATAATTACTAAGGGGCTATAAAATGGCTATTCGTTTTTCAGCACACGGTAAGACTACCCTTAATGTTGTCGAAAATATTATTATACTTGAATGTGAAGGCCCTTGGAATATCGAGTTTTTTCATTTATTGCACCGACAAATATATCAAGCGATAAAACAATGCTCACCCAATAATTATGGGGTACTCCTAATTCCATTAGGCGAGACTATTGGTACGCCCGATACCATGGATTATCATATTAAGTTTTTGAAAAGGGGTACCCCTTGTGCTGTTGCCGTCAATTTATCTGGAAGCAAGGTTCCTCAAAGTACAAAGGATTTATGCCACTTAGCCTATGCGACAGCGCAATTACCGCACGCTTTTTTTACTGATAATGAAAGTGCTTTACAGTGGCTCAAGGAGAATATGGTGTAGTGAGTTTATTATCAGCGTTGTTAACCGCTCGGTTATTTGATATCCGGTAAAAACTGCAATATAGAACCGGAACTACCAGTAAAGTCAAAAGAGTACCAACACCCAAACCAAAAGCAATCACATTGGCCATACCGTAAAATAGTGGATCTTTACCAATAATTAATGGTAACAAGCCCATAATAGTGGTGATAGTTGTCATAGTTATTGGCCGTAAGCGCGTTAAACATGCGTCTATAACCGCTTGGTATTTTGATTTTCCTGCTGAGTTTTCAATGTTAATTCGATCAATAAGTACTATGGCATTGTTAATTATTATCCCTGCTAAACTATATAAGCCCAAAGTCACCATAAAACCAAAGGGAGCCTGCATTAAAAACAAGCCAAATACGGCGCCAATAAAAGACAGTGGAATAGTTAGGGCAATAACACTTGCCTTCCTAAAAGAGTTAAATTGCGCAACTAATAAGATCAAAATTAAGCCCAGTACGATAGGCATACTGGCACTTAAGGCTTTTTGTGCAGCAACCGATTCCTTGATAACTCCGTCGTATTCAATGCTATGATTCACAGGTAAGTCACTTGCCAAAGCTTGAATTTTTTCATCAATAATTACCTTCAAGTCCTCTGCAGCCATCTTGGTGTTGCGAGCTTGAATACTCACGGTGCGAAATAAGTCTTCGTGATGAATAATAGAGAATTGATTAAAAGGCGCTAACGTTGCTACCTGAAATAATGGCACGGTTTGGCCTGTTTTATTGGAATAAATATTAAGAGTTCTTAATCTGTCTAAGCTGGCCCGTTCCAGCTTTTCTGCGCGCAGAACCACGGGAATAATATTATCACCTTCACGAAAGTCAGTAATAATTGAACCAGAGAAATAGGTCTCTAGCGCTTGCGCTATTTCGGTAGACGTTAAGCCGGAGCGCTTAGCTCTGTGTTGATCAATTTGTACATTGATTTTGGTAATTAAATTTTCCCAATCAGTTCTAATATCAAGGGTATTAGGCACATCGTGTAAAACTGCCATGATTTGTTGTGCTTTGTTATAAATAACGTTTTTGTCTGGCCCTTTAACTTGAATTTTAATGGTGCTTGAATCAGATGGTCCTAAAAACATCTTTTTAACACGAGCTGAAACATTCGGGAATGTGTGTTCTATTTGCTCATCAAGTAAGGCAACCATTTGGCTTATATTGGTACTGTTTTTTACATTTAAGACTATAAAGCCTTTGTTTTGAGCGGGATCTTCAGGGTTAAGCGACATAACAAACCTTGGCCCACTAAATCCAACATACGCTGAATAACCGCTAATAAAATCAAGTTCTTTGTTGTTATCAAACCACTTAAAAATAGCTTGCATTTGCCGGTCTGTTTCTTTAGCTGAGGTACCATTGGGCAGATCAATATTGACAAGAATTTGGTTTCGATCTGAATCAGGGAAAAACTGCTTAGCGACATGGCCCATAGCAATGATAGCAACTATAAATGACGCGATTATTAGCGACATAAATAGTGTTTTATGAGCCAATACCCAGTGTAATATACCTTGGTAGTACTGATAAAAAGTCGCCTGTTTAGAAACTTGTGAAGGTTTTTGCGACACTAGGTTACTATTTTTTGATTCAACATTGGGTTTGGTAATAAAAAAATAGCACAAGAGTGGAGTAACACAAATGGCTAAAATCCAACTAGTGAGTAGAGTAATTAAAATAACTAAAGAGATTGAGCGGGTATATTCGCCAGCCACATGCTCAGCTAACATCAAAGGTAAGAAAAATAAAATCGTAGTGACTGATGAGCTGAGTAAGGGTAATGCTAGTTCTTTACTACCCTGTAGCATCGCATTATAGCGATTAATCCCCTCTTCTAAACGACGCTTAAAGTCCTCGGCAATGACAATGCCATTATCAACCAGTAACCCTAAAGATATAATCAGAGTTGCTAAACTCATTCGCTCAAGTTTCATGTCAGTAAATTGCATAATACTTAATGTGGTGAGCATTACAAACGGCACAATAGCACCCACAATAAGGCCTGTGCGCAGGCCTAAAAATAAAATAACCACCACTAATACTATTGCTAAGGTTTGCAATACGTTAGCTGATACACCGTTAATAGTTTTCGCTACTTGATCAGCTTGATAAGTGGCGATATTGAGTTGGTAACCTATGGGTAAACTTGACTCAATGGCTGAAACTTGTGCTACTACTCGCGGAGCATATTCTAAAATGTTGTGTTGCGGTAACATGGCAATGGCAAAAAATATTGCTGGTTGGCCATTAAAGTAAGCGGGTTTATCAGGTGGATCAATAAAATCTCTGCGTAAACTTACGATATCTCTTAGGGCGATGAAGTCTTCACTATTAGGAATATTTATATAAGTATTACCAATATCGGCTAAGCTATTAAAGTTGCCGGATGGCTCAACGATAAAACTTAACACGCCAGTATTGACCTGCCCACCCGAATTAACAATATTTTGTTTTTTTAATTCATCAATCAATGACTGGGGAGAAATGCCTAACTGAGCTAATTTGGCATTAGAGGTTTCTAAAAAAATACGCTCTTGTTGTCGACCTAAAATTTCAATTTTTTTAGTACCTTCAACGCCATATAGCGTATCACGAATGTGCTGAGCAATATCATACATGTTTCCTAGGTCAAAGCCGTCTGCAGTTAATGCCAAGGTAACAACGGAAACATCACCAAACTCATCATTAACATACGGTATACTTGTACCGTTTGGCATGCTTTGATGCGCAGCCGTGACTTTATTACGCAAGTTTTGCCAAATATCATCTAGATTAAAATAACGGTCATAAATTTTTACATGAATAATTGAGGTACCTGTAGAAGAGCTTGATTTTATTTCTTCAACTTCAGCAATTTTGCGTATTTCTTCCTCTAATTTTTTGGTGATTAGTTGTTCCACTCTATCTGGTGCCATACCGGGAAAAGAGGTGCTAATAACAGCTTCTCGAATGGTTATACTAGGATCTTCTTGAGCGGGTAGGGTGAAATAAGCAAAAACACCATTGATTAACAACACCGTAATAATTAAGAAAATACTTTTTCGATAAGTAAAAGCAAGTTGCGTAATATTCATTATACTTCCTTGCTATTAATTGAAACGTTTAACGTTAGGGTCTAATAAGCTCACTTGCTGCCCATCGCGTAAAAAAGCAACGCCAGCGGTAGCGATGATATCACCTTCCTGTAAGCCAGAAGAAATAAATACTTTATTATTAAGGATATTTTCTGTTTGCACTTGGGTTTTAATGAGTTTTTGATTACTGGCTTGATATACAAAAACATAGTTTTTTTGCCCTAAACCAGCACTTAAGGCGGAAGTAGGTATACTAAACACATCGCCCTTATAACCAGAACGGCCCTGGCCAGTAAATGAAAAAGACACCTCTGCGGTCATACCGGCACGCAGTAAGCTATTATCTTGTTGCAATACGACAGTGACAGGAAAAGCATTAGCAAATTCAGCACGTGTACCAATTTCAGTTATTTGGCCTTGCATGGTAAGTTCGGCTAATACTGGGAATGTGATGGGCAAAAGTGAAAGTTTTGTGAGTTCACGAATTAGCGTTTCAGGCACCATAACATGAACTTCTAAACCATGATTACCTTCTATTTCAAAAATTGACTGACCTGCTGATATTTGCTGAGAGGGCTCGAGTAAACGTTTGGTGATAATACCATCGTAGGGGGCAACTAAAATGCTGTCTTGTAAATTTTTAGTGGCTATATCTAATTGTGCTTGCGCGACATCAGTAGCACTTTTGCTAGCATCGAACGTGGCTTTAGCATTATCAAATCCTGATTGAGATACCACCCCTTGTTCAAGAAGTTGTTGGTAACGCCTGTGGCTATTTTGTGCATCCACAAGGCTGGCTTTAGCTTGTTGATATTTAGCTTGGGCTGATTGTAAGTTCAATGATAAATTACGTTGGTCTAAACGGGCCAACTCTTGGCCCTTTTTGACTTTGTCACCTAAATTAACTTCTATAGAGCGAATTTTTCCTTGCACTTGAAAACTCAATTCAGTGGCTTCAACTGGCGCCACGATGCCTGATAAGGTGCGAACTTGTTCAAAAGGTGTGACGGCAACTTGTGTCCACATAATCGGACGAATTGGTTTAACCACTTGTTGGGTTGTTTCTTTACAGCCAACAGAGAGAAGGGCGCAACAAAAAATAAAAGAGACACGCATAGCAATTCCTTAATATTTGCCGCATTGATGCCATGGCTGCTCGATGATTAGCAGTTACCAACAAGGCAGTTGTCAGCGTAATGACTTGTGAGTTTTTTATATTTTGGTACTATATAGTACCATTGTCAATACCCCTGTTCATACAAGGCTATTACGTATGCAAAAAAACACCAGTTTAGTGATCACTGACAACAAACCGTTGAGCAAACGTGGGCAGCGAATTTTAGACGTAGCTCAAACCTTTTTTTATCAACAAGGTTACGATGAGACTTCATTAGCAATGATTATTGAGCAAGCGGGAGGTTCAAGACGCTCAATTTATGACGAGTTTGGAAATAAACAAGGGTTGCTAATGGCAGTGGTGCAACGGCAAGTGCAAAGTCAAACTCAAATTTTAACTCAAATTAACCGTCGTCTTGATGTAAAAACGGCTTTAAATCAAGTAGCTTTTAATTTTGTACAAGGAATGTTGTCACCCGAACTAATGGCACTGTTTCGTTTAGCCGTTCAGCAAGTTGTTAAATTTCCAGAATTAGGAAAAATGATACATCATAAAGGGCCAATAACCGGAATATTACCTCTAGTAGACTACTTAGCTTGGTTAAAGGCTGAAAAGGTGCTGAAGATTGATGATTGTCATTTTAGCGCACAAATTTTATTAGAAATGGCGAAAGGGCCGCTTCATACTCAGTGCTTACTATTGCCAGATAAAAAAATTACTGACGAAGAAATAGCAGAGCAAGTGGCCAAGGTCGTTAATTTATTTGTAAAGTCACACCGCCGTGAATGAAATTACTGCAAAAGAAATTAAATTTTGTCTAAATAGTGCACAGGTAAGGATATTTTACGCAAACAACTAAAAAATGAGTTGCTTAGTTACCATGGTTTCGTATAATGCCAGCCATTGGTCACACAGATCAATCGTTTTCAATTCTACTTAAAGTTTAAGGTAGGCTTGTTTATAAAGGTATAAATTTTTGGTTAATAATTTATACCTTTATAAACATCTTACTTACAAAGCTTTTATTGCCGGAGTGGTGGAATTGGTAGACACGACGGATTCAAAATCCGTTGCCTTCGGGCGTGACGGTTCAAGTCCGTCCTCCGGTACCAACATATTAAAGCCCTGATTCGAAAGAGTTGGGGCTTTTTTATTTGCTAATTATGCACTTTGTGACGAAAGAGTTTCTAAGCTAACGTCAGCTAAACCGACATTGGGCTTATTCCTATCAACGAATACTTTATGACTTCATTTAGGCATAAGCCGATATTAGCTTTTGAGGAAGCATCATACTTTAAACAATTTTTCTAGTTTTTGTGGGGATGCTTTACGCTCATTGCTACCGTTGTTTTGGTTAACAATGAGCTTTAAATGCCATAGTAAAAATATTGCTGCATTTTATTTATATATCACAACTTAAGTTCGCAGGTTAATCCACATTTCTTCACAAAAGCTTCATCATGACTTACTAGAATATAAGCGCCATTATAACTATTCAGGGTTTCGGCTAATAGAAATTTAGAGTCTATATCTAAATGGTTATCAGGTTCATCTAACAGCAATAACGGTTGCATGTCTTGATGACTTACTATTAACACAGCAAGTTTCATTTTTTCGCCACCACTTAAATTATCAACTAAACGATGTACACTCTCTTTACGAAAACCAACACCAGCGAGCAAAATTCTAGCATCTGTTTCAAGGATCTTAGGGCAAAGCGTTAATACATTATCGAGCAGAGATAGTTGAACATGTAGTAGAGTAAAGTGTTGGTCTAAATAATAAAGTGAAGTATTTAACTGTACCTTACCTTTGTCCAATTTTGCTTTACCAAGTAGTATATTCAATAAGGTTGATTTTCCACTACCATTTCCC
The DNA here is from genome assembly GCA_042091395.1 of Colwellia sp. Taxonomy (GTDB): domain Bacteria; phylum Pseudomonadota; class Gammaproteobacteria; order Enterobacterales; family Alteromonadaceae; genus Colwellia. The sequence continues at coordinate 43,251 of JBELHN010000012.1, forward strand.
CCTTTCAAGTGGAGTTTAGTATCATCATTAACACATACATCAAACTTATTTTTCGCTCCATATGGTAATACTCCCTCGCTGATTTTCACAAGGCTTTTTCCTAGCGGTTTGTTGCTTGGAAGGTATATTTTTTGTAAGTTCAACAACTCATACTTAGCATTTATCTCATTGCTTTGAATTTCTAAATGTTTACTCCTCAGTTTGTCATTTTTTAATCTATTTGATGTGGAGGCTGTTGCGCTATCACGCTTCTTGTCTAGCAATACTTTTGCCTGACTTCCGTCCTTACGAGCCTTACGCCCACTAGATGCTCTCTGTTGAGCTTTTTCTTTATTCTTCTGTGCTTGCAAATCAAGATGTTTTTGTTGGTTTTGAATACTCTTAACTTGCCTAGTGACAGCTAGGTTCTCAAGGTTTCTTTGTTGTAAGTAGAAGTTAAAATTACCACCATACTCGTTTAAACCAAGACTAGTTAACTCCCATATGTGTTCCATACTATTTAATAGCTGAGTATCATGGCTAATAAGTAATACATGACCATCAAAGTGATTGATTTGCTCTATTAACCATTTTTTTCCTTCTTCATCCAAGTGATTTGAAGGCTCATCCAAAATAAGTAACTCAGACTTTATTTTGAATAAGTTCCAGAGCTGAAGACGAGCTAATTGTCCACCACTCAGTAAACGAAGTGGAAAAAATAGATCTTTGGGAAGCCCTAAATCAAACATTTGTTCAATTAAAGTCTCTTTCAAGTTCCATTGTTCACCTATTAAATCAAACCACTTTTCATCACAATTTCCTAAAGCCACTTGTTCAAGAGCATATAAAATATTATCCACTTGTAAATAGTGAGCGATAGTTCGAGCTTCATTATTTCTGTTGGATGAAGCCTGTATAAAAGTTGATACTTTACCATTCGAAGTAATACTTCCTTGGCTTGGAGCTAACTCTTTAGATAATATGGAAGCCAACAATGACTTTCCTATACCATTTCGACCCACTAAGCCGACTTTACGTTGTGTTAAAGAGCAGGATATATTTTGAAAAAGCATATCACCATTTTCAAATTGATAACTTATGTTATTTGCTTGTAATACAGGCATGGAATACCTCCGTTTTAGGAGGGTTTAAGGCATATTTATTTAGAGCAAGTCTTTATAGTCATAAACTATAAAATTGAATAAATTTGAAATGAAAGAACTTCGATAATTTCATCGAAATTACGCCCACTAACCCTGAGTACCAAAAAATTTGAATATTAAACATTGGATGACAGGTGTTAGTTGTTCATTGTGGCGAAATCTCCGCTGAATAGAATAAGGAAATTATACTGTAATTGTTAAGTTGCAATCAAATGTATAATTATTATTTTTTGTAAAAGCTCATTTTATAAAGTTGTTTTTGAGCCATAGCTGTCAACTTGATAACGTCCGCTATCGTATCAAAGTAATTATTTAATTGAGTGATTATTAGTGACAGTGTTTGATCGCTTTAGGCTTCAAGCTGCCATTAAATCATCAATTATACATGTCGGCTTTTGGTAAAAGTGTGCAGTTGACTTGTTGATATAATTATCACAATAGACTCAAAAGCTGCCTTAGGGTGATTTATACAACATGGCCACTCCAGTAAGTGGTTGAGCACCAATTTACCATTCTTGTATGTTACTAATAGCAATTCCGAATAAATATATTTATTATCGGCTATCACGCCAAAGGTCATGAACACTTAACTTGTGGTGAAACCAAAGATTCTTACTAAACGAATGATTAAGGTTATTAGATTTTAAAATTGTTATATAAAATTAAGGTTAACTATGCTTTTTTTTAAAAAATTATACATTGTTTTATTGTTAACGGGGTTACACCTCCTAACTGGCTGTGGAGGTGACCAAACAAGTGTTGAAATCAATAATGATATCGTTCAAGGAGGCAATAATTTTGAGCAAAGTAGGGCGTATGTTCTCGGTGCTGATATTTCTAGTTTAGCTGAATATGTGGATAACGGTGCGGTATTTGTTGACACCGACGGTGTTGAAAAGCCGATGTTGGTGTTGTTAAAAAACCATGGTTTTAATTATATTCGTTTGCGGACTTTTGTAGATCCCTATGCTGACTTTGGTTATGCAACTAGCATTGGTAGCGGTTGTGAAGCAAAAGCTGAAGCATACAACGATAAAGCCCATGTAATTGAGCTCGCTAAAGAAGTAAAAGCCGCTGGGATGAAATTGTTACTCGACTTTCATTATAGTGACACTTGGGCCGACCCAAGTAAGCAAGTTATTCCTGAACAGTGGCGCAGCATTAATACCCTTGATGACTTAGCGCAAACCGTTGAAAATTATACCTCTGAAGTGCTGGCCGAAATGAACAGCGCTGGTGTGCTGCCAGACATGGTACAAATTGGTAATGAAATAACCCCCGGCTTACTGATTCATACTCCCACCAAGGATTCTGATTGTTATGGTAACAATTCAGTGGTTAGTGAAGGTGTCAATGGCAGTGTTGATAACTGGAGTAACTTGGCAACACTCCTCAAAGCTGGCATTAATGGTGTAAAAAAAGTCGATGACAACATTCGAATTATGTTGCATATAGAGAATACTCAAGATAGAGATGGTGTTGTTCAGTGGGTTAATCAAGCGATGCAAAATTCGGTTAACTTCGATGTACTGGGTTTGTCTGCTTACGAACGATGGCAAGGGCCATCATTTCAATGGGAAGGAACTCTAAATTCACTGGCTAACACGTTTCCTGAGCTTGAATTCAGTATTGTCGAGTACAACCCTCAAGGGCGCTTATTGAACGATATTATGCTTAACTTACCCAACCAACGTGGCTTGGGTACCTTTTTTTGGGAGCCTGTTTTATCGGGTGATTGGGGACAATCTATGTTTATTAAAACGGGTAATGTTTATACCGCTAAAGCAGATAGTTTTAAAATATTTGATGATATCGTTGCAGATTATGGCTTATAACTTGTTGCAAATTAACACGTAATTAACTCGCACTGTGGCATAAAATAGAGCCCTATAACTTTCTTAATAAGAACGGTTAGCCATGTTGTTTTGTTAAGTTATATAGTGACAATAAAGTCACGTGATTACTTTAATGCTTTTTAAAAGCAGCGGGAAAAAGTTTTTCAAGTTGATTATGTACTTCTGAAAAATTAAAAGGTTTATAAAAATAACCATCAATTGTGCTTAGTAGTTGATTTTGGTGGTTATCAAAATCGACGTTGATCCCACCTGTTATAAAGAAAAACTTTGGTTGTTTTAAATCAATTCGACTACGAACCTCTTTTAGCAGGGTCATACCGTCCATGACTGGCATTTTTACATCTGAAATAATCAAATCGTAAAGGCACGCATTATTGATGTATTCTTGCAATGCTAAAGCGCCATTCTCGCAACAAAACACCTCAACTCCTGCTAACGCTAATACTTCGGTGAGAAGCTCTCTAATATGTTCTTCATCTTCAGCAATAATCACTTTGAGTTTAATGTGTGATGAAGTCACAAGTTTATTTGATGTGGTTGTGACTTCTTGAAGGCCTTTTTGTTGGTCAATACTTGCAGGTAAAGTTATTTTAAAACAACACCCTTCACCTAAAGTTGATTTTGTGAAATTTATTGTCCCATTAAATTCGTCAGTAATAAAACGATACACAAGAGAAAGCCCAATACCTGTTCCTTTGCCAACCTCTTTAGTTGTAAAAAAAGGGTCAAATATCTTATCTTTAATGTCATCTGCAAGGCCACAGCCATTATCACTTATTGAAACCATTACTTGCTCAAGATCACTTTTAACAACAACATTAATCATACGTATGTTCTTGCCTTCAGTGCTGTCTCTAGCATTGGTAATTAAATTAATCAAAATTTGTTCAAATTTACCACGGTTACCTTTAATGAGTATGTTGTGTGCAAGGTCTTTGTAATCAAATTCAAGCTGCACGCCATCGTTGCGGTACATGTTCTTTAACATATTTTCAATCTCAAAAAACAAAGCACCTAGGTTAAAGGTCTCCGATAATGAACTATTCTCTAAATTAGAAAAACTTCTCAAACCTGAAACAATATTTTCGATGCGCTCACTTGCACCGCTGAGAATGTTAAGGCCCTCTGTAATTTCATCAGGTACGTCTGTACCTCTCTCTATAATTTTAGCGAGATAACCTTTAATGATGGTTAGCGGGTTATTTATCTCATGTCCTATCCCTGCAGCAAGTTGCCCAATTGACGCCAGTCGCGTACTTTGGTTTACTAATTTTTCCATAGTTCTTATTTCTGTTACATCTCTAAAAAACCATATACGCCCTTTTACTTCATCATCAAAGATGTAAGGTGTTGAATACCTTTCAATCACTCTGTTATCGCTAAATAATAATGTATCTCGGCTGTGATGCTTTGGATTTTGAAAGAGCTTTTCAACACTATCTAAAAATGACTGAGGGGAGGCTAATTGCTCGAGTACATGATTTAAAATTTTAATTTCGTCATGTAAATCCATGAGTGCTTGTGGTATTTTCCATAGCGTTAAAAACTGCGTGTTATACGCTTGGATTTTTTTTGATTTGTGATCAACCAGTATAATCCCTTCGTTACTTGAGTTGAGTATACCTTCATTTATAGCTAATTGATTTTCAAGGTTATTTTCTAATTTTTTTTGCTCGGAAATATCTTTGACTGTGGCGTGCAAGTATTGTCTTTCTCCTTCTACAATGCGGTTTAAAAATATACTAGAGGGAAATACTTTGCCGTCTAACGATTGATGATTCCATTCAAAAGAATAGCTTCCTTGTTTAAGTGCTTCCATAACGACAGTTTTTGCCTTATCTTCTGAGCGGCTGCCATCTGGCTGGAATTCAGGTGACACAGCCCAGGGTCCCAGTTTTATAAACTCCTCTTCTGACTCCACTTTAAACAATTCAAGGGCCGCGGGGTTACCTGAAGAAAAACACCAATTGGGAGGCTCAAGGGTCATCAAGGGATCTTTGGCTTGATCGAAAAGTTGTACTAGTTTTTTATTTCTTGCAGACAGCTCTTTGAGATATTTTGTTTTGGCCGATGAGGTCTCAATTAAATCAGTTACCAGTGCAGCAAGTTTAATCAATGAAGATTGTTGAGTGTTGCTAAGCGGAGATTTTTGTTCTTTATAAATACAAAAGGTACCAAACTTTTCCCTCGATGATGAGATAAGAGGAACGCCAAAATAGTAGTTTAATTGCTTGTTTTGTTTTAAAAAAACAGAGTTATTAACACGTATATCCGCTGCAAGATTTAAAATTTCTAAGGGTGCTTGTTGTTCAAGAGTTAATTGACAGGGGCAAATCGAAGAGTTTAACAAGTCGTCAATATAATGTATGAATACAGTTTGGCAATCACACAGTGTTTCAGCAAGTGATATTACATGAGTGGATTGTTGTATGTCGAGTCGTTTCCCTGTCATTTTAAACCTTCCTAACAATTACTTAGCTAGTATAAACAGCATGTTGTTGAGATGCAATAAAGGTCAGTTTGGCTAGTTTAAACATTTAAAACCAATGAAGATTATTATTGTTATGGTAATTATCTAATTTCCTAGATACCTAATGTAATCATAATTATTTTACTCGAACTTTGACATAATCCGGTGGGTTAGTCATGCCACTTAAACGCTTTTTTCACCGCTCAGCTGTAATTATTGCTATTTATTCTAGCCGCGTTAACAATTAATAATTATGCAGTTAGCTTTGTTGCGAAACACTGTTTAACGCTAAGCTAATTTGATGACATATAACAAGGTGGGCTATATATGGTTAACTTTGTCGGTATTTTGGGTTTTATAATTATCTGCATGGTGTTAGTAAATGTTATCGGGTTGCGTATTCGTAACAAAGGCATGCGTCAAATTATACCAAGTAAGTTAAAAAGCGCTGAGCAATGTCTAGCAATAACCAATGATGGACGACACGTTGCTTATTGTCGATATGGTAGTCAAGATCAAACAAAGCCCGTTGTTATAAATATACATGGCTCTGGTTTAGAAGCTAATTTTGAACGTGCTACCTATGCACCGATTTGTGAATCTCTTGATTGTCGCGGTATTGCTATTAGCCTGCCAGGTTGTGGTTTTTCCGATGAAAAACCTGGTCGGTTGATTAAAGATTGGCCCGCTGAAGATCTAGCAGCTGTACTTAAGGCTGAAAGTGTTGACCAATTTCATATTACTGGTTATTCACAAGGTACACCTCATGCCATGGCTGCGGCGTTGTACTTTCCTCAGCGCTGTATTGGGCTTGGTTTAAATGCTCCTTTAATACCTACATCTCTCTGTAAAGAATTGGGCTTCGCTGATACCTTAGGTACAGGTAAAACGCCTACTTCTCAGCAATTAAAAAAAGTATACATGGGGTGGTATTTCAGTTTTATGGCTATTGTCTTTGGCGTTTTACCACCAAGTTTGTTGAGCCAATTTATTAAAAAAGGATTTCCAAACGTGATAGCGGATGATGAACTTGTCAGACGTTTTGAAAGTTCAATGCGCCGTGCTGTTGTTCGTGGTACTAGTGGAGCCACTTGGGAAACTGCTCAAGATACTTGCTTTGATTGGGGCTTTGATGTGCGTGATGTAAAACATAGCAATGTAGTTGTGTGGCACTCTGATGATGACTCAGCTATTCCTGCTGAACAAGGGAAGTGGCTCGCTGAATATTTTGCTGCTGATTACCGGCATAACTCAGAAGGTTACGGACATATGACATATTGCCAAGGCCAATACCTTCAACCCCAAAACTCTTTAGTGGCGGCTTTGATTGCAGGTCATAATTTAATTTAAGGCTTTAATCAAAATATATACCGCTGATTATATTGGAGAGTTTGAATTTATTGTTGAGTTTAATCGTTTATAGATAGGTGACACTAAGATCAGTAATTAAGAAAAAATCTAATACAAGCGTTAACAATTGCAGAAATATTAAGTTTGCTTATGAGCTAATAGTTAATGTCAAAGAGTAGTAAGTTTACCAAAATACTTGAATTTATTTGCCTAATGTTAAAAGTATGAGTGAAGTTTCACCATTAGCATAAGGTACTGTTTTTAAATATAATAAATAAGACGAAGCTATAAAATAATGATCTTTGTAGCCAGAATAGATGTATGAATACCTATATAATCTAATTCAATTAATTTTCAGTGGTTTGTATAGCTTGTATCTCTTTACCCGCAAAATTTATTTAAGTTAATGTCGTTAGATTAACTATCAAAATTTAAAGTAAACTGGCCTTTGATGTTTTATCGCTTTATAATATTTTTAGTCGGCTTTGCATTATATGTTAGAAACTCGAGCTGAGTTCTATTTTTAACAATGTAAAGGTAATTTTTTACCATTACTAGCATTCAAAGCAAACAGTAGTCCTGCTCTACTGTAAATTATTTTCGGCTATTCAGAGAGATATTGGTTTTTATGCTCAAGTCTATTTTGGTTATATTACTTTCTTCTATTTGTTTTTTTGCTGAGGCGAAACGTAACAGTTTAGTAGCCTGCATAGATGAACACCCACCTTATCAGTATTTAGCGGAAATTCCTTATGGAAAGCATATATCTGCTTTAAGAATATTAGCAGATGTCTTAAATAAAGAATTAACCTTTGTTAGATCTCCTAATATTGCCCGTTGTTTGTCTTTTTTAAATACGGGATATGTCGATGTAATAGCAGGACTCAATATAACCAAAGAAAGAAGTAAATTTACTTTCTATGCACCTTTTAAATTAGCTGATGGATTAACCGCTATATCTAGAAAAAATATGATAATAAATGAATATAGTGATTTAGCTGATAAGATAATCGGCGTTCCGAGAGGGGCAACCTACTTTGCAAAATTTGATAATGACAATACTTTAAATAAAGTATCCATTCAAAATGAAATCGCCGGTTTATCAATGATATTGAAACAGCGTATTGATCTCATCTTAGCCAACGAAAATATACTGAATATGGGACAAGAAAATTTAGATTATAAGGCGCTAAAAGCCTCTAAAATTGAATTAGGAGAAGATTTTTCAAAGGTGACTTATTTTGGCTTTAGCATTAAAAATAAACTTGAAATGAGCCAACAAGAAATTATTTCAGCCGTGCAAGAAGCTGTTAAAAAAGGGCGCTTTATTTTGAGTGAAGACACCCCAGTTCAAGCCTTTGACAAACCATAAGTTTATATAAAATAGTTCATTTATGTATTTAAACGCTTTTAAATGGCAATTTGTCGTTTAGTTGATGTCATTGAGTGAATAATTAATTTAATGTTACTGTATAACAATAAATTAATAACTTCTCCGGTGAACTATGAAGAATTTAATCAAACTAGCGCTTGTTTTATCTTTAATGATATCAAGCTCTCTTTCGTTAGCTTTTAAGCCCAATGCTGATGATGCCGAAAAGCCTCTTTTTAGCAGTAAAACATTTGATACGATGGCGTTACGTAATATTGGACCTGCGTATATGTCAGGTCGTATTGCTGACATTGCTATTGATCAGAAAAACCCTTCAACTTGGTATACTGCGGTCGGTTCTGGTGGTATTTGGAAAACGATCAATGCAGGCACTACCTGGACACCTATTTTCGATAAACAGGCGGTCTATTCAACAGGAGATGTAACCATTGACCCGAGTAATTCGAATATTATTTGGGTTGGAACCGGTGAAAATAATGGCGGTCGACATATCAGCTTTGGTGATGGTATTTATAAGTCTGTTGATGGGGGGAGCACATGGAAAAATATGGGGCTAAAAAAGTCTGAACGTATTTCCGATATTATTGTTCACCCTACAAACTCAAATATTGTTTGGGCTGCAGTTCAAGGCCCGCTATGGACAGGTGGTGGCGAACGTGGACTTTACAAAACAACAGACGGCGGAAAAAGTTGGAGACAAGTACTTAAGCCTAAAGATAAATGGACTGGCGTGACTTCTTTGCTCATTGATCCTCGTGATTCTAATAAGTTATATGCGGCAACTTGGTCTCGTCAGCGCACTGTCGCAGCATATGTTGGTACCGGCCCAGCTTCAGGAATACACTCGTCGGATGATGGTGGAGAAACATGGATACAGCTTAAATCAGGTTTACCAAAGGGCAATATGGGTAAAATTGGTATGGCAATCTCACCGTTAAATCCAGATGTGCTGTATGCAACAATTGAAACAGATAATAGGCAAGGTGGCTTTTACCGTTCAGCAAATTTAGGGACCAGCTGGGAGAGAGTATCTGATGAAGTTGGTGGTGGTACCGGGCCACATTATTATCAAGAAATTTTTGCTGACCCACATAAGTTTGATCGAGTCTATATTGCGAGCAACTACAGCAAAGTTTCTAATGACGGTGGTAAATCGTGGACTCCAATCAGTACTGAGAGAAAACATGTAGATGACCATGCCTTTGCATTTCACCCAAGCGACCCTGATTTTGTGTTAATTGGATCCGACGGCGGCATTTATATGTCACATGACCGAATGGCAACATTCCGGTTCATTGCCAATTTACCATTGACGCAATTTTATAAAGTTGCTCCAGACGACTCAACACCTTTTTATAGAGTTTATGCTGGCGCACAAGACAATAACACGCAGGGGGGGCCTTCTAGAACTAACCGATCTGAAGGGATTAAAAATAAAGATTGGTTTTTGACGTTAGGAGGTGATGGGCACCAACCAGCCGTTGAGCCAGGAAACCCTGATATTATGTACTCACAATGGCAACAGGGTAACTTAACTCGACGGGATATGAAAACAGCTGAGATTGTTTACATAAAGCCACAACCTCTTCCTGGAGATCCGGCTGAGCGCTTTAACTGGGATGCTCCCATTAATGTTTCAAGTCATGATCCTAAACGACTTTACTTTGCTTCTCAGCGAGTATGGCGATCAGATAACCGAGGTGACAGTTGGATACCTATTTCAGCAGATCTCACTAAAAATAAAAATCGTATGCATATGCCAATGATGGGGCGAACCTGGTCAGTTGAAGCCGGCTGGGATCTTTATGCAATGTCAAATTTTCATACGATAGCTAATTTTTCAGAAAGCCCTGTGGATGAGAAAGTTCTGTGGGTAGGTACTGATGATGGATTAATTCAAGTGTCAAAAGATGGCGGTAAAAAATGGAAGAAAATCGATCTTAAGAAAGTACGAGGAATTCCAGCTAATGCCTATGTAAACGATATTCGTGCTGACTTATTTGATGCTAATACCGTTTATGTAGCATTAGATAATCATAAAGAAGGAGATTTTAAGCCTTATTTGATTAAATCAACAAACTTAGGTAAGTCATGGAAGTCACTAGCTAAAACGATTCCAGACAAGCACCTTGTTTGGCGAATTGTACAAGATCATGAGAATAAAGACCTCTTGTTTTTGGGTACAGAATTAGGTCTTTTTTTTACTATAGATGGTGGTAAAACCTGGCTTGAATTGAATGGTGGTATGCCAACTATTTCAACGCGTGATGTAAAAATACAGCGACGTGAAAATGATCTAATTGCTGGGACTTTTGGCCGTGGAATTTATATTCTAGATGACTATGCGCCATTACGTAACTTGTCGGCCAAAGCAATGGAAAATGAGGCTTTGTTATTTGCTCCAAGTCGGCCTGTAAAGTGGTTTAGCCTTGATAATAATCATACAAAATCAGATGGCAATGACCGTTTTTCGGCAAAAAATCCAGAACACGGCGCAACCTTAACTTATTTTCTAAAAGACAGCTTACTTACGACACAAGAAAAGCGTCAAAAGGCTGAAAAAGCCATGGTTAAAAAAGACAAGTACCCTAAATACCCAACATGGGAGAAGATTGAAAAAGAGAACCAAGAGCCTAAACCATCAATTTACATTGAAATTACAGATGAATCTGGCAATTTTGTTAATCGAATACAGGGTAAAACATCTAAAGGTTTACACCGACTTACCTGGGATATGACGTTTGGCAAAACTTCAATGGTTGTTACACATAAATTATCTGGTGCCAGTATCCTTGCTCCTCCTGGTAAATATACTGCGACCTTATTTTCTCGCAAGGGTAGTCAAGTTAATCAACTTGCTAATCCTGTCAATTTTCAGCTTCAGGCAATATACCAATCTTCGATAAAGGCTAATCTAGAAAAAGATGTGCTTGAATTTGGCAAACAGCTAGTTAACGCACAAAGACGCTCTTCATCAGTGAAGAATGTGTTTGAGGAAATGGAAGAGTTGTTAACAATGTTGCGGGTTGCTATTGATGCTACACCAAATAATATCAGCTCACTTGAAACAGATTTTGCTGACATTCAGGCGAAATTCTATGCTATTAAGTTTGAGCTTTATGGTCTGAAATCACAGGACCGCAAGGGGGCAAAACCGGCGACAATTTCGAGCCGCTTAAGTTATGCCATGTCTGCTAATTGGTCTTCTTATGGACCAACAATCCAGCATCGAGAACAACTTAACTATGCTCTGACGGCACTTGAGGATGTATCTACACGGATTAGTACATTGCAAGTTAAGTCAATACCTGCACTACAAAAATTGATTTTACGCTCGGGTGGCCCTTGGGTTGAAGGAGATACAGTGATTATGAAGTAATCCACATTATTTTCAATCTGAGTTAATTAAGGCAATAACGGTATCTTATAAGGTACCGTTTTTTTTGGCATAACTAAGCAGCCAATGAGCACCACATTATTATTTATTAAACTTTACTATGTGTTATTGGCCCCTTCTGTTTTTTCTAAAATAGGGTAAAAAGAAAAGCACTGTGCCAGTTACAACCATAATAATGGAAATTATGGCGACAGGTAGTGATAGCCAAATATTTGCATTTTTTTCAAAAAAAGTACCGTCATGAATAGATTCTATAACATCTGAATTGCGCTCAGCCACATGGAGTACTTTGCCGCTTGATGCATCTATTTGAATTTCTGTACGGTTGTAACTACGAATTTTTATAACGCCTTTACTTGGTCTTACATCAAGTCTATCAATGTCTTGCCAGTCATTAATAGCCGCACCGTTAACATTTTTTGCTATTGATAAAATATCTGCAAAAGCAATACTTGGAACTTTTAACTGTCCTTTCATCGTCGGTGGTTGAATAATACTGAATTCTTTTTTTACCAACAATAAAATACCTGTAGTGAAAATAACTATTAGCGGTATGGCAATAATAATACTGCCCCACTTATGAAGTGTTCTATTTGTTTTCTTGAAGCTCATTGGGGTCACACATATTTTTTATGTTAAACATATCAATCAAAAACAGCAAAATTGTTGGTGGCTTTTAATAGTTTTGAAATTTAGTTAATTTAACCAAGATATATATTTCGATAAATTAAATTAAATTTAAATTGCAATGATCGTTTTGTCATTATTCACTATCATAAAAGCCACAGCTCATAGCTTTGATTTTGCCATGTGTAAAGTACCATTAAAGTGAGTTAATTGGATAAATTTGCGGTGTATTACTTATAAATAAGTTCAGTAGTTAAAGATACACGTAAGTGATAATCGAAAAATAATAACGAGTTATTGAAGTTAACTGCAGGCATTTAATAAATGAGATCGAGGTGCTTTGAACAATCACCTCGATAGTATTTGATGCTTTTTGAATAATAAGCTGAGAGGTTTAATGTTAATATTAACTGCAAGAAATGTTACTAAATAAGTCATAACATTAATCGCTGAGTGAGTACTACAGTCAATTACTTTAGCCCTTATCCTTGGTTGCTATTAAAATGATGAATGACATTGCCTGAGTCATCTATTTTAATAATAACATCGTTTTCTACGCCTAACGCATTTAACTCTAAGAGTACTTGGTTCACTGTATTAGGTAATTCCATGGACAAATAAATTTGTCCATTATTATCAGATAGTGCCTTAGTAATAAGTGCTTTATCTTGCATCTTCGGATCATCAAAGTCGACAATATCGGCATCAATCATTGAGATAGACAACAAAGCATTACTGGTTGGGGTATTATCAATACCCCGTATATTTATATCAAAAGTTACCAACTTGTGGCTGCTAAAGTTAAAGTCTGCTTCTACATATAAATCAGTCGAAGAACTTGCTATAGATGATAATTTAGTCTCTTCAGGACTGTAATCAATAGGATCAGATAAAGACGTGTCTGTGCTTGCTGATTCTTGAGGGGCTGCTGTGTTGGTGGCTGTTACATTGGGTGCCACGGACTCGCTTGACTCACCACCACAACTTACCAAATTAGCTAGAATCAGAGGCAGCGTCACTGTGACCAACGCAAGTTTTGTTTTAGATATTATTGTATTCATTTTAATTGCTCCAACGAAGCCGTGATTAATAAATATGATGAACTCTACCATTATAAATGTGCCAGTCTTGAGATTGCGTACCTGAACTTTCTACCCAATCCTCGTAAGCAGGATATGCCCAGATAATATCTATATATTCTTGTGGGTGACGCCAATCAGAATTTATTTGTAATGCCCAAGGTAAGTTATCTTGATTTCTGAAATAACGATTGGTACTGGGATCTGAGGTATCAGAAAGGCGACCAAAACGTGTTTCATCAAATAAGTCTGTTGGTGGGTAATCAGCAAAATGTATTTCTAAACTCCTGTCATTGGTTTTAAAAATAAAGAAATCTAAGCTTGAATGATTGAGTGATGCAATGGGTGTACTTAGTTTAATATCTAATAAAAATGGTACAGCGCTAAAAGTAGAGCAGTTAATCACTGTGTTAAAGTGCGAACAATTACCCGCTTCATTAGTTTGCGTAAAAACGTGAGCATCTTGCCAAAAGACAATAACGGCATCAGTTTGAAATTGTTCAGGCACTTTAGTAAATGTTTGACTGTCAATAGTCATACTCGCTTCGCCAATTTTGCTTGGGTCAACATTCATCATTCGCATAGCAAAACCATTATTACTCGCTGCTCCACGAGCCACTATGGAGCCTGAAATTTGCAAACCAGTAATATCACCGTTAGCGTTATAAATTGTGCGCAATTGTTCGCGTACTACAAGATCATTAAGATCATAATCCCCTTCAACGGGCCAATTATCCTCAAATGCTAAGGTTACCGAATCATTAGCATTAGGGTAATAACTACTGTAAGCGCGTTGATAGTCATTGGGAAACTCATCACTGTCATCATTTACGCCATCAGCATCACTATCATTAACATCGGGAACATTGACAAGATTATCAGTATCAATAGCCGCTTCGGGAGTACTTTTAACACTAAAAACAGCATCGTTGAAGTCATTGTCTCCCCAAGTGCGAGGTAAGTCTTCGAAGCCAAGTATCACTTCAGAAACTTCTTGGTCGTATAACAATACTAGATGCTGACGCAATGCCGGATCAGTCTCAGGATTTAGATTTTGTAAAGAATAATAATAAGGCACTGCAGTGGGTTTTACACCGGTGTAAAACCAATAACCATTAGCCGCAATGAAAAAACCTATACTTGTGCCGGCAGGAAAAGTCCCCAAGCTTAAACGGTGTCCTTTGGTTAAGTGTGGGAAGGATAAATTTGGGAAAATAATAACTTCGTCAACCTCTGATGGACTTTGTGGTGGATTGCTAGCATCGAAAGTAAAGTAGCCAAACGAGTTACGATATCCGGCGCCCTCGTGTATGAAAGTAACAAAAACTTCAGCTGTCTCAGACAAACTAATTGTTGAACCTGCGTCATCTGTCAAAAATGACTCATTGATTTCTGCTTCTGGCAAAGCATTGTTGATACGATCAAAAAAATCACTGCTGTATTCGTTATAACTCCATACTAAATTATCCGGCTTACCTGTGCTTTGCTGATACCCTGTTGGCCAAGGTTGCCCAGATAAAAAAGTCCATATGTATTGTCCATTATCTATGTTGGTGGCATTAACGGTAACGTTTATCCCTAACGTACACGCCACAATGAGTATTGCTTGTAAAATTTTCATTTATTCACCTATGGATCAATAACGATACAGCAAGTATAAAAAAACCACTCAAAAAGAGTGAGGGTAGCTATGTTGGAGCTTAAACTATGCCAAAACGCTAACTTACTGTTTATTATGTTTATAAATGAACTTTTGAGGTGAGGTGTTTATTGAGTGCATTATCCTGCATTGCAAATTATATAAACAATTTTCATTTTGCAAAAAAATTCAGTAAACCTGACAAAATAGACTGCTAAAGTATGTGGTATTGATCGCGCAGAGAGGTTTTTTTGGTTAGCAGCACGGTGATTAGCATTATATTTATTGCGGGTACTAAATTACACTATGATGATATGCATTCTATAAGGTCAGTTAACTTTCATGATCGAGTCAAGCTAATGAATTTGTTGGTTCGTGCAATTTTACTGTGTTACTTGTCTTATTAATTTGTAAATAAAAACAATTTGGCCGGCCAGTATGGCAAGCAGCAGCAATTTGTTTTACTAGGCATAAAATAGTGTCACCATCGCAATCAAAACGCATAGTTACTAATTGTTGAATATTGCCACTGGTTTCACCTTTAATCCAAAAGGCGTTGCGACTGCGAGACCAATAAGTCATTCGCCCTGTGGCTAAGGTTTTTTCAAGCGCAGCATGGTTCATCCAAGCGTGCATCAATACTTCTTTACTCTCCTGACATTGAGTTATGACAGGGATTAAACCTAAATCATTAAACGCCAAGTGTTTAATACAGTCTTGCAAAGACACATCTTGCTCTGAAGTTAATGACTCGAGTGAAAGGTAAAAATCATTTAGCATATAGTTAGAAATCCTATCTAGTTAAAAAAACTATTCATTAAAAACGCGTGTTATTGCCACGCGGGAAAAGGGTCTTCTAAGCCCTTCCAATAGGTTTTCCCTCGCAGCACTTCTTCTTCACTTAACAAGCATTCATCGAGGGCATTAATAATGCTATTTTTATCTAAACCTTGACCAATAAAAACTAATTCTTGGCGCATATCTCCAAACGGCTCTTGCCACTCTTTTTTAATAGAGGCAAGGTAGTCTTTATCAGTAGGCCAATCTTTTTTCGGCACTGCTTTCCAAAACAACCCAGCGAAGCCGTAACGGGCAATACCTCCTGCTTGACTCCACTGGCCTGAAAATTGGGGGCGTGATGCCAACCAAAAATAACCCTTTGAGCGAAGTAATTTGCCATATTTTTTTAAATTATTGATTAAATCATGAAACTTTTTAGGGTGAAAAGGCCTTCTTGCTTTGTAGGTAAAACTACCAATACCATACTCTTCTGTCTCGGGAACATGCTCACCTCGCATTTCTTGTAACCAACCCGGTGCTAATTGTGCTCGTTCAAAATCAAATAAGCCTGTATTGAGTACTTCAGCTATATCCACTTTACCTTGCGAAATAGGGATTATTTTGGCGAAGGTATTTAAAGAGCTTATGATAGCGGTCAATCGTTCAATGTCTGATTTTTTTACTAAATCAATTTTACTGATAAGAATAATATCAGCAAATTCTACCTGATCAACGAGAAGATCAGCAACGCTGCGTTCATCCTCTTCACCAAGGGATTCACTTGTTTCTTGAAGGAACTTTGCTTCATCGTAATCGGCTAAAAAGTTCACAGCATCGACCACAGTAACCATAGTATCTAATTCAGCTACATCAGAAAGAGAACCCCCCTCTTCGTCAGCAAAAGTAAAGGTTTCTGCAACAGGTAAAGGCTCTGAAATTCCCGTTGACTCAATCACAAGGTAATCAAATCGACCTGCTTGAGCAAGTTTAGTAACCTCTTCTAATAAGTCTTCTCTGAGAGTACAGCAAATGCAACCATTACTCATTTCAACCAATTTTTCTTCGCTACGATTTAATGATACATCTTGATTGATTATGTTGGCATCAATATTTATTTCACTCATATCATTAACAATAACGGCGACTTTTTTTCCTTCACGGTTATTCAGTATATGGCTTAGTACAGTAGTTTTTCCTGCACCTAAAAAACCAGAAAGCACGGTGACAGGTAATTTTTTAATGGTGTTGTTATGCATTTGTTGTCTCTCATCAACAATAATGAAGTGTTATGTTATAACATAGCACTTCATTATTGTGGTAATTTTTTGTGCTGAAAGTTGATCTTTTCAAGGGTAATTAAATAATTAGCCATTAAATTTAATAGTTGCAGGTTCCTTTTCGATAGTTATTTTTAGGTGTTAGTAACGCAATAAACTTAGGTGACAGTTACTAAAAGTTACTACTTTAGCCTAATTCTGTAAGCTAAAAATCCTAAAAAAGAATGACTATTATTAAGGTAGTTTTAATTCAGCTGGTTCTACGTAATGAGAATCTATTGGTATATGCTTTTAATGATATATGAAAGTTTTGGTTTCGCTTTTTAAAATTAACCTATAAAAAAAGCCTTACTCGAAAGTAAGGCTTTTGTTTTAATATTATTAATAAACTGTAAGCTAATAATTGCTTATTAAAAGATTAGCTTTTAAGCTGCGCAGCTGCCTTTAACAGGATTTAATGGTTGTGCATTCTCATCAAGTAAATTCATATCAAAATCAAACTCATCAACACGAATAGCACGCTCACGTTTTACATTGTAATCTGCTAGCTTGGCAAATTCTTGCTTGTTTATCACCTTACCTGCTAAGGCATTATCAAGTGTGATTGCAAAACGCTCACCCGGTTTAATGGTTTTAGCACGTAACGCTTTTTTCACTTTTGAAAGTAGCGATAAACAAGCCATTTTAGCTTGATAAGCTTGTTCGTTTATGTGATGCCCATCACCTTCAACAGGTTTAACTAAATGGGTAATTTGCTTTTTAAAATCAGTGTCAAGTTGTGCCTGTTTCGCTAACTCACGTACTAAGTCATCACTAATTTTTGGCATTTTAGTTGAGTAATTCATCGTAATAAAGCGCATAAACTTACGTGTGCCACTTGCCGGGAAGTTGTCTAAAAACTTGTGCAATGCTTCTTCAGCACTTTGTAAGGCAAAGCGTGTGGCATAGTGGAAGTAAGGTGCAGCTTGCTCACGCTCACTTACTGATACCTTTTGCTCATAATATTTGATTGACGCCATGGCTGCATATAAAAAGCTCATCACATCACCCAAACGCGCGGATAACATTTCTGCTTGCTTGAGCTTGCCGCCAAGTACCAATAACGAGAAGTCAGCATATACCGCTAGTTTAGCTGATAGTTTCTGTGCCGCTTTCTCATATTCACGTACTTCCGATAATTCTGAGCTAGCACCAGCAGTAAAAGGTAAAACACCTAAGCGGAAAGCACGTAAACTGTTGCCAACACTATAACCGATAGTTTTACGCAAGATACCGTTAAACTCTTTATCAGCACCCTTTTCTTCACTGTGAATAGATTCAACCATGGATTGCAGGTAAGGGTGACAACGCATGACACCTTGACCAAAAATCATTAGGTTTCGTGTAAGAATGTTAGCGCCTTCCACTGTTATAGCGATAGGCTGAGCAACATAACCACTTGCAAGGGTGTTTTGAGGACCATTTTGAATAGCTTTACCTGCCTGGATATCCATAGCTGAATCAAGCACATCACGACCAAGTTCCGTCATATGGTATTTAGCAATAGCAGTGACGACTGAGGGTTTTAGGCCCATACCTAAACCTTCAGTAGTTAACACACGCATTGCTTCTTGCAGGTAAGTTTTACCAGCAATATCAGCAAGTTTTTCTTGAATACCTTCAAATTGACCAATAGCTAAACCGAACTGCTCACGAACCGCTGCATATTCAGAGGCCCCTTTTAGGGCAACTTGTGCAGTACTTACACCAAGTGCAGGTAAAGAAATACCTCGACCAGCGCCTAAACAACTAACAAGCATTTGCCATCCGCGCCCGATATTTTCTTGACCACCAATAACAAAATCCATTGGTATGAATACTTTATTACCGCGAGTAGTACCGTTGTAAAAGCGAATGCTCATTGGGTCATGTCGGTTGCCTAACTGCACACCAGCATGACTTTTAGGGATTAAGGCACAGGTAATGCCTAAGTTTTCTTTCCCACCAAGTAGGCCGTCAGGGTCAACGGCTTTGAATGCTAAGCCTAATACTGTCGCTATTGGAGCTAGTGTTATGTAGCGTTTGTCCCAAGTGACTTCAAGGCCTAATACTTCTTCACCATTGTGAATGCCTTTTGTCACTTTACCGATATCAGGAATACCACCTGCATCGGAACCAGCTTCTGGGCTAGTTAAAGCAAAACAAGGAATGTCTTGTCCATTAGCTAACCTTGGTAAGTAATAATTTTGTTGCGCTTCGGTACCGTAATGTAGAAGTAATTCGCCAGGTCCTAATGAATTAGGCACCATAACAGTTACAGCAACACCAGAACTTTTAGTCGCTATTGTACCAACAATGGTGGAGTTTGCATAAGGGCTAAACTCTAAACCGCCAAAAGCTTTAGGAATAATTAACGAAAAGAAGCGTTCCTTTTTGAGGAAATCTAAAATGTATTCTGGGAGGTGAATACCGTTTTGGATTTCAGTATCATCGATCATCGACATTAATTCGTTTAATGGACCATCAATAAAGGCTTGCTCGTCGGCAGTTAGTGTTGCAGCTGGAACATCACGTAATGCGCTAAAATCCGGCTTACCTTGGTAAATAGAACCTTCGAGCCAAACATCACCAGCATCGAGGGCTTCTTGTTCAGTAGTAGAAATAGTAGGTAAAATTTTTCTTAATTTTGTACGTAAACTCATAATTAACTCATCCGACCAGATAATTTGTTTCTATATTACGTCACAAAAATCGCTAGAGATCAATCATAGTTAGTAAATTTTTTAATAGTTTTTGTGACTTTTTTGTGGATATTTTGGTAAGTTATTGAATTAATTGTGCTTACACGTGTAAGCTGAATTACAATTTTTTACGTTTATTTTTGTACAAAATGTGAGCTAAATGAAAACTATCAATAAATCACAAAAAACATTGTTGATTGACAATAGAGAATAGCTAACTCAAAAAAGTGCTAGTGAATGAAATGCCATCGTTAATGGAAAGCGTTATTTATAAAAATAAGCCACTTTGTGAAAGGTGAACTCGACAATATTATTATTGAATAAAAATGCTCTCGAATATTGGCATGACTTATCAAGCCAAACATGAAAAGTCTACATCCAAGAACGTTGAGTGCTCTCAACTTGAAATAAGGATTCATCAATAATTTGTTGCGCTTGAGCTTGAGGTATAAAAGGGATTTTTTGCTCGCCAGCAGCTAATACTAAGCTTAAGTTAGCTAATTTATGCCGGCGTAAAAACCAACTTTGTTTGAATTGAGTTTGCTGAACTTTATATTTAGCAAAACAATAATAATTGACACCAAACATGCCTTTGCGAATATAAATGTATTGATCGTCTGTGGCGAACCCCCAACGTAACCAACGACAAAAAATCAGCAAGCACAGAATAAAAAACACGGTTAAGGTGAAATAAACACTAACAAACTTAGTCAATGATATGGATAGACTGATGAGTATTAGTGTAACAGGTAATAAAAAAAACATTATATGGCGAATTAAAAAGCGTTTACTGATACCCTGAAATGTTATGTCCATTAAGCGGTTATCTGGATAAACGTTATCGATCAACTGTTGACACTCACTTGGCTTTACCGATGGCACCATGATCTTATTTTGTTGGGCGTTTGCTTGAAAGTTATTTGTTTGAGTTTGTGCAAAAGTCAAATTAATACGTTTTAATAACATATCAAGCCAATCCTGTTGCCTTATTATCATTTGCAGGCGAGATAAGCGCATAGTTACTTCATGCTTGGTTAGCAGGCCACTTCGTCTAATATACCTATCACCGTTTTTAGTCAGGGTATAATTGTAAAAACTGATAATAGAGCCCGCTACAGATAAGAGTGAGATAGCTAACATAGCAATAAAGGTTAGCGATAAAGCATATAAACCAATTTGCCACCAGGGTTTATCAGCGATAATAAATAGTTTTTCAATATCAATACCTAAGGTAGCAAAAAAACTGATTACTTTGGCACTAATCTCTTCAATAAAGGGTGCCATCCCGCCAAGAAGTATCCAAATTCGGTTGTTCGTTAGGCCATGAATAACCAGATCAGATAAGTTGCGTTGATTAAGTAATGTTTCATTAGCATTAACCCCCTGTGTGTTGTCACTAGACTTATTAACGTCTTGATTACTTTGAAGTTCAGTCGTTTCGCTTGAACGACTTTTATTTTGATTAACTAAAATAATTTTTTTTAGGTGTTCTGCAAGTTCAATCTTGAGTGCTACTACTTTAGCTTCTTGTTTTACTGAACCGGCTGTATCGAGTTGCAGGCATGTGTAACCAAACGGTCGGTAATAAATTGGTTGCTCTAATTTTACATTTTGAATACGTGCAAAGGGCAAATTCAAATGTGTTTTAGAAAACACACCTGAGCGAATTTCAATATGATCGTCCGCTAAGCGATATTTAAAATAATAAAAACTTAAGAAAGTTGCTAAGCCAATAATTAGCAAAATACCAGCTAAAACGGGGAACCAAATATGTGGGTTCGCAGCAATGTGTTGGTAACCTAATAAAATTCCTGGGGCGATATATAGTAAATTAGAGGCTAACAAATAAATAAATTTAACACTGAAATACATCAGAGCTATAGGTGAGGTACGTTGCCACTGGTTGGCTTTTAATGAGCTGTGATCATTAGTGCTTTCTTCAGCATCATTATTAGCTGTGTTTGCAGAGGTAATGTTAAACTTATCCATGTTGTAGTGAATCTTTGTGGTTTAAAATGAATTGTCTCAGAGTTTCTGCCTCTGCTACTTTTAAACCTGGTATTTCAAAAGTATGTAATGCACCGCCGGCACTGAATACTTGTAATTTAGCTAAACCAATTTTTCTATCTATGGGGCCTCGTTTTAACTCAACATGCTGAACTCGGGTAACCGGTTGCGTCACCGTCTTTTTAAAAAACAATCCAGAGCAATAACTAATATCTTGCTCTCGAACACTGTAGAACTTTTTTTTATTGGCGACTGAATTATACAGTGTGATGATTAGCCCAAGAAAACCAATAGGACAAGTTAGGTATAACGAGAGGTCACGGTTATGAGAAGTTATCTCAAAGAAAGTTTGGTAGTGAACTACAACGGTAATTAGCATTAACATCAAGGTTGTAATTACATTAATGTAGCAGTTTACTTTAGCATAAGTGGGAGAAATAGCTGTAAATGTTAAGTTGCTGATGGATGGCAGTAGGTCAATGTTTACTGTCTCGTTACTAAAGTGTTGCATGCTTGAGCTATCGCTATTGGTGTCCATTATATTGTCCTTCACTGGAGTCTATTTTGTAGCTTACCCAAATTAACTCGTTTTTTGTAGTCAAAATTACATTGTCTGGCAACAGTAAACATTAATTACTTTGCCTTAGCGATTGCCTCTTTAACTCATTGACTCGTATCTAAAATGTTGTTGACTAGTAGCCCTGATTAACATCAACTGCTGCTGGTATCTCGTTAATGTCTCGATAACGATTGATATTATCAGCGACTAGTATGACAGTTGAGTCGACGTCGGTTGGTGCTGAAATATGTGGTAAAACAGTGATATTTGGATGCAGCCATAATGAACTTTCGCTGGGCAAAGGCTCGTGCGTAAATACATCAAGCACTGCATGATTTAGGTGTTTTGAATCTAATAAATTGACTAGTGCTGAAGTATCAACAATCGCACCTCGAGAAAAGTTGATGATGTTAGCCCCTTTTTTCAGTTTACTCAAAGTCTGATGGTCAAGAAGTTGGTTGGTTGTAGGTGTCAGTGGTAATAGGCTAATCAGAACATCAGTATTGCCTAGCATCTGATCTAAACCATCACTACCGGTATAACTTTTCACGCTTTGCATTGATTTAGGTGTTTTACTCCAGCAATTTAAGCGATAACCCAGTTTATTAAGCAAAGATAACGATGCCTTGCCTAAATTTCCCGCGCCTAAAATACTCACCGTAAGGTCTTTGGCTGCGATTGTTTTAAGTGGTTGCCATTGTTGTAATTGTTGTTGGTGTTTATATTGAGGCATATGACGCTGCAGGTATAAAGTCCAAGCTAAAACAGATTCAGCCATAGTGTTGGCTAGATATTGGTCATTTAATTTAACTAATTTAATAGCAGTGTTACTTAGTATTGGCAGGATATTTTCAATACCTGCCCATAAACTCTGAATCCATATTAAGTTGGGGTATTGTCCGAGCTGACTTGGATCAGGGTTAGCGACAATAGCAATGTCAACCTCAGTAGTTTGTTTGTGTGTGAGGTGCTCCGGTAAATAAATAGATTCATGGGGAAGGGCTTTCTTTAGTGCCGTTAACCAATGTTGTTGAATATTCGTCGCTGAACGACTAAGAAAAACAATGTTTTTCATTACTTAAAAGTACCTTTTTATTGGTGATTTTAATAAATATAATCATAAAGTCATACAATTGCTGCTCATGTTCTCGCGTAAACCCTTAAAAGTCACCTTAATCATCAATAAATAGCATCTCGCCAAGCAGGTATTACGGCTCAGTGCTAATACTTCTTCACTAACGCCTTTTCCTCATTGGCCAATACCTGAACACTCTTTTTAGCAAAGTTAATCTCTGCGTAATTAATAGAGGCATGACATAATTCAGTACTATAAATCGTGTAGACTTGTTGTTTCAACTGTAGAACACTGATTTCACTGTTAGGGAAGTACTCTATATCTACCCATTTGGCCTGATTTCGTGATGCTTTTTTAAGTTTTTGATCTGAAATAGTTAATTATCTACAGGCAATCACTTTGTCAATAGCAAATGCATTAGTTAAGCGAATGCAAGCGCCAATAATATAGCTGTTAGTGACATTATCAAGCACTAAAGTTAAGAGCAGCTTTGTAAGACATTTTAAATATGGAGCGGGTTGGTTTATTCACCCTTTATTGATCTGCTGTTTTAGATGCATAGGTAACTCATATTTTGTCGAGAAAGTGTGTTTTTTCACTATTGGAAGTTTAATAAAAGTACATTAACAATTCATAGTATTTTAGTTTGGTTAGCAAAATACTCTTTTAAAAAAGTGAGTAGTAATCGAAGTTTTTTCGAATTGGCGGTACCTGGTGGAAACACACCGTACACATTAATGTCAGCTAAATCATAGTCTCTCATAACAAACTCTAATGTCCCTTTTTTAATTTTTGGTAATGCGTCATAGATAGGAATGCGGCCTAGGCCATGCCCTGCCTCTACAAAAGCTGTTCTGGCAGCAGCATTGTTGGTGCTAATACTGCCTTTTGTTGTAACACTAAACGAACGATTCCCCTGCTTTAATGTTATTACCCCTGAGGTTAGTTTATAAATAACCCATTGGTGATTACTTAATTCACCAGGGCTCGATGGGCGGCCATGCTCAGCAATATAGCTTGGTGATGCGCACAAACAGGTTTTTAGTGTGGCAAGTTTACTTGCTTGCAGACCCGAGTCAGGTAGCGGTGCGCCACGAATTGCCAAGTCTATGCCTTCTTTCATAATATTCACTACTTCATCGGTTAACATGACATCGAGCGCGATTTTTGGATAAACCTTTTTAAAATTATTCAGTGCGGGCACAACTGTTTGCAAACCAACATTTACTGGGCAAGTTATTTTGAGTAAACCTATGGGCTCGTTTTTAAAATTTTCAATTTGCTGTTTGGCTGCACTGGCTTGTTCAGCAATAACTCGGCACCTTTGATAATAGGCTTGTCCTGCATCAGTAAGGTTAATAGACCGAGTAGAGCGGTTTAGTAATTTTACCTCAAGTTGTGCTTCAAGCTTTTTTAAATGATAACTGACCACTGCACGTGATAAATTCAATTGTTTTGCTGCTGCGCTCAAGCTTCCTTGTTCAATAACTTGTGCAAAAACCACCATACTCTTGAGTTGTTCAAATGAAATATCCATTAAATAACCTATGATCATAAACGTCTATATTAACGTAGGCATTAATTAATGCCATAAATTGACATGATTGTATCAATTATTAATACAATGATGTCAGTTTTATTGGCATTGTTCACTTATAAGTATGAGCATATACTCTTTTCAAACAATAAACACGCAACAAATACACTTTAAAAAAGGCTAACTTATCATGACTAAAAAAGTATTAATGGTATTGACCTCTCATGACCAATTAGGTGAAACCGGACAAAAAACAGGTTTTTGGGTAGAAGAATTTGCAGCACCTTACTACACATTTATTGACGCAGGTGTTGAGGTGACCTTAGCGACACCTAACGGCGGTCAAGCACCTATCGACCCAACCAGTACTTTGGCTGATTTTCAAACAGCAGCTACGCAAAGGTTTGACAAAGACGATGTTGCGCAAGCACAAATAGCGTCAACAAAAATTTTAGCGTCACTCAGTGCAAGTAACTTCGATGCTGTGTTTTACCCAGGTGGCCATGGCCCTTTGTGGGATTTGACAGAAAATAATAACTCGATAAGTTTAATTGAAGATTTTTTAAAGGCAGGTAAGGGCGTTGCCACAGTGTGTCATGCTAGTGCTGCTCTATTAAATGTTAAAAATACATCAGGCGAATTCGCTGTTAAAGGTAAAGCTGTTACTGGTTTTACTAATAGCGAGGAAGCAGCGGTGCAGTTAACTGAGGTTGTGCCTTTTTTGCTCGAAGATGAGTTAATTAAACGTGGTGGTGACTATCAAAAAGCACAAGATTGGCATGCTTTTGTGGTTCAAGACGAGCTTATCATTACTGGCCAAAACCCAGCAAGTTCGTCTTTAGCCGCAGAGAAATTATTGGCACAGGTAATGGCTTAATATCATTGCAGTCTGTTTTTCTAAGAATTAAATCATGAGCTTATGGTTTTAGGTTTAATTCGACTTGTCCTGGTTACCTTGTTATTAAAAGAGAGAAAAAGCATGCTAAATTTTAGCTTTCAAAACCCAACAAAAATTCATTTTGGCGAAAACACTATTTCCGCTATTGCTACTGAAATCCCAAAAAAAGCCAGAGTACTTGTTGTTTATGGTGGAGGTTCAATAAAAAATAATGGTGTATACCAACAGGTTATTGATGCACTCAAAGATCATACTTGGTTTGAATTTTCCGGTATTGAACCTAACCCAACCTATACAACCTTGATGAAAGCACAAGCTATTATTGCTGCTGAAAACATTGATTACTTACTTGCTGTGGGCGGTGGTTCTGTAGTCGATGGCGCTAAATTCATCGCTGCTGCAGCACTTTATAATGAGGGCAATCAAGGCGATAATGAAAGCAATGATCCTTGGGATATTTTAGCAAAGCAACTGCCAGTGAAAGCCGCACTACCTATTGCTGCAGTGTTAACCTTACCGGCAACAGGTTCAGAAAGTAATGGTAATTCAGTGGTTACTAGAGAAGGTAATAAACTGCCTTTTTCTAGCCCGTTAGTACGTCCCATCTTTGCGGTGTTAGACCCTAGCGTGACATTATCCTTGTCAGATCGTCAAATCAGTAATGGTGTTGTTGATGCATTTGTTCATACCATAGAGCAATATCTTACGTATTCTGTCAATGGCAAGGTTCAAGATCGATTTAGCGAAGGTTTATTACAAACGTTAATTGAAGAGGGGCCTAAAGCACTTGTAGCTGAAACAAAAAATGATTTAGCTATTCGGGCCAATATTATGTGGTCTGCAACGATGGCGCTAAATGGTCTCATTGGTGCAGGTGTTCCACAAGATTGGTCAACACATATGATAGGTCATGAATTAACAGGTGCTTTTGGGATTGATCATGCGAGAACCTTGTCTATTGTTTTACCGGCAGTGATGAAAGTAAAACGTCAACAAAAGCGCGAAAAATTATTACAGTATGCGGCTCGTGTTTGGCAAATTAATGACGGTGATGAGGATGAACGTATAGCTAAAGCCATTCAATGCACTGAGTCCTTTTTTGAAACGATGCAAGTCCCGATTCGTCTCTCAGATGTTAAGTTAGGTATTACCGACATTGATGTACTAATAGGTAATTTAGCTAAGCACGGCATGACTAAACTCGGTGAACATGGTGACATTAGCCTTGACGTTAGTCGTGAAATATTAATGCAAGCCCTATAACTTCAGCTAAAGTTGCGGCGAGTAAATACAGCAAAACCATGAAGCACTCAATGCGCTAAGGTATGAGCTACAGGCTTATCGTATGATACTCATTAAGCTAACAGCCCAATATCAAAAGCTTTAATATTAACTACATAAACTGGTTGATGTTAAAGCTTTTTAGTTTTCTCGTAGAGGATATAACATGACACAAAGATTAGATATCAATCGACAAATATTGCTCGCTTCACGCCCTTATGGTGAGCCAACGCCAAATGACTTTGCACTGGTCAACACTGATAAACCAATACCTGACGAGGGTCAGGTATTGGTGCGGACCGTGTTTTTATCATTGGATCCTTATATGCGGGGGCGGATGAATGATACTAAATCCTATGCTGAGCCAGTAGGTTTAAATGAAGTGATGGTTGGTGGCAGTGTTTGCCGCGTTGAAACGTCAAAGCATCAAGATTATAAACAAGGTGATTGGGTTGTGGCATTTACCGGTTGGCAAGATTACAGTGTAATTGAAGGTACTGAGTTGCTTAAACTCGATAAGGATATGGCTAATCCCTCATACGCCCTGGGTGTATTAGGTATGCCGGGGTTAACTGCTTATATGGGCTTACTTGATATAGGTCAACCTAAGCCAGGAGAAACCGTTGTTGTGGCTGCGGCAACTGGTGCTGTAGGCAGCCTGGTTGGACAAATTGCCAAATTAAAAGGCTGTAAAGTTATTGGTATTGCTGGTGGTGAAACTAAATGCAACTATGCTAAACAGACCTTAGGGTTTGACGACTGCCTAGATCACAAAAGTTCAGACTTAGCAGAGCAATTAGCCAAAAAATGTAGCGATGGCGTTGATGTTTATTTTGAAAATGTTGGAGGTAAAGTTTTTGATGCTGTGATGCCTTTACTTAATAGCTGTGCACGTATTCCATTGTGTGGTTTAGTTTCTCAATATAATGCGACTTCGTTACCCGAAGGATCTGATAGGTTGTCATTACTAATGGCTACAGTGCTTATTAAACGAATTAAAATGCAGGGCTTTATTGTCTTTGACGATTACGGACATCGCTACAATGAATTTAGTCAGCAAATGTTTGAGTGGCTAATGTCAGGTAAAATTACATACAAAGAGCATTGTGTTAATGGTCTTGAAAATGCGGTTGATGCTTTTATTGGTTTATTGCAAGGAACAAATTTTGGTAAGCTAGTAGTTCGTGTTGGTCCAGATCAACTTTCGTAATTGCATCCCTACAATTTAAAGATAACCTTACCTAATTGCCGAATATAAAAGTAATAAGGCAAGTATTTTTGGCGCTATTTAATGCGTTTTTAAATTTGTTTAGTACGCTGCAAATATTCTCCCATGATGATGGCAATGTACAACAAAGCGTTGCTCTTCTATCAACACAAAACTTGAATTGATTTGTTGTCCGTCAGGTGTAATTTTCGGTATTAATATCAGCTACTCCTTTGTTTTGGCTTCATTGGTTATTTTATTAGTTTTTTTATCTGCCATGGCTAGCATTGAAGTTATTTTTGAACACAAACAACGACATTTAAGTCATTTATTACCACTAAAGCGTTATGCACAAGTTGTTTCAGCGCTCTTGTATGTAGTGACCACAGGCGGCTTAAGCGCCATTACTTGGCTTTTAGGGCACACTGAAAATGATGCGTTATCAGTGCCACTTAAAATATTCGCGAGTTAGTTAAAGTGAGTTATTCAGTTAAAGTAGAATGTTGACGATTAACGTTTAAAAGCATAGTGTGTTAGCAGGTTATAATTTAGGTGTTTAAACGGGTACTCATACATAGGGTACTATTATTCATGTTAAAAGTAGCAAGGTCGTTCATAACGTAATGATTACATCGCACTTTAACTTCAATTCATTTACTCACGAAAACCCCTATTTTTTAGCGGTATTTTTTGGTGTGTTAGGGGCTGCAATAAACCTTTTCCCTATCGAGTTGGCCTTTAATATCTCACTTGTGTTTGGTAATACAGCTTATATACTGGCTGCTTCTTTGCTAAGGCCTCAGTTAACATTTGTTTGTGCCATTATCACGGCAATTCCTCTATATTTTCATTGGTCACATCCCTTTGGTTTTTTTCTTTTTGGTGCAGAAGCCCTTTTCATTTCACTATTCCGTGCAAGAGGTTGGTATGTGTTAACTGCTGATTTATTGTACTGGCTCCTTATAGGTATGCCACTTGCCGCTTTCCTAGTGTGGGAAAATACTGAACCTAACCAAACTATTCAGCTATTTACCATCTTAAAACAACCAATCAATGCCATGTTTTATACCTCACTGGCCTGTATTTTGTTGTTTACTTTTAATGATTATTTGCAATCTTTAAAGTCTTATCAACCGCCTTTGGTAAAAAGCTTACCTAAGTGGCTTCTTTATTCTTTTTGGAGTATCTCAGCATTTTTTGTGATATCAGTTGCCTTAATTTTAAGTACCAGCTTTGGCCAGTTTCAAAAAGCACAATTTGATGAAGAATTAAAGGTAAACAATAACTATATCACGTATATCAGTAAACAATATTTAGCTGAACATAAGGTCGCAATTAACAACTTAGCATATCAAATCTCTAACGAGGGTAGCGCCTCTCAAAAACAAAAAATTCTAAGTCATTTTCATCAATTATACCCGGGCTTTCTTACTATGCTAATTGCTTCAGAACAAGGCAATGTAGAATTAGTATCACCAGTATCGATGTTATCTAAAATTGGTTCAGAGCCAATGTCTGTTAAAGATCGTTCTTATTTTACTGAAGCGATTAAAAACGAAAGGCTATTTGTTTCCTCGGTATTCGTTGGCAGAGGGTTTGGCGCCGATCCCATTGTGGCAATAAGTGCTCCCATATATGACAAAATTTACAGTGATAAGCCGATAGGTATTGTTGAAGGCTCACTTAATTTAAGTGAACTTATCTTTTTTGAGCAATTGGGGCATGACAGTAACCACATGAAAACAGTGGTCACTGACAATGAAAACCGCATCATTTATGCCTCAGAGAGTTTAGGCTTAAGTACTCTCTCGAGTTTTGAGTTTTCAAGGCACACTGATTTAAATACAGCTAATTTAATTCAGTTAACTAATGAGCAGGGGAAAAGTGATCTATTTGTTCATCAACAGACTAACTTTGATAACAGTTGGAAAATACATTCACTGATTGCACATGATGTTACTTTAAAAATGGTTGAAGACATGTATTTAGTGATGTTTTTGACATTATTTCTAATTTTACTTTGTGCAACTTTCTTCGCAAAAAAATCTGCAACTCATTTTAGTCGTTCTTTGTCATTTGTTATGGAACAATTATCACAGGCAACAACAGCTGATGACCTTAAAGAGATTCCCTACGAAACACCTATTGAAATTGATGAACTTTATCATGAGTTAAAAGTTAACCGGCAAGTTTTACTCAACAATCAGTTGGCACTTCAACAAGAGGTATTTAATAGAACTACCGAGCTTGAGCTTGCCAACCGTAAACTGACCGAGCAAGCAAATACAGATATTTTAACGGGATTACACAATCGTCGTTATTTTGAAAAGAACTTTGCACTGATGCAATCTATTTTATCTCACAATAACTCGAGTATGATGTATGCAATTGTAGACATCGATTGGTTTAAAAAAATTAATGATACTTATGGGCATTTATTCGGTGATTTCTGTTTGATGCAAATAGCCGACTTACTGAAAACATTTTTTAACCGTGACGCTGATATTGTTGCACGATTTGGTGGGGAAGAGTTTACGGTTGTTTCTCAATGTCAGGACATTGGCGTGCTGAGGGAGAGAATGGAGCAATTTATCGATAAAGTTGCCCATCACCAGTTTAAACAGGCTGCAATTGGACCTGTTAATTTGACTATATCAATTGGTGTAATGGTTAGTGAGGCTAACTTTTCTCACAAACAAGAGGCTTGGTTTTCAGTAGCAGATAGCTGTCTCTATGAAGCCAAAAATAAAGGCCGTAATCAAACGATAATCAAAAGAATAACAGCTAGCTAATAACCGTCAACATAAATTTAAATCAGTATAAGCAAAATTGAAATACTTAAAAATAAGTGACGCTTATTATTAGGTATTTTAATTCATATAAAGCATGTTGATTATGCGCATAATAAATAAAGGTTGACTGGATAAAAAGTAAGCACTAATCTAATGTCACTTGACTGGTCTAACGTCTGATCAGTTCAATAAAATAAAATAAAATAAAATAAAAATAAAGACGATATAACAATAATAAAAATGGAGATAATATGAATATTGTAAAAATCTCAATTGTACTAACAAGCCTCTGTATTACCTTAATCTCAACCCCTGTATTTAGCAAAGCTTACAAAATAGTTCTTATACACGGTTTACAACCCCAACAATTAATCTCTGATGGTAATGTCACCGAAGGTGGCGAAAGCTACTGGCAAGGCTATTGGAATAATCGCAGTGATGATCGAATTGATTGGCCATCCTATGAACGAGTAGAAGGCAAAATAGCAACGGATTATTTATGGCCTAAATTAAAATCATACTCCGAGACCAACTTTTGTTCGCCTGGTTGTATTTTTGTAACGCATTCAACAGGGGATTTAGTTGCGCGTTATCTTATTGAAAATCAAGAAACCTGGTTAGAAAATGCGGGTTTATCTCCGCTTAACATCGTTGCCACGTTCGATATTGCTGGTGCTGGTGGCGGGAGTGAATTGGCAGATTTAGCTGTTAGTGTGGCACAGGCAACTGAAAATTGGACTTTTCTGCTTGAAGCCGCATTGGAGGCATGGCTTGGAGGTGAGCTAACCGAAGAACTCGGGGTTTTACACGATTTAAAAGTCAATAATGCTAGGCAATTAGCACCTTTTCCTGATGCAAGAATTCCTCGTTTACGTTTTGTTGGCGATGCGAGCGAATATTTAGGAGTAACTAGTCCATTTATTCAAGGCAATGATGATGGAGTGGTCGGAAGTCATTCTGCATGTGGTGGAAACAGACAAGGTAATTTTGGTAGTTGTAGTAGACAAGTCGATTTCAACGGCAAGTTAACTAATCAAGGTGATGCGATTACAGGTTTCATGCCTTACCACTACCCTATGCTTATGAGTGAAGATTACAGTCATGGCTCTTTACTCGAGTCCCAGCAGCAAGGTAAAGTTACTGCTGCCAGCAGTCAAGAATCAATATTGTCAGGTGAAGTGATTACCTTTGATACTTTTACAGAAACCTCAGGTTGGTGGCTTTGGAGAAACACCTACCTGTATGTCAAAAACTCTGATGATAATAGTATGTCTCGTTTAATTTACGACGCCATTCCTAATTAAACCGTAAACAAGGCTGTTAACTGGGTAAGTATATTACCCAGTTAACAGTTACTAATCGTTGCAAGAGTAAATGTTATGAAATCAACCAAGTGGTTAAAACACATTATATTGTCAGCGTCGTTAATTTTAAGTGTATGGCTTTTTTGGCCATCCATGGCACCACAGCAAGTACAACCTAACAAGGTTGCAAAGCATGTGTTACCAGTTAAAACTAGTCATGTAATCAATACAATAAAAGAGCCAATACCTGCAGTGGAGATTGCGCCTAAGCACATATCATCAAATGCATCGGCCACGTTAATCGCCTCTGCCTATGCTGCAGAATTGAATTTTCCTCCTTATTCTCAACCATTAAGCGCTAATGACTTTGATCGATTACAACCTAATTATTTTAACCCTCAATCGGTACCTATTGATGACAAAGGCGGTATATTAAAAGCTGCTTTATCTAAATATCGGTATACATACCCGGAGCCAATAGTTGCATCGTTATCTGGAGGTAACCTTCTTGATGCTAAGCTTGAGCTCGTTGATCTTAGCAACGGTAAAGTTGTTTCCAAGACTAACTTTTATCAAGAAAATGGGCAATGGCGAGCAACACTGCAAGGTAAAGAAAATTTGCCTCAACAATTACAAGCCCTAGTCAATACCGAAATTAATGGTAAACAAGTAACCATTGCGCTAGCGCTTAAATATGTTGACTCAATTGCAACCTTGACTGGTTTTGAGCCTGCAATGAGTGATGGTGCAGATATGGTCGTTAGTGCAAATATTTCTACCAGAGAAAAAGGCTTGTACCGCTTAAGGGCCAACTTATTTGATGCTAATAATCAACCTATAGCGCACCTAGTGGCGAAGGAGAAACTTGGAGAGGGTAGTAAACAGCTTAGAGTTAAAGCTCATCAATCAGTATTAATAGGTAAGCAAGCACCATTTTATTTATCAACGTTTTCTATTGAATTAATGTCTCCAGCTCCTGGTACACCTAAAAAATACGGTGATAGTGCGATTAAAAAATACGTCATTAACGATTTTGAAACATCAAGTTTAAGTGAAGTACCTTATCAACCCTCTGAAAATGAGCAACAACGATTAAACTTATTGCAACAAATAGCTTCAGGTGGAAGTTAACAAAACTTTATTGTTAAAGCAGCGAAGTCCCTATGAGGGGTAATCTAAAACACTACAAAGAAAGATTTTATCAAGGTTATCTTTATTATACGAAGTCAATTGACGTTGTCAGTTTTTTATAAAAGTTAAATCATATCTTGCTCCCAATTCATTGGTGAAGCTAACTATTAATTCTTTTTTTTGTAAATATTTTGATACAAAATGAGTTGTTTCTAAATTTAGCTACGCTATAAAATTCAATTTTTTGAGAAATTTTTAACAAAAATTTATTACAGTGTTTAAAGACAGTTTTCAGGGTTTTCGTTAGTTCATAGGCGTTTTAAACACGCTAAAAACTCCATCTAAACTCATAATTATTTTGATTTAACCGTTTTAATGGTTGTTTTTAAAAATATTTCATTTAATTTCAATGAAAAAATTGAAATTTCGTAAAAAGTTTTCCATGTTTAATAAGGTATTACTGCGAAACTTAATTACATTCATTGAGTTCTCTAGAATTTTTGTACAAAATATGAACTGTATACAAGAATGAAGCGTAAAAATTAACAGTACAATTAACTGACCACGACAACAGGTTGTAATAAGTCTGGTCACACATTTAATTAACCTTAATAAATAGTGTGAGTGAAGTTATGAAAGACGTGATGTTAAACCCCGCCGATTTTGTCGGTATGTCCTTTTGGATAATCTCTGCAGCCATGACTGCTGCAACTTTTTTCTTTTTTATGGAACGTGATAGAGCCGTAGGTAAATGGAAAACTTCTCTTTCTGTTGCTGCACTAGTGACCGGAATAGCAGCTATCCACTATTTTTATATGCGTGAAGTATGGATTGCCACGGGTGCTAGCCCAACAACATTTAGATATGTTGATTGGATTCTTACTGTGCCATTGCAAATAATTGAGTTTTATTTAATTTTAGGCGCTATTGCAGTTGTTAAGGCATCCTTGTTCTGGCGGTTATTAATTGCCTCCATTGTGATGCTAGTATTCGGCTATTTTGGCGAAATTAATTTTATGAACGTATGGGTAGCTTTCCTCATAGGTATGCTTGCATGGTTATACATTATCTATGAAATATTTATAGGTGAAGCCAGTAAAATCAATGCTGAAAATGGTACGGAGGCCAGCAAAAAAGCATTTCATGCCTTAAGGTTAATCGTTACTGTGGGATGGGCAATTTACCCAATTGGTTACATTTTGGGATACATTGGCAGTGGTAACGAAAATACCCTTAACATAATTTACAACTTAGCAGACTTCCTAAACAAAATTGCTTTTGGTGTAGTTATTTGGGCTGCAGCTACTTCCAGTGGTGAAAACAGCAAAGCGTAACTTTCAAAGCAAAATGGCGCCTAATTGGCGCCATATTTTATCGGAGAGTGTCCGCTATGATAAGTACAAAACGCCTTCAAGATGCGACTTTTGATAGCATTATTTCATTAGAAAACTTGATTGAACAAGCACCCTTGGGTCAAAATCGGAGTGTTGCTGATGATGCCATTGCATATCACATGGGGCTTGGCGGCAGTCGTACTAGAAGTAATTTAACCTTGTCTATTGCCGGTGAACTTGGAATTGACGCTGACGATGCATTAATTTTAGCTGCAATTACCGAATCTTTACACAACGCATCATTAATACACGATGATTTATCTGACGGAGATGTTAGTCGAAGAGGAGGGGAGGCGGTTTGGTATAAATATGGTGCCAATATGGCTCTATGCTGTGGCGATTTACTTATTTCAAGAGCTTTCGGCCTTCTGGCTAAATTAAATAATCCTTTTAGAATTAAGCATTGCCTAACTTCAATAGACAATGCTGTCAATAAAACTATTTTTGGGCAATGTTTAGATATTAACCCGTTAGACTGGTCAAACATTTCAGCTGACCAATTTTCTTCCACTATTGCCAATAAATCTGTACCACTAATCTCATTGTGTATGGATTTACCAATTAAGTATGTGGGACTTGAAATTCCAGAAGACAAACTAGACGCGGTTTTTTATCCATTTGCGACAGCTTATCAAATTTTAGACGATGTCAGCGATTGGCAGCAAGATCTTGAACAAGGCCGATGTAATTACCTTAGCATTTTAGCTAAACAAAACCCCAGCAATAGTCAAAAGGAAATTATCATTGTTGCTCTTAATCAAACCACTTCCTTACTTGATGCCTGTCGACAAGCTCAGGAAGAGTTACCTGACAATTTAAACAACATACTTAGCGGGTATATCAAAACGTTGAAAAACAAAGTTACATATTGGCTTACTAATTATGAGTGAAGCAGTTGTTATAGGAGGCGGCTTCGGTGGAATTGCCGCGGCCCTCAGAGCAAGAGCTAAAGGCTACAATGTTACTCTTTTTGACCAATGCACTCAGCTTGGCGGTAGAGCACAAGTTTTTCATAAAAAAGGCTTTACCTTTGACGCTGGCCCTACGGTGATTACCGCACCATTTTTATTTGATGAATTGTTTTCACTTTTTAACAAAAACATTAATGATTATGTGGATATTGTTCCTGTAGAACCTTGGTACCGTTTCTATTTTCCTGATGGTGATACCTTTGACTACTCTGCTGATATTGAGGAAACCATCGCCGAAATTGAACGCATATCTCCTAAAGATGCCGATGGTTACAGAACACTTTTAAAAGTGTCAGAAGAAATTTTTGATATTGGTTTTACTGAGCTTGCTGATACACCATTTCATAAATTCTCTAAAATGCTCTCTCAGGTGCCTCATTTAATCAGACTAAAGTGCTTCCAGTCAGTTTGGCAACTAGTTTCAAGCCACCTATCACACGATAAGTTGCGACAAGCTTTTTCAATTCAACCACTGTTAGTTGGTGGTAACCCTTTTGATACAACATGTATTTATAATCTAATACACTTTTTAGAACGCAAGTGGGGGGTACATTTTGCTATGGGCGGGATGGGAGCCTTAACAAAAGCCTTAGAGAAACTAATGGTCGAAGAGGGTATTTCAATTAACCTCAATACATCAGTATCTAGTATAGAAACAGACATGGGCTTTGTTAAATCTGTTAACTTAGCTAATGGCGCAAATAAACCATGCGACGTTCTAATTTCCAACTGTGATCCCAAGCATTTTTACAAGCACATGGTGTCAGCCAAAGATTTAGACTTATCCGCAAAAATTAAGTCAAAGTTTGCCAAGTCATCAATGGGTTTGTATGTTTTGTATTTTGGTACTAATAAACAATACGATGACGTTGCACATCATACTATTTGGTTGGGTAAGCGCTATCAGGCATTATTAACAGACATTTTTGACAAAAAAGTTTTAGCAGACGATTTTTCTTTGTATATTCATCGTCCTACAGCATCTGATTCAACATTAGCACCTGAAGGTTGTGACACTTTTTATGTACTATCTCCTGTTCCAAATTTAGAAGGTGGACAAGATTGGCAATCAATTCGTAAAGAGTATGGCAACAAAATAATTTCTGCATTAGAAAATACTTTACTACCTGATTTGAGAAAAAATATTTGTGTGCAATTTGATATGACTCCAATGGACTTTAAATCAGATTATTTAAGTGAATCCGGTACAGGTTTCTCTGTTGCACCTACATTATTGCAATCGGCTTGGTTTCGATTCCATAATAAATCTGAAGGTATAAAAAATGCCTTTTTAGTTGGTGCAGGTACGCATCCCGGTGCGGGCTTACCTGGTGTTCTCTCCTCAGCTAAAGTGCTTGAACATATTCTTCCCTCAGCTCCTATCTCTTCATTATCTCATAACAGGTCATAGTCTTATGGATGAAGCAGTTTCAACACTAAGTCAGCATGGTAAAACATTTCGTTTTGCAGGCTATTTTTTATCTGAAAAAACACTGTTAGCTGCAGCAAGGTTGTACCAATTTTGTCGTTATGTTGACGATATTGCAGATGAATCTGAAATTTCATTGGTGGCAAAAAAACAATTAAGGCAAATCCAGCAAGACCTTATTGATGATAGATCTAGTGATAACAAGGTGATGGATTTTATCGTTTTGGCCAAAGAGTACAAAATAAAAAAAACAGCGTCGTTAACCCTTATAGAAGGGGTAATGAGTGATTTATCTCCTGTGCTTATTCAGCATGAAGACGACCTTATTCGTTATGCATACCAAGTTGCTGGTGTTGTGGGTGAAATGATGTGTCCATTATTGCGAGCAGATTTAAGAGGGGAATCATTTGCGATTGATTTAGGTATTGCAATGCAGTTGACTAATATTGCTAGAGATGTGCTTGATGACGCTTACCTAGGTAGGCGTTATTTACCAGAAAGTTGGTGTCCATTGACCCCTAAAGAAATTATTAATGCCGATCATAGCCAAAGAAAGTTAGTACAAATGGCAATTAAGCAAGTGTTAGCACTTGCTGAGATCTATTATCAAAGTGCGCGCAGTGGTTATGCTTTTTTACCTAAAAAAAATAGTCGAGCAATTGCGGTCGCAGGTGAAGTTTATAGGCAGATTGGCGTAAAATTAAATCATTATGATTGTGCTTTCTGGCTTGGAAGGTGTGTAATTCCAATCCATAAAAAAATATTAATTACCATAAAAACACTCGTTAATTTGTTATTACATAAACCAACTCAAAAACCACATCAAGCTAAGCTACATGCAGCCCTATCAGGGTTAATCAAGGATAAGGCATGCATCCCATGACCCCACCTGAGTATGATGTTATTTTGATTGGTGCCGGGTTAGCTAATACTGCTTTGGTTTTATCGCTTCTAGAGAGAAATTACAAAGGAAAAATTCTGCTGTTAGAAAAGGAGTCGTTCTTTCCTGTAGAGAGAACTTGGTGCTTTTGGCGAAAAGATTTGTTGCCATACTATCTGCATAAACTTATTTCTGCTCAGTGGTTTAGTTGGATTAGTAGCCATAAGGGACACCACACAAAACAAAGTTGTACTGACTCAAATTACGCATACGCTTGTATTAACGGTAATGATTATTATCATTTTTGCGAGTCTGAATTTAGCAAAGCTAAATCAGTAACAGTTATGTTTAACCAAGCTATTAAAGATATTACCGACAATCAAAGTAACTTCTCAGTGATGCATGGTGATACTCTAACCACAGCGACATATATATTAGACAGTAGACCTAACCAAGACAAGAAAACTTCGGCAGGCTTTTATCAGTCATTTACCGGAGCGAGAGTACGAAGTCACTTACCTACCTTTAATTCACAAGAAGTGCATCTGATGAGCAATATAGAAGTAGTTGATGATGACACATTATCTTTTCAATATGTATTGCCTTTTTCCTCTCATGAAGCGTTAATTGAATACACCTGTTTTTCTATTGCAGAGCCGGATTATAAAGTACTCAGGAAACATACGTTATCTGAGTTATCAAGACGCTGGCATCTGAATGAACAAAATATTTTGCAATGGGAGCAAGGTTGCTTGCCAATGTTTACACAGCCTATAGAAAAGCTCTTAACGGGTAAAAATTATTCGCCTGCGGGGATCGCTTTAGGAAATATTAGGTCAGCAACAGGCTATGCATTTTTAATCAATCATCGCTGGGCTAACAAAGCAGCTAATGCCATTGTAAATGGTCGCAGTTTGGTTGGTATAACCGGCTATTCTAAATTTTATAAGTGGATTGATAAGCTATTTCTCAATGTTATACAAGATCAGTTAAATATAGCTCCATCGCTATTTATAGACCTGATGAAATACACTTCAGCTGAATCTTTTGCGCGTTTTATGACTGAAACTGCAAGTCCAGCCGATATGATAGCGATAATTTCAGCGTTACCCAGTAAACCCTTTGTGAAAAAAATCATATGCCCTTAACTCATCGTGCTAGACCAGCTTATCAGTTATTAATTGTTTTTATAGTAAGTGTTTTTATATTAATCACACTGCAACGTTTTGTTTTGTCGAACGACCAGTATATTTTTTTGATGCTGTTTTTAATCTTTATGCTTGGTTTCCCCCATGGAGCTCTTGATGTCATTATGTTAGAGCGTTTGAGCTCAAGCGAGCAGGTAAAGATTCGCTGGCAAAAAAGAGCCTTTAGTTACGGCTTATATGTGTCTACTGTTGTTACCTGTATTATTTTTTGGATCTTTTGTCCTAATATCAGTCTCACTTTGTTTTTAACGTTATCAGTTTTTCATTTCAGGTCAGATTGGTTGAGTATAGGAAAACCAAGCTTTGGGTTTTTGATGGCAAGTATTTTTATTTCTGGGACA
The DNA here is from genome assembly GCA_042091395.1 of Colwellia sp. Lineage (GTDB taxonomy): Bacteria > Pseudomonadota > Gammaproteobacteria > Enterobacterales > Alteromonadaceae > Colwellia. The sequence continues at coordinate 82,995 of JBELHN010000012.1, forward strand.
GCGCTGGGTCACGAAAAAGTGCTTAGTAATTTTTTTACGCTACTGGGAACCGAACAGGACTTCATCACTCTACTTATATTTATGATGAAATTAATTTCTTGCACTGTAATTATTATTTTTATAGGTAATTGTTTTTTTCATGCTTACACACGTACCCAATTAATTATAGCAATAGGCTTATTGATATTGGTGTGTACTGTAAATCCACTCTCTATTTTTGTTGCTTATTTTGTGTTTTACCACTCGATAATTCACACTAAAAAAGTTATTAATGACAATCAATTATCGTTAACAAGCTTGATTCGGTGGTTGATAATACCTATGTCGTTAACCGGCATAATTGGGTATTTTTTATATCATAATATAGATAATAGCCAGCAACCGTTAGAACAACTTTTTTATTTAATTTTTATAGGCCTGTTTGCTCTGACCATTCCACATATGGTTTTGTCAAAAATTTATGAGTTAAAAATATAGATAAAATATAAAGCAGCGTGTTTTTTTAAAAACGCCAACATTTGAGCGAATAATAAATCCGCTTTGAAATTGTACGATAGAATTAAGCTGCGAGATGATTGACTATCACAATACAGCCCATTTCCGAATTACAACACAGTAAAGCTTTATTGAAGTGCATAACCACCACTAAGGTGCCCAACATGAGTAAACCCTAATCGAGATAGTGCTTTTGCTGCAACATATGAACGGCTGCCACTGCGACAAATAAGTACTATTTCTTGTTGTTTTTCATATTGATTTTCTCTTACAAATTGAACCAATCTAGCTAAGGGGACATTGCAAGAGAATTGTTTATCGTGTTGGAATGTAAATTCATAAGGTTCTCGAATATCAATTAGCTTAATATGGTTATTATTCAGCATTGCAGCATGTAAGGAGTCGTTATTGTATTCATAAACAGCTATATCATTATTGTGTTTAGTTGAAGCTCCACACATAATTTCACTCCCGGACACATCAATAATAGTATTGTCCATGATGATTTTTTCGCGCAAAAATGCGTTAAGACTAATTTCATTATTGATCGTTGCATTTAACAAAATATTGCGTTCCAGTTCATCAGCAAATGTTGTTGTAAATTCATTGTTATAATCATGGCTAGGACAAATTAATGTGCTATCTCCGGCAATCGAATAGAGTAATTTTATGCTGTTATACATATCAGTTGCACAGCTGTTTGAGAAGTTAGTTCTTCCTAAACTCCCCATAAGAATTAAGTCACCACAAAAAGCATAGTGAATGTTTAACTTAGCAGAAGAGGGTGTTATGGCATCACATAACAAGTAACTAAGACTATCATTAGTATGGCCAGGGGTTGTAATTTTTACCAAGATTTTATCGCCAAGTGTTAGATAAGAATATTGATTTTGATTAATCATTAGGCTCGGTGTGTGTGTTGGCCAGCCTAACAAATCTGTTTCTTTATCAGGCCCACAAGACTCAACAACTTCGGTTCGACATGACTGATGATCTGCATGGCCATGAGTGTCAATCACGGCAGTAAGGGTTATATCTTGGCAAATTAACAAGGTTTTTAAGCGGTCAGTTATCTCTGGCAGTGGATCGATTAATATTGCTGTTTTGGTGTGCTTATCGACATATAACCAACTACAACTGCCTTCAACTTTGAATTGAATTAAACCATCTAATACATTAGTGGCATTTGAATTGGCAAAGTTTTTGTTTTTTGTGTCAACAGTTAAACATGTATTTTCTAACGCTTGTGCTGTTGCGGTAATCCTCTCACAAGCAGTATCAATTTCAAGCTCAGTGGTTGCAGGCCCAAATGACATTCGTATAGCCGATTCACTTTGCCATGCAGGAAGACCCATTGCATCTAATACAAAACTTCGGGTTACCTTGGAGCTACAAGCTGAACCTGAACTAACCCGAATGTTAGCAGCATCAAATAAATCCATTATTTCTTTTGAACTAAAGCCAGGTATGGCAAAGTTTAATGTCGTAGCTACTGAATTACTAAAGTTGTGATTAAAAATAATGGAGGGAAATGCTTGTCTCAGTGCGTGAACGAGTTTATCTCGGTACAAGCTCAATTTTTCCTGTGAAGCAAAATATAGTTTACTTTCACCGAGTAAAATACTAAAAATTTCACTTAACGCCGCTAAACCCGGTATATTTTCGGTACCAGAGCGCAAACCATTCTCTTGCCCCCCACCAGCAATGACTGGTGTAAAAGCTGCCCCCTCGCGTATATATACAAAACCAATACCCTTGGGAGCATATAATTTATGTCCGCTAAACGGAGCGTAATCAATACTGGTATTAGCCAAATTTAACTGTTTTTTGCCCAAGGCTTGAACGCAATCTACCATCCAGGCAATGTGAGGATTATGTTGACGAATGATCTTGTCTAATAGCGTGATATCTTGAAAAACACCCGTTTCATTGTTAACGGCCATAGTGCAAATCATTAAGGCATTTGCAACTTCTTTGGCAATAAATACTGTATCTAGCTCACCATAGCTATTGACAGGTATTGCTTTCACTTCAGCATTTAATTCAAGCACTTCATTCCAATGTTTTAAGGATTCTGGTACAGCTTTATGTTCAGTAGCACCGTATAACAGTGTGTATTTTTTTTTGTTATTAACTGTTTTTTTTACATTCTGTAATGCTGATAAAATAGCGGTTTGAATGCCTTCTGTAGCACCACTGGTAAAGATAATATTGCCAGATCCAGCCCCTGTTACACGCATAGCTTGTTGTCTGGCTTTATTCATTACGTGTTTTGCTTGTAGACCTGTAATATGGCTACTGCTTGGGTTGCCAAATATTGTTTCCATGCTGGTTAATGCAGCTTTAGCTGCTTGGGGTAAAACAGCGGTAGTGGCATTGGCATCAAGGTACACTAGGCTTAATGGTTGATTGTTTGTTATGCATGAATTATTCATAATATCTTCTCAAACTTGATGGCTCATTATGGTGTTATTTATGGTTAGTGAGCAAAACTGTATTTAAGACAATTATTACATGTGGAAGGCGATTTTTTTTGCTATATTTTTTACTTTTTCGTTTTTATTGAGTATTTTGTTCTATTTTATTTTTTTATTTTAGAATAAAAGTTTAATGATTACACTTTTCACTGGTTTACTGCAGCCATGTAACGCTTATTTATCATAAATATAAATGATAGGAATTTAAGAGTCAGATATAAAAAAGCCCCTAACAAATAAATGTTAAGGGCTTTTAAGTAACTAACTAAAGTTAATTGAGTATCGAGATACTAATTAAGCTTTAACTAATACGTCAACTAATTTCCAGTTTTTAGACTTAGAAATTGGTGCAACTTCAGTAATAGTTACTAAGTCACCTTCGTTACATACGTTTGTTTCATCATGTGCTTTCAACTTAGTTGAACGCGTCATGAATTTACCGTACATAGGGTGCTTAACACGACGTTCAATCAAAACAACGATAGACTTATCCATTTTGTTACTGACAACAACGCCTTGTAGTGTGCGGATTTTAGTTTCGCTCATTACTTACCTGCCTTTTCAGTGATGATAGTCTTTACGCGCGCGATATTACGACGTACAGTTCTTAGCAAATGAGTTTGTGCTAATTGACCAGTGCTTGCTTGCATGCGGTAGTTAAACTGCTCG
>JBELHN010000013.1:0-58515 GCA_042091395.1 Colwellia sp.
TTAATTACTGACATCACTAGTGAAATGATTAACGAACTGTGAGTTTATATCAAAGTCTATTTTTGGTTCGTAAAACCTAATACAAACAAATTCATATTATGAGTTTTGGCAATGGCAATAGTTTTTGAGTTACTCTTTCTTTGCAACCTCAAAAGTGTCGTTAGATTTTTCTTTTGCGGAGTCGAGTGTGTTATTTGCAACATTATAAACATGCACATCGCGTTGCGGGAAGGGAATAGTGACACCTTGTTTGGTAAATTCTTCTTTCACCTGACGGGTAATATCCCAAAAAACATCACGGTAATTTTCTGTTTTAACCCAAGGCCTGCAGACAAAATTTACTGAAGAATTACCTAACTCATTGACTTTAATAATTGGCTCTGGTGACTTTAATACCAATGGGTGATTATCAACAATTGTTTGCATGATTGTTTCAGCTTTTGTAATGTCATCGCCATAACCAATACCAAAAACAAGATCAACACGACGAGTTTTACTGCCTGTTACATTGGTAATTGTGCTTCCCCAAATACTGTTGTTTGGAACAATTAAATGTTGATTGTCAAAGGTTCTAACCGAAGTTGATAGCAATGTCATTGAATGAACAGTTCCAGATACACCATCAGTAGTAATAATATCGCCTACATCAAATGGCCGATAGATAAGAATTAACATACCACTAGCAAAATTACTTAATGTGCCTTGGAGCGCTAGACCGACCACTAAACCTGCGGCACCAATTAATGCTAATAAAGGGGCAACGTTAATTTCTATTAAGGTGAGAGACATAATAAAACCGATAACCAAGATAACTCGGCGCACAGAGACGGAAATAAACTGCTTTAACAAGGTAGAGACTTTTTTGTTACGATTAACAGCCTTATCAATTATTTTCCCTATAGTCATTGACAAAAAAAACACCATCATAAGGGCTAGTATAAATTTAATAATGTTAGTTACCCATCGTATGCCCCCATCTTTAGAAAAAAACCAGCCATGAACGGTTAACCAAGCTGCGTCACCATCGGTTAAATGAATATTTGTTCCTGTGAGGGCTTCAGCGTAAAGCTTGAAATCTTTTACATCACCTCCTTTGAGCTCCCATGCGTCAAGAACTAATTGAAAACGAGTTAACGCATTATTTTTATTAGATCTCAATAATGTTAAATTTTTAATTAGGTACTCACGTTCACTCTGTAATGTTTTTTTAAAATCTCCTGCTTTTTCGGCAAGTTGATTTAATGACTCTGCTGATGTAGTCATTTCATTCACCGTTTTAATCGCCTTTTCTTGATTAAAACTTTTGGTGATTTGTTTAATTTCCTCAATATCCTTTTTGAGTTCTTCTAAGGCCGCTTGATCACTCTTAGCGAGCTCTAATAATGTGGCACTTTGTTTACTTATTTCTGATATTTTCTCTGCAGCGGCAATTCGTCTTTTGTCTTGATTAACTAGTATTTCAGCCTTACTAACAATGGCTGCTTTATCTTTAACCAGATTAAACCAAGCGATAGCTTCTATATGCAACTCGTCTTTAGTGAGAGGGATAAGTGCAATGTTTAATTCATCTGTATCGACAAGTAAATCGTTGGCTGTAGAAGCTGTATATTTTGGTTTTAATTCCTCTGCGTTGGCTAAATTAGTGCTGCAGTGTAAAGTGATGAGTAATAGGCAGAAGCAAGCCCATGAGAAAAGAGAATTTAGTTTTTCAGTTGGAGAAAAAATCATAGTAAAGGTCTATTATTTGATTAATTTACAATGGACTAGCGTAATAAATTAACACTACACTTTATAATATAGCAATTAATTTTCAATTTGCTAAGGTAGTGGTACTGGCTTTGTGGTTAGTAATATTTTAAACACTCACCTCTGCATATAAGAAGTACTATGTTCAAATTTCCTAACATTGGTCCTGCGGTATTAGTTACCGCTGCATTTATTGGTCCAGGCACAGTTATAACTGCTAGTTTAGCAGGTGCTAATTATGGCTTCAGTTTACTGTGGGCACTTGTTTTTTCAGTACTGGCTACGATTGTACTGCAAGAAATGGCGGCTCGTTTAGGTGTAGTTACACAACAAGGCTTAGGTGAAAATATTCGCTTGGCCTGCGGTAATCAAGTCAGTAGGTTTTTGTCTGTGCTTCTCATTGTTGGAGCCATAGTCATTGGTAATGCAGCCTATCAAGGAGGAAATATTTCAGGGGCAAGTCTTGGTTTGTCGCAATTAATCACCTTTCCATCACCAATTGAACTGAGCCAAGTGTGGCCTGTATTGATTGGTATAATTGCTTTTGTGGTGTTGGTTACGGGTAGTTACGGTATTATTGAAAAATCGCTTGTTTTGCTTGTTGGTGCCATGAGTTTAGCCTTTTTGGCTAGTTTTGTATTGATTGAGTTTGATTGGTCACTTTTTTTTACTGGTTTGTTTGTGCCTAGTTTACCTCTTGGTGCAACACTAACCGTTATTGCGCTGATTGGTACCACGGTAGTGCCATATAATTTATTTTTGCACAGTGCTGCAGCCAGCAAAAAATGGCACAAGGCAGAGCAAATACCTGAAATGAGAAAAGATCTCTATTTAGCTATTCCATTGGGTGGGCTCATTTCAATTGCAATTGTGTCAACGGCAGCCAGTGCATTTTTTGGTCAACAAGTTAACATTGCAAATGCTGCTGATATAGCCCCAGCATTAGCACCTGTTTTTGGCGATTTATCGGCAATGTGTGTTGCCATAGGGCTTTTTTCAGCAGGTATTTCTTCAGCGATAACCGCGCCATTAGCGGCTGCCTTTGCTTTGAGTGGCATATTAAATTTAAACAAAGACTTAAATGCTTGGTCGTTTAAATTGATATGGCTCACTATTTTGCTGTTAGGAGTGCTCATCGCTAGCTCAGGCTATAAACCTATATCAGTGATTTGGTTTGCCCAAGTTGCTAATGGTTTGTTGTTACCTATTGTGGTGGTTTTTTTGATTTGGATGTTAAATAAACCAGCGTTAAATAAACATCGTAATAACCTTAAGCAAAATATATTAGCGAGCGTAGTGTTGTTAGTTACTATTTTACTGAGTGCCCGTAGTTTGTTATCGGCATTTAACGTTTTATGAGGTAAGCCGAAATACTTTAGTCAGTTTTGATTGCTTCTACGAAACAAAGCATCGCAAAATAACACATCACAAAGGCTTGTATTTTTTGTCGGGTACATCAGCTATGTTGATAGTTGTGGTAAAATGATAGTGACTGATAATCCAGATTTTTCAATATTTTGAGCATAAATATCCCCCTGGTGAAAGCTAATGGCTTGTTTGGCAATAGCCAAGCCCAAGCCCGTACCGCCAGTCGTTCTTTCTCTGCCTTCAGCCACTCTAAAAAAGGGCATAAATAATTTATCAAGCATTTCATCAGGTACACCAATGCCTTGATCTACAACAGATAATTCGAAGTGGTTAGGCTTCTTTCTTAGTTCAACCCTAATGGTTTTATCATTAGGGGAGTATTTTACAGCGTTACTTAGTATGTTGCCGATTGCGCTCATAAGCAGTTTATGATTGCCGCGTATCATACAATTTGGTTCACTAATCAATGAAATAGTGATCTGTCTGTCATTGGCAAGGTATTGATAATCGTGCATCAAAAGCTGCAACACATTATTTAAATCAATCGGTTCAGTGCTAAAATGCTGCTTGCCGTGTTCTAGTCTTGATAAGGTTAATACCTCAGAAATCATCTCATCTAAGCGATCTATTTCATTCTCACACCGGCTTAAATGTTTCTTTTGTTCATCATCTTTGCCCATGCTTTTTTCTGTTAAGGCTATTGCCAATTGTAAGCGGGTAAGGGGGGAGCGCAGTTCATGAGATACATCTCCAAGTAAACGTTGATGTGCATTGATATTATTTTCTAACTGTGTGGCCATTGTATTGAAGCTTCTAGCAAGATCACCCAATTCATCGGTGCGTTTGTCAAAGGTTGATATACGTGTATTTAGTTTACCTTCGCCTAGGGCATTACTCGCTTTTTGAATGGCTATTAACGGTTTAGTAAAACTCTTGGCCAATAACCAACAGCATAAAAAACTTAATAAAAGTAAAAATAACAAGCGTATATTAAAAGGGAACCTATCCACTAAAATAAGCAAGCGTTTCCGCGCCAATGGATTAGCTACAAGTAACTGGATCATCTCACCGTTTACCATTATTGGTGACGACGACGTCACTTGCGTAAAGTCAAAATCAACCGTAACAGGGTTGGTCAGAGTATGCCGTTTGACATATTTTTTGACAGATGACCAACTTCGACTTTTGGGTGAATAAACCTTACTGTTCGATATTTTTTTAATTAATAAATGTTTTTGGTATTGTTTATAAAATTGTCTTTGGATGATTTTAGGTTTTATTCGGTTTTTCTCTGCGAACTTTTGTTGATAGGTTTTTAACAGTTTTAGATGTTCAGGGTTTGCCGGTAATTGGGTAGTAGCTTGTTTAAATTGCGCGGTAATTAAATAGCTAATTAACACAGAAGTTAAAATTACTAACCAAAAAGTGAGGAATAATTTGACGCTGATGCTTGAAAAAAACTTTTTTACACTGTGAGCGATTTGCATGATTAGCTAATACCTTGTAAAAAAACATAGCCAGCACCACGTACTGTTTTTATTTTATTACTTGTATCTATAGCGAGTAATTTTCTTCGTATATTCCCCACATGGACATCAATGGTTCTGTCATAGAGGCTTAATTCTCGATGTAATACTTGCTCTGATATTTCAGTTTTACTGACAATGTTGCCACATTGCTCCATTAAATAAACCAAGACTAAATATTCTGTACCGGTTAACTCTAATGTTTGTCCCAAACAGCTTACTTCTCTTATGGTTTTGTTAACGTTTACCTGATTGATATTCAATGACTGATGGGTTAACGGGGGGACACTTTGATTTTGGGTTTTGACAATATCAATACGTCTAAAAATAGCATTGATACGAGCTAACAACTCTCTGTGCTTGAATGGTTTGGCTAAGTAGTCATCTGCGCCAAGTTCTAAACCTAGAATGCGATCCTTATCATCACCCCTAGCCGTTAACATCAAAATTGGCGTTTTATGGTTTGTCCCTATGGCTTTTAATACATCAAAGCCATTAAGTACTGGCATCATTACATCTAATAAGATTAAATCAAACTTGTCATCAAAGGCTTTTGCTAACCCTGACGCTCCGTCTAAACAAGAAGTAAGCGTGATATTTTCACAAGCTAGATATTCACTAAGCAGCTCTGCTAACTCTGCATCATCATCAATTAATAAAATGTGTTTGCCTGTTTGTGTTTCTTTATTCATGGTGATTTAGCTCATTATATTTTGCTCATTTAATGACAATATGCAGTGTACGTTAATTATACCAAGCGAAAAATATCTTTACATAGTTTTACATAGCCTTGCACTGCTTTGCAAAATAGCTCGGTATACTGGCCCTGTATGTTAATGATATCAAATGTTAACAATACACTTATCAAAATGCATTTACAGAAATAGGAATATTGCAATGAATAAAACACTCAATAGCTTAATCATGACATCATTATTTTTTACGCTAGTGCTTCTCAGTAAATCAGGTTTAGCACAAACAGTCGACGCTAAACCACTTATCCATCATGGTTATGAACACCAACAAATGAGTCCTAAAAAGTTCGCTCGATTAACTAAAAAGTTAGCACTTTCTCAAACTCAGCAGGATGATATTAAGGCCTTAAACCAAGCCACTTACGCTGAAATGGAGGCAGTAAAGCCAGCGATGCAATCATTTAGAACACAAGTTAAAACCTTGTTGTCTGCAGAGACTTTTGATGAGCAGGCTTTTATTGCATTACGCGAGAGTAATCAGGATGTTTTTAACGCAATGGCTTTAATTAAAATTAAACGAAAGTTTGCGATGAAAAATATTCTTACTGAGGAGCAATTTTCAGAGCTTAACAAAAGCAAACATAAGAAATTACGTAAACGACTGATAATGTAAGTAATAAGAAAGAGAGTTAACACACTTAATAAGTGCTGAGCTTTCTGTAAGTCATTAACGTAAATAAAAAGTTGCTGGTTAAAGATTAGTAAACGTTTAGCGTGGATAGCTAGCGTATTTAAATTAATTTCGCTATTTGCATTATTAAACAGAAGCTTAGCATGCAATGATAAAGGATTAAAATGAACAGACATACGTTAATCAACACTTTAGTTTTTCCAGTATTATTAAGCGGCTGCGTTATCAACGATCATTATGAAAGCTTAATCAACAATAATTATGAAAGTTTAAAACAACAAGAATATTATTATACGGGCAAATCGATTGAGCTTTACCTTAAAAGTCGCGATAGAGCACCTAATCGTTCAATTGCTTTGCCTAGTAATAACAGCATTTATGTTTGGTCAATAGATAAAAGTTATAACGACAAAATTAAATGTGACGAAGATATACACGGTGAACTATCGTGCTCTGGCCGAGGATATGTGGCTAAATCATGTGAAATATCAGTGTATACCAATGATGAAAATATTATAACTAAGTTTAAATATTCTAAAGAGTGTGGTTATAAGTTTTAGTTAGTTCTCAATTGTTATAAATGTTCAATGTACCATGTTCACTAATAATTACAGTTAATGATTAAATGATAAGATTAACTGTAATTATTCCTATCGTGGATAAGCAATGCCTGAAGTCATTGATTTAATGTATTATTGTTAGGCAAGGATATATTAAGCAGTCTTTATTAGCCCTAATAGGTAAGTCTCTCAGGAAAGGTAATCAGTGCTCTAATTATTAAAAAGCAATGGGGACAGTTAATGTTAACCTTGAAGGGTTCAAGACTAGCACTTATTTTATTGTTGACTTCACAACTCTTTATTTACCTATACAATACCAAGAAAATTTATGAAAAATTGAGTTTCAACGGCAGAATCACACGTTTTTATACCTTCCAAACTTTAGTACTGTTCACTTGAATAGCACTGACGTTTTATGATGTTTGATTGCCTCTAAAGATATATATATCATCGAACTTTTAGCGGTTATACAACGACTAATATGTTGAAATGTTTATTTACTCACTTTTAGCAAGGTTTTGTCTATTTAAACCATTTTTGTCATTAATCTAGTTAGGTTGTCCTCTAAAAGTAACTTCAATTAAGTACGTTTTTTAAAATTAATTATTTTAACAACTTACTGATGTCATGATGTTATAATTACTGTGAAACACCAAATAAAAATAAAATTAGATAGTTAATCATTTATAGGGATGCTGTATGAAAGTTATAGAGTTTATTAGAGAGAAAAAAAGGAATTTTCAACATCAAAATGAACAGTTTATCGCGAATATAGAACCTAAATTTAAGAACTTATCTGATTTATTTAATAATAAAATCACTATGCCTTTTCGCAATACGCTAAATAACCCTTGGTTTTCGCAATTTAGTCCGGTAGATGCTGAGGAAAGTAAAACTGAAAAAGTATTAATACAAGTACCCAAGGCAGAACAAACCTACAAACGCTTGCTTGAACAAATTGATACGGTGACGTTTACTGGGGAATGGTATTCGGTAGAGCAAGAGTGCATTAATCAATTTGCAGTTGTGACTGGCGATAATCAATGGATACATACCGATCCTGATAGAGCGGCAAAAGAATCTCCTTTCAAAGCAACAATAGCTCACGGTTTTTTGATCCTAGCGTTAATTCCCAAGTTAACTAATTCAGTTGATGAAGATAATAACCCTTACCCTGAAGCTAAAATGGTAATTAATTTTGGTTTAAATCAAGTACGTTTTCCTTCTCCGGTAAAAGCTGGAACTCGGGTCAGAGCAAGTATTAAATTAGTTAATTTAGTCCCTATGAAACGCAGTATAGAAGTGGTTAATGAAGTTAGCATTGAAGTTGAAAACAGTAAGCGTTTAGCCTGTGTTGCTGAAGCTGTATTACGTTTATATTTTTAATCACTTTAGCTTAAATAACCTCATATACGCTTTCGTTCAATTGCTGAAGCTTTACTTGTTCTTTGAAAAACTCTGGTTGAGAATACCTATTTTCACAACAAGTTCACTGGTAGTCATAATGCCTATAAGGTGTCCCCCAGAATATGATTATTTGATTATTTGATTATTTGCTTCTTATGACTTATCACATCAGATAAATTTTTCAAGCAGAGTCATGTGCAACTTGGTTAACCATAATTATTACAAAAGCACTCGAAGCAAGGATTGATAGTCTGAAGCGCAGTGACCCTTACCTCATCTTCTTTTTCTTTATCTTTTTGAGTTTTGGTTCATTGGCAATGTCATCTTCTATGTACTACGACGCTCTTAGGTAATATGGATAAGCATGAGTTTATTTGTAAATATTTATGTTAATTGTGAAGTAACTTTCAAAACATGGTGTGTTACTAATATTTTCCCTCACCTCAGTAAATTCAAAGTTTGTAGAGTAAAAGCTCACCGCTAGTCAATTCAAAATACAAGTATAAAACTTCACTTTAATTAATATTTGTTTATAAGCGGTTACTTTATATATTTATTTTTTGTTTAACCTGTTGAAATATTTTGCTATAACTTTCATGGTAGTATTTATTTAACCTTTTTTACTTTTATTTAACTTATTTTTAACAATTGTGTTGTGGTTAAATAATTGAAAAATATAATCAAAAGGAACATTGTAATGAGCTTAACAAAACGAAAGAAACATTTACTGGCGCTGAGTATTTCCACAGCATTATTAGCAAGTCAAAGTTATAGCGGTCATGCAGCCGAAGGTGATGAAGTAGAAAGAATTGAGATTACTGGTTCACATATCAAGCGCACCAATATGGAAGGGCCTTCCCCGGTCACCAGCTTATCTCAGGATGATATACAAAAATCAGGGGTAACTGATTTAATTAGCCTATTTACCAAACTACCAATTTCAGGACAAGGTACCTTCTCGACACAAGCAAATAGCAGTGATGATACGGCAAACGGCGGTTCTTCGGTTTCGTTGCGCGGTTTAGGCGCTGACTCAACGCTTATATTAATCAATGGTCGCAGAGTGTCTGTTTCACCTTTTGCTAAGGGCATAGATACTGCCTTTGTTGATATCAACAATATTCCGCTTGCCGCAATAAAACGTGTTGATATTTTAAAAGATGGTGCGTCAGCAACGTATGGCTCTGATGCCGTAGCAGGTGTTATTAATATTGTTTTAAGAGATGATGTTGAAGGCGCTGAAATAACTGCCAAAATGGGGACAACGGCTGACGGTGGCGGTGAAGAACAAAGTGTAAATCTAGTTTTTGGTAATAGCACCGATAATACCAGCCATACTTTTATTTTAGAATACTTCAATCGTGAGGAAGTGCTTTATTCTGATCGAGATTACTCGGCAACGGCTAATCAAGCAGCGCGAACCGGCGATGCTGATGCAACCGACTTTAGAAGTTCATCAGGTATACCCGGCACTATTGCGTTAGCAAGCGATCCATCAAACAGGTTGATTGATTTATATGGAAATGACCAGTGTTCCGGGCAAGATATTGATTTAGCCAATAACCTTTGTCGATATGATTACGCTCCGCATATGACGATGTTACCCGCCGCTGAGCGCTTTAGTTGGAATTACATGGGTAAATATGAAATAAATGACAATATCAGAGCTTTTGCTGAATTAAATGGTCAGAATTCAAAATCAACGGTACGCGGTGCTGGCAGTCCAAGCTTTAATGAGCTCACCATGAATGGCGATAATATCAACCACCCTTTTGCAGATATGCCTAGCCATGAGTTTTACCAACAAGATTTAACGATGCGCCGCAGAACTGTCGACATAGGTAACCGTGAAAAGCGTGTTGATTCCAATTATTATCGGGCAATACTTGGATTGCAAGGTGAAATAAAAGATTGGAGCTGGGAAGCAGCTTATAGCTATATAAAAAGTGGCTCTATTGAAAGAGGTGTTGATGGCTTCCCTAATAAGCGCCGCACCCAAGAAGCGATTGATAGTGGTTTATGGAATCCATTTGAGCCCTCAAGTAATTCACAAGAAGCGCTAGATTACATTGAAACAACCACAACTCGTGTTGGTAAATCTACCATGGAGTCACTTGACTTTAAAATCTCTGGTGCAGTGATGGAAATGCCAAGTGGTGATTTAATGCTAGCCCTTGGTACTGAATACCGTGAAGAGTCAATCAGTGATAACCCAGATGATCAGTTCCTTCGAGGCGAAGTTTTTGGTACTGAAGCAACACAGGCTAATGGCTCAAGAGACAACTTGGCCATTTTTGGTGAGTTAGCGGTGCCGGTACTCGAAAGTTTGGAAGTTCAGTTAGCAGTCCGCTATGAAGACTATAGCGATTTTGGCACAACAACCGATCCTAAAGTCTCTTTCTTATGGTCACCAACTGACGATCTGAGCTTACGCGGCTCCTATGGCACTGCTTTTAGAGCCCCTTCATTGCATCAATTAGGCTTAGGAAGAACTGACGAATCACCAAATTTAGTTGACACCTTGCGTTGTGCTGCTATCGGTAATCAAGACAGAGCCTGTGAGCCCCAAGAATATACTGCAGTTTTTGAGGGTAACCCGAACTTAGGGCCTGAAGAGTCTGAAAGTTACAACCTAGGTGTTATTTATAATGTTACCGACGATTTAAACTTTACCCTAGATTATTATAATTATGATATCACTGACATAATCGACTCTGATACGCAATTTGTGATGGATAATTTTGGTCTCGATGGCACAATTGTAGAGCGCCGTCCCACATCTATCGCCAATGATCCTGGTGAAGTTATTCAAGTGAATGACGGTTTCCAAAATATTGGTGACCTACAAACCTCTGGTATTGATTTAGATGTTAGATATAACCTAGATACCAGCGCAGGTAATTTTAAACTGGGTTATGTGATGAATTATGTGCTCAACTTTGAAGATTACAAAAACACTAAAGAGGGTGGTTTTGAACAGCCACAGATGCGCTGGACAGCCTCTATTGATTGGCTATTAAACGATTTTGGTGCTCGTGCTGCGATTAATTATATTGACTCATTTGAGCAAGAAGCTTCTTTAAACTTAAACAAAAAAGTTGATAGCATGGTGACGCTTGATGCGGCTATGAATTATTATGGAATTGATGATTTAATATTAACCGTTGGTGCTACCAACCTAACTAATGAAGAGCCGCCTTTTGCTTACCACGACTTTATGGGCTTTGTCGTAAATGTGCATAGTGGTCAAGGACGTTTTGCTTATGCGCAAGCAACTTATAAATTTTAAAAGGCGTTTAGATTATGTCAAATATGGGTGATTATTATTAGTCACAGCCATTGTTAAAGAACGTTAGCGTGCACTTATAAAGCTGATGTATAACAATATATGTTCATTAATAATAAGCTCAATATTGTCTAATAGGCCGTTAATTCTTAAAAATAATTGAATTAACGGCTTTTATTTTTATAAAATATTTAAATGACGCTAACCTAGACAATCTACCTAATAGGAAGGGCAGGTAACGATAGTTTTTATTTAACTGTATTTAACTGTATTTAGCTATATTTAGTTATGTTTAAGTTATTTCAGGCCATATTAAACAAATTTAATAATCATTTTTTAGATTATTCGTTTAAAAATATAAATTTAAGAATAAACAATAAAGTTAATAGCCAAACACCTTTAGAGACTTGTTCAGACTTACCTGAGCCAACTTTCAAGATAGTATAAGTTACAAACCCAAAAGCTATACCATTAGCTATAGAGAAGGTAAATGCCATCATGACGGTGGTGCAAACGGCCGGTGCATATTCGGTTAAGTCGTCCCAGTCTAGTGCTTTAAGCGAACTCATCATTAACAGAGCAACATAAATGAGTGCGCCATCAACAGCAAATGCTGGTAGCATTTGCGCTAATGGCAGAAAGAAAAGGCCAGCTAAAAATAAAAAGCCTATAGTAACCGCGGTAAGGCCAGTCCTGCCACCAATAGAAACCCCTGATGCCGACTCAACATAGGACGTCACCGGTGGGCAACCAAAAGCGGTACCAATAACTGATGACACTGAGTCTGCCTTAAGTGATTTACTTAAACCTTTAATATTACCTTCTTTATCTTGGAGTTTTGCGCGCTGAGCAACGCCCATTAATGTGCCAGCTGTATCAAAAATATTCACAAATAAGAAAGTGGCAATAACTGGTATTAATGCTACTTCAAATGCACCTACAATATCTGCTTTCCATAAAATAGGCTCCAATGCTGAGAAGTTAGGTAATGCCACTAAGCCATTATAAGCCACAAACCCAGACTCAGGAGCAATTGCTTTTCCTGCTTCTGATACTACAAAAAAATCAGTTGGTAGTAGCCAAGTCATCGCAAACGCTATCAAGGTAGTTGCGCCTATACCAATGAGCACCGCACCAAAAACATTGCGATAGCTCAATATGGCAATAAGAAGAAAACTGAGAAATCCAAGGGCAGGTGCTTCTGGACCAAACTCACCAAAACCAAAATGAGTCATGTCAGCCAGTGCAACAACATTATCCGGATTTGCAACAACTATTCCGGTAAAACGTAAGCCGATAAAACCAAGGAATAAGCCAACACCAGCAGTCATTGCTAGCCGTAAACTCATTGGAATACTGTCTAGCATCCACTCCCTGAGACGAGTGACGCTCATTAAAACAAAAATGACACCAGACAAAAAAACCGCACCTAAGGCTATTTGCCAGCTATACCCCATGCCGCCAACCACAGAGAAAGTAAAAAATGCATTTAAGCCCATACCGGGAGCAAGACCTACTGGCCAGTTAGCGTACATCCCCATTAATATGGTGGCGATAGCAGCACCTAAACAAGTTGCTAAAAATAAACCGTCAAATGGCATTCCCGTATTAGACATGATCACAGGATTTAAAAACATAATATAAGACATGGTTACGAAGGTAGTAAGGCCAGCCATTAATTCAGTTTTTATGGTGGTATTATGTTCTGATAATTTGAAAAAACGCTCAATTATATTGCTATCGTTTTTTTTTATTTCAGGACTATCGTCGCAAGGTTTACTCGCCTGTTCCATAAGTTATATTCTCTTGTGAATTAAGTAGTAATGTAAGTATTAAGGTCGCTATTAATTTTAGTATATGTTGAGAACAGCAATACCACATGTCTTGTTGTTGTTATGTTAGGTAACACAATCATTTTTATCGGTATCAGTTAAACGTTTTAGCATTTTTTGTTACGTTAAAAAATTGTTGTTCAGTTAACTAGAAAACTTCAAACAATAAACTGGGGCATTTAAATAACGACTGCTGTTCTCTTTCTATTGTTAAAATTACCACCGCAATTAAAGTGCTTTTTAACAAAAAAACATATGTTAATTGCGTTATCTTATAGCATTATTAATGTGAGTGAACAGCAAAAATTGGAAAACACACCGCAAAGTTACAATTAACTGACAATTATAGATAGCAAGCTCTATGATGTTATGGGTAGCTTAATCGCAATATGTAAAACGAGAAGATTACATCAATATTTATTCAATTAATGTTTTTTTTTCAAGACTAATGATTAAAAAAGCCTGATAATTAGTAACATCTGAATATAAGCCTTGTGGCAGCTAACAACTTTGGAAAATATGCAATGGAAATCAAAGTAAACTTTCTTGATAATCTCAGACTTGAAGCGAAATTTGATGATTTTAGTGTCATCGCTGATCAGCCAATTCGTTATAAGGGAGATGGTTCAGCGCCAGGGCCTTTTGATTATTTTCTTGCTTCTTCAGCAATGTGTGCGGCGTATTTTGTCAAGGTTTATTGCAACGCAAGAGATATTCCTACAGAGCATATTCGTTTATCTCAAAATAATATTGTTGACCCTGAAGACAGATACAACCAAATATTTAAAATACAGGTTGAGTTACCTGAAAGTATTTCAGAAAAAGACAAAAAAGGTATTTTACGCTCTATAGATCGCTGTACAGTCAAAAAAGTGGTGCAGCAGAACCCCGAGTTTAGGGTAGAAGCGGTGAATAATTTAGAAGCTGATGCGCAAGCAATGTTGATGGCGCAGCCAGAGGAAACAAACAGTACGTTTATTCTCGGTAAAGATTTACCGTTAGAGCAAACTATTGCCAATATGTCTGCTCTGTTAGCTGATCTTGGGATGAAAATTGAGATATCCTCTTGGCGCAATATTGTACCTAATGTGTGGTCGTTACATATTCGAGATGCAGCCTCTCCCCTGTGTTTTACCAATGGTAAAGGCGCGACTAAAGAGAGTGCGCTTGCTTCTGCACTGGGCGAATTTATTGAACGCTTAAACTGTAACTTTTTTTATAATGATCAGTTTTTTGGTGTTGATATTGCCGAGAGTGATTTTGTTCATTACCCTAATGAAAAATGGTTTACCAGTAGTGGTGATGACAAATTACCACATGGAATTTTAGATAGTTATTGTTTGGCTATATACAACCCAGATGATGAATTACGAGCTTCACACTTAATTGACACAAATTCTGGTATGGCTAGCCGAGGGATTTGTTCTATTCCCTACAAAAGATACTCTGATGGCGAAGTGGTTTATTTTCCGTCCAATTTAATTGAAAATTTATTTTTGAGTAACGGTATGAGTGCTGGTAACAACTTAGCTGAGGCTAAAGTACAGTGTTTATCTGAAATTTTTGAGCGTGCAGTAAAAAAACAAATCATTACTGAAGAAATTACCTTACCGGATGTTCCCGAGCATATTATTGCAAAATATCCAAGTATTTTAGCGGGTATTCAGGGGCTTGAAGCACAGGGTTTTCCTGTTGTCGTTAAAGATGCCTCCTTGGGCGGTCAGTTCCCAGTTATGTGCGTTACCCTCATGAATCCTAAAACGGGTGGCGTTTTTGCTTCGTTCGGGGCACACCCAAGCTTTGAAGTCGCGCTTGAGCGAAGCTTAACTGAACTATTACAAGGTAGAAGTTTTGAGGGTTTAAATGATATTCCTAAACCAACGTTTAATCGTATGGCCGTTACTGAGCCTGAAAACTTTGTCGACCATTTTATCGATTCCACGGGTGTTATCTCTTGGCGCTTTTTTAGCAGTGCACATGATTATGATTTTGTTGACTGGGATTTTTCAGGTAGCAATGAAGAAGAATGCTTAGCTTTGATGAATATCTTAACTGAATTAGGTAAAGAAGTTTATGTGGCTGAATTCAATCAATTGGGTGCAACAGCGTGTCGAATGTTAGTGCCCGATTACTCTGAAGTATACCCTGTTGAAGATCTTATTTGGGATAATACCAATAAAGCGCTTGATTACCGTGAAGATATTTTGAACCTTCATCGTTTATCAGATGAGGAACTTAGCAGCTTATTTGAGCGTTTAGAAGAGAGTCAGCAAGATAACTATATTGATATTAAAACGTTAATAGGTATCGAGTTTGATGAAAACACTGTTTGGGGACAATTAACTATTCTCGAGTTAAAAATACTTATTTGTTTAGCACTTGGGGCTTTAGAAGAGGCAATTGAGTTGGTGGGTGAGTTTTTACAATACAATGATAACACGGTTGAGCGCGGCTTATTTTATCAAGCAGTGCATGCTGTGCTAGAAGTTTCCCTTGATGAAGATACCCAATTAGAGCATTACATTGATAATTTCAACCGTATGTTTGGCGAAGACAATATGACAAATGTTGTCGGCTCAATATCAGGTGAAGTCAAATTTTTTGGCTTAACTCCTACTAGTATTAGGCTTGAGGGGTTAGACAAACACCAGCGATTGATTGAAAGCTACAAAAAATTGCATCAAGCACGTAAAATTGCTGCACAAAACTCACCCAACATTTAACGTTTATAAATGGGGCTAAAATAGGTCACTTTTAGCTGACCTATTTTGTTACTTGATATATTTATAAAATAACTGTGTGAAAAATGGCTTTAGCCGTACTCGGAACCAGAGTAAAGATAGGTTATGTTAGATAAAACTTTACTTTACTACAATTCCTACCTAAATTTTTTAATGATGCAGTCACTTTTTTATTGATTAAAATAAACACTGTTCTTTTAAATCTATTGAATTTAATGGTTTTTTTTGTTTTTTCGTATTTAAGTGCGTTATTTTTGTTTATTTATTATGCGGTCATTGCAATATGCATTATGATAAAACAAAAATAATTATAAAAGTGCTGGTCTACAAATAAATTAATTATCATTAATTGCATTTGTAAATGAACAGGGTAGATGTATTAATGAGCAATGTAATAAGTCCTCACCTACAAAAATTTGAAAAACAAATTTTAAGCTTAGTTCCTTATGCGAGTAATGACAGACTTGCTTACCTAATTGAAAAACTTTTACCAGATGAAAGTGCTGGAAGGCAACTTGCTGTTAAAAATGAGATCGAAAAACTTGCAAAACAAGCAACTAAATCCATAGATTTACGTTCATTATTTACTGATTGTCAAATGGTTAAACGTAATAAGGTTAAACATTACCTGGACCCTGAGGGTAAAGAGTTCTTTTATAAAAAACTTAAAGAGTATCACAACATATATACCATTGGTCTATCCATGGAGGTATATAAAGATGCTGAAGAACGCGCTAAAAAGAATACATTATTTGATGATCAAGCGTTTTCTGATGGCGTCGAAAAATCGAAAAAGTTTGCGGAGTTTAAAGTTGATAAAACTGAACCTCAACCTTTGGTCAGTAAAAATAAAATAATTCAAGAAGCTAAGAAACTGAATTCTTCCTGTAAAGTATTTATTAATCCAATTATGGGGATGACCTCAGTTGGTAAAAAAGAAATTGGTATAACCTCCAGCATAGAGAAAATGAATAACCGTAAAGTAGTTATTCAAACGGCAAGTGAAATAAAAGCCAACAAAATTTACTTATGGCTTTATGACCATCATCAAGAAATCGATTTTACTGAAGAACTTGAGTTGGGTTTTGAAGTCATTGATAGCCAAAAGTACTCTAACAACAAGTTTGAGTATCTTTTGCAGTACTCAAGCCCTCTAACTGAAAAACAAATGCGGGTATTGTTTGGCCATTACCTTAAACAAAAACGATTGGCTACCATCGGTCCTACGGAGCGATTTGTGACTCCGTTGTCTGATTCAATAACATCTAAAGGCTACGAGCAGTTATACCTCAATAAAACACACGATATTCCACTACTGTGTTTTATTAAAAACGATGTATGGCATGCTAAAGTAGCCATGAAAACCTCAGGTAATGATGATTTGTGGCATTTTTTTAGTGATGCTAATCAAGAGTTTAAATTATCTGTCTTGTTAGGTCACCCTGATATACAACAGGCATTACATGATAGGAGTAATGTTGAGCAATATGCTTTTATCTTAAAATCTATTTTTAATAAAACTGTTTGTTACTCGCTTATGTGGTACGACGATTATGTTAAGGATAAAAGTGTTAAAGCTATTTTTAACCAATACTTTAAAAAAGGGCATTTTAGAGTAGTAAAAATATCGTCTTCGAATGTTAATTCCGTTGAAGATGCTTATGTGCCATCAGCCTTACCTTCTCATGTTCACCCTAAAATGGCAGTACTTAACCGTCAGCCTCCTAAAGCTGCTTTAGATATTATTAATGATTGTAATAATATGATAACAATATCAGATATAACCAGCTTGTATGAAACAATATACCATGGGGTTAATGATGAAGTTTTGCCAATAGATACACCTTTACCTGAGCGTTATCAACTTAGTATGCTTGAATCACAAACGGAGCTTGAAATAGTCACCGCTGAAAATAATGATGAAAGGAGAGAAGATAGGTTTGCTCTATCGTTTGAGATGGCCGTTACTCGCAGCAATAATTTAGCAACTCGCATCAATGGCATAACTAAAAATATTTCAGTGCAAGGTTTATTGGTTAGTCTTGATGAAGAAACCAAATTTAGAGCTGGCGAGGAAATTGAAATTGAACTCTCTGTTCCCTTCACTGAAAAGGCGCGAGTGTTAAAAAAGCAACGCTATTTAATACTGGGTTATGATCATGAGGGGGCCGTAAGGTTATTAATTAACGCCATTGAAAGTAAACATATGGCGAGTAAAGCCATCAGAAAGTATATCTATCAACACAGTGATGATATCGAAGCATCCAGTGTTTTAGGCAGCAGGGTTTATGGTTTACAAAAAGCCATGAGAAATATTTATGCGCACAACCACTTTTCTGTCCCTTTTTATTTAAAAGCTACCAAACATCAACAATACATTAATGCAGCAAGTTTTAGCGGTAATTCAGATCTGAAGCATCTAGTCTATAAGAAAGAAAACAGTGAAGACATTATTCTTAATTTATTGAGTAACAAAAAATTTAGGGAGTCTTGTTTATCAATCATTGCAGTGCTTGCTCATAAAAAACTAGATGCAAGAGCGTTTTACATTCTTGTTTTACCTAAAGATACCAATGACAATGAGGAATATTCGTTTTGGTATCGTGATTTATCCGTTTTAAAAAAATCATCACAGTTACAATCGTATACTAAAAAAATGTCTGATCTTGGTAAACCTGCCATATTAAAAGTTGAACTGAAAAAGAGTAATAAAGCACGTAATATGTATTTCCGAGATGAAGTAAGCTTTTTAAGAGGCTTAGATAAAGAGCTTGCCCACGATTTGGAAATTCAATTAGAAAATACCATTGGCATTGGTGAAGTGACTGATTTAACTGATATTGCCATTGAGATGATTAGCCGATCAAAATAATGTTTTTATTGTTAATAATGCCCTATATTATTAACAATGTTAGCAGTCAATGTATATTTATGCTTTTATCAATTCAATAACACCTTTTACAGCTAACAATTTTTAAGACGAGTAGTAAAAATCAAAGTGCCAACCTAAATAATCTCATTAGCTACCTATATTTTTAAACACCTAAACATTTAATTAAACAAGTGTTAAGAAGACTTACAACACTTAAAACAAGTTAATGAAAAGTTTTTAAGTTGGCATTGCAACTTGCAAAAATATGCATAATGCGAGTGTTATAACATACCGAAAAATAATTCTTTGTGAGATGTTTTTTAAGTTATTGTTTTGTCATGCATTTAACTTTTATATTTTTTTGAAGTGTTGGCTTATTTCTTGTAAATAGTAATTGTAATACGCCTTTAATTGATCTGATACAGATTAACTGAGGGTTTAGTTTATTTACAGGCTAAATAAGGAAGATTCCATGAAATTAACAATGGTAGCGCACGTAATTATTAATGTATCACTTGGTTTTGTTCTATGTTTTTCCAATAGCGTATTGTCAGGCATTATAGACTTTGAAACGACAGCGTCGGGCGCAGTACCTACCGATAATCAAGTAATAGGATTGAATGATAACTTTTCAGCCGATGGCGTATTGGTGAGTTTTGGTTTTGATACTACAGGTAACGGTGTTATCGACAGTGAAGCGGTATTTGAAGCTATTGCCGGTGGTGAGGAATCTGGAAACTCTGGTTTTCAAAGTTTGTACACTGGAAAGTATGATATTCCTGAGCCCAATTCAGCTAATCTATTGGGTGGCTTCTTTTTAAGACAACAAAACGCATATCAACCTTTTGGCACTTTTCACATAAATTATACCGCAGACAACCCAGTCACTGAAGCTTCGGGTGAAATTTGGGATATTGATGGTAAGCCCAGTAAAACTGAGCAGTTTTTTATTGAGGCGTATAATGATAATACCTTACTTGCCTCAATGGCCTCTCCTTTGGGAGATAACAAAGATTTAGATGGGATGCCTTGGGCCTTTGGTTTTGAAAATCTTTCTAACATTACTCGTATTGAAATTACTTTCACTGGCTCGAAAACTCAAGGTATTGGTTTAGCATTTAATAATTTTTCGCCAGTTGAAGACATTAGTGAACAAACTAATTCGGTATCAGAACCTTCAACAATGGCTATTTTTTCTATGATAATTCTCGGTTTTATGTTGCGTCGTTCCAGACTTTGAGAAGCTAGTTTTAAACGGTCGCCCCATTTCAATATCTAAGCACTGATAGAGCTGGTTATGGTAATTTAACCTGCTAAAGTCGGGCCTGACTATAAAGTAACAAGAACAGTGTAAATAAAGGGTGATTTTAGTTGGATTGAAACTGAAACTCTCTAATAAATTCAAAATAATATGTCTAACCTCATGTTAAAAATCTGTTTTAAATCAAAATATATAAGGGTTACATAGGCTTAAACAGATTTTCCTTTCATATACTTTGACTTAGTGAATATTCGCCTTTATAGCAAAATGGCTGAAAATTAGTCGCTTAAAATGAAATGCTGCACTTTCTAAGTCAAGCTGTATATACTCATCATTACACTTTCAGCTATGATTATAATATTGTTATTAAACGTTTTTAAAATATTTGATAAGCAAAATAATAATCTTAGCTGTGCATTTTAGTTAATATTTGAAGAGTAGTATCCGCAAGATAATGATAACGTATGAGAAGTCTTAGATAACATGAAAATAAACTGTGATTTAGGTGAAAGTTATGGGGCATGGTCAATGGGGCGTGATAGTGATGCCATGCCTTTTATTGACCAAGCCAATATTGCTTGTGGCTTTCATGCTGGCGACCCTTTAGTGATGCAAAAAACACTTGCATTGGCAAAGCAGTTCAACGTGAGTGTTGGTGCTCACCCAAGTTATCCCGATATCGTGGGTTTCGGTCGTCGCTCTGTGCGTTGTTCGGCAGGAGAACTTAATGCGCTAATACATTATCAAATTGCAGCGCTTGATGGTATGGCAAAAGTTGAAGATATTGCGCTTGATTACGTTAAACCGCACGGTGCTCTCTACAATGATATGATGAGTGATTTTGCAATATTTAACACTGTGTTAATCGCGGTCCACAAATACCCAAAAAAACTTGCTTTAATGATTCAGGCAAGTAACAACAATGATATGTATCGGCAACTAGCGGATAGTTTTGGTGTTCAGTTATATTTTGAAGCGTTTGCTGATCGTTGCTACGACGATGATGGGCGTTTATTAGATCGTAATCAAGCCGGTGCAGTTTTATCTAAGCATGATATGTTATGGCAAGTAAAACAATTGGTTAATCAATCAATCATTACCACTATCTCAGGTAAAAAGTTAGACATAGAAGCCGATAGTATTTGTGTTCATGGAGATAATCTATCAGCAATCAATGCCATTGCAGAAATTAGGGCACTGATAACCCAATGACAATATCTCTCGGTACTGGTTTGTCCGCGGAGTTTGCAGGCGAAAACTCTATTATCCTTTATTTTCTGGCTAATGAAGAGAAAACAGCAACTGCCAAGCAAGTGAATAATGACGATAAAATTAGCAGACATAAGCGAGCTGCAACTACTATTAACCCTGCAATTAATAAAAAAGTTCATCGGGCCTCTCTGCTTATTCGACAGCACTTAGCGAAGCTAATTATTGATCTTATTCCCTCATATGCTTCGATTTTAGTGGTGTTTGATTTATCAGTCACTGATCATCATAAAATGCTAACTAAATTGCGTGCATTGTTAAGACAATTGCCTAAGCAAAGTGATGAGTTAGCGCATTTAATACAATTACCAGTTTATTACTCTGTTGACTACGGTTTGGATTTACCCCGAATTGCGCAGCGATCAAAGTTAACGGTAGAACAAGTTATTACATTGCATCAAGCACAAGAATACCAAGTTTATGCCATTGGGTTTGCTCCTGGTTTTGCTTATTTGGGTGAAGTTGATGCACGAATTGCAATGCCAAGGTTAGCAAGCCCAAGGTTAAAAGTGCCAAAAGGTGCAGTTGCCATTGCCGATACACAAACTGCGGTTTATCCAGCAGAGTCACCAGGCGGTTGGAATCTTTTAGGTTTATGTCCAACAACTATGTTTTGCCCCAAGAGTGAGCCAACCATGCCGGTTGCAGTGGGTGATAGAGTTAAATTTTATGCTATTACCAAACAGGAATTTGTAAATTTAGGTGGTTGTTTTCCAAATAAGTAAGGCAACCAAAAAAAAAATCTCCGTGATGTTAAACTTTTCATTTAATGCTTAATTTTACCTTGTTTGTGCGCGGTTAATAACTCTGTGCCTATCTATTAATATCAAATATTAATGATGGGATTTAACGAAAGACTTTAATAAAAGCTTTTAACTACCAAGTAAGGGGAGCTTGAAAAACACATTGCAAAATTCATCAAAAAATATACAAACACCTAATGAACTAGGTCTTGTTGTGACTGCCCCCGGAATGATGAGCCTTGTGCAAGATGCGGGGCGTTTTGGTGCTTTTAACCTAGGCTTAACTAATGGTGGACCAGCTGATGCCCTCGCATTTTATTGGGCTAATAGGCTTTGTGGCAATATGCTTAATTCTGCTGCTATTGAAGTAAGTCTGGGCGGCTTGCAATTAACAGCACAAATTAACTGCATTTTGGCTGTTACTGGTGCACCCATGGGGTTAACTATCAATGGTAAAACTAAGTCATTGTGGCGCAGTTATGCAATTAAAGCAGGTGATACGATTCATTTGGGGTATGCCTCTAGAGGAGTTCGGTGTTACATCGCGATAAAGGGAGGTTTTGATATCCCATTGAGTTTTGCTAGTGCCTCTACTGTATGTCGTGAGTCTATTGGTGGTTTATCTGGAGGGAAATTGCGTGTTAATGATGTACTGCCCGCTAAACTTGACTTTGCTGATCTGAATTCTCACACGCTTCTCAAGTTACCAGATGTCGCACAACCTAAATATTCAAATGAAGTGTGTTTAAGAACCCTATTAAGCTGTCAACATCACTACTTTACTGGTGTTGATCAACGATTATTTTTCTCGAGTGATTACCAAGTCAGCCAATATTGGGATCGCATGGGCTATCGCTTAACAGGCCAAGTACTAACGCCAAGTGTTGATGGTATATTATCAGAGGGGATATGTTATGGTGCAGTTCAGATCCCTAAGGATGGCCAGCCTATTGTTCTGTTGAATGATAGGCAAACTATTGGCGGTTACCCTAAAATTGGTGCCGTTATTTCACAAGATTGTGCAAAACTCTCACAGTTAAGGCAGGGTGATACGGTGAGGTTTGAGCCAATTACAATGGCGCAAGCAGGTAATTTATACCACTTACAAAGTCATTTGTTAAAAAATATAACCTTGATCGCTGTGTAACTTTGCGTTGAATCAAGCAGTGTTATTTACAATGACGCACTCTTGCCATAAAAAACTAACTATTCTGCCAAGGGCGATATAAAGCCTGAAGGCTTGAGGGCTAATACATCACAGCTTAATTGATCTAAGACATGTTCCGCAGTGTTACCAATTAAGGCAGCAGGAATACCGGTACGACCCACCGTACCCATTACGACCAATTCAGCATCAATATTTTTAGCCACACTTTCAATAACTGATTCAGGTAACCCCTCTTTGACATGAGTATTTACCAGAGGTATGGAAAAGTCATTGGCATGAGCAGCCATAGCTGACTGGTGATGAGTTAACATAGCATTAGTGTATTCACTGGCATCAAATTCTGGTATTTCGATAGCAATGTTAACGGGTGTGCCGGGATATGAGTTCACTAAGTGAACGTTGGCACAAATAAGCGCTGCAATACTTTTCGTGTGTGATGTTATTGCTTTATTTAATGATAAATGTGCTTCTTCATCTCCACCAACATTAACCGCGGCTAGTACATTGCCTTGCTCAGGCCATTTATGATCTTTCACGAGCAAAACTGGGCAAGGACATTTTCTTAAAATATGCCAATCTGTTGGCGTAAATATTACCGATTTAAATTTGTCATGTTGGTGGGTGCCTTTGATGACAAGATCAATACTATGATGTATTACTTCTTCTATAATGGCTTCAAAAGGACGATTATGCCAAACCACTTTACTTTTTATTAAAATTGGACTGTTTATTGATTGAATAATATCATCAATCCACGCTTGTTTTTCTTTAATTACCATTTCACGCATGGTGTCACGCTCATCAGAAGAGAGCATAGTGGTCATTTCATAAGAAAAATCAAAAATACTGAAGAAAGCTGTTACTAAGGCCGGTTTATCGGGTGTTGTTTTATTAATTTTTGAAGCAAGTTCGATGGCTCTTTTTAAGGCTTTTTGTTGATCTGTACTGGGATCAATAACAACAAGAATATTTTGAAACATGTTAAAAAGGACCTCTTGCTAAAAAATAAAATAACTTAACTTATTTATAGCAAAGATATAACTTTAATGCTTGGTTTAGATAGTTTTTTTATTTATCTTGTTTTTTAAAAGACAATAACAAAAATAATAAAAATTGTGTATTTAACTAAATTAGGTGCGGTGTTACTGGCAAACTAGATTGTAAAATAGGCAAGCTGATATTGATTGAACCTTAACATCGCTGCATGATAAAAATAAGCTAAAACAATGCAATGATACTATAGAGCCCATAGGCAATAAGTATGAGTGCCATTAATTTTCTCAAGTTAGGCATAGCGAGATATTTTTTTATATTCCCGAGTCCGAAAGAGAGTGCTATTAGGGCTGGTACTGTGCCCAAACCAAAAAATAGCATAATGGCTGCACCATGCAACGGGCTTCCGCTAGCAAGTGCCCAGGCTAAAGTCGAATACACTAAACCACATGGCAACCATCCCCAAAGACAGCCGAGGCCAAAGGCTTGTTTTCTGGTATTAACCGGAATAAAGTGTTTGGCCAACGGTGACAGATAACGCCATAGTTTTTGGCCAAGGGATTCCAGGTGATTTAACCAAAATAGCCATTGACCAATATATAAACCAAGTAAAATAACAAATACACCAGCAATAAAACGCAAACCAACAATGGGTACGCCGAAATTTTTGGCGGCTAGTGAGCCTGTTAAACCAACGATAGTGCCAATAAAACAATAACTAGTAATACGCCCTAGGTGATAAAAAAAAATTAAAGGCTGTGCTGTGTGTGAAGGCGAGCAAGAGGTCGGCTCTGCTAGAACTTTTACCGGAATATCACTTAGAACATTGTTCGATTGCTTAACCGTCGGTGGTGTCTTTACTGCACTGGTCAGCATTGTCGTAATACCGCCACACATAGCTAAACAATGCCCAGAGCCAAGTAAGCCAATTATGAGGGCTGACAATACATCAAGAGTCATTAATGCTTTACATGCTCTTCACTAGAGCTTACTGATTTATTAGCCATGTCGGTATTCATGTTATGAGCTGGCTTAGCTTGTTTTGCTAACAGCTTTGGTTCAGTTATGGAGGAGTTTTCTGGTTTATCATCGTCAAAAAAAATACTCAATCCTTGCTTTTCAAGATCATCAAATTGCTCAGTTTTAACTGCCCAAAAAAACAAATAAATACCCAATGTAGTTAACAACACTGCGATTGGAATTAAAATATATATAATACTCATATGCTTCTCATTATTTTTATCAGTGTTTTCAGCTCAAGTTAATGCTTACAAAAATAATCCGTAAACCTGTTAACTTTAGTACCCAAACATGGGCTTTAATCCTGAAAGTTAGTTACCTTTTGAGTAGTCGTAACGAATTACTGATAACCAGTATTGAACTGGCTGACATGCCAATAACGGCCATATAAGGTGTAATAAAACCCGTAACGGCTAATGGCAATACAATAGCATTATAACCGAACGCCCATAAATAATTTTGAAAAATAATACGACGGGTACGATGGGCGATATCTATTAATGTGTTAATGCTGCTTAACTTGTTATTAAGTAGTATAACATCAGCGCCACTTTTAGTGATATCTGCACCGCAGCCCATGGCAATAGAGACATGAGCAGAGCCCAGGACAGGAGAATCATTCACCCCATCACCCGTCATAGCAACCTTATAACCTTGTTGTTGTACTTGTTTTATTTTCTGCATTTTAGCTTCGGCACTCAGGCCTCCAATACATTCTTTAATAGGTAATGTATTACTTATGGTATCGCAAGCACTTTGGCTGTCTCCCGACAATAATAATGTATTATTGTTAGTCTTATTTAGGGCCGATAGCGTTGCTTTGGCCTCTTCGCGGGTTTTATCAACTAGATAAAAAGCGGCAATAATTACGCTATTAACCATTAAAAGGCAGCTTGCGTCATCAGCTTGACTGACTTCATCAGACGCTGATGTTATATAGTCGGGATGAGTGAGTAACCACGAACTTTTTCCGATAGCAAATTGCTTATCGTTTATTGTCGCAGTGATGCCCCGACCAGAATGCACGATAACATTATTAGCTAACCATTGAGGGCTTCTATATTTAGCAAACGGTTTAGCAATAGGGTGTTCAGAATGTGATTCTAATGCTGCAGCAATGCTGAGAATATCTGTTTGAGAGTAGGGGGCTGCTGTAGAAAATAAGGTTACATCGACAATTGAAAATTCGCCTGTGGTTAATGTGCCGGTCTTATCAAACGCAAAGCAATTGACCTGTGGCAGAGTTTCCATAACATGACCACCTTTGATCATAATACCGGATTTATTAAGTCTGGTCGTTGCACAAGTTAAGCCCGTTGGCGTTGCTAACGAGAGCGCGCAAGGGCATGTGGCAACTAACACCGATAACGTTATCCAAAAAGCTTCTTCAGGCATATGTTGTTGCCAATAAATAGCAGTAGCAACCGAAGTGACTAAAATAATGGCAACAAAATATTGGGCAATTTTATCTGATAGCATTGCTAATTTCGGTTTATGGGCCTGTGATTGTTCACTTAGACGAATAAGTTGACTCAAGAAGGATTGATTGGTGATTCGTTTTACTTGTACGGTAATATTACCATCCCCGTTAATAGTGCCAGCAAAAACTGTATCATTAACAGACTTGGCCACGGGCCTTTGCTCGCCAGATAACATCGCCTCGTTAAGCTGACTACTTCCGGTCACAATAAGGCCATCAGCGGGGACAATTTCGCCGGGTTTAATTAACACCAGATCATTTTTTACTAATTGCTTAGCGGCGACCAATTGTTCAGTGTTACTAGTCGTGTCAGATTGTTTGATTTGATTGTTTTGATTGTTTTGTGCACTCACCGTTAGTATTTTATTAGCTGTCATCGGCATTAACTTTAATAAGTTTGCTGATACTTGGGCGGCACGAGCACGGGCTCTGAATTCTAGGAATTTACCAATAAGCAGTAAAAAGGTAAACATTGAAACCGACTCGAAATACACTTCACCTTGTTCGGTTATTGTTGCCCAAGCGCTGGCACTGAAAGCTAATATTATCGCAATCGAGACAGGTACATCCATAGATAAACGTTTAGCTTTCAGGGCATTGATTGCACCCACATAAAAAGGAAATGCGCCGTAGGAGATAATTGGCAACGCAAGGAGAAAGCTTGCCCAACGTAAATAAATTTTATTGTGCGTCTCCATGTCGGCAAAGGCACCAAAATATAAACCCACGGCAATCATCATGACTTGCATCATCAAAATACCGCTAATACCAAGGCGTTTTATAAAGGCTTTACTTTGTTTCTTATTGTTTACCTCAGTTTCACTGGCTTTGAAGGGCAGTGCATGGTAACCAACTTTCTCAATGGCCAGTAAGATATCACTTAATTTTAATGTTTCGTCAATCCAACTTACTGTGGCTCGTTGTGTCGTCGCATTAACATTAATAGCGATTAAGCCCTTTAATTTAGTGAGCTGCATTTCAATAAGCCAAGCACACGCTGCACAACTAATGCCGTCAACTGTGAGAATGGCTTCACTAACGTTGTCATTCCCCTCTTGACTATGAAATACAAATTCACTTTGCAATACAGCTTCATCGAGTAATTTATTTTTTTGCAGCGCTTCTGGAATTAACGATTGCCCCTTTTGAGCAGGCTCTGTTCTGACTTTATAGTATTGTGTTAGGCCATTATCAACGATGGTTTGGGCAACAGCTTGACAACCAATACAGCACATAGGCTGAGTTTCTTGGTTAATTTCAACGCTCAGATGAATACCAGCAGGGATGACCTCGTTACAATGAAAACATGTCTGATTCATGGTGCGTTTTCTTATGGTGTTAGATTAAATGATGAGTAACCCAAACGCATGACCCATCAGTATTTTAAATAATTTGAAAATTAATGATTTACTGCGCTTTTATTGGATCAGGTATTAAATCAATAAATTTATTTTG
The DNA here is from genome assembly GCA_042091395.1 of Colwellia sp. GTDB lineage: Bacteria > Pseudomonadota > Gammaproteobacteria > Enterobacterales > Alteromonadaceae > Colwellia. Next base: position 28,114 of record JBELHN010000013.1, read on the forward strand.
GGGTAGGCTAATGGTATCTTGTATTTTCCAATTATTTTGAAATGAACTTAATGTTAGTTTCCATTTACCGGAAACCGGTTGTGAAAATTGATGTCGAAAATAGCCATTACCATCCGGCGTTAACGACAAATAAAAATCTTTGTCAGCCAAGGTAGGGTGGACAAAATTAACATTAAGTAGAGGAAAGACTTTTTCAATACCTGTAGGTTTAATGACTAATTCGTTATTTATTAATTGCAGTGCGAACCTCATACCTAGCTTTTGCGCCGTTTTTACCTTACCTACTTCTAGATTGATTGATTTACCTTTTTTGTAATAATCACCAACAACCAAGGTGTCGGGATCGGTATTGGCAATAATATAGGTGCCTATACCCGCAACAACAGCAGAAAAGGGAAGTGCAAAAACCAGCCATGCCCATGGCTCTCGGTACCAAGAAGACTTCATAAATAATACTTAATTTAACAACAAATAATTATTTTTATTATACTCTTTTTATCAAGGCTCAGCTAGTTTTGTCGTTGTTTGTAGGCAATAAAAAAAGCCCTATATTACTGATGTAAAAAAGGGCTTTTTGGTTATAATTTAGTGGTAGTGATTAATTATTTAATGACTAGATTTTGAGGCTCTTCATCGAGTGAAAGGCTATAAACATAAGCACTTACAACGTGGATTTTTTCTTCACCAAAAATATCTAACCATGCTGGCATAACACCGGCACGACCATTACGGATAGTTTCTTCAATAGCACGTTTTGAACCACCGTATAACCAAATATTATCAGTTAAATTAGGTGCACCCATAGGTAAGCCCCAGGCTAAACTACCTTTACCGTCAGCACCATGACAACCAGCACAAATCGCAAACTTACCTTTACCTGCTTTAGCAAGATCTGGGTCAACTGAGCGACCACTTAAACTAATCACGTAAGCAGCCATTTCTTTAACGCCTTGCTCGCCACCTAAAGCACCTTTCCAAGCCATCATCCCCATAGCTTTTCGACCTTTAACCAGGGTTTCAGTAATAGCTTCTGGTGAACCACCATAGAGCCAGTCTTTATCGGTTAGGTTAGGAAAGCCAGTGGTACCTCGTGCATCAGAGCCATGACATTGGGCACAATTTTGCAAGAATAGGCGTTGTCCTACCTTTAGCGCTTCCTTAGCTTGCAGTAAATCACTCTGCTGTGCGGTTAAGTCGCCCTCAGTATCAAAATCAATTTCAGCATGCTTTGCACTCGCAATGTCTTTAATACTGAACTTGGCATAAGCAGCAAAAATAGGACCAAACCTGGCTTCAGCAGCAGCAACCTCTCGGTCATATTGCACAAGTACACCTTGTTCAGCGTTTTCTGAGGTTTTAGCTTTAGATTCAGCAATACTCAATATACCTTGATTAGAGCTTTTCCAGCCTGATAACCCCGTCCAGGCACCTAAGCCATAGATTGAGAGGTAGCCAAGTGCCCAAACAATGGTCACTAAAAAGAAGGTACTCCACCACTTAGGAAGCGGGTTGTTTAATTCTTCAATACCATCGAAGCTATGGCCCATTGATTCGCCTTCTTCAACACCGGCAAAGTTTTTTAGGCACATGCGCAGTATTAGAAAGCAACCCAGTAAAGAGCCAAGGGTTAGTACCCAAATCCATATATTCCAGAAGCTAGACATCGTGATTCGTCTCCTGTTTGTTATCTTTATTTTGATGGCGTTTTACATCATCAGTGGTTTTATTCTCTTCTTCAAAAATAGAATTCGCGAGCTCATCAAACGACTTCTTTCGCTTTTTAGAATATGACCATAAAACTATGATTATAAATAATGCCAATATAAGGAGGGCAAAAAACCCTCTGAGTGTTCCGTAATCCATAATAAGCAGCTTACTTCAATGCGTGGCCAAGTGATTGCAAGTAAGCAATCAAGGCGGTCATTTCTGTTTTACCTTTAACAGCATCTTTTGCACCATCAATTTCAGCTTGGCTGTAAAGCTTAATCGGATTGCCATTTTCGTCTTTATGACTACGGTTACGTGTTAAAAAGTTAAAGGTTTCCAACTTTTTACCGGTTAACTCCCCATCAAGCGTATTTTTGTTTAACCAGCTATAAGCCGGCATATTTGATTCTGGCACTACGGATCTAGGATCAGTTAAATGAGCAATATGCCAATCGTCACTGTAACGACCTCCTACCCTTGCTAAATCAGGTCCAGTGCGCTTAGAACCCCATAAAAAAGGATGTTCCCATACATGCTCACCAGCAACACTATAGTGGCCATAACGTTCGGTTTCAGCCCTTAATGCTCTAATCATTTGGCTGTGGCAGTTACTACAACCCTCACGAATATAAATATCACGGCCCTCCATCTGCAGCGCAGTGTAAGGTTTTAAATTATCTACAGGTGTAGTTAACTCCTTTTGAAAGAATAGTGGGGTTATCTCAACTAAACCACCTATGCTAATAGCAAAAACGGTGAATAAGAAAAATAAGCCGACATTTTTTTCAACGGTTTCATGTGAATTTTTCATATGGCCCTCTAAACTGCTTCTACTGGCTTAAGACTGCCGTCTTTAGCACTGATGGTTTTGAACATGTTGTAAGCCATTAAAACGAAGCCAGTTACCACCAGGACACCACCTAAGAAGCGCATAAAGTAGAAAGGGTAAGAAGCTGTTAAACTTTCAACAAAACTGTAAGTTAATGTGCCGTCAGCATTTACAGCGCGCCACATTAATCCTTGCATTACACCTGATATCCACATGGCAACTATGTATAAGATAATCCCAGCAGTGTGTAACCAAAAATGAATATTGATATAACGAATGCTATACATACGGCTTTGATTAAATAACACTGGAATTAAGTGGTACATCGCACCAATAGAGATCATGGCAACCCACCCTAAAGCTCCAGAGTGAACATGACCAATAGTCCAATCAGTATAATGAGATAAAGCATTAACTGATTTAATGGCCATCATCGGACCCTCAAATGTCGACATGCCGTAGAAAGAGAGAGAAACAATTAAAAATCGTAAAATAGGATCTGAACGAAGCTTATGCCATGCACCCGACAGTGTCATAATACCATTAATCATCCCACCCCAAGAAGGTAAGAATAAGACAATCGACATTACCATACCAACCGATTGAGCCCAATCTGGTAAAGCGGTGTAATGCAAATGATGGGGACCTGCCCAAATATATAACGAGACCAGTGCCCAAAAGTGTACTATGGAGAGACGGTATGAATAAATAGGTCGCTCTGCTTGTTTAGGAACGAAGTAATACATCATACCCAAGAAACCGGCTGTTAGTAGGAAACCTACGGCATTGTGGCCATACCACCACTGCATCATGGCGTCTATTGCACCAGAGTATATAGAATAAGATTTCATTGCCGATACAGGAATTACCATGGAGTTACCCACATGTAAAACTGCAACAGTGATAATGAAACCGCCAAAGAACCAATTAGCAACGTATATGTGTGAAACTTTACGCTTAATTAAAGTTCCGAAAAACACCACAGCATAAGAAATCCAAACTACAGCAATGAGAATATCAATGGGCCATTCTAGCTCAGCATATTCTTTAGTTGAGGTATAACCCATAGGTAAGGTAATTGCAGCACAAACAATAACAGCCTGCCAGCCCCAAAAAGTAAAGGCTGCCAATTTACCCCCAAATAGTCTTGTTTGGCAGGTACGCTGGACTACGTAATATGAGGTTGCGAATAATGCACTAGTACCAAAAGCAAAAATTACCGCATTAGTATGAAGTGGACGAAGACGAGAGTAGGTTAACCAAGGTGTATCAAAGTTTAATGCTGGCCAAATTAATTGAGCCGCGATCAGTACACCCATGAATGTACCAAAGAGTCCCCAGATTACAGTCATTACAGTGAACTGACGAACAACATCAAAGTTGTAGTCAACTGCTGACGCATTACTTGTGGTCATGTTAAGAATTCCGCAGTGTTATTGTTGATCAGAAAGTGACTATTGCTGTTATATTTAACCTTGTATGATGTTAAATGTAGGACACAATAGAAACTAATTCTGTGTATTTGCTCATTGAGCTGCGATAAGTGTCATACCCATGAATGGGATGATTCAAAAATCTTTACAATTTTACCCTTTGCAGTGCCTATAAATCAACTGCTATGCGCGTTTAAATTAGTAATTGCACAACAAATGAGCATCGCTTTGTTGAGGATACTTAGGTGTATTTATCTAAAAAAGCTAATTTTAACTCAATGGCTTAGGTTATAATTAGAGTAATGTATCTTTTTTTTAAAATGTCAATACTAGTGCAATTACAGCAGCTTTCTATTTATAGACGTTTTTCTTAGTAATAATCGTGTAAAAATCTATGTAATTTTTTCGTACTATCTCATGTTAGTTACAATATACTATTATAAATAGTGAGCGTTTTTAGACAAAAATTAACGTCAGTATCGACTTTTGCATTGAGTGAATTAATCGTAAATTAGATTGTTTTTCAACAGGTATTATTAAATATTAGCTATATGTTACTTTATTACTAAACCTAATAAAGTTAGTTTCTTAAGTCTGTTTTTAGGCAGTTTTTTACAGATTTATAAATACATCATGTAATTTTTTACTGTGGAACTTTGTTTCTGCTTTGCCTCACTTTAACTTAAACAAGCTATTTTATTAGTTAGAGTCTAATTAACTATATTTGATTACGAATTTAGCTATATTTTAGCTATATTAATACTGCAATTGGTTTAGCAAGAAAATAGCAAGGTTAGATGAGTGGATTAACTCTGGATGAGGCTGGATAGTTTATCCACCATAAGCGATAATAGACAGCAAATGATTTATTAGGTTTTTTGTTGTGTCTAAACAGTTGAGTATTATCGTATTTTCATTTCTTTTAATAGCTTGTCAACCTGATTCCCCTGTAGCTAAACCAAAACAAACATTGCCTAACACTCAATGCATTGCCAGTCAGAGCCAATGTGAGGTCACCACTGAGAAATCTCAATATAGTGTGAGATTTTGGCAAGAAAATTTACTTGATACAATTAAAGGGGAAACGCCTTTTATTATTGAAATTTTACCATTATCCTTATCACCCATCAAAATCAATGAGCCAATTGCCCCAACTACTGGTTCAATAAAAAACAGCACTATTACTAAAGTTTCTGGTTATTTAGAGGGGCGAGATATGTTTATGGGTAAGGTACCGGTCTTTTTTACCGCCTCAACCTCACCTACACCCGCAAAGGCGCAAGCCGCCATTGAGCAAGCTACAGAGATAGCAACACCTTCCTTAAATAATTTTACTTACCAAGCCGAAACTCAGTTGGCCAATTGTATGGCAGAGCAGATGGTTTGGCGCCTTTGGGTAACGGTAGAAAGAGCTGAGGAAACAGAGCGCTTTTTTGTTGACTTTACCAGTACGCATTAATACCAATTATCTTAATGGTTTTTTAGACTTGAGCCAATTTTATTGGGCTTTAGGTCATACTTTTCAAAATTTCGAGGCAAACCCGAATACGATTTAATCGTTCCTTGAAAATTAAAAAATTATTGGGGCTTTTACTATGTCACATTATACCAAAGCACTATGATATCCAGCAGATATCATAGCAAGCAACCGTATATCTTGGTAACCCGCATAATTTAATAGCATGCAGTTATCAAAAAACAATTATTAATAAAAGCAGCTCAGTGATAAGCGTTAATAGTAAACAGCTTTTTGGCATAGCGCATTTTTTGGCATAGGGCATAAAAGGTGTTATTGGATTGGTTGATTTAGCCTTATGGTGGTTTATTTTGGTCTGTATTAATACATTTGTATCATGAAGACTTTTAAGGCAATTATCCTCAGTGAGTTTTTAATGACGCGTTGAAACATAGTCAATTTAGACATTTATTATAAATATATATTTAACTCATGTAGTTAAAATAAACATTTAACGATAGGTGAGCAAGTTAACGAAAATTTACTTAAAATATAATGTATAACTTAAATGTTATTGGTTACGTCAACAGACAGTTTCAACCGCTGACCGGGTTGTAAATACTTATTGCGATCTAGATTGTTCCAGCGTTCAATATCGCCAATGCGAACATTGAATTTACTGGCAATACGGGCGAAAGAGTCACCACTTCTTACCTTATAAATAATATTACGCATTACTGCATTATCTACCTTTGAAGTAGATGAACTTGTATTTTTTTGCCAAACAACCAACTCTTGACCAATCTTTAAGGTATCTCGGGGCGCAAAACCATTCCAGCGGGCTATTTGACTGCCTTTTACTTGATATTTTCGGCCAATATCCCATAAGTTATCACCCGATTTTACGGTGTGAATTCGTTTACGGCCTTTCAGAGAGCGTTGTTGTTTTTTAGCGATACGTTGATCGTGAGAAAACACATAATTATCGAGTTTTTGTGCCGCGACAGGAATTAATAAATATTTACCTGCACGGATATTATTACCCTCAATATTATTAACCTGTTGTATTAATGACACGCGAGTGTTGAAGTTTTCAGCAATGACGCCAAGATTGTCTCCCGCTTTAATTTTGTAACGCTGCCAGGCCAGTCGCTCTTTTGTTGATAACTTTTTAAGACCTACCGTAAATTGATCAATACGGCTTAATGGTAATAATAATTTATGTGGGCCAGCTGGATCCGTGGCCCAGCGATTAAAACCAGGGTTTAAACGTTGTAGCTCTGCCAATGATAAATCAGCTAAGCTAGCCGCCTTTGCTAGATCTAACTGTGAATGAATATCTACTTGCGCTAAGAAAGCTTGGTTGTTGATGGGGTGAAGCGTTAGGTTAAAATCAGCGGGGCGTTTAATTATATCAGCTAAGGCTAACAGTTTTGGAACATAAGCTCTGGTTTCTTTTGGTAAATCAAGTGACCAAAAATCAGTAGCTTTGCCTAAACGTTTATTTTTACGAACAGCATTCCTTACTCGCCCTTCACCAGAATTATAGGCCGCTAGGGCTAACATCCAATCGCCATCAAAAAATTTATTTAGGTACTTTAAATATTTTATTGCCCCATCTGTGGAAGCCACTATATCGCGACGACCATCATACCACCAGTTTTGCTTCATACCAAAGCGCTTGCCTGTAGCAGGAACGAATTGCCACATACCGGATGCTCTACCATGCGAGTAGGCAAAAGGGTCAAAAGCACTCTCTACTATAGGTAGGAGGGCCAACTCGAGCGGCATATCGTGCTCTTCTAAAGCCTCTACAATATAATGTAAAAATGGCTCTGCACGTTTGGCTACTCGATTGAGGTAGTTGGGATGCTTTGCATACCAATTGCGTTCAGCAATTAAACGAGGTTGCTCAGGGATATTGAAATTGAATTGCTTTTGAAGGCGCGGCCAAATAGTTTCATCTTTTATTACGGTTTCAGCCAAAACAAAATCAACATCGGCAACCGGATGAATTACATCAATATGTTCATCGAGTAATAACGCTTGGTGAATTTCGGTGGGTTTGGCTGCTAAATTTTCGTCAATAGGAGCATTGTTATTACTGATGGTGCTTTGGCAAGCCGATAAAAAAATAACAAATGGTAATACTAAATACTTCATAAACAACCAATAAATTAGCGGAAAAAACGATGAAGGATACTAGCACAGCTATGTGCCAGTTTAAAATAGCTAAATTGTAAGCTTATTGTTTACGGGTTAAAACGTGTCTTTCCATGAACGTATTGCTGCGAAGACCTCAACTTCATTTGCAGCTATTTGTTTGGAGAAGTTTTGAGCTGCTAATTTAACATCTGGTGTATGACAGCGAAGAAAAGGATTGATTTGTTGCTCTAAACCAATAGTACTAGGGATAGTTGCTTGCTTGTTAGCACGTTTATGCTTAACGGTATTTATGTAGTTATTGAGTTGGGCATTTTCAGGTTCAACTGCTGCGGCAAACGCCAAGTTGGCTTGAGTATATTCGTGTGCACAGTAAACTAACATACCACTTGGCAACTGGGTTAATTTAGACAATGATTGGTGCATTTGTCGAGGAGAGCCTTCAAATAAGCGACCGCAGCCCCCAGAAAAAAGTGTGTCTCCACAAAATAATCGTTTAGTATCATAATACGCTATGTGGCCTTTGGTATGTCCGGGTAAATCAAGTATTGTCAATTTACACGGTAATTCGTTGAGATATACCTCGTCATTTTCTTGAAGTTTAACATCAATACCTACTATATTTTCGTTTGCTGGACCATATACCGTCACTTGCCAGTTGTTCTTTTGTGAAAATTCAAGTAAGTCTTTAATACCACCAACATGGTCTTTGTGATGGTGAGTAATTAAAATAGCAGACAAAAACAGCTTGTGTTTTATTAAGTAATCAATGCACACCTTAGCATCGCCGGGGTCAACTAAAGCAACCGCTTTGCTTTGTTGACAACCAAGAACCCAAATATAATTATCGTTAAATGCGTTAATTGCGGTAACCATAATATCTGAATGAGCCATGTGAGATTTTACCTGTATTTCGTTATATACTTATTGTCATTATACTCACAAAAGATGCCTGTATGAAACCAGCTATCGCTTTTCGTCAACCGCAATTCCCCAGTACTTGGCAGACGTTGCCAAACGGTGAAATAATTAGGAAAACGATAGAGTTAGTGTTAGCGCCATGGTGGCAAAAATTTTATGGTTATCATTTAGTTAAACTTGGTGCTTTAAGTTGTGAAATTAATATTGTTGGCAGTACGATTAAGCACCAAATCAACCTCAGTAGTAACCATCCTAACAGTGACGTTATTGCCAATATTGATGATTTACCATTGCAAGATCAAAGTGTTGATGTTTGCCTATTAAGTCACGCACTTGAGTTTTCAATGGATCCGCATCATGTCGTTCGTGAAGCTAACCGGACATTAATACCTAATGGTTATTTGGTTGTAACAGGTTTCAACCCCATTAGTCTTGCAGGATTGAATCGTTTTATCCCATATCGGCGTCAGAATACCCCATGGAATGAGCATTTTTTCTCACCGATGCGAATTAAAGATTGGTTACACCTTATGGGCTTTGAGATTTTAGCAGATCAACGCTGCTTACCCTTTAGTTTAGCGGGGAAACTTAACGAACAAAGTCTTAAGAGCCCATGGCATGACTTTGCTAATCGTTACTTAACGACATTTGGCTCAGTATACATCATTATTGCCAAAAAACGTGTGTTACCGTTAACACCCATTAAACCCATGTGGCAAATTCAAACAGGCTTTGAACCAGCAAAAGCGGCAAGCTTACGTTCTCAACAATCTAAAACTAAAAGCTAGTTTTGAGTGCCTTGTATACAATACTTTATCACTACGATGGTGAAAAAAGGTGGTTAATCAAGTATGCTTAACCCACTATTTATACTGAGTTAATTTTTATGCTTTCTATTGAACTTGAGCAATACTTAGATACCTTATTAAAACCAAAACAGATTAAAGATTTCACGCCTAATGGACTACAAATTCAAGGTAGTCAACACATTCATAAAATTGTAACTGGAGTCACAGCCTCTCAGGCACTTATTGAGCGAGCTATTGCTGAAAAAGCAGAGGCTATTTTGGTACATCACGGGTATTTTTGGAAAAATGAATCATACGTTATACGGGGTATGAAACATGCCCGAATTAAAGCCTTGTTAATGAATGATATAAATTTATTTGCTTATCATTTACCTTTGGATGTTCATCCTACGCTGGGTAATAATGCTCAACTCGCCAAACACTTTAACATTGTTGATGTTGCCCCTCTTGAAGAAGGCAAACCGTTCAGTGTTGTTATGCAAGGCCGCTTTAATTCGCCAATGTCTGCCGATGAATTGAGCCAAACATTGAATGCAACCTTGCAGCGCGATTGTCTTCACATTGCTGCACCAAGCGCTAAAAAAATACACACTATTGCCTGGTGTTCTGGCGGTGGTCAAAATTATGTTGAATTAGCGGCAGAGCAGGGTATTGATGCCTTTTTAACGGGTGAAATTTCTGAACAAAGCACTCATGTTGCTCGGGAAATGGACATCCACTTTTATGCAGCAGGTCATCACGCTACGGAACGTTATGGTGTTAAAGCCTTAGGTGAACATCTAGCAAAAACTCATCAGCTTGATGTCGTCTTTATAGATATTGATAACCCTGCTTGATATGAAACCAACAATAATTTGTATTTCATTCCTCCGTAAAACAGCTTTGTCGGTTAAGGGGGTAGGGGCGATACAGGCAATACAAATACTGTAAGTTAACGCCTTAGTGTGGCGGTTGAATATTAAATATGAGTCATTTGAACACGATCATCATATCAATTAAATAATGATTTGAACCACTGTACTACTGATCCCAGTATTTCATGCCAAGCAATGGTGGTTTGTTGCAAACTTTTACTGTCTGGCAAATAATACCGCCAGCCTTTATTACCATTGGGATTTTTAACCCAAAAGCCTGTGGGTGCTGCAATGGGGTATATATTTTTTGCTTGAAAATAATTTATCGCTCTTGGCATATGACTAGCACTTGTCACAAGTATTGTCTTTGTACCCTGAACTCTGGGTGCAATTAACTCTGCCTCTTCTTCAGTGTCCTTAGGAAAGTTTTCAGTGATAATTTTTTGTGCAGGAACCCCAAGTGAAACAAGAGATTGCTTAACAGTTACTGCGTTTGATACCGAATTAACACCAGCAAAACCTGAGGTAATAATTCTCGCCTCAGGATGTAATTTATAGATGCGCAGGGCCTCAACCATGCGCTGTAACGAACAACCCGCTAGTTGACTAGTCACAGGGAGAATGGGGTTGGTAGTGTGCCGACACCCCAAAACTACAATATAATCAACCGTTGAATTGCCCTTAATATAAGGAGAGTAGTTGTTTTCTATACTCGTCATTAAGCTGTCAGATACAGGTGGTAGTGCTGATATGACCAAGATAAAAGTTGCCGTTATAAAGATTTTTAGACTGGCTTTTGCCGATCTACGATACAAAAGTAGACCCACAAGCATTAACAATATGACAATATTTATTGGCATTAGTAATACAGCAACAATTTTTTTTAAAAGAAATAAGTCCATGCAACACAATTAACTTGTTAAAATTCTTATTGTATAAATACTATATCAAGTATTTTGCCAAAGTGCCCTCAATATGTCAGCTAAATAGATTTAACAAAAGCTTGTTGCAAAAGTGTTCAAAATCAGGTTTAATACGGCCGCTTTTAAAGTTAGGGTTATTACTCTAGTCATTGTTGTTGCAATGGCTCGTTTAAATTATCTTCGCTGACTTTAAACACCAGAAGAGGTGCGATACCCAGGTAAAAAACGAGAGGAACCACATTCCAACAACCGTTTTTGAGGGGGGTTATCGCCGAGAGCAATTAAGTGTGGGCTTGATAGCTCGGTTACTAAGGTTGAATCCTTAGTAGCTGTCACCTGATATATTTGAATGTTATTCGCTGTTTTTAGCCGTTAATAACTTCAAAAGGTGGAGAGCTTCTGGCTGAAAAATTTTCGTTATTACGGTTAGCTTTAATTAAAATCGTTAAGTGTTGCACGCGTTAACTACTCAGTCATGGCCTTCCAATAATTTTATTTAACTATTTAAGTGTTTACTTTGCAGCGCGCATTGATATTTCGTAAATAGTGTTTGATTAAGGGAGAAAATTGTGAATTCAGTTCAATCATCATCGGCGTTAACTGTCGCTAAATTTGGGGGCACCAGTGTCGCTGATTTTCAAGCAATGCTTCGATGCGCTAACATTATTAAAAATAACCCGAACAATCGTTTGATTGTTGTCTCTGCCAGCGCTGGAGTTACTAATTACTTGGTTCGTTTGAGTCAAAAAGATGTTTCTGTTGCCGAGCAAAAAAATATTGTTGATAACATTTTAGCCATTCAATTAAATATTACCCAACATTTAAACCCTCAAGTACAAACAACGTTAAATCAAGAGATTCATCAGTTGCTGGATGCATTAACTCAACATGCATTAACCCAGTCATTGCAATATTCTTTAAAAACAGCAGATGCTATTCTTGCTTTTGGTGAACAGTTTAGTTCTCGTATATTTGCACAGGTTTTGCAATCAATTGATGTTGCAGGGCAATACTTTGATGTTCAACAAGTAATGAAAACCAACAGTGTGCACGGTAAAGCCGTTGTTGATATTGATCAGTTAAATAAGCAATGTCAAAAGTTATTAGCGCCACAAATTGCTAACAACGTCATGGTTACCCAAGGTTTTATTGGTCAAGACAGTCATGGTCACACTACTACGCTTGGACGTGGTGGCTCGGATTACTCCGCTGCGCTGTTAGCGGAAGCATTAACGGGTGACAGTTTAGAGATTTGGACTGATGTTGTGGGTATTTTTACTACGGATCCCCGTATTACCGATCAAGCACGAGCAATTAAAGAAATTAGTTTTGGTGAAGCAGCCGAAATGGCGACGTTCGGTGCAAAAATATTACACCCAGCAACCCTCATACCTGCAATGCGGTGTAATATTCCGGTGTTTGTTGGTTCAAGTAAAGAGCCCAATAAAGGGGGGACACAAATAAAGCAGAAAGTAGATTCAAACCCTACCTATCGCTCTATTGCTTTACGTAGAGAACAAAGTTTAGTTACCGTGAAAAGCCCTGCGATGCTGCATGCTAGTGGTTTTTTATCAAAGGTATTTAGTGTGTTAGCTAAACATGAGTTGAGTATTGATTTAATTACCACCAGTGAAATTAGTGTTGCTTTGACGTTTGATAACCCAGTAGGCTCAACCCAGTCATTAATTACCAAAACTGTGGTTGCAGAGTTAGAGCAACTTTGTGAAGTGACTGTTGAACATGGTTTATCTTTAGTCGCCGTTATTGGAAATGGCTTAAGACACGCTAAAGGCATTGGCGAAAATATTTTTGAAACCATCAATGATATTAATGTTAGGTTAATTTGTCATGGCGCTAGCGATAATAACCTTTGCTTTTTAGTTAATGAAGATGATGCCAACCAAGTTGTAGAAAGGTTGCATAGTACTTTATTTTCTTAACTTTGTTATTCAAGCGTTTAATTGCAACGTAATGATTAAACCATGCAATGTGAGGTTTAATCATTACGGCATATCTTGCAGCAGTTCGTCTAAAATATTTGTTAACTGCTGAAACCTTTCTGCTGACAAACCTGTTTTAGCAAACATAGTTTCGGGTATAGACTCTGCCCCTTGTTTGAGGTTTTTCCCAACATCGGTTAGTTCTACTTCAACCACACGCTCATCGGTTTTTTGTCTTGATCTGATCAAGAGTCGTTGTTTTTCCATTCGTTTTAGTAAGGGTGATAAGGTGCCTGAATCTAAATCAAGCATTTTCCCTAGTGCCTTAACTGATAGAGCTTCTGTTTGTTGCCAAAGCACTAACATTACTAAGTATTGCGGGTAAGTTAAGCCAAGCTCTTTAAGTAAAGGAGCGTAAAGCCGACAAACTTTTTTGTTAGCGCTGTAAAGCCTAAAGCAAAGTTGTTTTTCTAGGCGTAAATTGTCACTCATGGTTAGTGTATCTTAAGCAAGTAACTTTTCAATATCGGCTTTGATCGCTTCAGGTTTAGTTGTTGGTGCATAGCGTTTCACCACTTTACCTTGGCGGTTAACTAAAAATTTAGTGAAATTCCATTTGATGGATTTTGATCCTAAAATACCAGGCGCTTGTTGCTTTAAATAATTAAAAAGTGGTTCAGCGTTATCACCATTTACCTCAACTTTATCAAATAACGGAAATTTAATATTGAATTGTAAATCGCAAAATTGTTGAATTTCTTCATTACTGCCACTTTCTTGCTGTTTAAATTGATTACAGGGAAACGCCAATACCTCGAAGCCCTTTATTTTAAGGGAATCGTGTAATGACTGTAAGCCTTTATATTGAGGCGTAAAACCACAATGGCTGGCGGTATTAACGATGAGTAATACTTGCTCCTTATAATCCGTTAATTCAACTTTTTCTTGTTTGTTATTTAATACTGAAAATTGATAAATATTTGACATGTTAAGCCTTAATAAGTTTGTTATAAATACGTTTTTTTATTGTACTTTCGCTTCTTAGGTAGCGATAAGTTTATAAATTCAATTGAATATTATTTATTCAATTTAGGTTGTGGTAAATTAAGTTGTGCACAATCATTTGGTGAAGTTTAATATAAAAGCTGCTGTTTGCAAAGTTTATATGGCAGAATGTTGATTTATAAGTTCTTAGTTTTATTGGTCAGTATTATCAGGAGATACTATGAAAATCGCTTTTATCGGTCTTGGGGTTATGGGTTATCCTATGGCTGGGCATCTTAAAAACGCTGGGCATCAAGTCTGTGTCTATAATCGTAACCATGAGAAAGCTTTGGCTTGGCAACAAGATTTTGCCGGTGAAGTTGCCTTAACACCAGCACTGGCAGCACAGGGCTGTGATATTGCTTTCGCTTGCGTTGGAAACGATGACGATGTAAGACAAGTTGCACTAGGTGAGCAGGGTGTATTAGCAGGGTTGCCACAAGGCAGTATTTTTGTTGATCATACTACGGCCTCAGCAGAGCTGGCGGAAGAGTTAGCTGCAATCGCTACTGAAAACCAACAATACTTTTTAGACGCACCAGTGTCAGGTGGCCAAGCGGGTGCAGAAAACGGTGTACTCACCGTTATGGTGGGTGGTGACGAAGCAGTGTTTGCTAAAGTAGAGCCGGTGATGTCTGCTTTTGCGCGTTTTAGTCAGTTAATGGGCCCTGTTGGCTCAGGTCAATTAGCTAAAATGGTTAACCAAATTTGTTTTGTAAACACCGTACAAGGTTTAGCTGAAGGCTTGAATTTCGCGCAAAAATCGGGCTTAGATACCGACAAACTGTTAGCAACCATTGGTAAGGGGGCAGCAGGCTCTTGGCAAATGGATAATCGTGGCCAGACCATGTGCGCAAGAGAGTTTGATTTTGGTTTTGCTGTTGATTGGGTAAGAAAAGACTTAGCTATTGCGTTTGAAGCGGCTGAAAAAGTGGGTGCTGATTTAACTATTACTAAACAACTTGACGGTTATTATCAAGAAGTGCAAGAGAATGGTGGTAGCCGCTGGGACACTTCAAGCTTAATTTCACGCTTTAAGAAAGAGTAGTCGATAATTTATCTGATATGCTTAACGCATTATAAGTATCAGCAGCGATTAAATTATAAAACCAATGAATACAAGTGACTTAGACCCCTGTATTCATTGAGAAAACCCTATATACAGTTTTCATGTTATTTAATGACTAACTAACTTCCTTAAAGTGTTCTTTAACTGAACGTGTTGCGCAATGAGAGGCACTTTATTGAATCGCTTTAGCCCTGCACGTACTCATATAATGCTTTGAGTATTGACATTTTAACTTTATTTTCTTCATGTTCATGTGCGAGGTTTTCAATTTTTATCATAAACTCATCGAGTGATAATATACCTCTGCCTCCATACTGCAGTTTATTTTGACAGTACTGTTGCCATTTTTGTTGTTCTTCAGTGGATAACGTGTGCGGATAATTGCGTGCTCTGTAGCGAAAAAGCAATACGGTTAAGCGCTCATCTGCAAAGTTAAAAGGGTGGGTTGCTAATTGTTCAGGGTTCAAACCACGAAGAATATCCATTTGCGCTTTATCACCATGGCTAAAAAAATCACCTCCATAAAGTGCTTGTTCGGCATCGGGCTTTGCTTCATCAAAGTCTGAGCTGGTAAATACATCACTGAGTTTATCTCTTAATTCAGCATGGTTTTTTAATAAGGCTAAGTTATCTAGACAAGTTTTTCGGGGAATAGCGAGGCGCTCAGCGTTTTCTGGTAAAAGGGTTTTAGCGGGTGCAACCATAGGGCACTTGTTAATATGAATAAGTTTAACTGGAATAGGTAATTCGTCTGGGCCCAATTCATCATAGCGTGTGTATAGCCTAGTTTTAATTTCTTCACTTGATAAGCTTATCAATGGCGATATATCTCGCGCTAAATCAATACATATTACCGCATTTTTATTTACTGGATGGTAAGACAGAGGCGCAAACCAGCTAGTGCAGCCATGCGCTGATGACACCTTACTTGAGGTATGCACAATAGGTGTCATATCAGCGGTATTAATTAAATCTTTGACTTGTTGCTTATGACGTAAGTTAAAAATAAACTCATACAGCTTAGGTTGCTTTTGTTTAATTAATTTGGCCATAGCAATGGTTGCATACACATCACTCATTGCATCATGCGCGGCTTCGTGACTAATACCATTAGCAGCTGTTAATAGCTCAAGACGAAAACTTACAACCTCTTCACCATCTCGCTCTACCGTAGGCCAATTAATGCCCTCTGGGCGCAATGCATACGTGGCACGTACCATATCTATTATGTCCCAACGACTGTTGCCGTTTTGCCATTCACGACCATACGGATCATAAAAATTACGGTAAAATAAATAGCGGCTCACCTCATCATCAAAACGAATACTATTGTAACCAGCAACACAGGTATTGGGTGTTGAAAACAAGTCATGAATTCGTGCGGCAAAGTCTGCTTCACTTAACCCCTCACTTTGTGCTTTTTGTGGGGTAATACCGGTAACTAAACAAGCTTCAGGGTGAGGTAAATAATCTATCGGCGGCTGACAATAAAACATTTCTGGGTCGCCAATTATATTTAAATCAAGATCAGTGCGTATACCCGCGAATTGCGAAGGTTTATCAACCTTAGGTGATACTCCCCACGTTTCATAATCGTGCCAAAGAATTGTATGTGCTTTTTGATCCAAGTGAATGCCTTTATTAAGGTAAATAATTGATTGTTAGACCTTCGATAGTAACAATTCCAACAATGGAAAGTATAGAAAAATTGCTGAGTTTCTTGTAGGTTTAACTTGAGTATTTAACTCTTCATTGGGGAATCAATTATGGAACAGTTGCCGTTTGCCAATATTATCATACTTAAGGATAATTTAGCTGAAGTTATTATTAACGAGGGAGTCGAGATGAATAGTGATATTGTTGAGCAATACCATAACTTTTTACTACGCCATCTGAGCAGTCCTTTCGCTTTACTAATTAATAAAAAAAATGCGTACACTTATGATTTTAATGCACAACTTAAAATAGCTTCGTTAAAAGAAATATATGCCATGGCAGTAATTACTTATAATGAGGTCAGTAAGCAAACGACTCATTATTTGGCGAAGACAGTCCCTCATGATATCCCTTGGAATTTAGAAATTTTTTCAAACAGAGAAGAGGCATTACTCTGGTTAGAAAAAGAACAAATGAAAGTGCTTTGAACTCGTTATGTTATACAAGGGCTTGTATAGTTTTAGAGTGGTGCTTGCGTGCCTTTTTATGAATGATTAAAGACCTTATTGTGTAGGTAAAATTTACGTGGCTATTTGCTTTACTTCCAAATTCAAAATTAAGATGTTTTTTAGTTTTTAACCTGGAGGGGTGTTATATTAGTCCTCTATTAATTTTAAAAAGATTGGTTGAAATGATTACAGAACAACAACAACAGCAATTAAAAAATGCAGTACACACCGTGGTAGATTACCCTAAAAAAGGCATTATGTTTAGGGATGTGACCGGTATATTAGACGATGCTGAAGCCTTCTCTCTAACTATCTCTTTGCTAAAAGAAAAATTTGTAAACAAAGGATTTACTAAAGTAGTCGGTACTGAAGCCAGAGGTTTTTTATTTGGTGCACCTTTAGCTTTAGCACTAGGTGTTGGTTTTGTACCTGTGCGTAAACCCAAAAAATTACCAAGAGCAACGTTTGCCCAAGATTACCAATTAGAATACGGCACAGATACGTTAGAGATTCACCAGGATGCATTAACGGCTGATGATAAAGTATTGATTATTGATGATCTACTCGCTACGGGTGGCACTATTGAGGCAACAACCAGCTTAATTCGCCGCGTTGGAGCTACCACAACAGATTGTGCTTTTGTGATTTCATTACCTGATTTGGGCGGTGAAGAAAAGTTAGCTTCTTTAGGGTTATCGGTTTCACATTTACTCTCGTATGAAGGCGAATAAATATCTCGTTTAAGAGCCCTTGTCGCGTAAGGTGAAATATATTTTAAGTTCAGTATATGGGGAAAAGTATTGAGCTTTAAGCTTTAAGCCGTGGGTAAATGTCCTTTTATGAGCAGTGCCCTTGCTGTAAATTATTTTCCCAATAAAAAACGAAGCCACTAGGCTTCGTTTTTGTAATTCATAAGCGTTATTTAACAATTCTAGCTAGACTGAACAGCCACCATTTTGTCATTATCTAACTCAAGGTGATTAGTTTTCCCTTAAGAGCATGAATAACTTTTTAGCGATATCGGTATTATCTAACATGCCATTAAATTGATTACTTTGTTTACCAAAAGCGTGCACGGGCACATCGATACCAGTATGGCCGCCTGTGGTCCAGCCAGTATTAGTGCGTTTATCAATGAGTTGATTAATAGCGATATAGAGAGCTCTTTCTATGTTAGGTTTTTTTCTGGTATTGCGGTTCTCGACGGGAAGTTTTTCATAGCTATTAACCGCTTGTTCAGCATCATTTTTAGCATTAATCAATAGGCTAACTTCTTCTTCATTAACGTCAGCATTGAGTAACTCTGATACCTTACGTGAGGTTATTGCAGTGTTAGTGAGTACTTTAGCTATGGCGCGAGGAGAGCGTTGCATAGTGCGTAAAATTTCAGGGTGCCAGGCATATGTACCATTGGCACCAATACTAAAACCGCCTGTACTATGATCAGCAGTAAGAACAACGAGGGTATCCGGGTTGTTACTGACGTAAGTCGCTAGATATTGAAGCGTGTTAGCGAGATCATGCATTTCGGCCATGGCTGAGGCAATATCATTGGAGTGGCCCGCCCAGTCTATTTGGCTTGCTTCAATTAACAAAAAATAACCTTGTGGATTTTCGAGTTGTTTAATCGCGGCATTACTCATAGAGGTTAGTCTAAAGTTATTATTATCATCTAAAGACCAAGGTAAACCAGTGTCAGCAAACAAGCCAAGCGTAGGGGTATTAGCACGTAAGTTTGCTAATTGAGAGAAATCATCAATGTACTGAAAACCTTTATCAATAAACTCTGTTACTAAATTTCTGTCGTCACGTATGAAGTATTGCCAACCGCCTCCTAAATAGACATCGGCCTTAATACCTTCGTCTAAGTAGCTATCAGCAATATCATTGTAATTATGTCGACTTTCATTGTGGGTTAAATAAGAGGCTGGGGTTGCATGGTTAATTTGCGAGGTAACCACAACCCCAGTTTTTTTACCTTGCAATTTTGCAAATTCAAGTACGGTTTGCACTGAATTTTTATCAGTATCTAAACCAATAGCGCCGTTATAGGTTTTAACGCCTGTTGATAACGCCGTTGCAGCGGCGGCGCTGTCTGTTACAAAACCGGAAACAGAGGCAGGCTGGGTACTCGATAAGCCAACGAGGGTTTTATCAAATATGGTTGGCTCTATTATCTTTGTAGTAGGATTATCATTAAATAAGCGATAGGCTGAGGTGTAAGCAGGCCCCATACCATCGGCCACTACCATAATAATATTTTTAGGGGCTATTTGTGAAGTGTGTGATTTTACCACACTAGTGGGTTTGTCATTGTCTATGTTTACCATGCAAGCAGATAAAGGGATAGAAATAAAAAGGCTACATAGGATGTTTTTCATTGTTAACTGCTTATTTAATTGATGAATGATAAATAATATGTGTGTTAATTTAAGCTAAAGTAATTAATTGCTCATATTATTGGTTGCTAACTCTGCCCACACTAGGCGATGATCAGAGGAGGCTTTTCTATCTTTAACAAGGTTAAAGTTTTTATCGGTCTTTAGAGGCCAAAACACTCCAGAATTGATAATATTCAAACCTTGTTTAGAGGCTAATACATAGTCTGCGCGCATTCGCCACAAGGCCGTATGATATTGCGCTTGTAAATTAGTTGGCGAGTGTTTTTTTGCTGCCATACTCACAGGTTGAGGATCTTGGATTTTATCATGGTGTAATAGTGATGCAATACCTGAAACAATAGCATCACCGTCAAATAAGGAAGCATTTAAATCACCTAAAATAATAAAAGATTGATTGTTAGCTAACCCACCTTTTATGCCGTTGTCGTCATAAATATAATGGCTTTTATTTGACGATATATAATCACCCCAGAAACGAATTTCATCATGATTACGTTTACCATTACGATTTTCAGGGCCGTCAAAAACTGGAGGAGTGGGGTGGCTAGCTAATATATGGATGTTGCTACCGTTGATAATTATTGGAATATCCCAATGTGATTTTGAAGAGAGTCTTAATTTAGACCAGACTTCTTCAGTAAAAAAAGCTTTTTTTGTCGTTGGATTTATTGGTTTGAGCGCGCCTGGCATATCTGACCATTTAAAGTTTTGAAAAGTACGAATTCTCTCAACATCAATAGGGTACTTCGATAAAAGTACCATTCCATAATGACCAGGAAAGTGACCATAACCGTAACCATCTGCTGGCAACTCTCCTTCAATACCATTGCCGTCGTAATCTAGTCCTGAATTAACTCCCGTATTAACTGGTCCTTGATAAACATAAGGAAAATTAATGATAGGTTGACCATTTTGACTGACATTGAGATATTGCTTGATAAAAATATTTATCTCGGCAAGTGAACTGGTATTGGCATTCGCTTGATTATCAAATTCATTTAATAAAATTATGTCTGGTTGAATATGTTGAATGATTTCAGCGATATTTTTAATTTGTTGGTGATTGTTCTGTAATGCTCTTAATAGGGTATCAGCAGGAACATTATGTTTATCATCACGCTGGTGATCGAGGTAATTAGTTGCTTCCATACTCACATTAAAGCTAGCTACCTTGAGGCTGATAGCGTAAGCACCATTGAGTACAAAATTTTGTATAATACCGACTATAAAAATGAAGGCTAGTTGCTTTGTCATAGTAAACCTATATAAGACCACAACCACGGAGGATTATGTCAGTTAAAAAATTAATAACTTGCTTAATATCTTCATCTTCGTAATCTGCACGGTTCATGATGGTCAAAATTTGCGTTTCAAAATCTGCATAGTGCTGGGTTGAAGACCATATAAGAAAAATCAAGTGCACAGGATCAACATTTTTCATTTGCCCATCATCTATCCACTGTTGAAAAAGTTTGGCTTTTTCTCTTACCCATTGTCGCTGATAAGTTCGTGCAAAATCTTTTAAATGTTGTGCCCCTTGTATAATTTCAATCGCATAAATTTTTGAGGCTTCAGGGTGTTTAAATGACATAATTACCTTAGCGGCAATAAATTTTTCTATAGCAGCTTTTGGTCCTTCTTCAGGGTCAATATCACCAATACCCTCATCCCACATTTGCAGAGTATGTTCGAGAACAGCATGATACAACTTCTCTTTATTTTTAAAGTAGTAAAGAATGTTTGCTTTCGGTAAATTGGCCCTGTCTGCAATGGACTGAATAGTAGCCCCTTTGTAACCCTGAAGAACAAATTCAGTGCTAGCAGCACTGAGTATTTTTATCAGACTCTGGGCGCGAATGTTGCTGGTTTTTTTTTCGTCTTTGGCGGTTGTCATTTTTGATACTCAGTTTTCTCTATCGATTTGGCATTGTTGCATCACAATATTAGTCACACTAAAAGCTGGCCAAAAGGTTAGTTTTTTAATTGGGAGTTTATTTTACAGAGTTAAAAGTTTTGATTTATTAACTATAAAGCCAATATAACATCTTTAAAAGTGGATAATTATTAATGTTTTACTTTTTAGACAATTTATCTACTACCTTTGCAATGATTTTACATCAAAGAAT
Organism: Colwellia sp.; assembly: GCA_042091395.1. Taxonomy (GTDB): domain Bacteria; phylum Pseudomonadota; class Gammaproteobacteria; order Enterobacterales; family Alteromonadaceae; genus Colwellia. The sequence goes on from JBELHN010000013.1 coordinate 49,955, forward strand.
AAAGTGTTTGTCATTGTTATTATTGGTTTTATTGTGTTTTTTTATTTATATTTTATAAATTTAAATACCTGTTATATATTAATGTAATTACCATATTCATAAATATTATATAAAAGTAACTTAGCTGTGACACTAGATGTGGTATCAGTTTTTTTTATTTATCTTCATGTTTTATATTGTTTTTATTTTTTTATTTTATTATGTGAGCCTAATTTTTTGTATAGCTAACCTGGTCTTACCTCTTTAGGTTTATTTACTTGTTAAATATGTAATGAAACTGCAACAAAAACCTGTTTTAATTCCACCCAAGAAAAAACTGTTCAATTGGTTAGTTTTTTCGCTTAAACAATAATAATCAAACACTTTACAACATCACTTGAGGATAACAGATGAAAACTCATCGTTTTTCACGTATTGCTACAGCGTTAGTAATAGGCTTAGGCATAGCGACTAACGCTCTCGCCGAGGATACTGCATCGGGTATTACCGGAAAAATATTAGGGCCAAAAGGTAACCCTGCTGCTAATACCCAAATCACTATTATTCATGAGCCAACAGGAACTATTAGAACAGTTACTACCAACGAAAGTGGTAACTATAGTGCTCGCGGTTTGAGAGTAGGGGGACCTTACAAGGTAGTCATTGACTCTGAAGTGTTTCAAGATGAACAGTACAATGACATATTTTTACAGGTAGGTAAGTCATTTCGTTTATCTGCTGAATTAGCTTCTCAAGCGCAAGAAGTAATCACCATTACCGGTAGCAGTGTTATGGGTTACACTAACAAAGGGTCTGGTGGTTCTTGGAGTGCTGAAGATATCATGAAGGCTGCCGGTGGCAATCGTGACTTAAAAGATGTATTGCGCAGTAATCCATTAGCGGTAACAGGAACCGGCTCTGACGCCCCATTATCTATTGCAGGTATGAATCCTCGTTACAACAGTTTTAATGTCGATGGTGTTCGCCAGAATGATGATTTTGGTTTGAATTCCAATGGTTACCCTACCCAGCGTTCACCTATTTCGGTTGATGCTGTTGAACAAGTTAGCTTAGAAGCAACCCCTTATAGTGCTCGTCATGGTGGTTTTTCTGGCGGTCAAATTAATGCAGTTACTAAATCAGGTAGCAATGAACTTTCAGGCTCAGTGTTTTTTGAGAAAGCACAGGACAGTTGGGCAGGAACACCCAAAACACCTGATGGTGATGAAGTTGAACTGGATTACGACGAAGAAACATGGGGAGCAACTTTAGGCGGTGCTTTAGTTGAAGATACCTTATTTTTCTTTTTATCTTACGATAAATTTGAATCTCCTACTCAACTTGAGTGGGGCCCTCAAGGTAGCTCTTCACCAAATGAAACCTTTGCAACACAGGCATCTTATGATCAAGTTAGGGAAATTGCCGAACGAGTTTACGGTTTTGATGCGGGTATATGGAATCAGCAACCGATTGAGGAAGATGAGAAGATTTTAGCAAAATTAGATTGGAATATTAATGACGATCATCGAGCCTCTTTTACTTATCAAAATACTGAAGGCAATGTGACTAGGGGTATGACTAGTAGGGATTCTGAGCTAAAACTCAATACTCATTGGTATAATAACTTTCAGGCTCTAGAAAGTTATGCAACACACTTCTATTCGAATTGGACTGATAACTTCACTACTGAAATTAAAGTTGCTTATAAAGAAGTTAAGACTGAAGCACAACCAGTAACAAAAGACTTTGGCGATATTAAGGTCTATACCGATACAAATGATAGAGGTTACCCATCAAACCCAATTTCATTTGGCCCTGATCAGTATCGTCATGCCAATCAATTAGCAAATGATACATTAAGTCTTCGTTTTCAAGGCGAGTATTTATTAGATGATCATGAAATTACCTTTGGCGCAAACTATGAAAGTATTGATATTTTCAATTTATTTGCCCCTGATTCATTAGGCCGCTGGGAATTTGACTCAATTGCTGATTTTGAAAACCAGGTTGCGTCAGATTTTGATTACAGTAACGCATATACTAATGTTGCTGACGATGCAGCTGCACAATTTGAGTTTGCAACACTTGCCTTATTTATTGAAGATTCATGGTACGTAACTGATGAGCTTTTGATAACCGCTGGTTTGCGATATGAAACAACTCAAATGGACGATGCACCTTCGAGTAATAGTAACTTTGAAGAACGTTACGGTTTTAGTAACTCGGTCAATTTAGATGGCCTAGACATCTTGCTACCTCGCTTAAGTTTTGAGTGGGAAGCTGCTGAAGATTTAGTGATTTCTGGTGGCGTTGGTCGATTTAGTGGTGGTCGCCCTAATGTTTGGTTATCTAATTCATTCTCAAATGATGGTATCACCTATGTTCCATTTAATGGTGTAAGCATTAATGAAGAAGCTTATTTAACTGATGTCGAGATTGGCCAAGTAGCACCAGAAGTATTAGCTTCAATGGCAGCTGGAGATGGAAACACTAACGTTACTGATCCAAACTTTGAAATGCCTAGTGATTGGCGTTACAGCCTTGGTTTAGACTATAGTTTTGCAGTTCCTAATCTAGGTGATAATTGGTTATGGTCTGCTGAATTTATGCGTATAGATCGAGAGAATGATGTGTTATGGCAAGATCTTGCCCGCTCTCCTAAGTTAGATGAAAATGGAAATGTTGTTACCACTGCTGATGGTGGTCGTATTATTTATGAAGTTATTGACCCGTTAACAGGTGAATCAAGTAATCGTTATGACCTTATGCTAACTAATGCACAAGAGAATGGCCGCAGTAACATTATTACTACTAGTTTGAGTTCAGCCTTTGAAAACGGCCTTAGTTTTAATATGTCATATACTAATCAAGATATTACCGAAGGTACTCCAGGGACGTCTTCAACGGCAACTTCAAATTACCAATACCCTATTACACTGGATCGACAAGAAGCTTATGTAGGCACTGCGAATTACCAGATTGAACACCGTTTTGTATTGAATTTAGATTATACACATCAATTTTTTGATAACTATAATACTAATTTCAACCTCTTTTATGAGCGTCGTTCAGGTCGTCCATTTAGCTATGTGCTCGGCTCTTTTAGAGACAGTGACTTAGGTGATCAAAGTCGTTTTAATAGCGCTAGTGCTTATGTACCATACATCCCAACAGGAGCAGATGATCCCAATGTACAACTTGATGGTATTACATGGGATGAATTGTCAGATTGGATCAATACCGCTGGTTTAAGTGGTTATGCTGGTGGTTATGCGCCTAAAAACACTTCAACTTCTAAGTGGATTGATCGAATGGACTTAAATATTAGCCAAGAAATACCAGGGTTTATGGAAGACCATAAAGGCACTATTTACTTTAGTATTCAGAATGTGCTGAATTTGGTTGATAGCGCAAAAGGTAAAGTATTAAAGAAAGAATTCCCAAATTCTACATTAGTTGATTTTGATATTGATGATCAAGGTCGTTATGTTTACTCAGAACCATTCCGTGGTTTTGATGGTGCTAACTGGGATGAGTTTGATGCAAAAGCCTCTACTTGGAATATTAAAGTCGGTTTACGTTACAGTTTCTAAACTGATTGTTAATCTTTAGCTTCATTTAGCTAAGCTAATAAATATAAAAGCCAGCAGTTTTTTTGCTGGCTTTTATATTCTAACGCCATGTAGTTTATGTGATTAAGTCATAGCTACATATCAATGTTCTGCTGATAGAAAACACTTGGGCATATAGCCGGTGCATTAATCTTCAATTAACTTCTTCAAAAACCCATTAACAATACTTGACCATTTGGTCAAATAAATTGATACTTAATACTAGATAGTATTTCGCTTTTATACAATGAGTCGGCCAATGAAAAATAATAAAATACAAGTACCTAAAAATTTGTTTAATGCTGCAAAACAAGCTCACGACAATGCTTATGCGCCTTACAGTGAGTTTCAAGTAGGTGCTGCTGCATTGACTGAGAGTGGTAAGGTTTTTATGGGCTGTAATGTTGAAAATGCTTCTTATGGCTTAACTCAATGTGCAGAACGTAATTGTATTGCTAATGCCGTTGTTGAGGGTGAACAAAGATTTAAACTTCTCGTGCTCTATACCGAACAAAAAAAACTAACGCCGCCTTGTGGAGCTTGTCGTCAAGTGATTGCTGAGTTTTTTGAATACACAGCACGTGTTGTTGCTATGAATCATATAGGGGAGCAACAAGAATGGACAATACAAGATTTGCTACCTGACGCATTTACACCAAAAGATCTATTGAATAATTAAGAGTTTATTTATGATACTCCCCCAAGAAATAATTAGAATAAAACGTGATAAACAGATATTAAGCCAACAAAACATTCAACATTTTGTTGATGGCTTGGTCGATGGCAGCTTTTCAGATAGTCAAGTTGGAGCTATGGCAATGGCTATCTATCAGCAAGATTTAACGAAAGAAGAAAAGGTTCACTTGACTAAAGCCATGATGAATTCCGGTGATGTGTTATCTTGGCAGGGATTTGATGGTCCTATCATTGATAAACATTCAACTGGTGGTGTGGGTGACAAAGTGAGTTTTATGTTGGCAGCTATTGTGTCGGCTTGTGGCGGCTATGTGCCTATGATATCAGGTCGGGGTTTAGGTCATACTGGTGGTACAGCTGACAAACTTGAGAGTATCAGTGGCTTTGATGTAAAGCCTAGTATTGAGCTATTTAAAAGCGTTGTAAAAGAGGTAGGGTTAGCCATTATCTCTCAAACGAGCAATCTTGCGCCAGCTGATCAGCGTTTATATGCGATTCGTGATGTTACAGCAACAGTAGAATCTATACCATTGATTACCGCGTCTATTTTATCAAAAAAGCTGGCAGCGGGTTTAGATACCTTAGTAATGGATGTTAAAGTTGGTAATGGCGCTATGATGCGTTCTTATGCTGAAGCTGAAACCTTAGCTCAAAACATTACGAGTGTGGCTAATGGAGCGGGTGTGAATACACAAGCTATTATTACCGATATGAATCAAGTACTGGGTACCAGTGCAGGTAATGCTATTGAAATGTATGAAACAGTAAAGTATTTAACAGGAGCCCAGCGTGAACCTCGTTTGCATAAAGTAGTTAACACCTTAGGGTGTGCTATGTTAGTAAACTCAGGCTTAGCTGTTAATATTGAACAGGCAAGTTATCAAATAGAACGGGTATTAATGTCAGGTAAAGCAGCAGAGGTTTTTGAGCGAATGATTGCGGCGTTAGGTGGGCCCATGGACTTTATTGAAAACCCTTGGCGTTCTATGCATAAAGCCGAGCTAGTAGTTGACATCAAAGCTAATCAGAATGGTTACTTATCTCACATGGATACTCGATTGGTGGGGATGGCGATTGTTGGACTGGGGGGAGGGCGAACAGCCCCAGAGCAGCACGTTGATCATAGTGTGGGCTTTGATAGAATTTTACCCTTGGGTGCTCATGTAAATCGCGGAGAGGTCATTGCGAGAGTGCATGCTAATGATCAAAGCTCAGCAGTGAAAGCGAGCCAACAGTTTAATCAAGCGATAAGTTATAGTGAAGAGGCACCCAAATTAGCACCAGTAATTTATCAGGCTTAGGGGAAGATAAGCTTAAGTGGAAGTTAATTTAGCCGATGAGTTACTTGCTTGGCATTGACTCTATGCTTTAGCTATTGCAAGTAAGTGGGCCTTATCAAGGTAAATCAAAATAGTTTTACCTTAACTTGATTAATTAGCTCTGTTTATATTGGCTCTTGACGATTAATAAACGTGTTACAAGGTACCAAATATCTTATCTCCCGCGTCACCCAAACCTGGGAGTATATAGCCATTTTCATCAAGTTTCTGATCAATTGCACCAATCACTAAGTTAATTTCAGGGTGCGCTTTTGTCAATAATTGAATGCCTTCGGGCGCGGCCACCAGAAATAGCGCAATGATGTTTTTGCAGCCAGTGTTTTTCAGTAAATCAATGGTTGCCAGCGCTGTGCCGCCAGTTGCTAACATAGGGTCAATAATAATTGCTGTTCTTTTATCAATATCAGTAATTATATTTTCATAATAACTTTCTGGCTCAAGGGTTACCTCATTGCGTTGTAAGCCAACAACACTTATTTTAGCGCAGGGCAGAATGGTTAATGCGCCATCAAGCATGCCAAGACCTGCACGAAGAATAGGTACTAAAGTAGGTTGTTTATTAGCAAGCATGGGCACTGAAATATCTCCAGACCAGCAACTTATTGGTTTATTAATTAATTCAGCATTGGTGGTTGCTTCAACAGTTAATAACGTGGCTACTTCTTTAGTTAATTCTCGGAACGCTTTAACGGATATGGAGTTGTCACGCAATAAACTTATTTTGTGTTTAACCAGTGGGTGTGTGCTTTCAAACGTAGGCATAGCAGTGTCCTTTCGTATTCAATATTTAATCAATTTGCTTTATTTTATCTAAATAATTAAAAACATTTATGTTTTTGAATTACAGTTCCGCCTTCTTAAGATGGAACAGCCATAATTTCTAAAGTGAATTTAAAAAGCCTAATAAAATCCGCTAAAAGAAGATGCCGATTTAATCAACGCATGTAATGGCAAAAGTAAATGCTTTCATGTGTTCTCTATCATCCTAGCTCATTTTGGCAAGTAGAATTTGGTTTATTGCCAAACTAATGCTTTGAAATGTGCTCTACAAAGGGGCTCGTAGCGCTCGTTTCCGCCTACCTCAACTTGTTCTCCTGCTTTCACAGCATTGCCATTAGCGTCTAGTCTGATAACAAAGTTGGCTTTACGGCCACAGTGACAAATTGTTTTTAATTCGATTAATTTATCAGCCCACGCCAGCAAAGCAGCACTACCTGTAAATGTTTGTCCAAGAAAATCAGTGCGAATACCGTAAGCCAACACAGGAATATTTAATAAGTCCACAACATCTGTTAACTGTTTAACCTGTTCAGTTGATAAAAATTGTGCCTCATCAATCAACACACAATCAAGTTTAGCGTTTTGATGCTTTAGTTTAATATTTGTAAACAGTTGAGTTGATTGATCAAATACAAAAGCATCAGCATCAATACCTAAACGAGAGGCTACCTTACCCAGAGCAAAGCGGTCATCTATTTTAGCTGTAAATATAGCCGTAGCTAACCCACGCTCCTGATAATTATAGGAGGATTGTAATAAGTGGGTCGATTTACCGGCATTCATTGAGGAATAATAAAAGTAAAGTTGTGCCATGGCATATTTTTCTATTAAGTTGTCTAGTTTAATTACTATTAACGCTCAAGCTAGCAATAAGCTAAATTTGAAAAAATTTTGAGTAATCACTCTTTTTAATAGTAGAGAAAATCAGTTTATTATTAATTAATAATTTTTCGTTGTGTCTAGATCAGTTTTATGACCTAAAGTCACCAGTAAGTTATTCAGTAAGCTACTTGCACCAAAACGAAAATGTTCAGCGTTTGCCCACTTTGTACCTAACATGGTATCTGCCATATCTAGATATATGGCTGCATCTTCAGCATTCTTAACGCCTCCAGCTGGCTTAAAACCAACATTTGTATTTTTTTGTTTGATGACTTCTAACATAATTTTTGCGGCTTTAGGCGTTGCATTTACTGCGACTTTACCGGTAGAAGTTTTAATAAAATCAGCTCCGGCATTTATGGCTATTTCACTGGCTTGTTGAATTAACTCTGGTGTTTTCAATTCACCAGTTTCGAGAATCACTTTCAGTTTAGTTGAGCCCAAACAAGCTTTTTTACAGACCTTAACCATATCAAAACCAATACTTTTGTTACCTCTGATTAATGCTTGATAAGGAAAAACCAAATCAACCTCATCAGCCCCATAGGCAACAGCTGCTTGTGTTTCAGCAAGTGCAATATCAATATCTTCATTACCATGAGGAAAATTAGTTACGGTGGCAACTTTTACTTGAGGGGTTTGTTGCGCTTTTAAGATTTTTTTCGCTAATGGAATGAAACGAGGAAAAATACAAATAGCGGCGGTTTCACCAGCAGGTGATTTTGCTTGTTTACATAGTTGAATAATATCGGCTTCTGTTTCTGTATCGGTTAAACTAGTTAAGTCCATCAAACTTAATGCTCGTTGAGCAATAGCTTGACTATTTTGATTTTTGTGAAGGTTTGTCATGAAATTATAACTCCTATAAAGCGATAAATATGCCAGCAATTGCGGCACTCATTAAATTAGCAAGTGTTGCTGCATACATAGCTCGCATACCCAATTGGGCGATATCATGGCGTCGCTCTGGTGCCATTGAACCAATACCCCCCAGTAAAATAGCAATTGATGAAAGGTTGGCAAATCCACATAATGCAAACGTCACAATTGCTTGGGTCACAGGTGATAAGGTGTCTTTGATTTCAACAAAATTGACGTACGCGAAGAATTCATTAATGACAACCTTTTGACCAATAAAACTGCCAGCATGAAGGATTTCTTCATAAGGTACACCAATAATAAAGGCAAAAGGCGCAAATAAATAACCTAGAAGCAATTCTATGGTAATGCCCTCATACCCCATTAAACCGGCAAGGCCACCAACCATAGCATT
>JBELHN010000013.1:58615-86180 GCA_042091395.1 Colwellia sp.
CCGGCATAGCCAGCCATAATTGAACCAGCCACTGAAGCTAGACCACCAACCATAATGGCGAATAATTCAGACTGGGTCATTTTTGCAATGTAAGGGCGAACTACAAGAGGTGCCTCTGTTTGACCAACAAATATATTTGCCGTAGCAGACAGGGATTCAGGTTTACTGGTGTTTAATAGCTTCTGTAATGTTCCGCCGATAATTCTTATTACCCATTGCATAATGCCTAAATAGTAAAGCACGGCGATGAGCGACGAGAAAAAGATAATGTTAGGTAGAACGCGAACTGCAAAAACAAAACCAACGCCATTGCCATACATAGCATCGGTACCTAAACCACCAAATAGAAAATCAATACCCACTTTGGCACTATCAATGACATTTTGTACACCATTGGTCATCGCTTCTAAAACATCTTTCCCAAAAGGGACATAGAGTACAAAAGCCCCTAACAATATTTGTAAGCAAAATGCGAAAGTAACAGTGCGAAAATTGATATTTTTTTTGTCATTAGATAAAGCGATAGCAATAGCTAATAGCACTATGACACCTATTAAGCCTTTAAATGCTGATAATTCCATACATGACCTTTGTTATTGTCTATTTATTAAGGGTTGAATTAATCCATTATTATGGGGTTGCAGGTATAGTGGATAATTGTCTAATTTTTGCTTTAAGTACTTCGATGGCCATACGGTTTTTACCACCACGAGTAATTACAATGTCGGCCCAGGCTTTTGATGGCTCGATAAATTGATGGTACATAGGCCGAACCGTTTGTAAATATTGATTAGTGATTGAATCAACACTCCGGTTTCTCTCGCTAATATCGCGTTTAATACGTCTTATTAAACAAATATCGAGTGGCGTATCCATGTAGACTTTTATGTCAAATTTGTCACGTAAGACTTTATTAGATAGTAGGAGTATACCTTCCACCAAAATAATTTTAGTTGGAGTAAAAACACGGGTTTGTTCAGTTCTAGTATGAGTTTTATAACAATATACTGGGCAAAGAATGGTTTTGTTTTCAGCAAGCTGGCTTAAGTGACTTGCTAACAAGTCATGTTCAAACGCATCGGGGTGATCGTAGTTATTTTGTTCACGTTCTTGCATGGATAAATGCGACTGATCACGGTAGTATGCATCCTCGTTAATAATTGAAATGGCATCCTCACCCAACTCTTCAATAAGTTCATCATAAATAGTTCGAGCAAGCAGTGTTTTACCGGAAGCGGAAGGGCCAGTAATGTTAATAATTGTGGGTTTAATAAGGGTCAATTTATTGCCTGTTATTTACGTCGTAATAAAGTGTATTTTTCATACTATGATTAATGTAGTTATCAACAGTACCTGTTTGAAAAAATGAACGTAGTAAAAAGATATTGCTGTAGGTTTATAACAGTACAGATATTTAAATACTGCATTTACCCAATTTTCAAAAAATGATAAGTTAACATAACTTGACCATATGGTCATATTTTATTGCATTATTTTGACACATTTTATGACAAAGTGAAAAGGAAAAACTATGGCACGCGCAATAGTTCTGGTAATCGATAGTTTTGGTATAGGAGCATCATCAGATGCTGATAAATTTGGTGACCTAGGAGCTAATACCTTGGCTCACCTTGCCGTGGCTTATAACAACGAAACGGGAAAGTTACTCGACTTGCCTAATTTAGCTAAATTGGGCTTATTTCAAGCCTGTATAGAGGCATCTTCAGCCAACTTTCCTCATCAAATACAAGCACCATCTCATGGTGCTTTTGGTTACGCTCAAGAAATTAGTACTGGTAAAGACACACCAAGTGGTCATTGGGAAATGGCCGGCGTACCAGTGTTATTTGATTGGGGCTATTTTCATGACAAACAAAACTCTTTCCCTGAGCATTTAATTAACAAGATAAATAAATTGACCGGTGTAAAGGGAGTCCTAGGCAATAGTCATGCATCAGGGACAGATATCATCAATCGGTTTGGTGAAGCACATATTAAGACAGGTTTACCTATTTGTTATACCTCTGCTGACAGTGTATTCCAGGTGGCTGCTCATGAACAACATTTCGGCTTGGATAATTTATACCGTTACTGCGAAAGTGTGCGATCGATACTTGATGAATTAAATATCGGTCGAGTTATCGCTCGACCTTTTATAGGTGACTCAGCTGAAAATTTTGAGCGAACTGGTAACCGTCGTGATTACTCAGTATTGCCTCCAGCCCCAACAGTACTTGATAAAATTTATAAAGCGGGAACGCACGTAATTAGTGTTGGTAAAATTGCCGATATCTTTGCCCATCAGGGGATCAGCGAAAAAACCAAAGCTACTGGTTTAGATGCCTTATTGGATGCCAGTATAGATCATCTTCGTAATGCACCTAACAACCGACTTATTTTTACAAATCTAGTTAACTTTGACCAAGATTATGGGCATAGACGAGATCCTGTTGGTTACGCCAAGGAATTACAAGCTCTAGACGCCCGCCTACCAGAAGTTTTTGCAGCCATGTCTGATGATGATATATTATTTATAACAGCAGACCACGGGTGCGATCCAACGTGGCCAGGTAGTGATCATACTCGTGAATATGTGCCAATTTTAGCTTACCGTCACCATCTTGACTCAATAAATTTAGGTAAAAGAAATACCTTTGCAGATTTGGGACAGACCTTAGCTGAAATGTTTGCAGTATCTCCAATGGCTTACGGTGAGAGTTTTTTTAGGGAATTAAGTGTCGTCAGTAAATAAGCGCGCAATTTACCGTTGTTTTGCTAAGCATTGCTAATAAGTACTTATAACTAGATACACTGTTGCTGTGCTAAACCCTCGAATACAGATCACCATATAAGTTATGGTTACATCATGTTAGGTGTAGCCATGATATGAAAAATGTTGGATTAACTACCTAGCAATTTTTCGCTGTTGTACATCTCAACGTGATACTCAAACACATTAACAATGAACTTAATTACATATTGGGTTTATTAAAGGCGACTTATAACAATAAAATACTGAGTTATTTTAATGATATAAAGAGGTCGCCTAAATACCTGCAATGCTCTTGAGAATGTTTTTAGTTGTTATTAATGCGATTAAGATTAATCTATAAATAACAGCTATTTACAAAATACCAATTGCAGAACTAGAAGGGCAGTTGTATATAGCTTTAGAGTAAACTCTCAAGTGTTAATTCCATCATTTCTTTGAAAGTCGTTTCTCGCTCATTAGCAGTTGTTTGCTCGCCTGTTTTAATGTGATCACTTACCGTGAGGACAGTTAAGGCTTTTTTTCCTAATGAAGCAGCCACTCCATACAAGCCTGCAGCTTCCATTTCCACTGCTAAAATACCGTGTTTTTCCATTACCTCAAACATTTGAGGTTGGGGGGTGTAAAATAAATCAGCAGAAAATATATTACCAACGCGTATCTGTGTTTTCAATGTTTCGGCGGTATCAACGACATTTTTAAGTAATGAAAAATCAGCACAGGCAGCAAAGTCAAAGTTGTTAAAACGTTGTCTATTAATGTTTGAGTCGGTACTGGCAGCCATACCAACAACAATATCGCGTACTTTAATATCGTCACGCACTGCCCCGCATGAGCCTATACGAATAATATTCTCTACACCATATTCATTGTATAATTCAGTGGCATAAATACAAATACTAGGCAAGCCCATCCCTGAACCCATCACAGAAACAGCTTTCCCCTTATAAGTGCCGGTAAAGCCGAACATATTTCGCACTCGTGTGACGCATTTCACATTATCTAAAAAATTATCAGCAATAAATTTGGCTCTAAGCGGATCGCCTGGCATTAATACTGTGGTGGCAAAATCACCGGCTTGGGCTTCAATATGAGGAGTTGGCATAAGAGTTAACCTTGTTGTTAAGTGTAACTCAGTAAGTTTTAAGCCCAAATTATTTAAATATGGCTGAATAGGGTGTTTTACTGATATTAAAGTATAAATTGAGTTAGTTTAATTCCATTGTGTTTTGAATATGACTAACTTTGTTTATATTAAAACAACGCTCCCTTTAAATAAACCCACTATAGCTTTTTTTTGCCAATTACCATTGAGTGAAGAATTTATCAATAATCGCTATAAAGCTAGTTTAAATGCAAAAAACCGCTGAACTTAAATGCCCATTAGGCAAGTGGCGTATCAAACAAGCGTTATTATTGCATTATATAGACTAGTGGCATGGGCCTTAATATTTTAATCATGCTGTCTTAAGTAGTCTTTAAAATTAAACAACATATTAAATGTGAATCGTTTTAAACAAGAAAATTATTCAATCAAATAAGCATCTTAATCTTTATTGTTAGAATTTTTAGTAAGCTTACTAGGGTTCAGTTGTTTTAATTTTCGTAAACTATTTTTTTCATGGGAAGATAAAAAGCTCATTTCAATAGCATTTGATTGTAACTGACTTACTTGAGCAGGATTTAGCTTTAACTTTGTGGCAGCTAGACGATATTCATCGCTCAACTCTATGCCTTCTACAGCCGGATCATCAGTATTTAGGCAAACAGTCAGGTTATTGGCTAAAAACGTTTTTATCGGGTGAGTGTTAAGATCAACTACGGTTCCCGTTTGATAATTTGAAGTTAAACAGGTTTCGATGCTGATATTATGTTGTTGCATAAAAGTCATTAAGGACTTGTCTTTAACGCAGGCTACTCCATGCCCTATTCGAGTAGCGCCAAGATATTTAATCGCGTGCCAAACACTTTCAGGTCCTGCGGCTTCTCCTGCATGAATAGTGACTTGTAAGCCAGCATCTCTTACTTGTTTAAAGTGACTTTCAAATAAGTTGCCAGGAAAATTATATTCATCACCAGCCAAGTCAATAGCGATTAGAGACTGTTTGAAACGTAATAAAGCCTTTAATTCAGCTTGACAATGTTTTATACCAAAAGTACGACTGAGAATACCAATTAAATTAATAGGAATAGAGAACTGGTCTTGCCCTCGCTTTGTCCCTGCAATAACTGCTTCGATCACTCCCTCAAGTGGCAACTGATGGTTCTTCGCCATATAATACGGTGAGAATCTTAATTCAGCATAATCAAGCTGAGCCAGCTTGGCATCTTCGACATTTTCGAAAGCAATACGTTCAACATCCGCTAATGATTTTAATACGTTAACACCCCAATCTAACTTTGCTAAAAAAGCCAATAAGTCGGGTTCAGTATCAGTTATTTTTATGTGGGGTAAAAAGCGTTTAAAGTCAGCTTCAGGCAAAACTATATGATTTTTTTCAGCCAGTTGCCAGACCGTTTTGGGTCTAATATTACCGTCAAGGTGTCTATGTAAATCAATTAGCGGCAGTTGTGTGTTAAGCATACATGAGTTCTCATCAATTAACATCGAGTGCTGTAAGGTACTAAAAGTTTAAGGTAACTGAAATAGGGCAATGATCAGTCAAAGATCTCGACAGAGCTTGTGTATACTTTTCATCAAATATTAATTGCTGAAATGAATCTTCACGGTATAAGGCTTTAGCCGCAGGGTTAAAAACAATATGGTCAATATAATCTTTGTAATACCCCCCCCAGCATTGTGAATTTAAGGAATTGGTTGGCGCCCAAAGTGATTGCTGGCCAACATCATTGATAGCTTGCCATAAACCCTGATTTTCAGCATGCTTTGCTATGATATCTTGAGTAAAACGTCGGTTAAAGTCACCTAGCACAATTACTGCCTGATTGTTGTTAGCTTTATTGTCTATCCATTGCTCAAGAGGGGGTATTTGTTTGCTAAGTACCTCACAGGCGAACTGAGCTTTTTGCGCTTTATCAGTATCACTTGGCATTTTTTCAATACTTTGCTTATCAAGAGGTTTAGCAAAACATCCTGACTTAAGGTGCACTGCTAGTAGGGATATTTGCTTACCATTTCTTGACAGCGTTATTTCCAGACCGTTGCGAACCTTTCCAACATCAAGAGCTTTGTATTCTTTTGCTTGCACAGAAAGTTGTGCTGATTTTTTAATAGCCACACCAACACGTTGCACCCAATCGCGGCTGGTAAAATAATAATGGTAGTCATCACCGAGTACTTTTTTGGCCCAATATTCATTTTCAACTTCCTGTAATGCAATAACATCAGCATTCAGTTGTTTAGCATAACGGGCAAGTGCTTTGTAATCATTGCTGGTACGTTGATTATATTCGTGAGATCCAAGCCAAGCAATGTTCCAAGTAGCCAGCTTTAATGGCATTAAAGCCTGCGTTGTTGGCGAGCTAAATGGCTTTGGTTCATCTTCAATGGCGTAACAAGGAAAAGTTAATACGCTAGTTAGTAATAATATGCTAAGGAGTTGCTTTAAATTCATAACGATTCTCTGTAAGGCTTTATGGCAAATATTGTTGTTAATATTCAATTATATTAATATTTTATTATGACGTATTAGTGACATAGATTTATTGAAATACAAGCGTTATAGTTAAGCTTGTGTTTTTTGTTGACCATTTGGTTAAGTATTATTGTAAGCTGAAGTGCACAATAATTGCTAGATAAAACCGACAATTACTGCACATTATTTCAGAGAAAATGTTAAACACAAATTACAGGGTACCTTCATAAAAATAGAAGAAAGGTAGATACAGGATGACGTTTCAAATTTTATTAATTAGTCTGCTAATCGTAGCCTTACAGATTAAAGCCAACGCCAATGTCAATGATTTCAACAATAGCGTGCAGAAAAATCTACTTACAGCCGAGAACGTAACTTTTTTTCATAAACCTATTGAATTAGAGGGACAATGGCTTAAAGAGGAGAATGGTCAGGGTATGATAAACCCGCAAACCTCAGGGTTAACTTTTTGGCGTGGACAATTATTAACCTTGTCTGATGCAAGTGCAAATAGCTCACAACAAAAACAATTACACATTGTTGATGCAAAAAGTGCAGAGGTCAGCGCCAATGCAATAACCATAGAATTATCAGCTAGGGTTGCGGCAAGTTGTTTTGCCGAGTATTTGTCAGCAAAACCAGATTTAGAGGCTATTACTGTGGATCCCCATAACGATCACGTATTTATTGTAGCGACAGAAGATGCCAGCAGAGGTAAGCCTCTAACTCCTGCTTGTCAGAAACGTTTTAGTAACTCTGGCTCAACTATATACCCATCTTTATTATTACGTATAGAATTGATTAACCCCCAAAAAGCTATAATAACCCATGTTAGGCCAATACAGTTTGCAGAATCAGATCAAGTTGGCAATTTTCCCAACGATGGTATAGAAGGCCTGGCTTTCGGCAAAAAAAATATTTTGTATTTAGCGTTAGAATCAGATAAAAAACAACAAGCCCGTATTTTTTCTTTGCATATAAATAAAAACTTCTGGTTAAGCTCTGAGTTTGCTCCTGTCATTGATGCTAAATTATTCTTACCAGAATTTATTAATCAAAAACACCCTATTAATGGCATGGATTATTTATCGAAAAATAATCACCCTGGCTATTTAGTTGCTGCTGCTCGTAATGATGATCAATTATGGTTAATTGATCTGGCAAAACAACAACCCACGAAAGTACTCAATTTAAATTTTATAGCACCTACGCAAGTTATTAATCAAAACTGCAAAAAATGGGAGCCTATGACTTCTACGTCGCTGGAAGGGATTGCCGTAAGCGACGGGCAAATTTGGATGATTAATGACCCCTGGCCAAAACACTATAGTGACAATATACGCTGTAATAGCAACAGAAAAAACTTTGAAAACTTAGTACCTTTATTATTTACGATACCAATTTCCGATAAGTGGTTTCAGTAAAAGTTAGTCGTTGGTTTGCAACAACCATAAGTTAACTAT
Organism: Colwellia sp.; assembly: GCA_042091395.1. Taxonomy (GTDB): domain Bacteria; phylum Pseudomonadota; class Gammaproteobacteria; order Enterobacterales; family Alteromonadaceae; genus Colwellia. Next base: position 66,445 of record JBELHN010000013.1, read on the forward strand.
TAAATATGAAAAATCATTACTTATTGAGATGAGTTATTTTGTAATCTACCATTGGTTCAACTTTATGGCTTGCCTTGAGCTATTTCAGTAATCAACAGTAGTCAAAAATAAATTTACCTAATTAGCTGCGTTTTTGCATATTTAACTAAAAATGCACCTATATAAATTTTAAATTGTAGAAATTTATAGTGTTAAAACAATAGTTTTTTTATTTTAATTAATCTTTTAGAGGCTTTGCCGCCAGAGTAAAATCTGAGAGTATTACATGTGAAACCTTAAATTCAACACTAATATATTTTGTTTAAAAGTAATTTAATAATGTAATTTAATAATGTAATTTAACTTGGAGTTTAGTATACTCTCGGCAATTTAGACGACTTATTAGGTTACGGTGAAATTTTTTCACTTTAAAGTAAGGCTGTTTCGCTTTATTCTAATAATTATTTAGAATATCAGCATAAATATTTTTAGTTTTTATTTCTCTAAATTTTAATCATAAATTGACAGGAACATTGGAATCATTACATGTATATACTCGCTACGCTAATAACTGCATTTTTATTCGCATTTATTGCAATTACATTTTTTAAACCAGTAGCAGTTGAAATTGGTCTCGTTGATAAACCCTGTCAAAGAAAACAGCATTCCGGTCATATCCCTTTAATTGGTGGTATTTCAATATTTCTAGCGGTACTTGCCGCAAGTCTTCTTTGGTTACCTAATACACTTGAGCTAAGAATGTACCTTATTGCCTCAGCTATGATGGTTTTCATCGGTGCTCTAGATGATAAATTTGATTTACGTGTACGAATTCGTATTATCGGTCAAATAATTATAGCGAGCTTAATGATATATGGTGTCGGGGGCTACATTGCTAATTTAGGTAACTTGTTTGGTTACGGTGATGTGACTTTAGGCCCGTTGGGGATAATTTTTACCTACCTTGGCATTATCGTTGTCATTAATGCTTATAACATGATTGATGGGATTGATGGGTTAATTGGTAGCTTGAGTATTAATACTTTCGCCTCGATTGCAATTTTATTTATTATGAGTGGCCAAACAGATTATCTTAGCTACCCGTTAATTCTAGCAACAGCCACTTTACCTTACTTAATGTACAATCTTGATTTTTTTAAACGTTTTCTAAACAAAGATACGCAAAAAATATTCATGGGTGATGCCGGCAGTATGTTTGTTGGTTTAAGCGTTATATGGTTACTCACCATGGGGACTCAGGGTGAACAGGCCTCATTTAGACCGGTGACCGCCTTATGGATATGTGCCATACCTCTTATGGACATGCTGGCAATAGTCGTTCGCAGATACAAAAATGGCAAATCGCCTTTTAAACCTGATAGAGACCATCTACATCACATTCTGCAACGCGCAGGCCTAAGCACCAAACAAGCGTTAACTTTAATCTCTGCAGTTGCGATTGTTATGTCATCGATTGGTTTGATTGGCGAATATTTTCAAATCAGTGACCCAATTATGTTGGCAGGTTTTATTATGATGTTCGCTTGCTACGTTTCTTCAATTAAGTTTATTACTAAGCAATAATTACTTATCTTATTTAGATCTTCGCATAAACCGATTAAGTTCGGTTTATGCATTGGCAAGAAAAACTATATCAAATAGTTAAAATGAGATAATGTGAGTTAAAAAAATAATTGTCCACGATCTTAACTAGCCTTTAAAGATTAATACCCATCACTTTATAATTTTATATTGATTTTATAACGCTTTTTAAAACCATAAGTGAAAAATTTTACACTATAAATGTTTTACTTAAATAATCATTATGAGTGTGTCATTATATTTAAACTATCAAGATGATTTATCTCGAATAATTAACAATTCACATAATTAGTAACTCCAGAAATCAAAACTCTAAGTTTAGAAAACATTAAGGACAAATATGAATTCAGACAACCGAATAACTAAAGCAGTGATTCCTGTTGCAGGCTTAGGTACACGCATGTTACCTGCAACCAAAGCGATACCAAAAGAGATGCTGCCTGTGGTTGATAAACCAATGATTCAATACATAGTTAATGAGTGTGTCTCGGCTGGTATTAAAGAAATTGTGTTGGTTACTCATTCGTCTAAAAATGCCATAGAAAATCATTTTGATAAGTCATTTGAGTTGGAAACGACTTTGGAGCAGCGCGTTAAGCGACAGTTGCTCGATGAAATTCAAGCCATATCACCTAAAGATGTAACCATATTACATGTTCGTCAAGGTGAAGCAAAAGGCCTTGGGCATGCAGTATTAAAAGCAGAGCCTATTATAGGTAAAGAACCTTTTGTTGTGGTTTTACCAGATGTACTGCTTGATGATGTGTCTGCTGACTTAAATACTGAAAATTTAGCGGCAATGCTCAATCGCTATACTGAAGTCGGTGGTTATAGCCAAATTATGGTTGAGCCAGTCCCTATGGAGAAAGTAAGTAGTTATGGCGTAGTGGATTGCGGAGGAGAAGAGCTCGTTGCGGGCCAATCAAAGACTATGACGGCCATTGTCGAGAAACCACCCGTTGATCAAGCGCCTTCAAATCTTGCGGTTGTTGGTCGCTATGTGCTTTCTGAGAAAATTTGGGATTTGTTAAAATTAACTCCGCCCGGTGCAGGAGATGAAATTCAATTAACGGATGCTATTGCTATGTTAATGGAAAAAGAAACTGTTGAAGCTTTTCATATGACGGGAAAATCCCATGATTGTGGGTCAAAACTTGGCTATATGAAAGCAAATGTTGAGTATGGTTTGCGTCACCCTGAACTTGCTGAAGGTTTTAAAGCTTATTTGAAAGCCGTCGTTAAAGACTAATTACTAAAATGTAACGTTAACGGCCCTCAAAAATTGCACCAATAAAGGCTTTTTTGACAATATTCTCTTCGCATTCATCAAGTCAGTGATAATGATTTATTACTGACTGATCTTATGGGTTTAGTTTATTGTGTAGATAACGTGTTTATGTCTTAAAGGTTTTTTGCATTTACCCCATTAATTATGCATTTTTACTTCAAGGTTGAAAAATCTTTATACTCTGAATATCTTGCTTGTAAATAAAGTCACTAAAGCTTTCTGCTAATATCTCTGTCTTCTTTAGTACTTTTTTCCAATATGCAATACGCTTTGTGGTATCCATATTGGTGAAATCAGTTCTGTCAGGAATCTTATGATAGGGCAAGGAGTTAACAAACTTTGCAGAGGGTGAGAGTAAGACTGTGTTGTCATAACTTGTCTTAAGCACTTTACGTTTTGATTTTTTATCAAACCAACCCGCTTTTGGCACACTGGTAAAATGTGGGTAAAGAGTTAAAGCGTGCTTTATATTTGGAGTTGATTTGTTCAATGAAAAATCAAAGTGGTAATCAATTATTCCACCATCGCGATAAGTGCCTGATTCGGTTCCATGAATATTTTTAACCCCAGACATGATTAAGGGGATTGACCCTGAGGCAAGCACCGCAGCTTTAATATTACTCTCAGTTAAGTCATGATAAGTGTTTTCAAAACGATAGGGATCGTTAATACTTAATTCACTATGTGCTTGTTTAAAGATACAGCGTTGATACTGTTGATTAAGAAAGCGTCTGTTTACTTTGTTAAGTAGCATACTGGCAACTAAACCTGCCCCTTGTGCTAATTTGTTGTCAAAGGCGGTTAATCCATTACATTTTGCCACTAAAAAATGTGCTCTAAAGCACTTGTTTTCAATAACTTCTCTTGCGCCATATGCACCAAATAATGTATCAACAATCGCCATTGCATTGGTTGAAATTTGACTTGGTGTTGGGTTTTTAGCATAGGCGGTATTGGTGTAGACATAAGCTAAACGCTTAATTGCATCTACAGGATTTTTTTGACATAAAGCCGCAGCGCGAAAAGCACCTGCACTTGAACCTATTAAATTTAATGGCTTTAATCTGTCTTTGAAAAACTCACCAAACAGGTATTTGTCTAAACCATATAAAGTAAACCATTTAGGGCCGCCAGAGGCTCCCAGGAAGTTGGTAAACAGTTCTTGTTTAAAGCCATGTTCTTGAATGGTTTTTAAGGCGTTTGAGCCTGCGTATATTTCTAACATAGCTGAAGATTGATATCCTATTCTTTGTAGCGCTTAATTTAAGTGATAATCGGAAATGTTATCAGCGTTAAATAATGTTTGATAAAGACGAGTAGCATAATCGTCGGTCATACCGGCAATATAATCAGCAATAACGCGATGAGCATTTTGTTTATTATCTACCGCAGCTTGCCATCGATTGGCACTGCTTGAGGGGAGAAGCCGCATTGGATCTGATGAGATGGCTTCAAAAAGCTCCATGACGATTTGCTGGCCTCGGTATTCTAAGCGCTGCAAGCTGGTGAGTTTGATAACATAAACAAAGACAAACTCTTTGAAAATTTTTAATGCTTGTGCTGTCGGCGGCGACAATTTTGCATTGTAGCGCAGTAATGGCTCATCAAAGTCGATACCTGTTTGACAATTTAAGTCTGTTATTGCAATACCAGTAATGAGGTAATTTACCAAACCACCTATAGCATCTTTTTGTAAATGATGATGATCACTAAATAATTTTTCAGTTAAGGTGTCGCTGTAACTGTGTATCCAAGGATCGTCAATCTTCTGTAATTTATGGATTACCTCTCGTTCGAAATCATTACGGTTGACTATCTTGGTTACTATGGCATCTTCTAAATCGTGTATACCATAAGCAATATCATCGGCAAGTTCCATGATAGAACAATCTATTGACTTAAATCGCGTTCTATTGTGAATATTAGTATTGTTTGTAGTAAGGTGCTGCTTAACTATAGTTTGAAATAAATTACGATCTGCTAAGGATAAGGGTTCAAGTACCCAATCAATAATATCTTCATCGTCACCATATAAACCTTTAGGGGGGTGCCACTGGTTAGCTTTTAAGCGACGAAAGTTTTCAACGCTGTTTGGTTGAGTTGGGTGTGCGAGCTTGCTTAACAGTTGTGGATATTTCATCAAACCGAGAATTGTTCGGCGACTTAAGTTCATGCCAAAATGCTCACTAAAGGTTTCCAATCGCGCTACTATTCGCAATGTTTGTCCATTACCTTCAAAGCCACCATGATCGCGCATCATATAATTTAGTGCGACTTCTCCGCCATGGCCAAAGGGTGGGTGGCCAATATCATGGGCTAGGCAAATAGTTTCAATTAAACTATCACTTTGTGGAAATAGCTGATGACATAATGTCGGGTGTTTAACGCGAAGTTGTGCGGTAATACCTGAGCCTATTTGTGCCGCCTCTAACGAGTGTGTTAAACGAGTGCGATAAAAGTCACTTTGACCGCTGCCCATTACCTGCGTTTTAGATTGTAAGCGACGAAAAGAAGCTGAGTGCAATACCCTTGCTCGGTCACGTTGAAAGGGGTCACGATGATCTTGTTGTCGCTTGGTGACTGATGTTAAACGTCTTGCTAACCATACCTCTGTCATCGTCGTTCCTTAATGCTCCTGAAACCATTGTTTTTTCGGTAACTGCGTACCCTTATAAATAATTTACCCTAAATTACTTGGTATTAGTAGTTATGAAGTTGAGCATGATTCACTTTTGGTCATTTGGTGGCCTAATAATGGTTATACATTTGCAATAAAAATGGCACGTTTAGGGGCTGGGTAGCCCTCAATTGTTTTGCTATTATCTGTAGGATCGAGAAAATCTTGTAAAGATTCGGTATCAATCCATGCTGTTTTGCGTTGTTCATCAAGTGCGGTAATGTCAGTATTAACAACACGAATATTGGTAAAGCCACATCTTGAAAGCCAGGCGCATAGTGCCTTCTCACTGGGCAGAAACCAGACGTTTCGCATTTTAGCGTATCGTTCACCAGGGACGAGAACGGTATCTTCATCGCCGTCAACAATTAAGGTCTCTAAAACCAATTCACCACCTTTCGCTAATTGTGCTTTTAATTGGTAAAGAAAATCTATAGGTGAGCGCCTGTGGTATAAAACGCCCATAGCAAAAACCGTGTCGAAGGCTTTAAGTTCTGGTAACTGTTCTACACCGAGGGGTAAAAGGTGTACAGGTTGTTCACCCATAAAATGTTTTACCGCATTAAATTGCATTAAAAATAGCTGTGTTGGGTCGACACCAACGACAAATTTTGCACCTGCGCCACGCATTCGCCATAAATGATAGCCACTTCCACAGCCAACATCGAGCACGTACTTCTCTGATAAATCACCAATGTGCTCTGCCAAGCGGTCCCACTTAAAATCGCTGCGCCATTCGGTATCTATATGTAAACCATGAATATAGTATGGGCCTTTTCGCCAAGGCTTAAATTTTTTCATTAAACTTTCAAGACGTTTAAACTCACCTTGGCTTAAATCTCCTCGTTCACCAACACTTACTGATTTATTCAAGTCAATATCTACATTATTTTTAGGTTGAGGTAATGCAGCTAAAGTTTTTTGCCAATGTTTAAATTCACCATGTAATTGATTTTGCTGCCAATCACTAAGTTGAGCCGGTAATGTGTTTAACCAGTGCCCCAAGCGGCTGGTGGCTATTTGTTGGTAAAAGTGGGTAAATTGTTGCATAGGTGATTTGTATCTTTGTTTATGATGTGTATCTGAGTTTATGGGGTCACTACTAACCTACATTGGCTATCAAATTTTATTTGATGGCGATCATTGAGGTAAAGTTAAAGCATTGAAACCATAAAGCAGTATGTTTAAAGCCGGCCTGCGATAACCGCGTTTGGTGCACGGCAAGTGAGTCGGTCAACATAACTTTTTCAAGGGCAGTGCGTTTTTGTGCAACCTCGAGTTCGCTGTAACCATTGTCGCGTTTAAAGTTATGATGCAGATCAACAAGAACTTGATCTATTTGCCTGTCTTCATTGCTAATTTTTTCTGACAGTACCAACAACCCCCCTGGTCTTAGGCCTTCTGCTATTTTATTTAGTAATGCTTGTCGCGCCGATTTTTCGATAAATTGCAGAGTAAAATTTAACACTACCATGGAAGCATTTTCAATCTGAGTATCTTGAATATTACCCTCGATAATTTTAACTGGGGTATCACCTTTGAATGCTTCAACATGCATTTTACAACGCTTCACCATATCAGATGAGTTATCGATGCCAATGATATTACAGTGTTCGGCATTAATGCCCTTTCGCATAGCTAAGGTAGCAGCACCTAGAGAGCAGCCTAAATCGTATACATTGGTATTATTAGTTACAAATGTCTGACTTAGTCGGCCTATGGTTTCTATGATAGTGTTATAGCCAGGCACCGACCTTGATATCATGTCTGGAAATACTTCAACTACTTGTGCGTCAAAAGTAAAGTTTTTTACTTGCTTGTGCGTTTGCGAGTATATTAAATCTGTATCAGAATTATGCATAGTGTTGCTATATTCACCAGTTTGTAGATAATGGTTCATTTTAACCGATCTTAGTAACAAGGCTATAATAATAGGGTGTTTTTTTGATTATTTTTTTAAAGAAAAGCCGTTTAATTACCTTGACCATTATGCCAACGGTATTGTTATTGGTATTTATGGTTACATCGTTTAATGTCAAAGGTCTTGCTGCGTCAGGGCTTGCCAATGTTAACAACAATTCTTTAATTCCCATCTTAAGTAAGGAGCAGTCATTAACTATTGCCATCAATGAAACTTCTTTCCCTTATCATGCTTTAGATAAACAAGGCAATGCCACTGGTTTGATGGTAGATATGTGGCGCTTATGGGCACAAAAGCAGCAAGTAAATATAAAATTTGTTGTGTTACCTTGGATAGAAACCTTAAATCAAGTTGCTTCGGGTGAGGTCGATATTCATGCGGGTCTGTCTATAGTTGATTCACGACGTTTAACACTCGCATTTAGTCCATCAATATTTTCTATTTATACCAATTTATACGTTCATCAAAAGTTGACCAATGTCAATGGATTATCAGATTTAGAACCTTTTAGTATTGGCGTCGTAAAAGGTTCTGCGCATATTGATAAGTTAAGAAAATATCACCCTGAATTATCTTTAAAAATGTATTCAAATCGGCATGCTTTATATCGAGGTGCATTGAATGATGAAGTCCTAGTGTTTACCGGGTTGGAAAAACTTGCTGATGACTTTCCTGATTATGATAAGTTAAGGCACAGGTTTCCTGTCCATAAAGTGTTGCGTTATCAACAGGGAGACTACGGTGTTGCTGTTGCCAAAGATAATGATCAATTATTAACATTTGTGAATGAAGGTTTTGCAAAAATATCTCGACAAGAGCGTTCACACATTGAGCGTAAGTGGCTTGGTTTAGACAAACAAAAAAATAGCTTACTGGTTACCTTTTCGCCACAGTACCCACCTTATATGTCAATCAGTCCATCAGGTGAACCTTATGGATTGTTTGTTGATGTATGGCGTTTATGGTCAAAAAAAGTAGGGATTAATGTTGAGTTTGTCGGTCGTGATACTACTGAAATGATGTCTTTAATTGAAACTCAAAAAGCCGATGTTTTAATGGTTTACCCTAACAACACTGAGGCAAGTAATAATACGCTTTTTGCTGAATCTATATATACTGCTAGGGCGAATGTTTATTTGAGCGCCATTCTTCAAGACCCTGAAGGCCAGGAGTTAGCGTCATTACCCCAATTTAATAAAATGTTTGGTCATCATTATTTAGGGGTTTTAGCACAATCAACCCTCAGTAAGCCATTGTTAAAACAATACCCCAAATTAAAACTTCGTTATTTTAATAGTTTTACAGCGATGCTAACAGCCGTTGAGAATAACGAAATATCGGGGATGATAGGTATAGTTGATTTGATCAATGAAAAGCTGGTTCAAAATAACTTACAAAGTCTTTTCTATGAATTGCCTACGCCTTTAATGTCTGTTGATCTAGCACCAGTTATCCATAAACAAAATAAAAAATTGACTGAAATTATAAACAAAGGGTTTAAAGAACTTGATATTAAAAAGTTAGCGGCGATTGAAGCTCGATGGTTACATGACAAGAGCAGTGAACATTTCTATAAACAGTTAGCGCAAAAAATTAACTTATCAGAAGCTGATAAGTCCTTTATTAATTCCCACGGTAACATACGATTGGGAATTGTGCATGACTTACCGCCAGTAGAGTTTATTAATGAAGAAGGCAAGTTTTCGGGTATTAATAAGGATATTTTATCCCTTATTAGCAGCCGTACAGATCTTACTTTTAAAACCACTGCTTTTGACAGTTGGCAACAGTTATATCAAGCCATGCTTAACGATGAAATTGATATGCTTGCCAGTATTACGCCAACTGAAGAGCGTCGCAAGCAAGTACTATTTTCGAAAAGTTATTGGCAAATGCCATGGGTGATGGTTCATCCTCAATATGCCGGACGGAAAACTAAATTAGAGGATTATTACGGCAAAGTTGTCGCCATTGTTAAGGGATATTATTTAATTGCTAAACTTCGCAAAGAGCATCCACTCATTACTTTTAAATTGGTAAAGAACCGTAACGAGGCCCTACTGGCTTTGCAGCAAGAACGTGTTGACGGATTCATTACAACCATGGCCACAGCCACTCAGTTGTTAAAACAAGAGAGTATTATCACCTTAATGATGTCTATGATGGACGGTGTAAGTTTGGATCAAAGTCATTTTGCGATTAATAAAAATTCACCAGCTTTACTGAACATTATCGATAAGGGCTTAACTACGATTACAGAGCGTGAAAAACAAAATATTTATGATAACTGGTTTACTTTAGCAATTAAAACAGGCTTGGATAAAAGTGTTGTATTACAAGTTGGTGCTCAAATTGGGGTAATCATTGTATTAATATTCGCTGTGGTTATTATTTGGAATAGGCGTTTACAGGTTGAAATTAAGCGCAGGGAACAGCTTGAAAAAATCATGAAACACATGGCTACCCATGATGAATTAACTGGTTTAGCTAACAGAGTCTTGTTAAAAGATAGATTAGATAATGCGATTGCTTTTCACCAACGGCAGTCGCTAAAAATGGCATTGTTGTTTATTGATTTAGATGGTTTTAAAAACATTAATGATAACGAAGGACACGATGTTGGTGATGAATTATTGCAACAGGTAGCTCAGCGTTTGCAGGGCTGTGTGAGAAGCTCTGATACGGTTGTGCGATTTGGTGGTGATGAATTTGTGGTCTTACTTACAGGCTTACATAACACAAAAGAGGCCGCTTATGTGGCGCAAAAAATCCTAACATTGATTCAAAAGCCATTTCAGTTATCGCGGAATAACGCATCTATAGGTTGCAGTATTGGTATCGCTATGTATCCTGATGATGGTGAAAACGAAACGGATTTACTTAAAGTTGCTGATACAGTTATGTATAAAGTTAAAGCAACAGGAAAGAATAACTACCAATTTAATAACGATTAATGGTTTTCAGCTCTTAACTTTTTGCAATACATTGAAATTAACTTTTTCAAAATCTCTTTACAATGTATGAACTATTGAGAATCACAAATTGATAATAAGTGTGTCGTATAAATAGCTCAACACTTGGCAGGAAATGCATACTTGTTAAGCTCTTTTACTCAATAAAATAATCTATATAAAGTGACAGATTTCCGCCATCTATTACCTATTTAGTTTTTCTTTCATCTTATTTTCTGGGGTGACATTAACAATCTTTGCTTTATAATATGGGCAAAATTATCCTAGCAAATACGACTTTGTGTTTGTATAAAATTTAATGACATCGGTATAGGGCAAAATACATGCGCAATCTTTATTGTGGTGAGGTAAACGAATCTCACATCGGGCAAGAAATAACATTATGTGGTTGGGTGAATAAACGCCGTGACTTAGGCGCTGTAATATTTTTAGATTTACGTGACCGCGAAGGCCTAGTGCAAGTAGTTTATGATCCTGACTTACCTGAAGTTATTAAAAAAGCGAATACCCTGCGTAATGAGTTTTGTGTACAAATTACCGGTAAAGTGCGAGCTCGTCCTGAAGGGCAAGTTAACAAAGATATGAAAACTGGTGGCATTGAAGTTTTAGGCTTAGACCTAACTATCTTGAACAAGTCAGCACCGTTACCTCTTGACTCTAATCAAACCAACTCTGAAGAATTACGCCTAAAATATCGTTACCTCGATCTACGTCGTGTTGAAATGACAGAACGTTTGCGTTTTCGTGCGAAAGTTACCTCAGCAGTTCGTTCTTCACTAGAGTCGCAAGGTTTTCTTGATATTGAAACGCCCATACTGACCGCAGCCACCCCTGAAGGTGCAAGAGATTATTTGGTTCCAAGTCGAACTCATAAAGGACAATTTTTTGCATTACCGCAATCACCGCAGTTGTTCAAACAGTTGTTAATGATGTCGGGCATGGAACGCTATTATCAAATAGTGAAATGTTTTCGTGATGAGGATTTACGTGCAGACCGACAACCGGAATTTACGCAAATAGATATTGAAACTTCGTTTATGAGCAGTGAACAAGTCATGTCAGTAACTGAGACTATGATTCGTGAGCTATTTAAAACCATGCTAGATGTCGATTTAGGCAATTTTCCACGTATGCCATACTCTGAAGCAATGGCACGATTTGGTAGTGATAAACCTGACTTACGTAACCCATTAGAGTTAATTGATGTAGCTGACATTGTAAAAAATGTTGAGTTTAAAGTGTTTTCTGGCCCAGCAAATGATGACAATGGTCGTGTCGCTGTTTTATGTGTACCTCAAGGTGCGGCTAAATTTTCACGTAAAGGTCTTGATGAGTTAACAAAATTTGTTGGTATTTATGGCGCTAAAGGTATGCCTTGGTTAAAAGTCAATGATGCCGAGGCCGCCTTAGCAACAGGTGTAGATGGTTTACAATCCCCGATTTTAAAATTCTTATCCAGTGATCAAGCTATTGCCTTATTACAACGAACTAATGCTCAGACTGGCGATATTCTCTTTTTTGGTGCTGATCAGTACAATATAGTGAGCGAATCCTTGGGTGCATTGCGTTTAAAATTAGGTGAAGATCTTGATCTACTTGAGGGTGAATGGAAACCACTTTGGGTGGTTGATTTCCCAATGTTTGAGCAGGTAGATGGTCAAATGCATGCCATTCATCATCCGTTTACAGCACCCACTAATTTAACTGCAGAAGCGTTAGAAGCCAACCCTGTTGGTGCTTTATCAGATGCTTATGACATGGTTCTTAATGGTTGTGAGTTAGGTGGTGGTTCAGTACGTATTCATAACCAAGATATGCAAGCGGCAGTGTTTAGAATTTTGGGTATTAGTGACGAAGAAGCTGAAGAAAAATTCGGTTTCTTACTTGAAGCCCTACAATATGGTGCGCCACCACATGCTGGTTTGGCCTTTGGCCTTGATCGACTAGTCATGTTGATGACTGGAGCAAGTTCGATTCGTGATGTGATGGCGTTTCCTAAAACAACCACAGCGGCTTGCCCGTTAACAAATGCGCCAGGTAAGGCTAACCCTGAACAACTTAACGAGTTAGGGGTTGCAATATTACCTGACGCCGTTAAAGATTAATGTTGACTAGGTGAACTAATAGAAAGCTGATAATATAATTTGCTAAAAAAGTAACCTGCTTAAAATATATAGGAATAAAAGCGTATTGGTGATAGATCATCAATACGTTTTTTTATGTTATTATTTTTGCAAAAATTTTCGAAGTTTAATCTGATAAAGGTAGTTAATGTCAATAATATTGGGGATAGATCCAGGCTCACGTTTTACTGGCTACGGCGTTATTAAAGAAGAGCGACAGCGCTTCACCTACCTAGGCAGTGGTTGTATTAAAGCACTTAGTCAAGGGGACGATCTTGCTTCTCGTTTACAAACCATTTATGCAGGTGTTTCTGAGTTAATTATTCAATTTAAGCCTGACATGTTCGCCATTGAACAAGTCTTTATGGGAGTTAACCCTGGTGGAGCCCTTAAACTGGGACAAGCGAGGGGGGCAGCTATTGTAGCTGCGACCAATACTGGCTTAACCATCGCTGAATATTCAGCCCGGCAGATTAAGCAGGCCGTTGTCGGTTCTGGTGGTGCTGATAAAAATCAAGTACAACAAATGGTTACTTCATTACTAAAATTACCTGCCACTCCCCAAGCCGATGCTGCAGATGCTCTGGCCGTCGCTTTATGTCACGGCCATAGCCACAGCAGTTTGCTTAAATTATCAGGAAAAGCGAGTAAAACAGTCCGCGGCCGTTTACGATAATCAGAGTGACAACACTTTACTGTATAAATATATAGTGATAGTATCTGCGGTATTACTAATAGTAGAGAGTACACATTTTGATTGGTCGTTTACGTGGCACCCTTATTGAAAAAACATCTCCCGAAATATTAATTGAGTGCGCCGGTGTTGGTTACGAGGTAACTATGCCGATGACAAGTATCTACACACTTCCTGAGCTCGACCAGCAAGCTACTATTTTCACTCATTTTGTGGTTCGCGAAGATGCTCAACTATTATATGGCTTTGCCAACAAGGTTGAACGTAAGCTGTTTCGTTTATTAATCAAAGTGAACGGTGTTGGCCCCAAGTTAGGTTTAGCTATTTTATCAAGTATGTCTGCCGATCAGTTTGTGAGTTGTGTGCGTCATGATGATGTCACTGCCATTGTCAAAATCCCCGGTGTTGGTAAAAAAACCGCGGAGCGATTACTAATAGAGATGCGCGATCGTTTACAAGATTGGCAAACTCAACAACTCGAATCAGCGCGGCTTAGTGATGATTTAAATTTAGCACAAGAATTTGCCGACCCCAGTCAAGGAACGACCTTTATTAGTGATCATAAAGGCGATGCCATTAATGCTTTGTTATCGCTTGGCTATAAACAAATACAAGCAGATAAAGCGGTTAAGACTGTATTTAAAACCGATATGACAAGTGAAGCTATTATTCGAGAGGCGTTAAAATCGATGCTTTAGCTTTTATTGCTCGATTTCATTGTTTGTTAAGCTTTATCGGTTTAATGGTTAAGTGAGTATAATGCTTTTGCAAATGAATGTTATACTATTGCCTCTCGACTAAGCTGAATTTTTTTGGCTATCAAGATTATATTAAATGTCAGCAGATTGTATTAATTTAGGTAACCTATGATAGAAGCGGATAGATTAATTGAACCGATAGCGTCAATTGAAGATGAGGGCGTAGACCGTGCTATCCGTCCTAAAATGTTGCAAGACTATACTGGTCAGGAGCATGTCAAAGCGCAGATGGAAATTTTTATTCCTGCCGCTAAAAAACGTGAAGAACCTTTAGATCACCTCCTTATATTTGGCCCACCAGGTTTAGGTAAAACCACCCTTGCCAATATTGTTGCCAATGAAATGGGTGTTAATATCCGCACTACCTCTGGTCCTGTGTTAGAAAAAGCTGGTGATTTAGCAGCACTACTCACCAACCTTGAAGAAAATGATATTCTATTTATTGATGAGATTCATCGATTAAGTCCTGTTGTAGAAGAGATATTGTATCCAGCAATGGAAGACTATCAGCTTGATATCATGATTGGTGAGGGGCCAGCTGCACGTTCTATTAAATTAGATTTACCTGCATTTACCCTTATTGGTGCTACTACGCGTGCAGGGGCACTAACATCTCCTTTACGCGACCGTTTTGGTATCGTGCAACGACTAGAGTTTTATAATGTTGCCGATCTATCAAAAATTATAAGCCGTTCCGCCCACTTTTTGAATTTAACTATTGATGAACAAGGGGCTTTTGAAGTTGCTCGTCGCTCTCGGGGCACACCACGTATTGCCAATCGCTTATTGCGCCGAGTGCGAGATTATGCTGATGTAAAGTCTCATGGTTTGGTCAATCAAACAACAGCGGCAGCAGCACTTGATATGCTTGAGGTTGACAATGAAGGCTTTGATATTATGGATAGAAAACTCTTACATGCCATCATTGACAAGTTTATGGGTGGCCCTGTTGGCCTCGATAATGTCGCTGCTGCCATTGGAGAGGAACGTGAAACTATTGAAGACGTGCTCGAACCTTTTTTAATTCAACAGGGTTTCTTGCAACGAACACCTCGCGGTCGCATTGCCACTGACAGGGCTTATCAACATTTTGGTGTGAGCAAACCAGAGACTAAATAACTAATGACACCATTCAGCGGTGAGTGAGGGGTAAGGTACCACACTACTTATTACGTTAAATTCTTTTTAATTTTCAACGGTTTGCTCGTTTTCTCCAGGCTTTAATCGTTTGATAGCGCCACAGTGCTTGAATAATAAAATAACCCAGTAGAGAAAAAATTACTGCTAATACCCCGCAGCCCACTAAAAAAGCAGGGCCTATGGTAGATAGACTGTCGAGTACCCATTGCCAACTTGCTTGAAAAGCAAAGTCTTGTTCCGCCTCAACTAATATCCATGTACCTACCACATAACAGGCATAAAAAATAAATGGCATGGTGAGTGGGTTTGTGATCCATACCAAAGCAATTGCCAGTGGTAAATTTGCATGCATCAAGATAGCAACCCCTGCTGACAATACCATTTGAAATGGAACCGGAATAAACGCAAAAAACAAACCAATAGCAAAACCTTTAGCAACACTATGGCGGTTCATGTGCCAGAGGTTAGCGTTATGTAACAAGTTGCCAAACACCTTGAGGTACTTGTTATCTTTTATGGTTTGATGATCTGGCATCATACGTTTTATTATTTTTTTCGGCATAGTTTAAAAGTCCTTATTAATGAGCTTAAACACGACAAAATAAAACGAATAAATTATTTTTCGCTTTATATTAACTACACTCATTGATGCAATACCTCAATTTTGCTTCACCAGTATTCGTTTAATGGGGTATTAACCCGTCAAATAAAGGATTTATATCACTATGGATAGGTGGTTACTGACATTTTTCATTGGGGCTATATTGTCCTTGTTTTTAGCAGAAGTGCCAGAAGTTTTTCAGCTATTTTTATTATTTTTTATGGCTGTCAGTAGTTGCTTCCATAAAAAGTTACGATACAGTTCGGGTTTGTGGTTCGGCGCCTTATGGATGTTGAGTCATGGTTATGTATACCAACACCAACTCTCCCTTCGCTTAACTGAGATGATAAATCAACAAAAAACAATTGTTATTGAAGGCACGATACTTGATTTACAAAATCAACACCTTAAAGTCACAGATAAATCTAACTCATCTAAAATTTTGACAGGCGTTTCGACAAAATACTCTAATAAAACAATAAAAAACTTGGCAAAAAAGTCAGAAGAAACCTCCGTAATAAAAGATAAAGCAAATAAAACTTTAATTAGAAACACTCACCGATTCAATTTTAATGTGGTTAAAGTTAATAGCCAACGCCTTAGCATACCAATTAACATTAAGCTAAGTTGGCGAAATCCAGCGTTAACTTTATGGCAAGGTCAACAATTGGCTTTGCAGGTTAAGCTCAAAGCTGCTCATGGTTTATCTAATGTAGGCGGCTTTAATTATGTTAGTTGGCTTAAAACTCAAAACATTGTAGCAACTGGCTATGTAAAAAATACTAAAAAACATAAAGGTAGCGATAAAAATAGCTTACCATCACAGCAAAATAATCAACATCAAAATAAGCTAATCAACAGCCAAATTGCTGGCACACCATCGTTCAGACAAGACTTATACGATCAATTTCATAAAATATTGCCGTCACATGCGCTAACACCTATTTTAGTGGCTTTAGCATTTGGTGAACGCAGTTTATTAAGCGATTCACACTGGCACATATTGCAAAATACAGGAACAAGTCATCTTATAGCTATTTCTGGCTTGCATATTGGTTTACTTGCCTCGGGCAGTTTTTATTTGTTCATGGTATTGCTCAGGCTAATGCCATTTCGGGATCCTCGTTGGCAGCGCCTTAATACACGATATGTTGCAATAATGGTGAGCTTATTAATGGCGAGCTTGTATGCATACTTAGCGGGTTTTTCATTACCCACTCAACGGGCCTTAGTGATGCTTTATTTATACTGGCTGGCAAGGGTGTTGGGCATTAAGTTATCTTTAAAACGTCTGTTATTGGTAACGCTTTTAGTCTTATTAATCTTAAGCCCCTTTAGTGTAATGACTGCTAGTTTTTGGTTATCATTTTATGCGGTGACGATTATTTTTTTATCACTTTGGCGATTTAAAGCATGGTTAACGACAGGATCTAGTTTGTTACAATTACTTAAAGGCTTGTTACTCATTCAAGTTATGCTGACATTGATGTTGATACCTGTTACGGCGCTATTTTTTCAAAAAATATCACTCGTTAGCTTGCTGGCTAATATCATTGCTGTACCCTGGATGAGTTTTATCAGCATTCCCGCTGCACTGCTGTCAATTATGATGACAATAATCAATGACAATGTTGCTCAGTTATTTATGATGATTTCACTCTATTCATTGGACGTGTTGTGGCAATATTTAACGCTATTAAGCACCTCAACTTATGCTAACGTCGGAGTATCCCAGCAAACACAGTTCATCATGTTATTAATTGGTATTGTTTTGTTTATAGTGCTTTTTTGTGTGCCTATCACAACTCCATTCAATTTCCAATTATTGACTCTATTTAAAGGGTTGAGAGTAGTACTAAACAAGCTCTCAATCAGCATTAAAAACTTGTGGTCAATGAGGTTGGCAGTATTACCATTGTGTTGGGGTGCAATATCGATGATGATTATCCTTGTCAGTGCAGTGTTCCTAGTTCAACGAGAATATTACTGGTCATCAATAATTCAACAAAAGGCTGGAATTATTAGCAAGCATATTTTTTCTGCTAATGATGCTTGGCAAGTGGTATTTTTTGATGTTGGTCAAGGGTTGTCAATATTAATAAAACGTAGCAATAAAGTAATACTATATGATACGGGTGCAAGCTTCCCCAGTGGTTTTTCTATGAGTGAGGCTGTGATACTACCTTATTTACAATACGCAGGTATTGATTACCTTGACAAAGTGATACTTAGCCACAGCGATAATGATCATGCGGGAGGTTTAAATACTTTGCTTAAAAATATTCCGATACTTGAAGTGATGAGCAACGACAACCAAGTTCAACAGTCACTTGATTATTTACAATTAACTACTAGACAAGAGAGCTGCCATAGCGAAGGCAGTTTTAGTTGGCAAGAACTTAACTTCACAATACTTTGGCCATTACCACATCATAGAATTACCAATCACGTAAATGCCAATCAAACCTTAAATTCAGAGGCAAGTAAACCTCACCACAAACCTGGAAATGATGATTCTTGTGTTATTTTAATCACGGATAAACAGGGCAATAGTTTTTTGCTTAGTGGTGACATTTCCACAAAAGTAGAAAAGCAATTGATATTGAGGTACCCCAATTTAAGGGCTGAGGTGTTACAAGTTCCTCATCATGGGTCTAAAACTTCTTCAAGTCTAACTTTTTTGAGGCATCTTAACCCATCACTCGCCGTTGTCAGTGCTGGCTATCTTAATCGATGGCGTATGCCAGTTGCTGAGGTAAGAGATCGCTATGCGGTTAATGATATTCGCTTGATAAATAATGCCGATGTAGGCCAAATTGTGGTGACGTTTAATAGCAAGGGGTTTAGCCATCAGAGTTTTACTGAGAATTTACGGCCGTTTTGGTTTATTCATTAATATTAATTCGAGAGATTGCCTCGAAAGATTTTTCCTAAAAATAACCGTTAATAGTTAACCATCACGGTAACTTATACAGTTTTTGTTGGTTGTTAAGGTAATTAACGTTAAACTAGACTGTTATTGTCGACATTTGTGACGCAATTCTCATCAATGTCCTTTTTGTACTGTTATTTTATTGTGTTTTGCTCACATTAGCCAACCCTTAAAAATAACACTTAAATAGTGAAGTGTTTATAACTCATGACATCATCAGCAAACTCTTCTGTGCAACATCTCGTTATTGATGCTAACACAGTCAGTGCTTGGCAGAACTTCAGGCGTTTAGTCGGATATGCCAAGCCATATAAACTTGGTTTTTTCGTTGCAATTTTAGGGATGATCGGTTACGCCACCATTGATGTTTATTTTTTATCTCAATTACAACCGCTTATTGACGAAGGGCTAACAGGCAATAATGCTAACTTTATGAAGTGGGCTCCAGTTTTTATTGTTGTTGCTTTTATTATTCGTGGTGTTGCTCATTTTGTTGCTAATTATTGTCTTGCTTGGGTGGGTAATAATGTCGTTGCTGATTTAAGACAACAGCTATTTCAGCACATCATGACAATGCCCGTTGCTTTTCATGATAAACAATCAACCGGTGCTCTGATCTCCAAAATAACTTTTGATACCGAGCAGGTATTAAATTCGGTGAGTAAATCGATTTTGGTTTTGGTGCAGCAAAGTGCTTTTGTTATTGGTTTAGTTGGCTTGATGTTTTATCTCAGTTGGCAGTTGTCTGTTATTTTTTTGCTAGTTATTCCTATTATTGCTTTGATTGTTAATGGGGTGTCTAAGCGTTTTAGAAAAGTTAGTAAGAATATTCAAGGTGCTATGGGCGAAGTTACCTCAGCGGCAGAACAAACTTTTAATGGCCATAAAGTGGTATTAACCTTTGGCGGCCAACAACGTGAGTTTGAGCGTTTTGGCAAAATTAATAGACGCAATCGTCAACAGCGCATGAAAATGATAGCCACCAAATCAGCCAGTGTTCCTGTTATTCAAGTCATTGCCTCTTTTGCTTTAGCCTTTGTTTTTTATGC
>JBELHN010000014.1:0-48644 GCA_042091395.1 Colwellia sp.
TTACCAGTGATGGCATATCTTCACTTTTCTTATCTATCGGTAAAAATTGGTAACAGCATTTCCTGAGTGTTAAGAGAAAGTTTTTATACTGTTAAACAACTTTGTTTTTCTTTAAAATTATTGTAGAACCTAACAGATACATTAGTACCCTATGACAAAAATACTTTTAGATAATAATTTTGCTCAAGTCAGTTTAACGTCACTTTCTGACTGTGAAAACACGCAAAAGGTCGATGCATTAATGCTATCTCACACACACTGTCAAGCATCAATAAGCTTGTATGGTGGTCAAGTGTTAAGTTTTCAGCCAACAGGTTTCCAAGATCTCCTGTGGCTTAGTGAGCAGGCAAGTTATCAAACAGGTCAGGCTATTCGAGGGGGTATTCCAATATGTTGGCCATGGTTTGGTATTAATCCCAAGCAGGAGCCTGGTAATCCCAGTATTAAACATGGTTTTGCTAGACAGTTACTTTGGCATGTTGAAAGTATTGAGGCGGATGATGTTGGAGTAACGATTATCTTAATGTTAGAGGGTGATAACCAGCACCAATTATGGCCAAATGCATTTAAGTTAAGGCAAACATTATTTTTTGGTGAAAAACTAACTCAGTCATTGGCCATCTCAAACTTAACTGATGCTACAGTTCAATTCACCTTTGCTTTTCATAATTATTTTAGAGTCAGTGACTCAAGCCAGGTGAGCATTGGTACACTCACCGATGTAACTTATCACGATAAAGTCACTGGGAACTCAGCTAAACAAGTCAACCCGTTGCGGTTTGATGGCGAAATAGACAGGGAATATCATACCAGTGAAACAATGAGCCTTGTTGATCGTCATTGGCAACAGGCCATTGACGTAATTAGCGACAACTGTCAACAATGGGTGGTTTGGAACCCAGGAGCCAAACTAGCTAGTAAGATGGCAGACATTCATGAACACGGAGAAAAACAATTTGTTTGTCTAGAGTCAGCTAATACACAATGGCAAAATATACCTGCTGGTGAAACGGTTATTTGTTCGCAACAAGTTAATGTTAGAGCATTATAAACTTTCCAGACTAAGACACTTAATTGTTCAGGTGTTAACTCTTAAATATTTATGAAGTAGGCTCTGGGTAAAGTTAATTTTTAAATAAAAACCTCTTGGCATCGTCATAAAAGGTTTACCATGCTTGTCGTATGCTTGAGTTTTAGCTTGACTGTTTGCCGCTTTTGGCCGCAATTGCATTACTTGCCCATGTTTACCGTGGATTTTTTCAACTTCACCTAGAACAATCATGTCAGTTAACTCTTGCCAATCCTGAGCAAGCATAGCTTCTTCTTCGACAGAGGGGGTCCACAAAAAAGGGCAACCTACAACTCGTTCGCTTATCGCACTATTTTTAGGACTAATAACTGGCACCCAAAGTACTTTGGCTAATTTTTTACGTACATAACAGTTTTGCCAAGTTGAACCGACTAAACCAGTCAGTGGAGCTACGCTAACAAAGGTTGTTTCTAGTGGCTTGGCCTGTTCATTTATTGGTAATGACTTTAATTCGATACCCAAATGAGGAAAATCAGGCTCAGGTCGTGAACCAGCAGAAGCACCTAAAACTCTTTCTAACAATAAGCCTACCCAGCCTTTATTTCGCGTTAAATCGTTAGGGACCATAACACCTGCTTGTTTAGCAATTTCACCCAATGACAAACCGGCTAAATTTTGGGCTGTTGCCAATAACGCTATTTCAGTCGCTGGAATATTCATTTTAAATCTTACTGCTTTAAAGTATTAACGTCTTATTGTTGGCTATTATTATGGATTTACTAAAAAAATCAAACTAATCATTTGCCCCGCTGACATTAATATGATTGAATTGAGTTAAGAATTTTATCAATTGTCAGGAGTTCCTGTGATCGATGCCGAAGGCTATCGAGCCAACGTCGGCATAGTAATAATTAATGACAGGGGACAAGTATTTTGGGCTAGGCGGTTTGGGCAACATTCATGGCAATACCCGCAAGGTGGTGTTGATGAAGGTGAGTCAGCTGAACAAACTATGTACCGAGAGTTACATGAAGAAGTTGGCTTGAAACCTGAGCACGTGAAAATTGTTGCTTCAACTAAGCATTGGTTAAAATACCGATTACCAAAACGTTATATAAGGCATGATTCAAAACCAGTTTGTATAGGGCAAAAGCAAAAATGGTTTTTATTAAAACTTACTGCAGCAGAATCTTCTGTTGATTTATTGCATAGTCCACATCCAGAGTTTGATGATTGGCGCTGGGTAAGCTACTGGTACCCCGTTCGTCAAGTGGTGTCCTTTAAACGTGATGTTTATCGCAAAGTCATGAAAGAATTTGCTAATTTTGCATTGCCACTGACCTATGAAAGACGTCCGGAACGTCGCAAGCGCCGTGCTTAATTTCAACAATTAATTATTACTATGATTGTACTGTTTTCAACCTTAAATAACCCACTTTATTGTGGGTTATTTTTTTCTAGACATTAAGTGTGGTACCTTAATAATAAAGAGGAAAGCGATGTTAACCACTTTACGCCGAATAGTTCTAGAGTTCAGTCAAGAGGCTGAGTTACAAAATGCACTTGAACGTATGGTTTATCGTGTAAAAAAAGCAATGCAAACTGATTGCTGCTCTATTTATTTAGCAGACTATCACCATCAACATTTTGTATTAATGGCTTCAGATGGCTTAGCTAAATCGTCACAAGGACAGGTTAGTATTGGTTTTTCTGAAGGCCTTGTAGGCCTGGTTGGGCAACGAGAAGAGCCCTTAAATATCGCTGATGCTCAACAACACCAAGATTTTGTTCATGCTCCCGAAGTCGAAGAAGATGAGTTTAATGCTTTTTTAGGCACACCAATTATTCATCAACGCAAAGTGTTAGGCATACTCTCCATTCAACAAACGCAATCTCGCCAGTTTACTGAAAATGATGAAGCTTTTTTGGTGACCTTATCCGCGCAACTAGCCAGTGCTCTGGCAAATGCTGAAATCAAACGGTTACTTAACCTCCATCAGGATAAAAACCAAGGTGTTAAACAACTTCATGGCATTGCTGGCGCTCCAGGTATAGCGCTGAGTGAGATTGCGGTATGTCAGCCACAAGCCGACTTAGCGGCTGTTGCCTTAAAAAAATCAACCAACACGGAGCAACAGCTATTACGCTTTGATCAAGCATTAGAAAAAACTCGGCAAGAATTTACACAATTGAGTGATAAGTTGAGTGAATCAATCGATGATGACAGTCTTGCTATTTTTGACGTTTATAAGCAATTATTAGAGCAAGCAAATTTAGGTAAAGAAGTTAGTGCCAAAATTGCCAGTGGTTGGCGAGCAGACAGCGCTCTGAAATTGGTAATTGACCATTATATTAGCCAATTTGAGGCGATTGAAGACAGTTATTTTCGTGAACGAGCCACAGATATTCGCGATTTAGGGACGCGTTTGTTGATTAATATTCAGCAACAAGCCAAAGAAGAGTCGAGCTTCCCAGAGCAATTTATTTTGTTAGCTCAAGATGTAACCGCCTCAATGGTGGCTCAATATCAACACAATGGTTTGCTTGGCATTATATCACTATCGGGTTCCAACAACTCTCATGCCGCGATAATAGCTCGCTCGCTGGGCTTGCCTGCTATTATGGGGGTAAATGCCTTAGTGTTAAGTCAGTTACATCAGCAACGCGCTATTATTGATGGTTATACTGGCGAGTTATTTATTAATCCTGATGAAACCTTAGTCGCTGAATATCAATATTTATTGAGTCAAGAAAATGCACTTACTGACAAGGTTGTTGCCGTTGCTAATTTACCTTCCATAACCCAAGATGGTCATAGAGTTGAAGTGCTGCTTAACGCCGGTTTATCTGCTGGTTTTGAACATTCCGCTAAATTAGGTGCACTCGGTATTGGTTTATACCGTACAGAAATTCCTTTTATGAATCGTCATTGCTTCCCCTCTGAGCAGGAGCAAACACAATTATACCAAGAAGTATTATCAGTATTTCCCGACTATAGTGTGACAATGCGCACTTTAGATGTGGGTGGAGATAAATCACTGCCTTATTTTCCCATTAATGAAGAAAATCCTTTTCTTGGTTGGCGCGGAATTCGTATTACCTTAGACCACCCTGAAATTTTTCTGGTACAAGTGCGCGCTATGATGCGTGCCAATCAGGAACTTGGCAATTTAGAAATCATGTTACCAATGATTTCTAGTGTGGAGGAAGTTGATGAAGCAATTCGGCTAATTAATCAGGCTTTTTTTGAATTACAAGCGGAATTAAGCAAAGATACAGTAGTGCAGCTTATGGCTGCAGAACAAGATATCAACTATACGTTAGAGCAAGCACAAGAAAAAGCCAAAGCCAAGTCCGCAAAATTAATAAAGCCCAAAGTCGGTATTATGCTTGAAGTACCCTCGGTTATATTTCAAATTACAGCATTGGCACAACGTGTCGATTTTTTCTCAGTGGGCAGTAACGATCTGACTCAATATTTATTGGCGGTTGATAGAAATAATAGTCAAGTTGCAAGTTTATATGATGCTTTTCATCCGGCGGTATTGAGTGCGTTATTTAGTATCGCTCAACAATCCCTTGCGCAAAAAACCCCTATTAGTTTATGTGGTGAACTTGCTTCTCACCCTGCGGGAGCCATATTATTACTGGCTATGGGCTTTGATAAAATTAGTATGAATGGTCATAACGTGCCGCGAATTAAATGGGTTATTCGTCATATTAGTCTTATTCAAGCGCAACATATTTTAAGTCATACCTTAACCTTGTCAACGACGGAAGCTGTGCACAGTTATCTTAATGAGCAACTTGAAAAGTTAGGTTTAGGTGGTTTTATAAGAGCAGGATCTTGATTTAGAGCTTTTAGTTTCAACATGGTTTACAGCACGCTAATAGGGTTACAAGGCTTTATAATCGGAGTTAGCTGAGTTGCTTTTGTTAGCATGGTTATCATTCATTAAATTAACTTGTTTGTTGAGCTAATTTAATTGTTACATCTATCTGTTTAAGTTGTTTACTTCTCCTAAGGCAATCATATTATAATAACCAAGGCAGTGGATGTTTATTTGATATCAATTTTATTTTTACCCTCTAATATGGACAAGCAATGACAGATAAATTTTTACAATTTCCAGTGATAGATCCAATCATTTTTAGTATTGGTCCTGTTTCATTACGCTGGTACGGAACAATGTATTTAATTGGTTTTATTGCCGCAATGTTGCTGGCAAACAAAGCTGCTGATAGGAGTCATGGCTTATGGACAAGGGAGCAAGTAAGTGACCTTTTATTTTATGGCTTTTTAGGTGTGGTTTTGGGGGGTAGAGTTGGCTACGTCTTATTTTATCAGTTTGATTATTTTTTATCAGATCCTTTATATTTGTTAGAAATTTGGCAAGGAGGCATGTCATTCCATGGTGGCTTGCTCGGTGTGATATTAGCTATCTTTATTTTCGCTCGAAAAAGCCAAAAATCGTTTTTAATGGTCGGTGATTTTGTTGCCCCTCTTGTACCTATTGGTTTGGGAATGGGGCGCTTAGGTAATTTCATAAACGCCGAATTATGGGGCCGTGAAACCGATGTTGCATGGGCAATGGTTTTCCCCACGGATCAACTGCAGTTACCTCGCCACCCCTCACAACTTTATGAGTTTGCACTTGAAGGTGTGGTCCTGTTTGCGATTTTATATATTATCAGCCGAAAAACTCAACGCTTGGGTCTTGCTTCAGGTGCTTTCTTAATTGGGTATGGGGTATTTAGGAGTATTGTTGAGTTTTATCGTGAACCTGATGCACATCTTGGCTTGTACTTCTCGTTTATCTCAAAGGGTCAAATATTGAGTATTCCGATGATTTTAGCGGGTATAGTCATTATCTACATCGGATATTTAAGTCAACAAAAACAAGCTATTTTTGAAGGTGAAAATAAAGGTCGCAGTAACGGCAAACCTAAACGTCAGTCAACTAAAAAATCAGTTAAAGGGAGTAATTAATGCGAGCCTATTTAGATTTGTGCCAACGAATAATTGATCAAGGTACTTGGGTTGAGAACGAACGAACAGGTAAGCGTTGTTTAACCGTTATTAATGCTGATCTAGAATACAACGTCAGCGAAAACAAATTTCCCTTGATCACTACTCGTAAAAGTTTTTATAAATCAGCGATTGCCGAATTTATTGGTTACATCAGAGGTTATGATAATGCCAGTGACTTTCGTAAACTAGGTACTAAAACCTGGGATGCTAATGCTAACTTAAACCAAGATTGGCTGAACAATTCATTTCGTCAAGGTGAAGATGACATGGGCCGCGTTTATGGTATTCAAGGGCGATCTTGGGCCAAACCTGACGGTGGAACCATTGATCAACTTCGTAAGATTGTTGATAATTTAAGTCATGGCATTGATGATCGTGCTGAAATTATGACTTTTTATAACCCAGGTGAATTTCATATGGGCTGCTTACGACCCTGTATGCATACTCACAATTTCTCGCTACTCGGCGATACTTTATACCTAACTAGCTTTCAACGCTCATGTGATGTGCCGCTTGGGCTAAACTTTAATCAAGTGCAAGTGTTCTTTTTTCTGGCAATCATGGCACAAATTACCGGTAAAAAAGCAGGTATTGCCTACCACAAAATTGTCAATGCTCATATTTACGAAGATCAACTTACCTTGATGCAAGAAGTACAATTAAAACGCGAACCACTTCCACTGCCAAAATTAATCATCAACCCAGACATTAAATCTTTAGAAGATTTGGAAACTTGGGTAACAATGGATGATTTTAAGGTAGAGGGCTACCAGTGTCACGAAGCTATAAAGTACCCATTTGCTGTATAGGTTGTAATTTAATCCTAATATTGTAAGTCTTGATAAGCGGTATACTCATGTTATACCTCTTATTATTCATGCAATATTGGTGATAAGGCTTGATTTATATTGATAAAAAAATGTCATCTCTGCTGCTAAACTTTAACAACCTTTCATAGGCAATAACATCTGATCACCAGCAGTTAATCACTCAACTACTCTTAAAACTGTTATTAAATTTGCAAACTTGTGGGGATAAAGCGTTGAATAAATACTTGTTGTTTACCGCTTATTCTGGTTCAATCATAAAATGAAACGCTTGTATGAATTGATAGAAATTTATGATTAATATTACCGTTGCCCAGGAAATATTGGCTCCTGCTCATCAAATAGTGGAGGTGTTATTAAATCATGCACAATTAGATCGATTCTTTAATGCTCAAATTTCTTTAGTAAAGCACGAAAATAAAGGGGCAATCAAAGGAGGACAGGGAGCTGTTCGTCATATAACCATTGGTAATATAAAATTTGAAGAGCAAATAGTTAGCGCCAGTTATGAGCATATTTGTTATCAAATTATTGGTAATAAACCTGTAGCCAATCATCAGGGCGATATTTATCTAAATACGAACTATATAACTACAGACTTGTCCACATCATCAAAGAACAATAACCATGAAGTTAACTATAATAAAGGCTCGCAGCGTACTCATTTACAACATAGTGAAGATAATACAGGATTAACAGATATGGACCTTACTAAACAAAATTATACGCGGGTTAATTATGTAATTAAATTTAGTGGTTTAGTATGGCTGCCCGATTTCTTGCTAAAATTTTTGGTCAAGAGAGATATTCGTATAGCAATGCAACGATTAGCTGATTACTTCACAAAACAACAGTTACTAAGCAAAAGTAGTGCGGAGTTAACCTGATGAGTATTGAAATTATCCTTCTTGCCCTAAGTCCTATTTTTGTTATTTTTATTGTTGTCGAATTTTGTAAACATCGGCAGTTTTATGAGGTGAAAGACAGTATAACCAATACTGTTTTAGCGCTTTTACATCAGGGCTCTGATGCCATTGCGTTATTATTGTTGATGCCAGTTTTTTACAGCTTACATGATTTTGCACTCTTTAACATTCCACTTAATGTATTAACGATATTTATAGCTTTTGTACTTCAAGATTTTCTGTATTATTGGTTTCATAAAGCTTCTCATCACATTCATTGGTTATGGGCCGCACATGTTGTTCACCATAGTTCAACTAAAATGAACTTTTCCACGGCTTTTCGCCAATCTCTGATGTACCCTATCGCTGGTATGTGGCTATTTTGGATGCCGATGATTTTAATTGGTTTTGATCCTAATATTGTTTTTACAGTGGTGGCATTAAATTTAGCCTTTCAATTTTTTGTACACACACAAAGTGTCTACAAACTAGGTTGGCTGGAAAAAGTTTTTAATACACCATCACATCATCGCGTTCACCATTCAATTAATAAAGCGTATTTAGATAAAAATTTTGCTGGAGTATTAATTATTTGGGATAAAATATTTGGCACTTATGTTGATGAGAATCCAACATTAAACGGTCCTTGTCGTTATGGTATTGTCGGTCAAATTGAGTCAAACAACCCTATATACATAAACTTTCACCAGTGGATTTATTTAATTAAAGGTGTTTTTAACGCCAAAGGGCTCCGGGCAAAATCAAAAATAGTATTAGGCTACCCTACAAGTTCAGTTAATAAGAGTGGCTGAAGATTAATGTGAAGCTTAAAATGATGATAATTAGCAAATGATATCATTAATGGGCTGCTCAATATTACACAGCTCATTAGTTAACACTCGATGATATTGACTGCTAAGCCCCCTCGAGATGTTTCTTTGTACTTAGTTTTCATGTCATTGCCAGTTTCCCACATAGTTTTTATGACTTTATCAAGAGAGACTTTCTGAGTTCCTGTGCCTCTGAGGGCTAATCTAGAGGCATTTATTGCTTTAATAGCCCCCATGGCGTTGCGTTCAATACAAGGGACTTGCACTAAGCCACCGACGGGGTCACAAGTTAAACCTAAATTATGCTCCATACCTATTTCAGCGGCATTTTCAACTTGCGAGGGGCTACCCCCCATAATTTCTGTTAAGGCAGCCGCTGCCATTGAACAAGCCACGCCTACTTCGCCCTGACAACCGACCTCAGCGCCAGAAATAGATGCATTGGTTTTATATAAAATCCCTATTGCAGCCGCAGTTAATAGATAACGAATACAATCGTCATCTGATACAGGTTTAATAAATTTATTATAATAACAAAGCACTGCGGGAATAACTCCAGCTGCGCCGTTAGTTGGCGCAGTAACTACTCTGCTGCCTGCAGCATTTTCCTCATTAACCGCCATCGCAAATAAATTAACCCAATCCATCGCAGTGAGAGGATCATTTGAGCTCTCAACCATCAAGGTACGGTACAAAGCAGGGGCGCGTCTGTTAACTTTTAAACCACCAGGTAGAATACCTTCAGTAGAAATACCTCGGTCTACACTTGCTTTCATTGCTTGCCATATATCAACTAATTTTTTGCGAATAGTGGCCTCGCTATTGAGGCATTTTTCATTATTCATCATAATAGTACTAATACTAAGGCCCTGGTTACTGGCTTCTGACAAAAGTTGTTCTGCGTTTGTAAAAAAATGAGGACGTTTAATATTATTATGTAATGATAAGGCCTTGTCCTTCTCTTGCTCAAAGTCGCAATCCTCAACAATAAATCCGCCACCAATAGAGTAATAGGTTTTAGCTAATAATAAATCCCCCCCATGATAAGCGAATAAAGTCATCGCATTGGCATGTGCTGGAAGTGTTTTTTTGCGGTGATAGATAATGGCATCACTTTTTGGGAAATCAACTAGATGATCTCCATTAAGGAATACTTTTTGCGAGCTGACTACCTCGTTAAGGATTTTTTCGATAGATTCAACGGGAATATGTTCGGGTGTTTGACCTGTTAAACCGAGAATAACTGCTTTACCCGTTCCATGACCAATACCCGTTTGTCCCAAAGATCCAAACAATTCACATTTCACTCTGTCTACGCTGGCTAATTTTCCTTGTGTCACTAATGCATCAACAAAAAGTTTTGCAGCTTTCATGGGGCCTACTGTATGCGAGCTTGATGGCCCTATACCAATAGAAAACATATCAAATACACTGATCATTCGTAATCCTTTTGCTTTGTTGGCAGTAAATGTACTACTTACAATTATAGACCCATGTGTCAATGTTGAGGCAACAGCCTAAAATTAACTATATAAAATACTGTTAAGTGTAAAAATACAGAACAAAAAATGGTTGAAGAATTAATTTTTAAAATTTAAAGCGGTTTTGTTTTTTTGAATTCTATATGAAAGTCATCATAATGAACAACAAAATAATGCAATGAAGCGATATTTAATAGAAAAATATCTTTTTGTGATTGGCTGAGTAAATACCTTTACGAAAGCGCTTTACTAAAACACTGTACCTAATCGCTGAAGTTTGCACTGAGCTGCGATGCTTAACGAAGTAGCGCTATTAAATCTTTGATCATGACCGCTGTTGCCCCCCAAATATTATAATGTTTGTAAGGTAAAAAATGCACCTTGTGCTCTATACCTGCTTTACTAGCTACTAACATATGCTCTTGATTACTATTTAGAAAATGTTGCAATGGTACATGAAATATTTCTGCAACTTCGTTATTGTCAAGCTGATAGTCTTGATTGGCATTAATAATAGCGACGACGGGGGTAACGTTAAAGCCACTTATCGTCTGATAGGGAGGGAGTTGGCCAGCGACAGTAATGGCATGTGGCGGTACTCCAATCTCTTCAAATGTCTCTCTTAGGGCAGTATCAACAATACTTTTATCAGTGGATTCAACTTTGCCTCCTGGAAAACTTACTTGGGAGGGGTGGTGCCTTAAATGACTGGCGCGTTTAGTCAACAATACTTGCATCTGACCTTCGCTACCAGACTCAATTAAGCCAATAAGAACAGCTGCAGACTTGAGAGGCAATACATGCTTATAAGTATGGGCTGATTCAGTCAATTGTAATAGATTAAAACGTACTAAAAACTCATTTTTAGTCATAGGGGTAATTCATATTATCAAGAATATTATTGAGTTAAGATTACACCTGATTGAGTTTAGATAATACCGGTAGAATACAATTTACTTTATCCAGCGTTTCTTGATATTCACTTGCGGCGACAGAATCAGCAACCAGTCCCCCCCCGGCCCAGCAGTGAACAATTTTATTATTTGACTCACTTGGTTTTGCGGAGTTGTTAGTTTGGCATACCAGTGTTCTGATGGTGATGCTGGTATCCATCGTGCCGCAGGTAGAAAGGTAACCAATAGAGCCACAATAGACACTTCGCTGGTGTGGCTCTAATTCTTCGATAATTTCCATGGCTCTTATTTTTGGTGCGCCGGTGATTGATCCCCCAGGAAAAGCACCACGCAATAAATCAGTAGCATACTTATTATCAGCTAACGTTCCCTCAACAGTGCTCACTAAATGATGAACAGCCGGAAAGCTTTCAATATCAAATAGTTTCGGCACATTAACTGAACCTGGTTGGCAACTACGGCTAATATCGTTGCGCAATAAATCAACAATCATTAAATTTTCGGCGCTATCTTTGCTAGATTTTTGTAACAGTGCAGCATTTTCAGCGTCTTTAATTGCATTGCTACTGCGCGGCATGGTGCCTTTGATAGGCTTACTTTGCACATTGCCAGCAGATAATCTCAAGAAACGTTCTGGTGAGACGCTTAATATAGTTTCGTTTTCGAGGCGGATAAACCCTGAAAAAGGCGCTTTATTAGCCGCTCTTAAGGCTAAATAAGCCTCAAACTCACAACCTTGATATTCAGCACTAAATCGCTGTGCTAGGTTAATTTGATAACAATCACCACTTGTCAAATATTCTTGAACTTGTGCAAATTTTTTAAGGTAATTCGCTCTGCTCATGTTGGCTTGCCAAGACGATGTAAGTTGAAACTGAACGTTGTTTTGAGTTGGTGTTTTGGTCAGGTTTATAAGCATCTCTGCAAGAGTTTTATGCTGTTTCTCGTCGCATACTAAGAAGAATTTTTGGGCTTTTTTGTCAAAAATTACAGCCTTGTTATATAGGCCCATTGCCATCTCTGGCAAGTTAATATCTTGCTTGGTTATTTTAGGGATTTTTTCAAATCGACGCCCTAAATCATAAGATAAATAACCCATGGCACCACCCAAAAAAGGCAGTTGACTATCTGGTTTAATATCCGTGTTAAAAAATTTTTTTTGCAGTGTTTCAACTAATGCCAAAGGATCATCAGTACTAGATAATGACTGTTTTAGTTGAGCGTTTTTTGTCAATATAGAGAGTTTGGTGTTGTTACCTTGGGTAACTAAAGTTGCAATAGGTTGCCACACTAGAATGTCAAAACGGCTATCGATGTGTTCACTATTGCTTGAGTCTAGCCACATTGACCAAGGGGTATCAGCAAAGTGGGCGAATAAATCTGCAGGTGTTGTCGTTGCTGGTAAACTCATTTGTTTTGCAGATAATGTTGGTTTAACTGCATCTTGTGCTATGTGTTTATCGATGTATTCAAGCAAGGCTTTGTTTCACTTAATTAGTAACGCGTCAAAAAGTTATTATCAGTCACATTTGGCTGGTAGCACTTTCCGTAGCAGGTTATCATAGGAGCTATATTCATTATAACTTTCAACCCATCAACATTAAAGCACATTTACGCTAATAGAGAGCACTATGGCCATCATTAAACAACAAGACTTAATAGACAGCATTGAAGATGCATTGCAGTATATTTCTTACTATCATCCCATTGATTTTATTCAGGCACTAGAAAAAGCCTACAACAAAGAGGAGTCGACTGCCGCAAAAGATGCCATTGCTCAAATTTTAATTAATTCGCGTATGTCGGCAACTGGCAAACGTCCAATTTGTCAAGATACTGGCATTGTTACCTGTTTTGTTAAAATTGGAATGGCGGTGCAATGGGACAAAACGGATTTAACTGTTCAGCAAATGGTTGATGAAGGAACTCGGCGTGCTTATTTGAATCCAGACAACCCTTTGCGGGCCTCCATTGTTGCAGATCCAACCGGGGCACGCAAAAACACAAAAGATAATACCCCTGCCGTTGTTCATATCGATATGGTTGAAGGTGCCGAAATAGAAGTGATGATTGCTGCTAAAGGCGGAGGCAGTGAAAATAAGACCAAAATGGTGATGCTAAACCCTTCTGACTCTATTGCTGACTGGGTGGTTAAAACACTGCCAACTATGGGAGCAGGCTGGTGTCCTCCTGGTATGTTGGGTATAGGAGTCGGTGGAACCGCTGAAAAAGCCGGGGTTTTAGCTAAAGAAAGTTTAATGGATCCCGTTAATATCCAAGATCTTGTAGAGCGAGGTCCGCAAAATGCTGAAGAAGCGTTGCGACTTGAAATATTTGAGCGTGTAAATAAGTTAGGTATTGGCGCTCAAGGCTTAGGTGGCTTGACAACGGTGGTTGATGTGAAAATCAACTCTGTTCCTACTCATGCTGCTTCAAAGCCTGTGGTCATGATCCCAAATTGTGCAGCAACACGTCATGTGCATTTTCATCTTGATGGCACCGGCCCAGCTGATTTGTCGCCTCCAAAACTTGAAGAGTGGCCAGAAATAACATGGGAAGTTGGTGACAATGTGCGCCGTGTTAATGTTGATGATTTAAATAAACAAGACATAAGTGATTGGAAAACCGGTGAAACAGTATTGTTAAGTGGTACTATTTTAACGGGTCGTGACGCTGCCCATAAACGTATCCAAGACATGCTTGCCAAAGGAGAAAAACTCCCCGTAGATTTCGCTAATAAATTTATTTATTACGTTGGGCCGGTTGATGCCATTGGTAATGAAGCGGTTGGTCCTGCGGGTCCAACAACAGCGACTCGTATGGACAAATTTACAGAGATGATGCTTGCTGAAACAGGATTACTCGGTACTATTGGTAAAGCAGAGCGAGGTGCCGCGACTGTTGCAAGCATCAAGAATCATAAATCTGTTTATTTAATGGCTGTTGGTGGTGCTGCTTACCTAGTATCGAAAGCGATTAAAAAAGCAAAAGTGGTGGCGTTTGAAGACATGGGTATGGAAGCCATATATGAATTTGAAGTTGAAGATATGCCCGTCACTGTAGCCGTTGATAGTTCTGGAGAGTCAGCGCATGTAACAGGCCCTGAAATTTGGAAAGTTAAAATACAAGAAAAATCAAAATAATAAAGCCCATTAAAGTTTACTGTATGTAAACTTTAATGGGTTAAAAACATAACAGATATATTTACAATAATCGCTAAGTAGTTTTAATGCTGATTATTGGCACCTCGATATTAGTTACTAACCCGTTGACAAGAAGTTAGGGTTAGTAACTATTATGCATTCCATTCCATTGCTGCGCTTCGCTGTATTTTTTTACCAATTCATTAGTAGCACTAGGCAAGCCTGCAAGCATTAATGCATAAGATGTCGCGTGTTTATCATAAGGTGCGTAACTATTATCATTAGCTAAATTCCATTCCAAGTTGAGGCAACTTCATCATCGGAGATATCATTAGTTACTGTTACTTGTGATGTTTTTGAGTCACTAAGTGAGCCGTCTGATTCTGCTGCGACAATCATATAATCATTCCCTGCATTAGCATCTTAAGTAACTTCAAAGTCGAGAGCTGCATTAAAAATAATAACACCGGCATCGGTGATGCTCATAAGTAAAGAATCATCCCCAAGAGCTAGAGAAAGTTAATGAGTCGCCGTTTGAATTAGCAGCCGTTACTGTGGAGGCTGTAGTTTGTTTTTCTTGAACGGATATATTAAGAGTTGTAATAGTAATAGTAGGGGCAGTATTAATGTTTCCATAACCACCCCCACTAGAATAATCACCACTCACCACTCAACATTCACCACTGATACCCTGAAATACACCACATGAGGTGATAAATATCAGAGAGAATACTGCTAGAGACCTAGCAATAATGACCATAATTAACCTAGAAATAAATATACTAAGTTGCATACCTAATAGTCAGAATTAGGTGCATTGCTCTCAAAATGGGATTTAGCTTTAAATTTAGGCTCACCTGATGAAGTATCTTGTCCATGATAGCCTTGATCAGCCGGCATATAAAATGTAATTCCAGGATATTCTTTTAATGAATGTTGATGTTGGCTTGAGCCTTCCTCAGCAGTTCTCAAATAAACTTTATGCGTATATCCTGATGCACCTTTATAAGGCCCTGAAGATATAGTACCTTTAACTTCTAAACCGCTGGTTGCTGAAGTGATATCTAATTTTGATTGGTCAAAAGTGGTTACTATTTCTATTTTACCATCGGTATACATACCTGAATGAACCCCGCAATGAGGATAAAGCGTTAAAGGAGTTGATGCATTTACTGTAAGTGTATGAGATGACTGATCCCACCCTTCCGTTATGCCTATATTATTAACTCCTGCTGTATCGTCTTTTTGAGTTGATATTTCAAATGGATGAGAAGCAAATACACTATTTGACGTCGCTTCAAACTTAATTACTTGGCCGGGCATTGCATATATAACTAAGGCAGTGGTCTTGGCATTTGTACCGTCAACAGTATAGTAACTAGAACCAGAGTTCCCAACTTTGTAAACTGTTTCATTCAAGTAAGCTTCTGTATCATTAAAAGCAGCACCTGACCATGTATCAGCTTTGGCAGTTACATACGTTAATGTGTCAAAGATGAGTGTTTCAAGATCAGCATCTGTTGCATTACCATTGACTATATCATCTAAAGTTTGCGGTAAGTGTTCTAAGCCCACATAAGTCATGTGATCGTGAGCACTATTTGAGCCATCAACATACATTTTTTGAAGATATGAAGAAAGACCAGCAGATAAGTTTTCTACAATCGCATTTGTTAGGGTGAAATTATCAAAGTTCCAGTCCAGCAGCATATTTCTTATAAAGGTGGTATCAGCAAGAGACTTTTCGCTTGCAGTCCTTGTAGCAATAGCTTTGGCTAATTTATATTCAACTGAATCTGTTGAGGCATCATCTGCTTCAGCAGGATCTAGTCTTGTTAATACTTTTTTCAAAATAAGAAGTTGATTATTTATTAAAGCAACTTTCGCATTATCAGCATCGTTAAGGTTTGAATATGGATCATCAAATCTGATCATGAAGTCTTGATTGATATCAAGACTGGTTTTAAGTGCTTCAAAAGTGAAATTACTGTAAGCAGTCATCATATTACTTAGCTCGGAAACAACCATATTTTGATCAGTACTAGCATCACCTACAAATTTGAGCGTTTGAAGCTCGTCAGCAAATGTATAATTTGTATTTGGGTTAAATCCTCCTTCTGCTATGAGGGAGCCTGAAATAGTGCTATCTACTTCAAATGAAAAAGAACCATCCTCAGCAGTATCTGCAGTAACAGATGCACTTGAGCAACCTTCACCAACGGTTTCTTCAATACATACTGTGGCATTTTGGACATAGCTACCATTAATTACTACTCCATCGTATCCGGATGTGGTTGTATCATCAGACGTGTCGTTCGTAACGGTAACTTCAAATGTTTTTGAGTCACTAAGTGATCCATCGGATACTTCAGCAACAATCATATAAACATTATCGGCATTAGCATCTGCAGGAACTTCAAAGTCGGGGGCTGTCTTAAAAGTAACAACACCAGCACTACTAATACTCATTAGGGAAGAATCATCACCGCTAATAGAATAGGTTAATGAATCTTCATTTGAGTCTGTAGCAGTTACAGTAAAGGTTGAAGTTTGGTTTTCTTGAACGGATATATTCAGGTTTGTATTGGTAATACTAGGGGCAGTATTAGTATTATCATAGCCACCACCGCTAGAGTCTTCAGCGCCTCCGCCGCCTCCACAAGCTGAAATTGCGATTAACGAAAAAAAAATAGATATTGTTTTGATGTAAGAGTTCATATTAAGTCCAATATAGTATTTACGGAGCTTATATTTTGTAGTGTTACTACAAAATAGTTTATTTAATAATAGGTATACATAAAAAATATAACTAATTTACTTCATCAAATAATAAGAAAAACAAACTTTTAACTTATTTTTTGTAATTTAATTGAAGTTAACTATTTTTATATTAAAGAGTTACCTTGAGTGATACGTAACCTATTAGAAAAAAGCTTAATTTTTTAACTTATTCTGAGTTTAACTTGCACAGCTGTGCTTGTGATCTCCTGAATTTATTAAGAACAGTCTGTTTAAATGGCTGCTTCTTCGATGTAAAAGCCAAGCCACCAAACCAATATTTTTTCAAAAATTCATTTTTGTTACATGACATTTGTTTTATTTAACGACTAAACTCAATAAGTAGAGTTTGTTTTGATCGCCTCAACTAACAGGATTTACGCATGCAAGGATCTATTTATACAGCTTTTTCTGATATGATTATTGAAAAGATGGGTATGGCTCAGTGGAATGAATTGATTGAAAAAACAGAGCCTGCTTCAAATGGAATTTATACTAGTGGTGAGCGCTACCAAGATAGCGAATTAATCAATATGGTCATTGCACTATCTGAAAAAACAGGTATCAGTGCTGAAACTCTGATTGAACAATTTGGCCGTTATTTATTCAAAAAGCTTTACGATACTAGCCCCGTTGAAGTGTCATCCATTGACAATTTAAGAGATTTTTTGTTAGCTATTGATAATATTATTCATGTTGAAGTGAAGCGAGTTCACCCAAAAGCTTACTTACCTAGTTTTGAATATGAGCAACCTGATGATAAAACGTTAATTATGTATTACCATTCAAAACGAAAATTATGTCATGCAAGTGTCGGTTTAATTTATGGTGTAGCAGATCAATTCAATGAAATTATTGAAATAGATCACCCCGAATGCATGCATCACGGTGCTAAACGGTGTAAGTTGATTGTAAACTTTAAAGGCTGCGATGAGTAAACAAGACCCTTATAAAAAAGCCTATGAAAGAGAGCGACAAGCAAGATTACTTGCTGAGCAGTTATTGGATG
Source organism: Colwellia sp. (assembly GCA_042091395.1). Classification (GTDB taxonomy): domain Bacteria; phylum Pseudomonadota; class Gammaproteobacteria; order Enterobacterales; family Alteromonadaceae; genus Colwellia. Next base: position 17,950 of record JBELHN010000014.1, read on the forward strand.
AGAAAACGCGAAGTTTATATAAAAACTGCATAAAACTTGAAGACACTGTGAAAGAGTTAAAGACAACTCAACATCAATTGATTCAATCGGAAAAAATGGCTTCTATCGGCCAACTCGCTGCCGGGGTTGCCCATGAAATAAATAACCCAATAGGCTATTCAATTAGTAACTTATCTATTTTAAATGAGTATATTGACTCCTTAATGACATTAGACAAGTTTATTGTTACTCATATTGATTCATCAAACCCAGACATCAAACGCGGTTACCTTGAACTGAGAGAACAAGAAAATATTGATTACATTAACAGTGATATCAAGCCTATGCTCGATGAAACAGAAAAAGGCCTGGATAGAGTCAAAGAAATAGTCAGTAATTTAAATAAAGTAAGTCATTCTGGTGGTGGCGAGGCAATTCGCTGCAATGTTAATGACCTCATTAATGAGTCATTAAAAACCGTATGGAATGAATTGCGGTTCTGTGCATCAATTGACAAAGATCTTGCTGAAATACCCGATATATATTGCCACCCAAATGAAATAACTCAAGTGTTATTAAACATGTTTATTAATGCTGCTCATGCCAGTGATAACAAGGGAACTGTCAATATAATTTCGGCGCTGATGACAGAAGGCAAACAATGTTATGTCACCATAGCGATTTCAGATAACGGCATAGGTATTCCTGAAAATGTTTTGGATAAGATTTTTGATCCATTTTTTACCACCAAACCAGTTGGTGTTGGAACAGGGCTAGGTTTGTCAGTCTCTTTTGGTATTATCAAAAAACATCAAGGAAAAATTAACGTAGTCAGTGAACAAGGGCAAGGTACAACATTTACCATTTACTTACCTATCGATTAATATCAGTTACCTTGAGGTCATATTAGCTCATTAATAACATCAAAAAAAACAATCAACCTCTGCCTTATTTCTGTTATTAAAGTGTTATAAATGAAAGCTTTGCTATACTGAACTGAACATTCATTAAACGTTAAAAACAGTCATTTATTTGTCTCTCTTTAACCGCTAAGTAATCGATTTGTTTTCTACTAAACGTGTAGGTTTGTATTAAATTCACTAACAAAAACCACAACAAAGAAATGATATTTTTGAGTAAACTATGCAATTTTTATCAACCAAGCAGACCATAAAAATAATATCGTTTTTCACTGCAACCTTATACTTATCAATGTCTAATTGTTATGCCGATTTTACAGATAACCTGAGGTGGAGCATAGATGGTAGTGCTCGCTTAAATCAGGATGATGCGCTTGATAATACCAGTCAAATTTATGCGCTTGGCTTAGATACTCACAAAATCTTTACAAATAATAATGTGGATGTTGGCTATGCCGTTGCACAAATATATTTTACTAAAATACATAACCTTGTACCCGTACCTTTTCTTTTTGACACGAAGAATGATAGTAAATTTATTATCAGAGAAGCACACCTTAATTATACCGGAGCGGCTGGTTGGCTTCCTAATATCAGACTAGGTCACTTTACTTTGCCCTTTGGCTTAGAGGAGGCTATTGATACTAATGGTCGTTTACTTGATTATTATTTAGGTGCAAATTTAGGTACAAAACTTGATTGGGGTATTGATTTTAATAAAGTTATTAAACAACTTGAATATAGTGTTAGCTATACACTAGGCGGTAAAGATAAGCTTGATTCAATTGATGGATCATATGCAATCACAGGCAGGGTAAGCTCGTTAAGTCATCAAGACTTTGTCATCGCTGGTTCATTTTTTCATGGTAAAATTGATGGTGTTTCACGTAAAAGAGTCGGCATAGATTGGCGCTATTATTGGCATACATATGGTTTTTTTGGCGAGTTAGCTGTTGGTGAAGATAATAAGTTACAAGGCAATTATCATTCTGAAACATATGCATTATTAGAATTTAATAAAACATCACTTAATGACCAGTTAAAGCTCTACAGCCAGTTTATTTTCAGAGACAAAGCACCACAAAAACATGCTGAAAAACTGGTAAATATTGGCTTGAGTTACCAATTTACGACTCAATTTGAGTTAAGCTTAGCCGCTATGGTCCAGGTAAATACACCTAATTATGTAGATAAAAAACAATTGGCTAGGATACAAATAAGATACAGGTATTGATATGAATAAGGTAATCAGTCACTTCATTATACGTTCATTATTATTAATCTTTACTTCATGTGAGGTCAGCGCTATTGCCTATTGTTCCTTACGAGATCCTGTTGCACAAATGTTGGAGTTGTATCCTAATAAAACTAATCAATTATCTATTGTAAAAACGGTTGACGCTGACATCCGTGCGCAAGTTCAATTAGCATTACCAAATAATGATTTGCATTTTAGTGAGTTAGGGCAACATACTCTGTATGTAGCAAAGGATGGTCAATCCTTGTTGGGTTACATTCATGTTAGATCAGAGCAAAGTGATTGGGGGTTAGTTGAAATTGTATGGGCAATAGCCACAGACATGACTATATCTAACTTTGTATTTCAACGTTGCCGAAGCCCCAAAAAACAGTTGGCAGAACAGGCCCAGTTCAAAGATATCTTCATAGGAAAAAATTATAGCCAATTAAAGTTGTTGTTAAGTGATGATGGCATTACTGCTAATAATGCTGTATTTGAGCAAGCTAATGGTGCTTCTGAACTAGCGAATGTGGTTTTGAGGTGTGCATTAAAAACCTTGCTTTTAACTGAAATTTTGTGGGGAAATGATTTGAATCAACTCTAATTATTAAGTAACTATGCTAAACCGACAATGCCTATTTCGCAGTAAATGAACTATGACGACATAATTATGAAAATATCTAACTATAATCAATTGTTGGCAATAACCACTATATTGTCCGGCGTTATTATATTTGCAACACTTTGGCATCAATATCAAACCGTTGAAAAAGCTTCCCGTGATGATTACGAATCACGTTTGTTAGTTCAAACCGTTAATCACATTGCTACTATGTCCAAGCTATGGTTGACTTCACAAGACTTATTATTTTCAGGGAGGCAAACTTATCTTGCCAGAGGTATTAAAGATCAATCAGAGCATTTAAAAAAAACTCTGCTTGAAGTTAAAGTAAAGTTGCTTAGCCCCCTTGAAAAAAATCGAGTCGGGCAATTAATCTCCGATATCCAATTAAACGATCAGCTAGTTGAACGTTTTTCTGATGTTTCTGCGCAATCAAGTTTCAAGTCAAATACCACAATCGCTCAGTCAGATAAGTTAACTCAACGTTATGTCAATAATTTGGAGCAACTTACTAAGTACAGTATAAATAACAATCAAACCCTGAGTAATCAGGCTAATATTGTTGTTGAAAATTTCACATTATTATCTATTCTGGTTGTTTCTTTATATGTGTTTTTTACACTATTTACAGCAAGTTGTATTAGTCGTTACATAGTTAAACCCATTCAAAATATAACAGCGTTAGCACATCATACCTACAATGGCACTGGTCGAGTTGAATTCAGACAAACTCGAGCGCCAACCGAAGTTATCGCATTATCTAGTGCTATTCAGCAATTTACTCAACACATAACCATTGAAAAAGATAGGGCAGAGCAAGAACGTCTCAATGTGATTCGTACCAATGATAAAGCTAATATTATTATGAATACAATTCCTTGTTCGGTAGTCTTGGTTGATGAGCTGGGCGTGATTGTAGAGTGCAATATCGAGACAGAAAAGCTTCTTCTCACAGGTAAAGAATCAATAATTGGCCAACCTATTGCTAATTTTGTGCCCGCACTAGCAACATTAGAGGGTGACTTTGACAGTGATATTGCGCTTAAAAGTTTAGAGGAGTCGTTACTTTCTCCCAAGTTTGAACACCCTCATATTGAATTTTCAGGGCGGAGAATAGTGATTATGGGGAAGGTTAATTACTTAATAACGTTAACCGATATTAATGAGCGAAAACATAGTCAAAAAGCCTTATCATCGCTCAATGAACAGCTAGTACATGCCGAAAAACTTGCTTCAATTGGCGAATTATCGGCGGGTATTGCTCATGAAATTAATAATCCTGTTGGTTATATTCGCAGCAATGTAGATGTACTTAATGATTATTGTAAAACCCTGGTAACCTATATCGAGCTAGCTAAGGATAGTAACGAAAGAGTCAAAGCTAAAAACTATTTTGAATCAGAAGATTTAGATTTTATCATCAAAGACATAGACCCGTTAATTACTTCTACATTAGAGGGAGTTTCGAGGGTTAGCAAAATAATTAAAGACTTAGGTAATTATGCTCACCCGGATGAAAAGCTGCCTGAGACTATTTCTATTGATGAATTAATCGAGAAAAGCTTAACGCTTGTTGCCAATGAGTTAAAATACAAAGTTGAGATAACCAAAAAGTTAGAGGCGGGGGTTTATGTGGCTGGCTTTCCACAAAAATTGTTGCAAGTATTTATCAATATGTTGGTGAATGCTTCGCATGCCATAGAGAGCAAAGGCAATATTTGTATCTCTTCTCAATTAATTGAGCAAGAGGTAAACATTCGTTTTGAAGACGATGGCTCAGGTATCAGCCAAGAAAACTTGAAAAGTATTTTTGATCCTTTTTTTACCACTAAACCCGTAGGTAAAGGGACGGGTTTAGGGCTACATATAGTGCGATCTATTATTGAAGATCACCATGGCCGTATTGAAGTGAGCTCAAAATTAAATCAAGGCAGTGTCTTTGATATTTACCTACCTATGCATCATATTGAGGTAATGCGGGAAGCCCTTGTGGACAAGCAGTAAAGTTAGTACTTTTATTAACATGTGATAAACCCAACAGGGTATTTATTGGTATAATTAACAAGTTTTTAAGGGGGATGGTATAAAAAATATGGCTGTCATTCTTGCAATGATTTTTAGGCAACAATTTTAAAATCATTTAGAGACGAGTTTCCAACTGTTGATGCATTATTAAAACAGCAAAATGCTAATTTTAATTAAACTTGACTAAAAAAACCTACAAAAATAATATTTAACCAGTTAAAATTGTTGGCTTAATATTACTCAATTAAAATTAGTTAAGTTTGATTATTGTTAAAGACTATAATCACCAACTCAGGCCTCTCCATGATATTTAAATCTCAAAAAAAGATACTGTTATCGTGTGCTCTATCTTTTTCTATTGTTACTTATCCTCTAGCTGCATTTGAAAACGACATTGACGCGACAAATACAAAAAACACTTCAGTTGCAAGTGATTCTTCCGCTGTTTATCAAGACGATGATTTTTTTTATTTAGGTGTTAAAGTTGGCTCAAATTATTACCAGAATGCTTGTGAGCCATGGGCTACAAATTGTGAACATCGTGATTTTGCATTTGGTACTTTCGCTGGTTACCGCTTTAACGAACATTTTAGTCTAGAAGCGGCTTATTTAGACCTTGGTGAAGTCAATGCGATATACCCTGAAAGTGGTATACAACAACCCTACGTTGGTGCGGTGAGTAGTTGGGAATTAGGTGCATCTTTTAATTTGCCCATAACAGAGAGCTTTTCTGCTTTTTTAAAGTTATCTGCAAATAATTGGTCTGCCGAAAATCGTTCACAGGCAAGAACACTGAAGGATGATGGCTGGAGCCCTGCTGGTGAATTGGGTATTACCTACCAATTGACTGATAACTTTCAAACTCGTTTGTCTTATCAATATATCGATGGTGTGGGCAGCGACAAGGTCGGTGCAAGTAATGCTGAAATTGCATGGCTTGGCATCACTTATCAATTCAAATCAGCTCGCAAACCAACCATAGTCGCGAGCACGCCGCCAGTTAAACCACCCGTGGTTGAGGTTGTTGCTGCTAAGACAGCTAAAGTTGAGTTTGCTTTTGACAGTGTCAAGCTTAAGTCAACAGAACAGCTAGAGCTATTCATTGCACACGCACTTAAATACCCAGAAATAAATATTTACGTGCAAACACACACCGATAGCACTGGCAACCAAGTATACAACCAAAATTTATCGGAGAGGAGAGCTCAATCTATCACTGAACTGTTGATTTCTCGTGGCGTTGACGAAGTGCGGATTTATGTGTCTGCATACGGTGAATTATCCCCTGTGTTTGATAACAAGACAGCGGAACATCGCCGACTGAATCGTCAAGCAATTATTACCACTAAAGCATTTGAAGTTAGCCGTGAGGAAGTCGAATAATGTTACCTATTAGCAAATATTACATCGGTATCATATTTATAATTTTATTGAGTGCCTGCGGCGATGATAATTCAGGATTCCCAAAAAGCGAGTGTGGTGGAGATATCAACCCTTGTCCTAGTTATCCTGTGTCATTGGAGGTAACACCAGAAACTATTAAATCTCCCACAGGGATTGTTATCCAGTATTTAGCCACTGTGACACTTAGTGATGGTGAGCAACTCGATGTGACTACTAGCTCAACTTGGCTGGTTGACAGCACAACAGTAGCTTCCATAAACAATACCGGTAAATTAACGACACTGTCTGCAGGGGAAACAACAATTACTGCGACATACACCGCCTTGAATGGGGTTTCAGTGTCCGATGAGGCAGAGCTTATTGTCAATGATGTTGACTTAATTGGGCTACAAGTTACTCCGAGCCAACATGAAACACTTGTTGGTTTGACGGTTAATTATCAAGCGTGGGCGAAGTATCAAACAGGTGAGCTGGTAAACGTTACTGCATCATCAAGTTGGTCATTATCCAAACCAAGTATTGCTGAAATCCAAAACCAATTGAATAACAATCAAATTATTTTAGCAAAATCTGTTGGTTTAACAGATGTTTCGGTACAATTTAAAACATTTAACAGTAATGGACAATTAGCGATAATCGATAGCCCAGTAAGGGCACTTGTGATAACTCCTGTTAATGCAAAATTGCCGCAAGGCACTGAAAAACAATATCAAGCCAACCTAATACTCGATAATGAACAATCGATTGATGTGACTTTATTTACACAATGGGGGATTAATAACAACCAAATTGGTTCATTTAGTAATACCTATGTATTCTCTGCTAACACGCCGGGCACAACCACCATTGATGCTTCCTTTACCTATGATGATATAGCGTTAACCGACGTTACCGAAGTCACTGTTGTAAATGCTCAAGCAGAGCGCTTATTAATTACTCCTCAAGATGGTCAATTCCCCCTCGGCAGCCAAGGCCAATTTGAGGCCTTCGCGCTTTATACCAACGGCGATGTATTAGAAGTTACAAGTCAGACTAATTGGAATTTCTCTGATCCGATAGGGACTATTGAAGCTGATGGCGAACAAGCTGGTTATGCTACTGCTACAGCTATTGGCCTAACGGATGTTAATGCCAATTTTAATAATCTAGTTGCGTCTACGACTGCTGAGGTTACCGCTGCTGAATTAGTTGAATTAACACTGACACCGCTAAATTACTCTACACCTGCCGGCACACAAGTTGTTTATCAAGGTTTTGCGCGATTCACTGACAATAGTTCTCATGATATTACTCAGTTAGGCGCATGGTCTAGCTCAGAACAAGATATTGCTAAAATTGGCTTTAGGGGCGCTTCATCAGGAGTAGCATCGACATTCTTGCCTGGTGAAACCATAATTTGTGTTAATTATATGTCGATGCAAGCTTGCACTGAATTAACTGTGACTAATGCTGTTGCCAATAAATTAGTGATAAGCCCTGTTAATGTCTCGGTTCCTTTAGGTATTAACGGACAATTTAAGGCTACAGCCTATTACACCAATGGTCGTTCTCAGGAAGTAACCAAGCTGACTACTTGGCAAAGCACTAATTTAGCGGTTGCAAGTATTAATCCTACTGGTCTGGATGCTGGTTTTACCACCAGTAAAAGTGTCGGTGAAACCACTATCTCCGCTAGCTTTGAAGCACTTACTGATGAAACCAAGCTAACGATTACTGATGCTGAATTGATTGATTTAGTTATTTCCCCCGTGAATGCGTCGATCCCCAAAGGCACTAAGCAAAGTTACACCTTAACGGGGATCTACAGTGATAGTAGTTATGACGATTTAACTTTGACTGCTAACTGGCAGACTGACAATAGCCAAATAGCCTATTTTGCCAAGGCGGGCATTGCTTCCGGTGCTAAAGAAGGGACTACTAAGGTAACTGCAACCATTAACGGACTCTCAGTAGAAGCACTATTAACTGTAACCGCCGCTGAGTTGAGTTATATTTCTGTTTCACCAAAGTCGAGAACAGTTCCTGTTGGCAATTTTGCACAATTTAGTGCCATTGCCCATTACACAGACTTAACTAACAATGACGTTTCTAGCCTAGCGACTTGGTCCTCTCAAAGTTCGGCCATTGCTTCAGTGGTCACATCTGGGCGTTTAGGTGGACAAGTATCTGCTATTAGTGAGGGTGAAACACAGGTTACGGCTTATTTTGACAACCAGTCAGATAACGCCACAGTCACTGTTTCACCGGCTGTATTAGAGCAAGTTGTTATTTCACCAAAATCACAAACAATTGTTGCTGGCGAACAACAACCATTCACCCTTACTGCTATTTTTTCAAATGGGAAACATGAAGTCGTCACAAATTATAGTGATTGGCAGTCTAGCGAAACTTCGGTGGCAACCATTGATAGTCTTGGTTTGGCAACTAGTCACGTTCAAGGTACGGCCGAAATTACCGGTACTTATCAGGGAATGTCTGATCAAGCTAACCTAATTGTTAGTGAGGCTGAAATAATCCGCTTACAAGTTACGCCAACAAGTAGCTCTGTGCCATCAGGAACTCAAGGACAATTTTCTGCTACGGCTTTTTTTAGTGACGGTAATAGTCAAGTGGTTACTACTCAAGCACTATGGCAGTCTGATAATTCTGACTCGGTCAAAATCAATGCTAGTGGCGCGCAAGCTGGCTTGGCAACGGCGTTTGATCCTGGTACTGCGTTAGTTAGTGCAAGTTACAAAGGCAAAGCAGCCAGTGCGAAGGTAACTGTTTCAGCCGCTGAATTAGTGGAAATACAAATAACACCAGTAATATTTAACACTTTCCTAGGAGACGAGGTTACCTATACCGCCATTGGGCTCTACTCAAATAATGACAGTTTAGTTATTACTGACTTTGTCAATTGGCGAAGTAGTGAGCCAAATGTTGCTGATTTTAAAACAGTTAACAGTAAGGTAACTTCAGTAATTGCAACATACGCTGAAGGGCAAACTGTTATTAGTGCCAGTTATTTAGGTAAAATATCAAACAATGCTAACTTAACGGTAACACCAGCTTTGCTTGAACGACTTGTTGTGTATCCATCACCTCAAGAAACTCCTGTTGGTACTAATGTTCAGTTTCTAGCGCATGCTTATTTTAGTGATGGTAACAACTATGATGTTACTGATTTAGCTAATTGGCGAGCTGATGATATAAATATTGCCAGTCATAATGGTGTTGGTGAATTTATTGCCCTGGCTAAAGGTGTTACTAGTGTTGTTGCTGAATACAAATCAGTAGAATCTACTGCTGAGCTTATAGTCACTGAGGCGACCTTAGATACCTTAACCATTTCTCCGATTTCTAGTGAGCTTAATGTCGATGAGAGTCAAGCTTTCCAAACTTTTGCCTCCTTCAGTGATGGCAATAGTTATGAAGTGACTCTTGATTCTACTTGGCAAGTAGCTGATGCGATTGCTTCAGTTGATGGAAATGGTATGGTTACAGCGAGAGCCGTTGGTGAAACCAAAGTATTAGCTTCGTATCAGGGGAAAACAGTTGAGGCAGACTTGCTTATTGCCGAGAAAGAGGTTGTACGTATTGAGATACGTCCAGCAAGTATAGATGTATACGTCAATGACAACACTCAGTTACGTGCTTACGCTATTCATCCTGATTTAACCGATACTGATATAACTGAATTAGCCACCTGGAGTTCAAGTGCGCCGTTCACAGCCAGTGTCGTTGCTACAGGTGCTCAGGCTGGTTATATTACCACGTACAATATCGTAGCAACGGTTAATATTAAAGCAGAGCTAAACGGCCAACAAGATAGCTCAACAGTCACTGTTATTCAAAAGCCGCCAACACCAACGGGTTTATTAATCGAACCTAACAATGAAACCATGCGTACTTTTGAAGACCTGCAATTAAAAGCGTATATCATTTATAACAATAATACTTTTTTACGTGATGAAGTCACTGAAACAGCTTCATGGTCACTTTCAAATCCCGATTTAGCTTACGTATCTAAGCCCGGCCTAATCCATGCCCTTAAGCGCGGAGATCTTGTCGTCACTGTTAAATATGCAGGGTTTAGTAAAACCGCCAATATTACCATTAGAGACGAATTAGCTGAGTATATTGAAATAACCCCATTACAACCTGAAGTCCCTGTTGACACGGTAGGTCGCTTTAACGCCATGGCTTTTTATCCGTCAGGACGAGAGGTAGACGTAACTACCAAGACGACCTGGAAATCTGACGATGAAGATATTGTCCATATTGTCACGTATAGTAATGAAGGCGGCACTGCAACGGCATTAAAGGCCGGTGTAACAGACATTACTGCTAATTTTGGCGGGGTTATTGCCACAACGTCAGTGACGGTAACTGATACGGAACTATCTTCTGTGTATATTGATCCTGATAATTTTCAATTGAATGTTAATGAACAACAAAACTTAACAGCATTTGCAGTTTTTTCTAACGGCGATGAAGAAGAGGTGACACTTGATGGTGACTGGTTAGCCATTGATAATACTATTGTCTCATTAAATCAATCAGGTAACACTGTAAACGCTCAAGGTGTTAACTCTGGTAATACTACAATAACCTTTAGTTATCAGGGACAAACAGCGACTGCCGATGTCGAAGTTATTTCTGCAAAACTGCAAAGCATCACAATCGAGCCCGAAGACTTATCAATCGCTATCGATGAAGATTTTAATTTTGTTGCTATAGGTCATTATGATAATGGCGATGAGCGAGATATTACTACTCAAGTTACTTGGTCTGTAAAGGACGCCCAACTTGCTACTATTGAAGCATCAACGGGTCTATTTACAGGAAAAGCAAGAGGCTTCACCGAGGTGTATGCTGAATTACAAGGGAAAAAAGCTACGGCTTATGTTAACGTCTCTTATTATATTTTAAACAGAACGATTATTAGACCAGACACTCTTACTTTGACTGTTGGTGAGTCAAAACAGTTAAGATGTTTTAATATTTATGCGTTAGCAGATGATGAGTTTGTAAATTATGAAGAAGAGATAACCCAGACAGCGGGTTGGGCACTTGGCTTTGCAGCAGAGATAGCAACCTTCAGTGATCCTGGTTTAATTACGGCAACGAATGCAGGCACCAATACTGTCGAATGCCGTTATGATTTAGGTAATGGCTCAAATGCTGTTGGCTCTATTGATTTGACCGTCACAAATTAACAAATAGTGTTAAGTAATCGTTAAACCACGAATGGGTGTTATTGAGAGGTAACACCCATCAGCTAATGTAACACCTTTTTACGTTAACAATTATACAAATATACTGTTAATTTATATGTAGTAATTAGGGTTGTTGCTACCTTATAAAAATACTCCTATCACGCACAGGCACTATGAATATTTCCTGTTCAAGTATTAATTTCGTGCTACTAGAATGAAATATATTTTGTGATTTTAATTTTTTTCAATGGTTTAGCTGGTTTTTATGTTTTTCTCTTAACTCAAACATTATTGAAACGTTTCTCTAGCTCACTCAGTAAAACAACAAAACATAGCTCATTTCTTTCGAATTAACTCAGCTATAACTTGAATGAAAATTTATTCAAACAACAATCAATTTTAACTAATAGCCCATTATAATTTTATTAAATGAGATATTTAATATACTATGTGCTTAATTAATTACTGTATTAAAATACAGGTTTTTGGTCAGATCATATGATGAGTCTCTTATTAGAATCGCAGCACTTTTTGTTCATTGCATTGTTATCGATAATAATGTTTTTTTTAATGCTATTTCTGTTGTTATTTATTTTTCATAACAAAAAATTAAATAACATAAATAGATTATTACTTGAGCAAAATTTGGTTGAACAGGTCAGTGACACCTTAGCTAAGCAATTAGAGCAGTTGCAGTTCAGTTTTCAACAAAGCCTTAACGAACAACTGTCGCAAGCACACGAAAAACAACAATTGCATATCACTCATAATATTGAACAGCAAATGTCTGATCTTCGCATTAAGTTAATGCGTCAGGTTTCAGAATGGCAACTACAGCTTACTTCGCAACAAAATCAGTCATTAGATCAAGTTATTACGCATCTTAATAACACTACCCAAGCCAATCGGGAAGAGTTAGCAAAAACCTTAGCGCAAAGCAGTGAGCAAATAAGTAAGCGTATTGATAGCTTAACACAAGTAACAGAACAACGTTTACAAGAGATCAGTGGTCAAGTAGAAAAGCGTTTGGCAGAAGGTTTTGAAAAAACAACGAAAACCTTCAGTGATATTTTGCAACGCTTAGCGCTGATTGATGACGCACAAAAGAAAATAACAGAGTTATCAAGTAATGTTGTGAGTTTACAAGAAGTGCTCAATGATAAGCGTTCTAGAGGTGCTTTTGGTGAAGTACAGTTAAACAGCTTAATAAGAAATGTGCTACCGGAGCAAAGTTTTAAGCTTCAACATACCTTATCAAATGGTAAAATTGCCGATTGCGTACTTTTTCTACCTAAACCGACAGGTAATGTTGTTGTTGATGCAAAATTTCCGCTCGAGAGTTATCGTAAGATGCTTGATTCAGCATTACATGCTCAAGAGAGAAAATCAGCGCTGCGCCAATTTAAGCTAGATATTAAAAAGCATATTAATGATATCAGTGATAAATACTTAATTGATAAGGAAACGGCTGATGGCGCTATTATGTTTATTCCTGCAGAAGCTATTTTTGCTGAGATTCACGGTCACCAGAGTGATCTTGTTGAGTATGCCAATAAAAAAAGAGTGTGGCTTACCTCCCCAACAACATTAATGGCAATTTTAACGACCGCCAGATCTGTACTTAAAGATGAAGCAACACGCCAACAAATTCATATTATCCAGGCACATTTATCTGATTTAGCGCAAGACTTTAATCGTTTTAAAGTCCGCTTTGCAAATCTTGCAAAACACATAGATCAAGCAGCAACAGATGTGCAGCAAATTCATACCTCAGCAGATAAAATTTCAACACGATTTGAAAAAATAGAGCAGGTTGAGTTAGCTCAGGATAATTTGGAATTGCTAGAATAGTTTCATCAAAAGAGGTTAAAGGTACTGATTGAAAAGCATTCAATCAGTACCTGACATTAACCTGATGTTGAGTTAGTTTATAAGCGACTGTTAATAATGGTTAAAAAGCAACATTAATGAAAACAATGACCAATAAAACAGGGCAAATATAACGTAAATAAAAGCCTAAACATTTTAATGAGATTGACTTGTTTAACACACTGGCCTTGCTTAGTTGATTACCGCGTTTCCATAACCAACCAACAACAATAAAATAAAACAGCGACATTAAGGGCTGTAAAATGGTAGTGAGGAGTTGAATTACTAAGCTGAAGAGTTGCTCAAAAAAAGCAACGAGTAACATACTCGCAATAAAAACAGTTGCAGATATTAGCCAGGTTGCTTTCTTTCTGGGCATTTTTTTATCTTCGATTAAATAAGCCACCGGTACTTCGGTTGTTGAAATTGTCGAGGTTAGTGCAGCAATTGATAGTAATACAAAGAATACAAACGATACTAGAAGGCCAATGTTACCCATGGAACTAAATAACTCTGGTAAAATCGCAAAAATCAGTTGTCCCTCACCAATAAGCTTTCCATCAGCAAAAACTTCTTGACCTGCTTGCTGGGCAACAAACAAAGCTGGAATAATTAATAAACCGGCGATAAAAGCAATCAAGGTATCAAGCAGGGTAATTGATAGTACTAGTTTGCCAACAGCTTGCTCTTTTGACATGTAAGAGCCGTAGGCCATCATGGCACCAACACCTATGGCTAATGAGAAAAAAGCCTGGCCCATAGCCGATACAATTAATTCTGGCTCAGTTATTTGGCTAAAATCAGGTATTAAATAAAGCTTAAGTCCCTCTATGGCGCCTTCTTGTTGAGTAATAAAGAGAATCAAAGCAATCAGCATAATTAATAACATAGGCATTAATCGTGCCGACCACTTTTCAATGCCGTCATGAACACCTTGATGCACAATAGCAGCACCTAATATAATAAAAATGGGGGTGAAAATAACGTTACGAGTAGTGCTTGATGTTGATAACCATTGAGCTAGTTCTATCAAGTTAAATAACCCAGCTAACGCAGCTAAGGCATGGGCTAGCATCCAACCTGCGACGATAGTATAAAAACTTAACATCATCATTGCACCAATAATGCCAATAATTCCGGCATTATTGCCCAGCTTTTTAAAGCGTTTACCGCAAGCGTTGGCAAGTGCTGAAACAGGATTAGTTTGCGCCTGGTTGCCAATGTAAATTTCTGCATACAGAGCAGGTAAAGCCAATAAAATAGTGACAATGAGGTATACAACTAAAAAAGCGCCACCACCGTTATTGGCCGCTTGAGTAGGAAAGCCCCAAATATTGCCTAAACCAATGGCTGCACCAGCAGAAGCGAGAACAAAGCCAAGTCGAGAATGAAAAGAATCACGGGAGGATACAGCGCTCATAAATATTATTATATTGGTACTAAAGATGCTGCCAAGCTTACCGATTTAGTACTCTAAGGGGAAGTAAAATTCAATGCTTTTGTTACATTTAGTTGGCTCAAAGCTGAGATTAGTTATGATACAATCTCAATATTTTTAATTGCTAATAAAATAAAACAAGTTATGTTGAATCATCAGATTATCCCTGTAACCCCTTTTGCTCAAAATTGTACCCTGTTTTGGTGCAGTGAGACAAAAAAGGCCGTGATAATAGACCCCGGTGGCGATATTGATAAAATTAAGGTTGCTATTAATAAGCATGATGTATGTCTTGATAAAATCTTGATAACTCATGCCCACATTGATCATGCTGGTGCGACTAAAGCCCTAGCTCAATTTTATAACGTAGCCATAGAAGGCCCTCACCATGAAGACTTATTTTGGATTGATAACTTTGATCAGCAAAAACAATTGTTTGGTAAGGCGTTTGCTTATGCAGAGCGTTTTGAGTCATCACGCTTTTTAAAGCAAGGTGATACGGTTAGTTTTGGTAATATCACTTTAGAAGTGTATTTTTGTCCGGGCCATACTCCCGGTCATGTGGTTTTTTATCATAGGCAATCAAAACTTGCACAAGTTGGTGATGTTATTTTTAGTGGTTCAATAGGTAGAACTGATTTTCCGCGTGGTGATCATGCGGTACTTATTAATTCTATTAGAAATACCTTATTTCCGTTGGGTGATGATGTGCGTTTTATTCCGGGGCACGGGCCTATGAGTACATTTGGAGAGGAAAGACAACACAACCCCCACGTAAGCGACAAGGCAATAGGTGTATTGTAATGGCATCTCTTATTTTAAAAGCTCAGCAGCAATTAACTAAAATAGACAACAGTAAAATTTTTCAAGGCATTGTTATTGCAGTCATTGTTTTATCAGCCTTGTTGATTGGCGTTAAAACACACAACCTCTCAGCAAATACCATGGCTATTTTGCTTTTTCTAGACATGGCTGTCACCATTTTTTTTGCAATAGAAATATCTATCCGATACCTGGCCTGCCCTGATAAGAAGCGATTTTTTAAGAGTGGCTGGAATATTTTTGATACCTGTATTGTTGTTGGTAGTTTAATACCGACCGGTGGCTCTGGAGTGCTTTTAGCTCGTCTATTAAGAGTATTTAGAGTATTACGTTTAGTTTCCATGGTGCCAGAGCTTAGGGTTCTGATTAATGCATTGATAAAAGCAATACCTCGCATGGGTTATATTGCTCTATTAATGTTTGTTATTTTCTATATATATGCGGCTATTGGTAGTATGTTTTTTCATCCAATCAATGAGGTGTTATGGGGTGATGTTTCTATCTCTATTTTAACCTTATTCCGCGTTGCCACGTTTGAAGACTGGACCGATGTAATGTATGAAACCATGGCAGTATATCCGTCAAGTTGGATTTATTATATCTCGTTTATATTTTTATCAGCGTTTATCTTTTTTAATATGATGGTGGGTACTATTTTAGAAGTTATGGGTCAAGAGCATGAAAAATTCAGAGCTGAACAACATGGTGAGAGTGCAGAGGGGGCTGAGCCAGCTAGCCGCGCTCAAATTGATAAGCTAGAGGCAGAACTCGCCGAAATTAAAGCATTATTGTTGAAGCAAAATGTTAACCAAAAAGGTAAGCAAACGTCCAGTACAGATGAGTTTAGCGACCCGTCTATAATGGCAGAAAGATAAATAGTTATAAACAATATCATTAATTAAGGGGCGACTACTGTTAACGTCAGTGAACAGGCTCAATAATAAGCTACTGCTAGGTTATGCCACTTTATTTCTAGGCTAAATCACCCTTTTTTTGTGCCTGTTGAATGATGCGGTCCAAGTGATTGGCGAAATTTTGCCTATCAGTCTGGCTCAGCGCCGAAGGTCCGCCAGTATGAAGTCCACTAGCGCGCATAGTATCCATAAAGTCTCGAATATTAAGACGAGATTTTATGTTTTCTTTGCTGTAAAGCTCGCCTCTAGGGCTAAGTGCTAAGGCTAATTTAGTGATTACTTCATCAGCAAGGGGGATGTCACTGGTGATCACTAAATCACTTTTTTGAACACGTTTAACTATTTCATCATCGGCAATATCAAAACCATTTTGTACTTGCACAAACTTAATGAAAGGCGAGGGCGGTATTTTTATATAGTGATTAGCAATTAAGGTGGTTACTAGCTGTGCTCTATTAGCCGCTTTAAAAAGTATATCTTTAATAACTGTTGGACAGGCGTCCGCATCGACCCAAATCTTCATAGTTTTTCCCTGCTGCTTAACCCTAATTTTATTTAAACTGATGACGTTTTAGTACATAAATACAGTAAAAATACTGTAAATGATTTGCAAAAGATAATGAGTTTATCGGCCTTTTAGTTAACTTGTAAACTAATTTTCGCAGTTGAGATAAAGGAGCGACTTGCCATAAATTATGATTGTGTTTGATAAACTAAAAAGCCCAGTTAAAAAAACTGGGCAAAAACAATCAAGAAACAAGGGAGAAAGGGTGAGTTAACATTTACTCATTATTTTTGAGTAAACTTTTGCCATTAATAGAGATTTTTCTTGGTTTTAATGCCTCGGGAATCTCGCGTTCTAGATCTACATGCAATAAACCATTTTCCATAAAAGCCCCTATCACTTTTACATGTTCACCGAGTTGAAATTTGCGTTCAAAATTTCGCTCAGCAATACCTTGATGTAAAAATTGTCGAGGTATAGGTTTGCTTTCAGAGGTCTCAGGTGGCGTTAGTTGTTTTGTACCAACAATAATGAGCCCGTTGTCTTTAGATTCAATGTCAATATCATTTTCACTGAAGCCGGCAACTGCCATGGTGATTCGGTATTGATTATCAGCTAATAATTCAATGTTGTAAGGTGGATATGATGATTGTTTACCCGGTTGAGAAGCTTTATCAATTAAGTTAGCTAAATGGTCAAAGCCAATAAATGAACGGTATAGAGGGCTAAAATCTGTAGAGTTTCGCATAATAAATTATCCTATAATATAGCAATAAATAAAATTATATTAAAAATTAAAAACTTCGTTTGTTTTTTTAACTAGCAAAATTAAATTGCCTAGCATTTAATAAACTGATGTTAATTACTTTTAATAATGTGCCTTTCATAATGAACAGGCTGTTTAATTTGTAGACCCTTTCGGCGACTACAATTAAGTTATGGGGCTAGTAAAAAACAATTCAACCCCAACAGTTAATTTTTTTTGTATAAAGAACTCAGCAGGAGATGAGGCTTAGCTATTTCAAATACTAAAAGGGTGTTGATTGTAGTCGTATCAATTTAAAACACATGTACTTAACCAATAAAGTTCATTTCAATGAGTAAACTGACTCTGTTATTTACTCCTCAGTGTATGGCTCAGCCTTAGGTTTTGACTCCGAAGTATCAATAACCAATACTGGGGCGGTATACCTGACTTGAGTAAGAGCCTTATCGTAATTAGGTTGCTGTGAAATATTAGCAACTAGCTCTTTGTAAACAATTTCACCTTGATCGTTAATTATAAATATTGCACGAGTCAATAAGCCCATGTTTTTAATTAATAAACCATATTTGGTACCAAAATCTCGCCACACTGAATCAGAAAGTACTGTCATTGAATCAACTCCTTCGCTATCACAAAAACGTTTTTGTGCAAAAGGTAAGTCATTGCTTATAGTCAATGTTGTAATGTTTTTAGGCAGGGTTGCTGCTTCATCATTGAAGCGTTTAGTTTGGATAGAACACACACCCGTGTCTAAACTCGGAACAACAGAAATAAGAAGTGTTTGATTTGCAAAATCGGATAACTTTACAGGTGAAAAATTTTTGTCTACCACTTTAAAAGACGGGGCCTGATCACCAACCTCAAGTTGCTCGCCCAATAAGGTGACAAATTTGCCACCTGCTTTGACTAAGTTATTAGTTTCTACTAATCCGTCCACAGAAAAAGCGTTAGTTGCAGGTGTTGTAATTAACGCTATGAAAAATATTGAGAATAAAGTATGTTTTACTGAAGAATTTCGCATAATATATTATAGTTAATAAGTAAAAGTGTTATGTGACAGATACTATCTGTTTGACGAGGAAAATTCTATAAATAGAGCTTTATCATTGTGTTTTTTATTTGATACTCTATGGTTAGGAATACTAAGGTAAAATATTTTTACTCGGCATTTGTAATCTTTATCAAAGGCTCAATATTAATATGACAACAAAGTTATTAATTTGTGACGATTCAAATATGGCGCGAAAGCAAGTTGCGCGCTCTTTACCAGAAGATTGGGATGTCGAAATTAGCTTTGCCGCAAATGGCATCGAGGGAATTAAAGAAATAAAAGCTGGTAAGGGTGATGTGCTTTTACTTGATTTAAATATGCCAGAGATGGATGGTTACCAAGTATTAGAGACTATATTAGCCGAAGACTTACCTACCCTAACTGTTGTTATATCTGGTGATATTCAACCAGAAGCTCACCAACGTGTTACTAGCCTAGGGGCTTTAGGCTTTATTCAAAAACCTATTAATAAAAGCATTCTTACCGAAGTTTTATCTTCTTACGGTATTTTTTCTAATAAAACTCAAAGCTATGATGATACTGACAGCGCAGTAAGTTCATTCACAAATGATAACGAAGTAAAAACTGACTCAATTCGCCAGCCTGAATTGATTTCCGCTGCTGCCCCTATAGAAATTGCCAAAGAAATTACTAAATCAGACATTATATTATCAGCTGACATGCGTGATTGTTATCAAGAAATTGCCAATGTTGCTATGGGCCGTGCCGGTGACTTACTGGCGCGACTACTTAATGTTTTTGTCGAGCTACCCATACCTAATGTAAATTTCATTGAAGTTAGTGAGCTGCGTATGGCGTTAAAAGATATTGAAAATCATGAAAGTACATCAGGAGTATGTCAGGGTTTTATTAGCGCAGGTATATCTGGTGAGGCCTTGCTAATTTTAAATGATTCCAGTTTTAAAGACGTCGCCTCTTTAATGAATTATCAATACGATGCTGATATGGGCACCGAACTAGAGCTTCTAATGGATCTTGCTAATGTCTTAATTGGCGCCTGTTTAAAAGGTGTGTCTGAACAGTTAGATATACAATTCAGTCAAGGTCACCCTGAAGTGTTAGGACAACACCGTAAAATATCTGATTTAATTGCAAACAACGCCAATAAATGGAAAAAAACTCTTGCTATAGAAATTAGTTATAGTATTGAAAACTATCCAATAAAGTGTGATTTGTTATTATTGTTTACTGAAAAATCTATGCGAACCCTGACTAATAAACTAGCCTACTTAATTGATTAAACAAATTGATTCGCCATTATCAATTTAGTGTAAGAAAAAATAGCAATGCAGTGTTGAACAGGGGCAATAGGACAAATTTATGACGTTAGAAAAATCACAATTAAATGAATTACATTGGTTAATGGAGATGCTTCATAACATTGATGTAGGGCTAGTTGTTCTTGATAAAAATTTTACTATACAGATATTTAATGGCTTTATGGAAAATCATAGTGGCCTTTTACCAAGAGAAGTAAAAGGCAAACTTATTTTTGATTTATTTGACGAAATTCCGCGAGACTGGTTTACTCGTAAGGCTGAATCGGTCTTTTTATTGAAAAATAAAGCGTTTACGATATGGGAACAACGACCTTACCTTTTTAAATTTGAAAGCTACCGACCCGTAACTGGTAGCGCTGAATTTATGCATCAAAATACGACTTTTATTCCCCTCATCTCGTCTGATGGTGAGGTCACTCATTTATGTCTACTTATTTATGATGTAACAGACAATGCAGTGCACAAACAAAGCCTCAAAAAAGCCAATGTCGAGTTAGCGATACTAAGTCAAACTGATGGCTTAACTCAGCTTTTCAATCGCACTCATTGGGAACAATGTTTATTGACTGAATATAAACGCTGGTGTCGAAGTCAACATCCTAGCTCACTAGTTATGCTCGATATAGATCACTTCAAAAACGTCAATGACACCTATGGTCATATGGTGGGTGATGAAGTGATTAAACACCTCTCGGCGTTAATTAAAAAACACGCCAGAGAAACAGATATTTGTGGTCGTTATGGCGGAGAAGAGTTCACTATTTTGTTAGCCGATACACCGCTTAAAAACGCTTATGTATTCGCAGAAAGGTTACGAAAAGCAGTCAATGAATCGGTTGTTACCTTCAATGAGACCTCACTAAACTACACCATAAGTATTGGTGTAGCAGAAGTTGATGATGTTACTGACAGTCATGAAACTTGGATAGAACATGCCGATTCCGCGTTGTATCGTTCAAAAGAGGGGGGGCGTAACAGAACTTCTTTGCATGTTAAATCAGAGCCCTAACCTAATATCTCAATAATTTTGTTAAGATCAACGGTAGTATTATCAAAAATGCTAATATTAATCTAGGCCATTGACTGTAAGGTGTATAGCCACTTACGAAATCGACTTCGGCTCTTAATACGATTTCTTCAAATTGGGGCGCAATTGCTATGATTTCTCCGAGGTGATTTATAACCCCAGTAACACCATTATTGGTTGCCCTCACGAGTGGTCGACCAAACTCTAATGCACGCATTCGGGCAATCTCAAAATGTTGGTGTGGTCCATGAGAATCACCAAACCAAGCATCGTTACTCACCGTTAATAACATTTGTGTTTGCTGGGTGAAATTTGCGGCTAATTGATGTGGAAAGGCTATTTCAAAACAATTTAACGGTAAGGTTGCTACCTGATTTGCTACAAGGTTTGGTTGAACATAACTCCCTTGACTAAATGATGACTGAGGTAAATTGAATAAAGGCGCTAATGGCCTCAATAGCTCTTGAAAAGGCACAAATTCACCAATCGGTAACAAGTGGTGTTTATAGTACCTATTACGATGGTTATAATAATAACCTACCTCATCATTCTTGTCTTTTTTACCCAAGACAATAAGCCCATTAAAGTATTGTTTCGTTTCAAAGTTATAATTCAGTATGCCCGTTATAATAGCGCTATTATTGAGCATAGCGGAACTATTTACTGTTGTTAAGTAATCTTGTGCGGCAGGCTCCAATGAGGGGATAGCTGATTCAGGCCAAACAATAATATCAGCATCATAATTTAAGCGAGTTAAATCTAAGTATTTCAGCATAGTCGGCCATTCTTGCTCTGGCTGCCATTTCATTGATTGTGCTACATTGCCTTGAATTAAGGCGACTTTAATCGACTTTCCCTCTGGCGTTACCCAGTTAATGTGTTTAAAAATAACACTTGTAGTAATGAGGGTAATAATCATTGCGCAGGGAACAAGGAGTTGCTTATTTTTAGTTAAAGCTAATTGCGTTGATGATGCAGTTTGTACTACCTGTGAAAATTGACCACATATTTTAACTAAACAAATATTAACGATTAACACAAGTGCAGTTATCCCAACCTCACCGATAATTGGAGCAAAACTAGAAAGTGGGCTATCAATTTGGCTGTAGCCCAAAGATAGCCAAGGGAAACCAGTTAAAAATACGGATCTTAGGT
Organism: Colwellia sp.; assembly: GCA_042091395.1. Taxonomy (GTDB): domain Bacteria; phylum Pseudomonadota; class Gammaproteobacteria; order Enterobacterales; family Alteromonadaceae; genus Colwellia. The sequence continues at coordinate 40,189 of JBELHN010000014.1, forward strand.
ACTCACATAAAAGCCAGAATGAGGGCAATAACCATAAATTTACTGTTTTTTGTTTGGAAAAAATGGTCGTTAAAAAGCAAGCAAGAATAGGAAACAGGGCCAAGTAAACACAAAGCCCAATCATGAGTACTACAGAGACTATTAGTGGTAATCCACCAAATTGATCAATACTGACATGAACCCAACTAATGCCACTTATAAACCAGGCAAAGCTAAAAGCTGCCATTTTTTTTGTGGCCACTCGTGCACAAGTACCATTGATTTGCTGAAGTACTATACTGGGTAAAAATAATGCAAGCCACCAATATGAAAATGGGGCATATGCCAATACCATTAACAAACCACTAATAAAACACAACCAATATTCTTGGACGAATTGTTTACTTTTTACCATGGTTTTTAAATGTGGTTTGACATTGCTAATCACTCAATTTGCCATTGATTTCGTGATCTTTATCAACGCTCACCTGTAACATCTGCATGCGTCTGTTATCTGCAGCGAGTACTTTAAATTCAAATTTATCTAAGCTAAACAGTTCACCTTTTTTAGGCATATGATTAAACTGACGAAGCACAATTCCACCTATAGTATCAGCATCGTCTTCGTTAAAGTTACAATTAAAAAAGTCATTAAAATCACTCAACTCAGTTAACGCTTTTACTAAATAAACGTTACCCGCTAGGTGCTTAATTTCTTCCTCTATTTCATCATCGGTTTCATCTTCTATTTCACCGACAATTTGCTCTAAGATGTCTTCTATCGTAATAACACCGGATACTCCGCCGTATTCATCAACAACAATGGCCATATGATAACGGTCTGAGCGAAACTCTTTTAACAGTGGCTCAACTTTCTTACTTTCGGGGACGATAATCGCAGGTCTAATTATATTGCTCAGGCTAAACTCAGTGCTTTGTGCATTAAAACCAAAAGCCAAAAGGTCTTTAGCTAATAAAATACCGTCTACATGATCTATATCATCATTAACCACGGGAAAGCGAGAGTGACCTGACTCCAATATAATAGGCAAAAATTCTTCAAGGCTATGATTGATATCAATAGTGACCATTTGCGAGCGTGGGATCATAATATCACGAACACGCATCTCTGATACGTCGAGCACGCCTTTGATCATTTGCTTAGTTTCAAGGTTAATTAAATCTCTACCTTGAGCATCATTTAAGACATCAACCAATTGATCTTTATTTTTTGGTTCAGAGGTAAATAATTGAATTAGTTTGTGTAATAACGACTTGTTTACAGAGGTGTTACTAGTGTTTTGGGTTTCATCGCTCATAGAGCTTTATTTAATCCTTTTAAATGCTAATTTATAGCAGATTCTCTGCAACATTAGCTTTTTTTAGTGGTTAATTATATTACTAATTATATGCTTGGCAATGTCTATTCTTAGCTGATAAGTGTTTAGCAAACAGTCTAGATAACCAGCTTTGTGTCATTATTATTCACTACTCTGATAGGAGATATGGATTGTTAATATTAAGCTTGGCTAACGCAGCAACTTCAATGGCTTCCATTTCCTCAGCCTCAGCATCACTTATATGATCAAAGCCCAATAAATGCAAGCAACCATGAATAACAAGGTGAGCCCAATGGTCAAATAATTTTTTATTTTGTGACTTTGCTTCATTTTTCATAATATCAACACATATTATGAGATCACCCAATAAATTTAACGTTAAGCCTTCTGGCACCTCAAATGGAAATGATAACACATTGGTTGGCTTATCTTGCCCCCTAAATTGACTATTAAGCTGCTGACTTTCCTTTGGCTCCACAAGGCGAATAGTTAACTCAAAAGTTTGCGTAGCCTGTGAAGCCGTTGATAAAGCAGTGTCTACCCATAATTGTAACTGGGATTGAGAGGGTAGTTCATCGGTAGTGCATGCTACCTGTAAGTCGATGTGGTGAGGCATTAATGCGTATCACCTTGGTCGGTGCTTTGTTCTTTGTTAAGTTGTTGCTTAGCCAATCGTTCTCTATTTTGTTGTTGTTCGAAACTATCGTAAGCATCAACAATACGAGCTACCACTGGGTGCCTAACTACATCTTTCGATTGAAAAAAGTTAAAACTTATACCTGGTATATTTTGTAAAACTTCAATACTGTGACGTAAACCAGATGTTTGATGTTTTGGTAAATCAACTTGCGTTATATCACCGGTAATAACAGCTCTAGAATTAAAGCCTATCCGGGTAAGAAACATTTTCATTTGCTCAATCGTGGTATTCTGGCTTTCATCTAAAATAATAAAAGCGTCATTTAATGTTCTGCCACGCATATACGCCAGGGGGGCAATTTCTATTACGTTTCGCTCAATGAGCTTCTCAACACGTTCAAAACCAAGCATTTCAAATAAAGCATCATAAAGAGGCCTTAAATAGGGATCAATTTTTTGAGATAAGTCGCCAGGCAAAAAGCCCAGTTTTTCGCCTGCCTCTACTGCAGGCCGAGTAAGTAGAATACGTCTAACTTCTTGGCGTTCTAAAGCATCAACTGCACAGGCTACTGCTAAATACGTTTTACCTGTACCTGCTACACCCACGCCAAAGCTAATGTCGTTGCTAATAATATTTTGAACATAACCTTGTTGGTTAATATTGCGGGGCTTTACGATACCACGCTTGGTTTTTATGGTAACCATATCATCATATTTTTTAGCTAATAGGTCATCTGAATTTTGCCCTTGCGACAGAGCTTTACTGTCCAAAGGTGGAGTTTGTTCAAGACAATCAGCATCTAATATGGCTAGGTGCACCATCTCCGGTGAAATAATGTTGGTGTTTCCCTTAACCGTTTGGCTTTCGAGGTAAAGGCTTTTAAGTACCTTAATTACCGCGGAACAATTTACGGGCATACCAACCACAGTAAATTCATGGCCTCGATAACTAATTTCTACCCCTAGGCGGCGCTCAATGGCTTTTAAGTTATCATCCATAGGCCCACATAAGTTTGCTTGCCTATCATTGTCAACAGGGGTTAATTTAAATGATTCTTTACTCAGTTTTGCTATTTTTGAAGTCAAATTTTGTTTACTTCTTACAGTCTGTTTGCATTAAGTCAAATTAATGTGAGTTTGGATTAAACGTACCTACACCTAATTCATCAAGGTGACTGGGCACACTGTTATGGTGGTTATTTGCTAAAATATCAGCAGGTGAGTGGGCAATTCTTAGCCCCATGTCTTTTTCTTGTCTAATTAACTCTCCCCGTAAAGAGTTTGCATAAACATCGGTTATCTTCACATCAACAAATTGGCCAATAACACTGTGCGGAGCAACAAAGTTTACGGTACGGTTATTTTCTGTTTTACCACGTAACTCCATAGGATTTTTTCGCGAAGGCCCTTCAACGAGCACGCGTTGTTCAGTATTTAGCATTTGTCTGGCAATTCGCAACGCTTGATGTGTAATTTGATCTTGTAAAATTTTTAAACGTTGTTTTTTAACGGTATCACTAATGTCATCAGGTAAATCGGCTGCAGGTGTACCTGGGCGGGCACTGTAAATAAAACTAAAGCTAAGATCAAAGTCGACAGCTTTTATTAAATTCATGGTTTCCATAAAATCTTCATCAGTTTCGCCCGGAAAGCCAATAATAAAATCAGATGACATCGATAAATTAGGACGTGCTTTTTTTAAACGACGAATTTGCGATTTATATTCTAGGGCAGTGTGTCCACGTTTCATTTGCGTTAAAATACGGTCACAGCCACTTTGCACGGGTAAGTGCAAATGGTTTACCAACTCAGGCACATCTTTATAGGCATCAATAATATCGTCAGTAAACTCTACAGGGTGTGAGGTGGTGTAACGAATACGATCGATACCATCAACAGTCGCAACCAAACGCACTAGATCGGCAAATCGGCAGATACTGCCGTCATGTGTTTCACCTCGGTAGGCATTAACATTCTGGCCAAGTAAATTAACTTCGCGCACACCTTGCTCGGCTAATTGTGCTATTTCATACAATACATCATCAAGCGGACGACTTACCTCTTCACCACGGGTGTAGGGTACAACGCAAAAAGTACAATATTTACTGCAACCTTCCATAATGGAAACAAAAGCACTGGCACCTTCGGCTTTTGGCTCTGGTAAGCGATCAAACTTTTCTATTTCGGGGAAGCTTACATCAACAATAGGGTTGTTTGAGTGTTGCAGTTGATTAATCATCTCAGGCAAACGGTGCAACGTTTGTGGGCCAAATATCATATCGACAAAAGGCGCGCGTTGGCGAATAGAATCCCCTTCTTGTGAGGCAACACAACCACCAACACCAATAAGTAACTCAGGTTTATTGTCTTTTAAGTTTTTCCAGCGGCCTAACTGATGAAAAACTTTTTCTTGTGCCTTTTCGCGAATAGAGCAAGTGTTAAGTAAAATAACATCAGCTTGTTCTGCCTCTTCAACCATAGATAAACCGTGGGTTGAATCTAACAACTCTGCCATTTTTTGCGAGTCATACTCGTTCATTTGGCAGCCCCAAGTTTTGATATATAGCTTTTTGCTCATTTACTTTACTCTTCACACACAATAATACTGATCAACGGTTCAGTTAACCAGTAAGGACAAATGGAGCGGTATTTTATATCAATTCACAATGAAATTCGAATAATTAATAATGCGAGTTGTAAGATAAGCTGAAATTGCTACTGTGCTGCTTTTAAACAATCAGTCCTTAAAAAACGTTAACAACCCTAGTGTGCCATGATTGCCGGGAAAAGTATGACCAATAAAGTTGCCTTAGCCAATAAATTGTCATTTTTAAATGACTTAATTAATAGTAATTAAGTTATTAAATTCATTTCAGTTCAGTTCAGCTAAACTAAACTTTGCCCAAGTAAACTCATATTAGCTCAAAATAACTTAGCGCCAGTTAACGCAATGGCATTAACGGGAAACTAATAACTAGTTGACTGCTATCACTCTCATCTGCAAAAATATTTAAATAGGCATTATTTTTTGTAGCTATTTGTCGAATAGTGTAACTTGATAAATCAAAATCTACCTTACTATCAAGTTGGTTAAACGCATCATTATCACTGACTATGGTTAACCAAAGCTTTTGCTTCACGGTTTTTAACGTTAAATTAAATGAAGTCGTATTACGCTTTAAAATTGCAAACATAATTGACTCATAAATAATTTTATATAAATCAGACTGCAGCGCATAACTTAACTCATCTAAACTTTCATTAAGGTTAATAAACATTTTTACTTGAAATTTAGTCAACACATAATCCGCTAAAAAGGGCACAGCAATACTGAGTTTTTGCCCTGAAAGGTTGTCTGGCTCTTGGTTACTAATATTTTGTTGAAGAGATGACAGGCTTAAGGAAACTAACGAACGCCCTTGTACTTGGTCATTGTTATCAAAAGCGTTTTCTGCGAGTTGTAAGTTACGTTGAGTTACTTTGATGAGTTTGCCATAGTTTCGCATATCATCTTGAAGTAAATGATGAATTTTTTTAATTGAGCGACTTCTTAAGTAGAGTAACCAAGCGGTGAGTGAAATTAACAAGAATGAAAGAGTGACATAGAAAATTTTAAAATGAGTAGTCCAGTACCAAGGGTAGGCCACTTCAATTTCTGTATAAGCACTGTTATCGCTCCACTGCCCTAAACTGTTGGTAGCTTTAATTTCCAGATTATAATAGCCAGAGGCTAAGCCAGTGAGGGTAAGTTGGTTATTGCTCATTTGTTGCCACGCAGTATTATTAATGCGGTATTGATATTTTTTGGCCAAACCAGGCCTAAAATCTAAGCTGGCTAAGTTTAAGGTAATAACATCATTACCACTGGCAATATTAATTTTTTTGTTGAGCAAAAAGGAGCTACCCGATACGGTTGTTTTACTGATGACAACATTAGGGTTAAACGTTTTCCTTTCTTGTAAATCTAGCGCCAGTATTCCACCATAATGGGAGGCGTAGAGGGTGTCGTTTTTAATTTGCAGATAGCTAACAAAATCATATTGCTGAGTATTACCAACCATAGTTATTTCGTAATTTTGTGGTGATACACGATACAAGCCAGGTTTTCCAGCAACCCATATTTCGTTATTTGTAAATAACATTCCATTAAACCTGTGGCCTTTTTTAATTTGTGCTAATAAATCTCCCTGTTTATTAAACACCATCATGCCATCACCCAAGGTTGTCGCAAATATTTTATTGTCAGCCAGTAAAAGTGATATGACTTTACTTTTATTGGGTGTTTGCAGGGTAGTAATGTCGTTAGTAATTTGGTTATAGAGGCTAATGGCATTAGAGTTAGCAATCCACAATACATTGTTATTAACAGGTAACACATCTATTACTTCGTTATGTAATAAACCGTTATCAATGGATATATGGTTAACAAACTGTTTAGTGATTAAATCATAAATATATAGGCCATAATCATCGGTTAATATGTAAAGAAGATTATCAAGGTGTTTAAGTTTTAATATTAACTTATCACCAGTAATAGCGAGCTTATTGACGCTGTTAGACTGTTCTTCGTAAATCCATAAACCATCCTGAGTCGCAATGTAAAGCTCTTTATTTACCTCAAGTAAATGAAATATTTTCAGGCCTAAAGTTGAAAAATTAGCATTGGTTTTTGCGTTAAAGAGTGGCGTTAAAAAGTTTTGTAAACCCGCACCGTAACTGCCTATGATGATTTCATCATTAAATAAAGCGATTTCGTTGGCATTTCTTTTAATGTCAAAAATTATTTCATGGTTTTTAATGTAGTTCTCATTTAATCGTTCAACGCCTTTACTGCTTGATAACCACAACACCCCAGAAGCATCGTGGTAGGCATCTGTTATATATACCGTTTCACTTTTATCGTAGCTGTTTGGCAGGGTATCAAGACTAGCGCCATCGTATTTAGTAACTACACCCTGGGCATTAATGGTAAAAAAATTATTACTTGAATACTCTTTGGTTAAGCCATAAATTTTTTCATTATGGCTTATGCTATGGTTATTGCTATCATCTGCTAGTTTAACTAATTTATTAGCAGTAATGGCAATAACAGAGTCATTAAGCGCTGTAACGGCGGTAATTGGCTGCCCAATAATTTGGATAAGCTTTTCACCAACTAATTTAAACAGGCCATCGGCACTACTAACAAAGAGGTTATCTTTGCTGTGCACCAAGTCATCAATTTTAATATCGTTATAAAGTAATTGGGTTGTGTTGGTTCGAGGGTTAAAGCGGTATAGATTTTTCTTTGTCGTCAATTGACTCGATACATTAATGTAATAATAACCTTGAAAAGCTACAACGCCATAGTAACTTTGACTGGGAGTATTTACGGGAATTTTTTCTGCTTGGCCGTTGTCTGGGTTGAACAGCCACAACCCATTTATTTCAGTGGCCAGTAATAACTTATTATCAATTTTAGCGACATCATGCACCCAGTTAAAGGCCAGGGGCCAGTCTGAATTGTTCAGGGAAAAATTAATATTGCTGTTGCCATCAACTCGGGTTAGGCCTTGTTGACCAGCTACCCAGATAAAGCCATATTCACCTTGTAAGATTTTATTGATGTTACTAATTGTCTTAATTGGGTTTTGTGTCGATGCATTCACATTGCTTAGCATAAAAAAAAGGCTAAGTATTATTAATGCACATAACTTAACCTTTACTATCATAAGACTAAAAAGCTTAAACAATACTTTCAAGTGTTGATTTTTTACCGTCATCGTGTTCTTTTTGTCCACATGCCGCGAAAACTTTGGGCAGTTCACCCTCGTTGATGGGTTTTTGTACTAATAAATAGGTGGGTTTTCGTGGATCACTAGCTTGTTTCTTCTCTTGCCAAGCTTTGCTGATGCTATCAGCGTATTGTTGGCCGTATTTTACCGCAAAGCCAGCTACCAGCATTTCTACACCAAAATCGTCCATAATCATCATAGTGTTGTTATGGTAACCACTTACCGTGTCAAAATCTATATCAACGGTTAATATTTTATCATTGGGCAAGACTAGATCGGCACGTAATTTGGCGACAACGGCGCGGTCACTTTGGGCTTTTAATTGGGTGCGATTAGGTTTTTCAGATAAATCGAACACTAGGTTAATATCTTTAGCTAATCTGTCTTCTGCAGACGATAAAAGTTGTGGATTTTGTTTTTCTAATGCTGACATTATGTGCTTCCTTGTTATTTTTAAAAGTGAGTTTACCAAAAGCTAATGGCAAATAGCTTTTAGCAAGTTCAATGGCTATTACATTGGCACTTAATTAAAATATCACTTACTCGAGTATGAGCATGGCTAACAACTTTTCTTAATTAAGTGTAAAATTACTATAACGTAAATTATGTAAGTGGCAAGTGAATTTATTAATAACATACTGTATTTAATGTAACTTAACTCATCATTCTACCAAAACCAAAACCAAAACCAAAACCAAAACCAAAACCAAAACCAAAACCAAAA
>JBELHN010000014.1:48744-50914 GCA_042091395.1 Colwellia sp.
ACCAAAACCAAAACCAAAACCAAAACCAAAACCAAAACCAAAACCAAAACCAAAAGAACAGCAAACAGTTAAGTAAGTCATTGTTGCAACGTATAAGATAGCGATATTTTTTGTCTTTAATTAAGGAAGAGTGAAGCAGTTATAGCTGTATTAGCAAATATCCTCAAAACAGCTCGAAAATAGCCATGGCCTTGGGTAAACTTAGCGTACATTTTGATAGTTTTGGTAAGCTTTAAACTATGCAGCATTTTGATTGCGCCATCGTTGGCGGCGGTATGATTGGCGCGACTACGGCGCTTTGTTTGGCTCAGCTTGGTCTAAAGGTTGCCATAATTGAACATGCGCAACCAAAACATTTCAGTGCTGAGCAATCGCACGATCTTCGAGTATCAGCGGTGTCTATTTCCTCACAAAAATTATTAACGCAAGTTGATGCTTGGTCGCATATAGTCAGTCAAAGGCTTTGTCCTTATCAACGCTTAGCGGTATGGGAAAATGAAAATGCTTACGTTGAATTTAATGCCAAAGATATTAAGCAATCACACCTAGGGCATATCATTGAAAATAGGGTGATTCAATTAGCACTTTGGGACAAAATTAAGGGTAATGATAACATTCAAACCTTTTGTCCTGATAGCTTGCACAATCTTGAGCAAGCTTGCAATCGGGTTACGCTATCGCTATCAAGTGCGGAAATTACTGCCAATTTGGTGGTCGGTGCCGATGGTCCGCAATCAAATGTGAGAAAAATGTCTGCAATAGGTACAACAGGCTGGGATTATCAGCAATCTGCACTCTTGATCCATGTTGAAACTGCAGCAGCGCAGCAAGATATTACTTGGCAGCGGTTTTTTCCTAGTGGCCCTATTGCCTTTTTACCCTTGTCGGGTCAAAGTGAACTTGGCAGTTATGCTTCACTGGTTTGGTATGACAATAGAGACGAAATAAATCGTCTAGCATCATTGTCTAACGTTAAGTTACAAGCAGCCGTTTTAGCTAAATTTCCAAATAAGTTAGGCGCTATTAAGGTGCTAGCAAAAGGGGCTTTCCCAATAACCCGTCGCCATGCTAATCATTATCAACATAAACGTGTTTTATTAGTCGGTGATGCTGCCCACACCATTAACCCTATGGCAGGCCAAGGGGTTAATTTAGGCTTTAAGGATATAGCGGCATTGCAGCAAGTTATTGTTGATGCGATTGCTAATGGCGACACCTGGCATAACCCCGAGGTGCTGACACGTTATGAAAAACTCAGGCGAAATGATAACTTATTAATGATGAGTACAATGGATGGCCTTTACGCAAGTTTTAGTCACCCATCGCCACTAATCAAGGTAATGCGCAATGCGGCATTAATGGCAATTAACAGAGCACCTTGGCTCAATACTGAGGTTAAAAAGAAAGCACTCTCTTATGCATGCGGTTTACCCATACTTTGAACGAAACATTAAAACCTTTAATTTGAGCGTTAACAATATCGCCTAGCAATCTGATAAATTTTTTAAATTGATTACTAAATATTACTAATAATCCTTACTTAAATATAGCCTCACTGCACTCAATATTTTAGTAGGGTTAAATTTAAGGCAGGGGTTTATTTAGCTCAGTAATACTTTTTAAACTGGGAATTTAACGCTGACTCTTCATTTAAAGCTTTAGGGTTAGTTGAGTGCTTTTGTGTTTTCGCTTTACATTAGTGTCAATGTATTAGTGTCACTGTATTAGAGGGTTTTTAGAGGTAGGGTGCACCCATAAAAATCTTACCATAAGGAAAGCTTTATTTTAGGGAAATATTTATTATTAAATGACAATATTTATTAAAAGAGAAGACGTTAGCGATTAAGTAATAATTTAGGAAAGTAACAGTTAAGTAAAGTAACAGTTTATTAAACTAAAGTGTCGGTATCGTGGACTGGGCTTGAAGAGAAAAACTTATAATGATATGGTGCGGGTCAAGAGACTTGAACTCTCACATCTTTCGATACTGGAACCTAAATCCAGCGCGTCTACCAATTCCGCCAAACCCGCATTATAAAACTATTGTAAATTATCTTTGTAGATTACTATGAAAGATATTTATGATAGCGCTTTAGTCTTTTTCTTTTCTAGAGTTGTTATTCATTAACTAACAAATCTGCCTAAAAGTGGCAGGGGTAAGAGGATTTGA
>JBELHN010000014.1:51014-83958 GCA_042091395.1 Colwellia sp.
ACCTCTGAATGACGGGATCAAAACCCGCTGCCTTACCGCTTGGCTATACCCCTACGGATGGTAATTACATTGTAACTTGTTATAACTAGAATTATAAAAAGTGGCAGGGGTAAGAGGATTTGAACCTCTGAATGACGGGATCAAAACCCGCTGCCTTACCGCTTGGCTATACCCCTACAATGTCATTACTTTTTACGATGTACCATATATTATATGGTACGGGAGGAGAGACTTGAACTCTCACATCAAAGATACTGGAACCTAAATCCAGCGCGTCTACCAATTCCGCCACTCCCGCATTACATCCAAGTTTTATAGAGCTTGAACTCTTACTTTCTACAGCTTGATAAATGGTGGCTACACCGGGACTCGAACCTGGGACCCCATCATTATGAGTGATGTGCTCTAACCAACTGAGCTATGTAGCCTTTAACAACCTGCTTGCTAGCAAGTGCGGCGTATTATGCTAACCTACATGCCTTTCGTCAACCGTTTTTTTTAAAAATATGACAGTTTTTAGTTGATTGCCTATTGCTTGTTCAAATTGCAGAATAACTGTGCGTAAAATTAAAAATATCGCACAAAATTTAAAATATCATGTAAATATTATAATGCAAAATACTAAATGCTTCACTCGAGTTAGGCTATTATTAGTTTACCGTTTTTTTGCCTCAGTGTGCATCAAATTATGTTAACAGATTAATCTTAGCGTTAACTGAGTTATTCACTAGGTTAAGTCGATAGCTTTTTAATAGTTAGTTTAACATGAGTATACGACCTAAATTCATAAATTAAACCAATTGGCTAATATTATGTGATGTAATAATGTCTTTGACTTTTTATGTGAAGGCTTCATTGAACGTTTTAATCCTCAGAGATTAAGGTTAATAGGGTCTGTTAAAACTTCATTACGCTTATTTAGTCAATTGACTAGACTAGTTAATTAAATTCACGCGTAAAAAAGGATAAAAACCTAATCTAGGTTTTTATCCTCTCATAATTAAAAATAGTATTTAAACAGCCAAACAGCTCATTCAGAGGTGTTAAACATTAAATCTAAAGTGGATTACATCACCATCTTTTACTCGATAGTCTTTACCTTCTAAACGCCATTTACCCGCTTCTTTTGCGCCCGATTCACCATTAAATTCAATAAAATCGTCATAACCTACAATTTCAGCACGTATAAAACCTTTTTCAAAGTCGGTGTGAATAACCCCCGCAGCTTGGGGTGCGGTAGCATTTTGTTTTACTGTCCAAGCGCGCACTTCTTTTACACCAGCAGTGAAATATGTTTGCAGTTCTAATAAACCATAACCTGAATTGATAACACGATTTAAACCGGGCTCATCTAACCCCATTTCAGCCATAAATTCTGCACGGTCTTCATCGTCCATTTCTGATAATTCACCTTCAACTTCGGCACATACGGCAACAACAACAGCACCTTCTTTGTCAGCAATAGCCTTTACTGTGTCTAAGTGGGGGTTATTTTCAAAGCCATCGTCATTAACATTTGCAATGTACATGGTAGGTTTTATGGTTAAGAAGTTTAAGTAAGCTACGGCAGCTATTTCTTCTTTAGATAGGCTTAATGAACGCACCATTTCACCGTCTTCAACATGCTTTAATATTTTTTCTAATACGGGTAATTCAAATTTAGCGTCTTTATCGCCACCTTTAGCTCGCTTAGTTTGACGTTGTATAGCACGCTCTGCGGTATCCATGTCAGCCAGGGCTAGTTCGGTATTAATAACATCAATATCTTCAGCGGGATCAATTTTATTGGCAACGTGAATAATGTTATCGTTATCAAAACAGCGAACAACATGGCCGATAGCATCGGTTTCGCGAATATTGGCAAGAAATTTATTACCTAAACCTTCACCTTTCGAGGCTCCGGCTACTAAGCCTGCTATATCAACAAACTCCATCGTTGTGGCAATGACCCGCTCTGGTTTAACAATAGCTACCAGTTTATCTAAGCGGGGATCTGGAACAGGTACAACACCTGTATTGGGCTCAATAGTACAAAAAGGAAAGTTTGCTGCTTCGATACCAGCCTTTGTTAACGCGTTGAACAAGGTAGATTTACCTACATTGGGTAAGCCAACGATACCACATTTAAAACCCATAATTTTGTACCTGTTAATTGTTTTTTAAAAATATTTATTCGGCTTTAAACGAGTGTAAGCGATGCTGCGCTTTTTTTAAGTCGTCTGTTAACCAGAGAGTGAAGCATCGACTTGCTTCATCAATTACGTGTTCGATTTTAACCTGATCTATTTTAGGTGCTTTGCCCAGAACATGGCCGGTAACTTTATCGCGGTGTCCAGGGTGACCAATACCGATACGAAGTCTGTAAAAATCTTTATTATTGGCTAAGCAAGCAATAATATCTCGCAGGCCATTGTGTCCGCCATGGCCGCCACCTTGCTTTATTTTACAAACGCCTGGTTGCATGTCTAATTCATCATGGGCAACAAGTATTTGATCAGTGCTTATTTTAAAAAAATTAGCGAGGGGGGCTAAAGCGTGGCCGCTACGATTCATAAAGGTAGTAGGAATTAATAAGTGAACAAGATGACCAGCTATTAATCCTTTGCCATAAAGGCCAGAATATTTTTTTTCGGGGCGCAGTGAAATGTTATGACAACGAGCGAGCTCTTCTACAAACCATACACCGGCATTGTGTCGTGTTTTAGTATATTCGGGGCCAGGATTACCTAACCCCGCAATTAACTTAATAGTCATTATTTATAGCAGTATAAATAAAGGTAACTATTATTCAGCAGCAGGAGCTTCTTCAGCTGGTGCAGCTTCATCATCATCACTTGCTTTAGCGGCTTTAGGTGCGTTAGCAGACACAACAGCTAAATCGTGATCTTCACCTTTGGCTAGTTCATCTGAAGTAACGCCAGCGGGCATAGTTACATCTGATAAGTGCAAGGTTTGACCAAGCTCTAAATCCGCTAAGTCAATAGCAATAAATTCAGGTAGGTCTTTTGGTAAACAGGTAATAGCAATTTCATTCATGTGATGAGAAATGTTAGCGCCAGTTTTAGCTGCTATATCTTCATTGATGAAGTGAATAGGTGCATTAGCATGAACTACATGGTTAGCATCAATGCGCATAAAATCTAAATGCATTACTAATTGCTTGTAAGGGTGACGTTGCATGTCTTTAATCAGACATTCAACAGATTCACCAGCAATGTTTAGTGTTAATACCTGTGAGTAGAACGCTTCTTCTTGTTGAGCACGGTAAACGTTTTTGTGCTCTAAAGTTAACGATAAAGGTTCTTGGTTTTCACCGTATAGGATAGCAGGAACTTTGTTCGCGTGACGTAGGCGGCGGCTCGCACCTTTCCCCAAATCAGTACGTACTTCAGCTTCTAATGTTAATAAATCAGTCATGTTAATACTCTTTTGTTAAATAAGTTCGAAAACTTAAAAATTAAATCTTGTTTTTTGCGACCAAAAACAAGGTGATGCGCCTTTGATTACTCTTTATTTAAGATAAATCTTACTTGAAGAGATAAAAAAGGCGCGAAATTTTAACATCTAGATGAGTTAAAAGCTACGCCTAAATTAATCGGTAACAATAAATGTGCGGTTAATTGTGTAGCTTTATTGTAGTTTATTGTTTTGGGTAATCAATTTGCTGTTTAGTGTGTTTGTTGACGTTACGTTGATATGCACTTCGCCATAAGTATTCTAAAGGCCCTTGGCTAAAATAACGGAGATAAAAGTGTGCTAAGGCAACTTGCAATATAGTTAAAACAATCGCAATGACAACATAATCAATTCTTTGGGCGGTTAAGTGAAGTGCCGGAAAAATATAGCGTAATACGATCGCCATTACGATTGATTGAAAGATATAAAGACTGAAGGCAATTTTTCCTGGGGCAGAAAAAACAGTCACAAACTTTTTTTTGTTTTTTAGTAGTCTGATTACACAGTGCGCATAAAGCAGCGCCACAAATATAGCCGATATGCTTGCTAGCACAGAAGCTATTTCGTCACTAAGATTTACTGTTAATAACAGTAAAATATCTAGGCAAGTAAAAAAAACTGCGGCAATAAATACCTGTTTAAATGGCTTAGCTGAAAATCCTTTATTAAAGAATTTTGTACGATACAAAAAAACACCGAGCAGCATTAACCCTGTAACTTGCCAATAGATGATTAAAGGTGAGGTTATAACTAACCCTAACATGATTCCTGTTTGGCAGGCGACTTGAGTACCATAGCTGCTAAACCAAAGCTCATACATTTCTGTATACTCTGATGATGCTCTTAATATTGGTGGGTCATCGTCAACCACTAAGACCACTAAAACAAACAATAGAGATAAAAGTATACCAATAGATAAAAATTTATATGATGTTTGGTAAATATTTTTTAAGGGCAGTTGCAGTGTTTTGATGATAGTTAACGCGCATACACTATACAATACCAATATATCGCCACCAAAGATAAAAACAGCATGAATGGCACCAAACAGCATAAGCCAATTTAAACGACTTTTTAAAAATAACTCAGCAGATAAGTTTTTCTTTTTACATGAGTCATATTGTATGGCCATGCCCACGCCAAAAAGTATACAAAATAATGTTCTAAAACGGCCATCAAAAAAAAGTGTATTAATAACTTCAATCACGCTATCACTGAGTGGTTTCGGTGATAATTCAGCATAGCCAATGATTATAGAACCATGAAAATAGATATTCATAAAGAGAATACCTAGTATTGCAATACCTCGTAATATATCTAATGATTGAATACGCATTGTTTATTTATATTAAATGAATTATTCACTGCTTCATTGATTTGGGCTTTCAAACGCATAATATCATAACGATTTTATATGTTTTTAAGCCAATTTTCCGTAAAAGCCAGTGTGTAAATGATGATTTTTTAGCTAAAAAAAGTAGCCATTTGGCTACTTTTTAGTTGGTAATCTTGGAAGAAAATTAATCAAACATTGCTGAAATAGATTCTTCGTTGCTTACACGACGAATAGCTTCACTTAACATACCACTTAAGGTTAGTTGGCGTACCATTTTAAGGGCTTTAATATCGTCTGATAGTGGAATGGAATCAGTTACCACCACCTCATCGATAACAGAGGCTTTTAAATTCTCTGCAGCATTACCTGATAGAACAGGATGAGTGGCATAAGCAATGACACGTTTTGCACCATGTTCTTTAAGTGCCTCTGCAGCCTTAGCAAGGGTGCCACCAGTGTCAATCATGTCATCAACAATAATGCAATCTCGGCCTTCTACTTCACCAATAATATGCATTACTTGAGCAATGTTAGCTTTTGGACGACGTTTATCTATGATTGCTAAATCGGCATCATCAAGTAACTTAGCAACAGCGCGAGCACGCACTACGCCACCAATATCAGGTGAAACTACAACAGGATTGTCAAGCTGACGATTTTGCATGTCATCAAGTAGAATTGGTGTGCCAAAAGCGTTATCAACGGGCACATCAAAGAAGCCTTGAATTTGTTCGGCATGTAGATCAACCGTTAATACTCGATCAACACCAACACTGGATAAAAAGTCGGCAACCACTTTTGCGGTAATAGGAACACGGGCACTTCGTACACGCCGGTCTTGGCGAGCATAACCAAAATAAGGGATTACTGCGGTGATACGGCCAGCTGATGCACGACGCAAAGCGTCTATCATGACAATAAGTTCCATTAAATTATTATTGGTTGGAGCACAGGTAGATTGAATAATAAATACATCCGCACCACGGACATTTTCATTAATTTCAACACTAATTTCACCATCACTAAAACTACCGACTTTAGCATCACCCAAAGGCATATATAGGCGATTAGCAATTTTTTTGGCCAGTTCAGGGGTGGCATTACCCGCAAAAATTTTCATGTCAGTCACTTTCGATTCCTCAGAAATATTTGACATTAATAGTAGGCTTAACAATTTTAAACAATCACTAAGCAATATACGCAGACTTAATTTTAGCATTTATATTGGCTACAAAACCAATAATTTCAAAATGGCCAGTAAATTAAGTTTACAACTCTCGTTAACGTTTTATATGTGCATCGGTAGCTTTGCTACTTTGTTAGCCAACGGCGAGGTATTGCTACCTCGTGCCACAAAAGAATCAATACCTTTAGGTAGTTTTGCTTGTATGGCTAACGCCTCTTTTTGACTGGCAAAAGTGCTAAATATACACGCACCTGTACCTGTCATCCTAGAGGGTGCGTATTCTAGCAACCAAGCCAGTAAGTTGGCAACCTCGGGATACTGTTTTATTACCACTGTTTGGCAGTCATTATAAAATGAGCTGCTCATAAAATTAGCTTTGTGCAGAGAGCTTTTTGACAATGCTGGAGAGTTACGAGATAAATCTTTCGCCGAAAATATTTTAGCCGTGGGTATGCTGCACTGAGGCTTAGAAATGAGGTACCATGACTCAGGTGGTTGTATTGCAGTGAGTTTTTCACCTATCCCTTGAGCAAATGCAGAAAATCCGTGAATGAATATGGGCACATCTGCACCTAAGCTTAACCCCAGCCGCGCTAGTTGATCATTTGATAATTGACATTGCCATAAATGATTCAGTGCTATTAACACTGTTGCGGCATTCGAAGAGCCTCCCCCTAAGCCCCCACCCATGGGCAATACTTTAGTAATATCAATTTTGACACCTAAAGATTTTTTCGATTTGTGTTGCAATAATTTCGCTGCTTTGACAATTAAATTGTCATTGTGGGCGACACCTTTAATTGGTGTAACGAGATCGATTGCTAAGTCCTTCGTTACCGAAAAAGTAATTGAATCGCCATAATCAAGAAATTGAAACAGTGTTTCAAGCTCATGATAACCATCAGCGCGTTGCCCGGTAATATGTAAAAATAAATTTATTTTAGCAGGAGAGGGGAAGGTAACTGTTTTATTAATAAATCGGTTTTCATGCCTAATTATCGTCATAAAGGTCTCTTAATTAACTTGTTCATATTGCTACAACCCAGATCATCGAGGGAAAACCGACCATGTTTTGATCACAATTTTAATCACTAGGTTACCCTGGTTAATAGTTATTTGCGTGGGTAATGAAAATTGTTCTACTTGTTGGTAACCCCCATAGCTTATTTTCCATAGTTGACCTTGGTACTGGCTTGATAGTGTTTCGGGTAAGCTTGTAGTGTCGTTATAAGTTAATGAATCACCTTGCTGATAAGCGAGACCTTTTAACCAAAAATGTAGGGCCTCTGTCGGTAATGTTAAGCCTGTTAGCGAATAAATGAGATTGGCAAGATCACTGCTTTGGTAAGTATTACCGTCAACGATTAAGGTGTGCAACCCCTCATTGGACTCTAATTTTAAAACATTGATGCCTAAATAACTGGTTAAGTTTAATTGCTGCTTGTGTCGGTCGTTGTCCACTTTCCACACTAAGTTTGCACTGTTGCGATTACCAGACTTTAAAAAAGCTATTTTGCCCTTAATTTGCCAGACGGATAAATTAGTTAATGCCAATATGCGATCATTTTGTGTTTGTTGTATTAATGGCGGCTTTTTCTCTAAATTAGTTAGGCTACAACTGGTTAATGTTAATATTATTACTATTAACACAATGATTAACTTGGCGAAGGAATTAGTGTTAGTAAAAAGTGTGCAGATCATTAAGTTAACGTAATTATTGAGCAATGAGTCATTGGAACATAGCTTTTTAGCACTTGTAAATAGCCGTATAAAATTAGTGTATTTAACCTATAACGTGTTTATATCTTGGCTATTAGGGTATACTTACAATGTTAGTTGAATTTAGCTTGTAAAATATGTTGTAAAATAGGTTTTTATTTTGTCTATTGTTGCTGTTGGAATTAATCATAAAACTGCGCCGGTCGCGGTAAGAGAAAAATTATCTTTTAACCCAGATAGACTCTCTAATGCTTTGCAAGAAATGCTTAGTGCCGTGCAGTGCCGCGAAGTTGCTATTCTCTCAACGTGCAATAGGACTGAATTATACCTTGTACAAGAGGGTGATTTTAGTTCAACTCAACAACGCTTAGTGCAGTGGCTTGAAAATTACCACAAAGTGCCCTCATCAACGATTTTACCGAGTTTATATTGGCATCAAGACCAGCAAGCCGTTAATCACATGATGCGTGTTGCCTGTGGTCTTGATTCTATGGTTTTAGGTGAACCGCAAATCCTTGGCCAAATGAAGCAGGCATACAGCCAAGCTAAATCTGCTGGTTCAATGTCTGTGGTAATGGACAGGTTGTTTCAACGCACTTTTGGTGTAGCGAAACAAGTGAGAACTGAAACCGAAATTGGTGCGAGTGCGGTATCAGTTGCTTTTGCCTCAGTAAATCTTGCAAAACATATTTTTGGTAGTCTTGATAAAACAAAAGTATTACTGGTTGGCGCTGGCGAAACCATTGACTTAGTGGCAAAACACTTATACGAAAATAAAGTCGGAAAAATTACTGTTGCTAACCGTACATTAGCCAAAGCAGAAGCCATGGCTCATAAGATTGGCGCTGATATTATCACTCTGGCACAAATACCAGAGTATATGTGTAATGCTGACATTGTCATTAGTTCAACAGCATCTACCTTGCCTATTATTGGTAAAGGTATGGTTGAACAAGCATTGGCTGCTCGAAAACATCAACCAATATTTATGGTTGATCTTGCTGTACCTCGTGACATTGAAGAGCAAGTCTCTGAATTAGAAGATGTGTTTTTATATACCGTTGATGATTTACAAGGCATTATTGCCAAAAATATTGAAAACCGGCGTAAGGCAGCGGTAGAAGCTGAAAGTATTGTTAACCATCAATCTGATAGCTTTATGTCATGGTTAAGAGGCTTAAACACGCAAGATACCGTTATTAATTACCGTAAACAATGTTTAGATGATCGTGATGTTCTGCTAGAAAAAGCCATAGTGCAGCTGAAAAATGGTAAAGATAGTGAGGCGGTATTATCTGAGTTAGCCATCAAATTAACGAACAAGTTAATGCATGCCCCAACCAATGCCTTACAATCTGCTGCGCAAGGTGGAGAGCTTGATAAACTGATTTACTTACGTGATATTCTTAATATAGAAACTAAAAGTTAAATCATTACAGGCACCTTGTTAACATTAAAAAAGTGCTAAATCTTTTAAGTGATAAATTTTTAAATACACTGTATTGAACACAGTTGAAGAGATTATTGCTTAGGAGGTGATTGCTTAGGAGATGATTGCTATTAACAATATACAAGGAATGTATACCATCTTATTCGGCGCTAACTTTTGATATTTCCTTGTTTATCAATTCTTGTTCATTATTATTAATTGTGTGTTATGGACATTCAATTAGGTTTGCGGCTGCATAGAATAAAGACACTTTGTTATCACTGCTACTTTATCCTCCTCTGATTTAATGACTAATTTGTTAATTTTATGTGCACCTGTAATGAATTTTTTCAGCTTAGTGAATTTAATTGTTATTACTGTGGTAGAATATCTTAAATTTATTTTTTCTCATCAAAAATATAAGAACATTTTAATGAAATCATCAGTTTATCAAAAACTTGAGGTGCTAGTTGAGCGTTTCGAGGAAGTACAAGCTTTATTATCTGACCCGGAAACAATTAGCGACCAAGAAAAATTTCGCGCTTTATCGAAAGAATTTAAACAACTTGAAGCTGTTACCTCGGTATTTAATCAATATAAAAGTGCTGAAGATGATTTTGCTACGGCTGAATTGATGCTCAAGGATGACGATGCTGATATGCGAGAAATGGCACAAGAAGAATATAAAGACGCTAAAAAAGCTGTATCAGATATTGCTGAGCAATTACAAATTTTATTATT
The DNA here is from genome assembly GCA_042091395.1 of Colwellia sp. GTDB lineage: Bacteria > Pseudomonadota > Gammaproteobacteria > Enterobacterales > Alteromonadaceae > Colwellia. The sequence continues at coordinate 60,882 of JBELHN010000014.1, forward strand.
ACCCCGTGATCCTAATGATGATAATAACTGTTTCGTAGAAATTAGAGCCGGCGCTGGTGGTGATGAGGCGGCAATTTTTGCGGGTGATTTATTCAGAATGTACAGCCGATATGCTGAAAAGCAAGGCTGGAAAATTGAATTAATGAATACCAACGAAAGCGAGCAGGGTGGATACAAAGAACTGATAATGAAAATTAATGGTGAAGGTGTTTATGGTCAGATGAAATTTGAATCAGGTGGCCATCGTGTTCAACGTGTTCCTGAAACAGAATCTCAAGGCCGGGTTCATACGTCAGCCTGTACAGTTGTGGTAATGCCTGAAATACCAGAATCTGAGGCGATCGAAATTAACAAAGCAGATTTAAAGGTTGATACCTTTCGCGCTTCTGGTGCTGGTGGTCAGCATGTAAACAAAACTGATTCTGCTATTCGTATTACTCATATTCCATCCGGTGTTGTGGTTGAATGTCAAGATCAGCGTTCGCAACATAAGAATAGAGCGCAGGCAATGTCTGTACTGCAAGCGCGTTTGCAACAGGCGGAAGATGAAAAACGTCGCAGCGAAGAAGAATCTTCACGTCGAAATCTAGTTGCTAGCGGCGACAGATCTGAGCGCATTCGCACTTACAATTTCCCGCAAGGACGGATGAGCGATCATCGCATTAACCTAACTTTGTATCGTCTTAACGAGATAATGGAAGGCAGTTTGCAATTAGTCATGGAACCCATCATGCAAGAAAACCAAGCAGATTTATTAGCTGAATTAGCTGAACAAAATTAACAGTACACTTGCTTAACGTGCAACCTATTCATTGTAACTTAGCTGCTTGGCTCCATTATGGTACGCAAGTCCTGTCTACTCACTCTGACAGCGCTAAACTTGATGCAGAGATATTGTTAGCATTTTTGCTCAACAAGGAACGTACCTACTTGCTCACATGGCCAGATAAATTATTGGATGAAGAGCAGCAGCAAGGCTTTATGCAATTATTACAAAGACGAAGTTCTGGTGAGCCCATTGCATATATAGTGGGTACAAAAGAGTTTTGGTCACTGCCTTTGCGTGTTTCACCTGCAACACTTATTCCTCGTCCAGATACCGAGGTATTAGTCGAGTTAGTGCTTAAGCATTATGACAACAGCATTAAATTACATTGTTTAGATCTAGGTACTGGCTCTGGCGCCATTGCTTTGGCACTCGCCTCTGAGCAACCTCTTTGGCAAATACAAGCTATTGACTTTAGTAATGAAGCAGTTGAATTAGCTCAACACAACGCCAAATCTTTACACCTCAATAATGTCACTATTTACCAAAGTGATTGGTTTAGCGAAGTTAAAGATATCAACTTTGACGTTATTGTATCGAATCCACCTTACATTGATGTTCTTGACGAAAACCTATCACAAGGCGATGTTCGTTTTGAACCCAAAACCGCTCTGGTAGCCAGCGAACAGGGCCTTGGCGATATCAAGTTTATTGCCAAGCATGCATTAAAATACCTTAAACCTCATGGCACAATTTTTTTCGAGCACGGATACCAACAAGCGAGTTCAGTAAGAGATATCCTGCTTAGTTTAGGGTATGTTAGTATTCAAACAGTAAAAGATTTTAACAATCACGAACGCATCACTTGGGCAGTAATGACTGGCGACCATCACAGAGCTTAGTCATAAGGCAATCGCCCTGCGAAATTGCTACAAAGTGGCAGTACTTTTAAACAAAGGAAGAGCATTGAAACATTTACATATAACATTAGCAGTCTTGAGCTTTACATTATTTACGTATCGTTTTATTTTAACCTTAATTGAATCGAATAAACTGAATCGCAAGTGGCTAAAAATTAGTCCTCACGTTATTGATACCTTGTTGCTTATTGCGGGTGTTTCATTGGCAGTGAAGCTTCATTTGAATCCCATGGAGCACATGTGGTTACTAGAAAAAATTATTGCCTTGATTGCTTACATTTTTACAGCATATTATACCCTCAAGTTAGCGCGCAATAAGCCTATGCAAGTTTTGGGTTTTGTTGGCGCAGCAGGTTGGATGATGCTCATAGTGCGTCTTGCTACAACACGAGAAGCCTTTTTCTTTGTGTAATATTAACAAGCAATGAATGTTAAGTTGCTTACGGAGTAATAAATTAACTTGTTATGAATGAATTGTTTTTATCAGAACTCACCTCTGTAGATAAAGATTTACTGCAAAAGCTGGTGTTAATTGAAGAGCACATATTTGCCGATAATCTCAGTACTCGTCAAATAGTAGATGCTTCGCTTGATAGCCTAGAACTTATTGTTGAACAATGTATTGCTGTTATTGACGATATCGAATCACCTTTAGAAAAAGCCGAGGCACTCTTAAACGAGTTGTATTTTCAACACCTGTTTATTGACCGACATAAGAATACTTGGCCACTTGCGACATACAATGTTGCTAGAGGGCTAAATCAAAGAGCTATGTCACCTGTAATAAAAGCAGCAGTGATTAAAGAGATTATTACAGCTTGTGGTTTTGATACAGAATTAATCTTTATACCCAATAAAATTATGGTTAGGCTTTGCTGTGATGACCAATATGCCATTATTTTTGATGCTGTTAACGGACAATCTCTTGACTGGGCGGAACTGGATTTACGCTTAGATGAATTGTCAGGCGATCCCGCTCAACATAATTTGCAAGCGATAGATGATAGTGTTGTTTTAGTTGAGCATTTATCCTCACTGAAAGCGGTACTTATTAGGGAAAAATTGTTTGCTAAAGCGCTAGTGTGTATTGATGTACTCTTAGCTTTGAACCCCGATGATCCCCTACAACGAAGAGATCGTGGTTTTTTATTACACCAGCTCGATTGTTTTAAAGTCGCGGTTGATGATTATCGTTACTTCGTTGAGCAATGTCCAAAAGACCCTGCCGCCAAAATCCTTAAGATACAATTAGATAAAATTGATGTGGTTAATAATATTCTGCACTAAAGCTTGCGAGTTTTATAATCATCACTATATGAGGCACTGTAATGTTAAATGATACTGTAAATACTGCACCACTGATTACTAATGATGCAGTGGTACTTGGTTTGCTGGCCATAATACTGGGTTTGGTTTTTTATACATCAACCAGTCAGTACAGGGGGTTCAAAAAATTTTACACCTATGTTCCAGCATTATTAATGTGTTATTTGCTTCCGTCATTGTTAAATACTTTTGGCATTGTCAGTGCCGAAATTAGCCATGTTGATGAAGTAGCTAAATACTTTTTATTACCAGCATGTTTGGTATTATTAACTTTGAGTATTGATATAAAAGCTATTATTGGTTTAGGCAGCAAAGCCATAATTATGTTTTTAACAGGTACCGTCGGTGTTGTGATAGGTGGTCCCATCGCACTTCTACTTGTTTCGTTTATTTGGCCAGAGCTTATTGGTGTTTCTGGCCCAGATGCTGTTTGGCGCGGCATGGCAGCTTTAGCGGGTAGTTGGATTGGTGGCGGTGCCAATATGTTAGCCATGAAAGAGATTTACGAGGCAGACGGTCAAATATTCACCATTATGGTGACGGTTGATATTGTTGTCGCCAATATTTGGATGGCAGGCCTTTTGTATATCGCTGCTAATCATAAGTCAATTGATGCGAAAAGTGGTGCGGATACCTCAGGTATTGATAAATTAATTGCACAAGTTGAAGCCTATGAGAAAGCCAACAAACGTGTTCCTGAACTGAAAGATTTTATGCTTATCCTAGCTGTTGCTCTTGGAGCGGCAGGCTTAGCACATTTTGCTGCAGATTTGCTGGTTCCATTTTTTCAAGAAAATTATCCGGCAATGAAAAAGTTTAGTTTACACAGTAAATTGTTTTGGATAATTGTTATTGTTACGACTATTGGTCTAACCTTGTCTTTTACTAAGGTAAGACGACTTGAGGCGGCAGGAGCTTCAAAAGTAGGGAGTAGTTTTTTATATATTTTGGTTGCCACTATCGGCTTGCATATGGATATTACGCAGATTGCTGAAGCCCCCAAATATGTGGTTATTGGTTTAATATGGATGCTTATTCATATTGCTTTACTCTTTCTAGTGGGTAAGTTTATAAAAGCCCCTATTTTTTATTTAGCTGTGGGCAGTAAAGCCAATATTGGTGGGGCTGCTTCAGCTCCAGTAATCGCTTCTGCATTCCATCCATCACTAGCGCCTGTAGGGGTTTTATTAGCGGTATTTGGTTATGCCCTGGGAACTTATATGGCATGGTTATGTGGGCAACTCATGCGCATTATTGGCAGTTAACTAGTATTATCTTTAACTCTGTTAAAAGTTGTTACAATAGCGCCTAATTTTTATCAACAATTAAACAACATTATTATTTATTTGCAGCATTAAATTTTTGACTTGTGCTGTATTTGGGAAATTTTATGACAATAACATCTGTTGCATTAAAAGATATTCAGATTGCCAACGATAAGCCTTTTGTATTATTTGGCGGTATGAACGTGCTTGAATCTCGAGATCTTGCTATGAAAATAGCCGAGCATTATGTCGACGTTACACGAAAGCTTGGCATCCCTTATGTGTTCAAAGCATCGTTTGATAAAGCTAACCGTTCGTCGGTTAACTCATATCGAGGTCCTGGTTTAGACGCAGGATTAAAAATATTTGAAGAAATCAAATCGACATTTAACGTACCTATCATTACTGATGTGCATGAGCCATATCAGGCACAACCAGTGAGTGAAGTTGTTGATGTTATTCAGCTACCAGCGTTTTTGGCCAGGCAAACCGATCTTGTAGTTGCTATGGCGAAAACAGGTGCAGTAATAAATGTTAAAAAACCGCAGTTTTTAGCTGCGCATGAAATGAAGCATATCATTACAAAGTTTGATGAAGCTGGTAATAACGATATTATTTTATGTGAGCGAGGCAGTTGTTACGGCTATAATAATCTGGTTGTTGATATGCTCGCCATGGACGAAATGAAGTCGTATGCACCTGTTATTTTTGATGCTACCCATGCGTTACAAAAACCGGGAGGCCGATCAGACAGTGCTGATGGGCGAAGAGCACAAGCAGCTCAACTCGCTCGTAGCGGAATGGCTATTGGTATTGCTGGCTTATTTATAGAATCTCACCCTGATCCAAGTATGGCTAAATGTGATGGCCCCTGTGCACTACCATTAGATAAGTTAGGGCCTTACTTAACGCAAATGAAAGCACTGGATGACCTAGTGAAAGGTTTTACGCCCTTGATTACAGAGTAAATATTTACAGCTTTTTTTGAGGTTTACAGTTAATGATTAAACTCAAATAAAACGCAATAAAAAAGGTGTCCTAAGACACCTTTTTTATTTTTCACCTAAAACTCAGGTGTTACTTCAGTAATGTGCGAGCATTTATGAAATATTTTTTAGCAACTATTGCTGTTAACGTCAATAAATAGTCATCATGACCAGTATTGACGTAATTAGAGTATAGTGCAATTTAATTATTCAGTAATTAAATTTGTTTTCGCTAATTTAACCGGTATGTTTCTTTTAACTAATTGTTTTTCTTTAGTAAAATAAACTTTATCTACAGGTAAACTAATTTTCACTTTTTGCTTAGTTAAGGACAACTCTATACTTTTATGTGCATAAGCCTTGATTATGGCGCTATCAACTGTCATTGCTTCTTCAAGTTGCTTGATTTGCACATCTGCGAACACTGCTGTGCTTGATAATATTGCCGTTAAAAAACCAAAACATAAATAAGTTTTATTTATACCTATTCTCATGATGTTTTTCCTTTTAATAACCTAATAGTATGATTTTAATCACAAGTAGATCTATTAGGACTTAATCTCACATCGATTTAATTGTTTCAAAATAGCGCGTGTGGGTTGGGAGCACACGCAGCATATGACTTTGATTAAAAGTTGAGATGGTGTCCTTCATCTACGTTGTTAATAATACGTTACCTTTTTATAAAAAAAAAACGACTTAAATTAATGTTATTCATTAGAAAAACTAATGAACTGTTGCTATACTATTTTGATATTTTATTATGGTACAAAACACATGTGCAGCAGCTATGTTTTTAATTTTTTAAGGTGCACCTTTGGCTAACAGATTACCTCCTTTAAAAGCTCTCAGGGCATTTGAAGCGTCAGCTCGACAACTGAGTTTTACTCGTGCAGCGGAAGAGCTTTTTGTTACGCAAGCAGCAATTAGCCATCAAATAAAATCTTTAGAAGAACATTTAGGCATAAAGTTGTTTATGCGAAAAAATCGTGCGCTACTCTTAACAGAAGAGGGGCAATCCTATTACCTCGATATTAAAGACATTTTTACTTCGATAAATGATGCGACAGAACGTTTATTAAATCGAGGTGCTAAGGGTGCCATAACGGTTAGTTCCCAAGCAAGCTTTGCCATTCAGTGGTTAGTCCCTAGGCTCACGACATTTAATGCCTTACATAAGGAGATCGACGTTAGAATTAAAGCCGTTGATCAACCTGAAAACTCGTTAACCGAGGATGTTGATGTGGCTATTTATTATGGCCGTGGTCGTTGGCCAAATATTCATGCCGATAAATTACACACTGAATACATCATCCCTGTTTGTTCACCCTTATTAGCGCAAGAAAATACTGTAAACGGTAAACAAGCTCTGTTGTCGTATGATGACTTGTCAGAACATACCTTATTGCATGACACATCAAGAAAAGACTGGAAACGTTGGTTTAAACAAGTTGGTGTTAAAGCCGCCAATGTTAATCACGGGCCAATTTTTAGTCATTCTGCCATGGTTTTACAAGCTGCAGTCCATGGTCAAGGGGTTGCTTTAGCATACAGTGTTCTTGCCAAACCTGAAATTGATTCAGGCCGTTTAATTTGCCCCTTTAATGATGTATTAGTGAGTAAGAATGCTTATTTCATTGTGTGCCGGGAGAGTCAACAAGATAACCCGAAAATTAGTGCTTTTAGAGAGTGGATGTTAGACATGGTCGCCGCTGAACAAGAGCAAATAACCGATGGACAAATAGGCTGATGTTAGTGGCAAAAAAGCAAACCATAACGATTGACGGCAATGATATCAGCTTGTTGTTAAACTATGTTGTCACTCCTAAAGCACAAGTGATTTTTGCCCATGGTGCTGGTGCAGATATGAATCATGAATTTATGACAAATTTTACAGCATTACTGAATAAAGCCGATATCAATGTAACACGCTTTAATTTTCCCTTTATGGATAAAAGGCGACTGACTCTTAAAAAGTACCCACCTGATAAAATGCCCAAATTGCTGGATTGTTATCAATCAGTTATTGATCATGTTTACCAACAAAAAAGCTCATCTACTCCTCTATTTATAGGAGGTAAGTCGATGGGATCGCGGGTTGCGGCTACTTTAATGGCAGATGAAAAGTATAATAAAGTATTCTCTTCTACTAAGGTACAAGCTGTTTTTTGTTTAGGTTATCCATTTCATCCGCCTAAAAAACCGGAGAAACTTAGATTAGCACCACTTGTTGAAGCGACTAGGCCTACCTTAATCATCCAAGGCGAACGAGATACGCTTGGCAACCAAGCAGAAGTTAATAGTTATGGGTTGTCACCCCACTGTAAGCTTATCTTTCTAGAAGATGGTGACCATAGCTTTAAACCACGCGTTAAATCTGGGTTTACCTTTGCTGGTCACATGGAAAGTGCAGCAGAAAATTTATGTAACTTTATTAGGGTAAACACTAAAGTAACGACCAATGTAAAAAAATGACGTCAATGAGTAAGGGGAAATTATGACAAGTAATAAAAATATAATTTTGCCAGCTATAGTTCCCCAAAAACATCAATGTTTACTAAAAAGTATGATGGTTTTTGTTGGTATCAGCGGCTGTTTTTCTGTACTATTCGGCGCCTGGCTTGCTCATGCAGGACAGACCTTGCCATTATCCTCGCAAGAAAGCTTGGCAACGGCGCTAAAGTATCAATTTTTTCATACCTTGGCCTTATTAGCTGTGCTAATTTGGTTGCGGGCAAATGGTTTATCTAAAATAGCCATAGCGAGTGGTTTGGCTTTTATAATTGGTATTTTATGTTTTTGTGGCTCAATATATCTTAAGTTATTATTTGGTATAGAAAATATCGCAAAGTTGAGCCCTTTTGGCGGTATTACTCTGGCTTTAGCTTGGTTGTTATTGGCTTTTGAAAGTAAAAATATTTATAACTAATCGCATTTATTGATAAAACGGCTTGCTTGTTAACTGTTAATCATAAGCAAATTTGAAGGTAAGGTATTGTATGACTTCTATTGTGTTATTTTGCCGACCAGGCTTTGAAAAAGAATGTGGTGCGGAAATTCAAGAAAAAGCATCTTGGAATGAGATGTATGGCTATTTAGAGCTTAAAAAAAATCAAGGCTTGGTGTTTTTCCACTTACATGAAAGTGAGCATGGAGAGCGCCTAATGAATAAATTACCTTTAAAGCGGTTAATTTTTGCGCGCCAATGGTTTGTTACCTTAACAGAACAAATAGAGCTCCCTGATTACAATCGTGTTGAAGCCATTTGTGAAGCCCTGGGGAATGAGTGGCAGTACAGTGATCTGCGCATGGAAATGTCAGATGATAACGATGGTAAAGCGCTGAGTAAGTTTTGTCGAAAGTTGTCAGTACCTTTGCGCCAAGCACTACGAAAAACCAAGGTTTTAACGCAAAAGGCCAACGACTCTGCAGATGATCCAGAAGGTGCAATTTTGCATGCGCTGTTTTTAACGGGTAAACAAGTTATTTTGGGTTTTTCCTTAGTGCGTAATAGCTCTCCTCATGTGATGGGGATCCCACGTTTAAAGTTTCCCAGTGCTGCACCAAGTAGATCCACCTTAAAACTTGACGAAGCTTTTTTATATTTTGTGCCAAGAGATGAGTGGCCTGATAGGTTGAGTTCTGGTACTAATGCCGTAGATCTTGGTGCTGCCCCTGGCGGATGGACCTACCAATTAGTAAGACGAGGTATGATGGTTACAGCCATAGACAATGGACCTATGGCGGAGTCCCTGATGGAAACAGGCCAAGTTAAACATAAAATGATGGACGGCTTTAAGTACAAACCACTCAAAAAAAATGTGTATTGGTTAGTCTGTGATATGATTGAAAGGCCACAACGGGTAGCTAAGCTGATGACTGAATGGCTATTACAAGGGGATTGCAAAGAGGCCATGTTTAATTTGAAATTGCCTATGAAAGGTAGGTATCAGCAAGTCAGTGACGATCTACAATCGATTAAAGATGCGTTCAGTGAGCATAAAGTGAAGTATGAGCTATATGCGAAGCATTTATATTATGACCGTGAAGAGGTCACTGTTCATGCGAGATTACTCTCACCACCGCCACTCATTGATAAGGCTTAATTACGATTTTTTTGCTATAAGTAAACGACACCAAATTCAAACATAGCAAGAAAAATAAAAATGTGATGAGAGTGTAAGACAATATAATCAATAAAAAAGCGATACAGTATTCATGACTAGTATCGCTTTTTTATCGTTATCTATAAACATGTCGCAATTAAGTTATAGGCGCTCAAGTAAAGCTTGTGTAAAGTCAGTCGTGCCATGTGTTCCACCTAAATCACCCGTTGTTCTGTCACCAGACGAAATTACATCAGTAATTGCAGCTCTAATTTTTTCAGCTTTATCACTCATTTCAAGGTATTCTAGCATTTGAATTGCCGCTAGGATAACGGAAGTAGGGTTTGCTAAGTTTTTACCGGCTATGTCGGGAGCACTACCATGAACTGCCTCAAAAATTGCGCAGTCCTCACCAATATTTGCTCCCGGAGCCATACCTAATCCACCAACTAAACCAGCACATAAATCTGATAAAATATCGCCAAATAAATTAGTGGTGACAATGACGTCAAATTGCTCTGGATTCATCACAAGTTGCATACAACAATTGTCAACAATCATTTCAGTTGATTCAATCTCTGGGTAACGTGAAGCGACTTCACGTGCTACTTTTAAAAACAAACCGGAAGTTGATTTTAAAATGTTAGCTTTATGCACGGCAGTGACTTTCTTACGACCTTCTTTTTTCGCTGTCTCGTAAGCAAAGGTTAATATTTTTTCTGCGCTATCACGAGTAATAATACTCATCGCTTGTGCTTCAGTGCCATCATCTGAAATAATTTGGCCCGCACCAGAATACATACCTTGGGTGTTTTCACGAACCGTTAAAATGTCAATATTTTCATAACGTGCTTTAGTCCCCTTGAAAGATAAAACAGGACGAAGGTTAGCGTACAATTTAAACTGCTTACGTAAAGTAACATTGATTGAGGTAAAGCCTTCACCGACAGGTGTTGTTAATGGACCTTTCAAGGTAACCTTATTTTTTTCGATGAGCTTAATGGTGTCTTCAGGGACTAGCTCCCCATGCTTTTCCAGCGCTGAAAGACCAGCATCTGCAAATTCATAAGAAAAATCACAGCCTGCCTTGTCTAATACTTTAATCGTTGCGTCAATAATGTCTGGTCCGATGCCGTCGCCAGGAATTACTGTGATAGTTGTTTGTGTCATGATATTTACCTTGCCATTATTCTATTGAATAGATAGGGTTAATTTAGTCTTAAGTCAAATGCTATGCATTTGCTTGTGTGTGCATAACATAGAAAAAATACTGAAAAATTAAATTTGGTAATTAACTTTTCAGGTTTTTTTAAATGCGGCTCATTTTGTGCTGCAGTTTATCGTATCAACCCAATGAGTGCCACTTTGAAAGTTTTCAGGATGAAAAACATTTTTACGGTTGTATAGTTTGATGAGTGTCTTTTTGCTAATACATTGATGATGAGTTGCTTAAATATAAACGATTAAAAAATGTTTTAAATTTCATGATTTTTAATAATAGCCCATTGTTCAGGGTAATTATTGCCTAAGCCAATTTCTTTTAATACACCATTGATAAAGAGTAAAAAAGTACATTCATCTTGGGTGGTAATTCCATCTGATTTGATGTGTTGGGTGCGATAAAACATAACTTGAAAATAGGTGTCATTAATTAATCTCGCTTCTGTAATATCTGGACTACCTAACTTCACAAGAGCTTGTTCAAAGGTAAATTCATCCAATTTTACTTTAGCGATAAATTGACGGTTATATTCTTCTCGATCATCCCAATGCATTTGATCAGGATTATCATTATAAAAGTTCATGACTAATATTACAAAAACAGCATAAGCCATTAGGGCTAAAAAAATGCGGAAAAGTACTTTTCTATTCATCGTTAAATTAACTCTGTTGAGCTGTTTCTCATTTTATTTAGTCATTTATTATTACAGAGATAACAGCATTTTAAAATTCTATCGTAATTTTAATATTACACGAAACTGTGTTGTTTTTATTAACTAACTAGTTACTTGAAGGATAATCCATTTTAAATAAATTATATCTAAATAAAATATAACATTGCTAGTTAATGCTAAATTTTTTAAGCGTAACTATTCATTTGTCGGTGAGGTTATCAGCCAAATTTCACATGGCTAATTCAATGCTAATAACTTAAATTCATCTTATTAAAGCCGCTGTGTCATGATCAATGATGTATGGAAATCAGTGTCATATGTAAAGGTAAGTATTAACTCAATTAGTGTATAAATAAGCTTTAAACTTAATAATTTAGCAATGCATTGGTGTTGCACTATATTTCAGTTTTGCAATGAGTTAATTTTTTACTGGCTTTAGCCTCTGAATAAACTTGACTCAGTATTGTTTGACAACTCTTCCGTGTTTTAATCTTTAGGATAAACGAATATCTTTCAGATTGAAACCTAGCGGTATATCTTGCTTTAAGCTGAGCAGTTTTTTAGCAATATCGATTTCTGCTAGGCTGTCTTTCAATTTTTTAGATACCGCTGGTTTTAGGTCACTCGCATTAAGAATGGCTTGTAACGAGCCGTATTCATTAAGGAGCTTAGCTGCAGTTACCTGGCCAATACCGGACACCCCCACTATTTTATTGGTGTTATCACCGGTTAACGTCCAAAAATCGATAAGTTGTGAAGATTTTACATTGAATTTATTTTGTACATGCTCTTCATCCAAGTATCGCCGATTAAAGTAATCGTAAAGATAAATATTTGGACTAAGGAGTTGTAAAAAACCTTTATCTGTTGAAATAATCGTTACTTTTTGACCATGAAATGCCATTTTACTAGCTAAGGTGGCAATTAAGTCATCAGCCTCATCTTCTTCCGAAATCAAGGAGTCAACACCTTGTTTCATAAAGGCATCTTGGATGTCCATAAGTTTTTCAGCAAGATGTATAGGCATTTTTTTGCGCCCTTGTTTATAACCTTCAAACAAGGAGTATCGCCAACACGGATTTTCACTGTCAAATACAGCCAATGCGTGAGAAGGTTGATGTTGCTCTATTATTTTTGTTAAGGCATTCACACAGGAGTTTTCAGTGTTGAACAAGACTTGTTTTATTGTGCTTTCAGACAAAGCCTCTTGTTGTTGTTTAACTTGAACAAAAGGGCGCTCTTGAACGGCGTAAATACGTCGAATTAAGTTAAGGGCATCAATTAAAACTAAGTGAGCAGACAATACTAAGCCTCTATAACCTTATAACATGGGACATATTCACTACCGGGCAGCTTCATGCGCTGTTGTGCGACAAATGAGGCAAGTAACTTATCCATTAATGCCATAATCTTGTTGTCACCTGATATTTGAAATGGACCAAATTCTCTGATAGCTTTGATGCCGCCAGACTTTACATTACCAGCAACAATCCCCGAAAATGCACGGCGTAAATTAGCAGCAAGTTCAGCGGTAGAAAGCTCAGGACTAATCGTTAAGTTTGCCATGTTTTCATGACTAGGCTCAAACGGACGTTGAAAATCTTCAGCTATCATTAACGACCAATTGAAATGATAGGCGTCGCCTGTTTCCTTTCTATGCGCTAACACCTTATCAAGTCCTGCCCTCATTAATTGAGCAACTTTCACAGCATCATCAACAACAATAGTGTACAAAGACTGGGCTTTTTCTCCCAAGGTTGCACCAATAAATGCATCTATTTCTTTAAAGTAATCAATGGCGCTTTCAGGACCAGTTAGTATGATAGGTAGCTGCTGTTCAGCGTTTACATCGTTTAACATAATCCCTAAAATGTAAAGTAACTCTTCTGCTGTGCCCGCACCACCTGGGAAAATAATAATACCATGTGATATGCGAACAAAAGCTTCGAGCCGCTTTTCAATATCTGGCATGATTACTAATTCATTAACAATAGGGTTTGGCGGCTCAGCAGCAATAATACTAGGCTCTGTTAAACCGATGTAACGTCCTGCTTTAATTCGCTGTTTAGCATGGCCAATCGTCGCCCCCTTCATGGGCCCCTTCATTGCGCCTGGCCCACAACCTGTGCAAATATTAAATCCACGCAAGCCAAGCTGATAACCTACATCTTTACTGTATTTATATTCATTTTGTTTTATGGAATGGCCGCCCCAGCATGTTATCAAATTAGGTTCTGTCTCAGGTAAAATAGCATTAGCGTTTCTCAGAATATCAAACGTTGCATCTGTGATGGCTTCTGGTTCGCAAGGCATTGTTTTATATCGAGTATGAAGAAAAAGAATGTCGCGCAATACGGCTGACAAATGCTCTCTTATACCGCGAATAATTTTATCATCAACAAACGCGTGTAAGGGCGGGTGCATTAGATCAATTTTAACACCGCGCTCTCGTCTTAATACCGAGATTTCAAAGCTTGTGTACGCGTTATAAATTTCTTCAGCATCATCGGTAGTAGAACCAGCATTTAAAACAGCTAAGGAGCAATTTCGGTATAGAGTATATAAAGCACTAGACGCTGATTTTTGAAGCTTATCTACTTCTGCTTGCGATAACAAGTTCATGTTGCCAACAGGGTTTATCTGAGTGTGCATAAGTAACTCCTTTTATGCTAATTGCTTAAGTTGAAGTGAAGAGATATAGCGTACTCTTCTGTGTGAAGGTTCTGATTGAGTGACAAGTACACCTTTACGGCGCATACACGACTTGGTTTTTACCTTGTTTTTTAGCTAGATACATCGCTTGGTCAGCTCGTTCAAAAGCAATATGTATATTATCTTCAGGTTTAATGTGTGTAGCACCCATGGACAGAGTTATGCTGACTTTATTTTGTTTAAATTTAAAGGGTAAGCGTGCTACATATTTATTAAGGGCATTTAATTCAGCTTTAAGGGCCTGTGCTTCAGTTTTGGTGTAAATTAAAACAAATTCTTCACCGCCATAGCGACCAACAAAGACATCATTTCTTACATTCTTTACAATAGTATTAGCGATAACTTGCAGTGTTTTATCGCCTGCAGTATGACCATAGTTGTCATTAATTAGTTTGAAATTATCAATATCTATAACAACTAAAGCCAGCTGAAACGGTTTATGATGAAATCTTACCATGGCTTTGGCAAAATATTCATCGAACGCCGCTCTATTGGCTAACTTGGTTAGTGCGTCTTGCATACTTTTTCGTTGTTGCTCTGCAAGTTTTTCTTCAAATAATTGGCTTTGTTGCTCAAGTTGTTGCACTTTGTTAGACATTTCATTGAGCTTTTCAGAAATTTGCTGATGACTTTGCAGTTCAAAACTCGATTTTTGCTCTAGAGTGTTGGCAATGAACTTAAGCTTCTCGTTAATGTCATCTTTAACTTGATCAAGTGACAGTGCTTTTTCTACCGTACCTGTCATATCAATAAGTTGGCTTTGTAATTTTTGATTTATTTTTTCATTAGTTTTTTGTGATGTTTTTTGACTTGTCACCGTTTCTTTTACAGCACTTTGCACAGCACTGAGGGTCGCGCTTAAACTGTTTAAGAAATTTTTAGCACTGCTTTGTTCTGCTTTGAAGTCAGCGGCAATTACATCAAAAATATCAATGACATGATCTAGTATTTCATCACGTGACTTATCTGACTTTAATTTCTTTTGTATGTTCAATAATTCATTGCTGTGCTCTTTAGAAAGCGATAAGCCGCCAATAGAGACTGATAACTTTTCAATGATACTAATGTCGAAAGCATTCACTTCAGTAGCTAAAGGCGCTTTTGTTGGTTTTAAGGCAGGATTATTAGCCGCGAGTAACCCTTGTTTGGGAATTTCGCCATCAACTTTCGATTTTAGAACCTGGTCATAAAAGGATAATAATTGACTCAGTAAAGGTACATATTGAATGAGAGCGTCTTTACTGTCTTTTGAGTCTGAAAGTAAGACTCGCAGCTCTCTGCGAAGCTCGGCGGGGAGGCCATTAATTTTTTGTAAGCTTTCTGCGGCAAAATTAAATTCTTGGTGCAGTGTAGTAATATTATTTTCATTTGCAACACTGAACTGTTGTAATAATTTTGAAATGACCGTTATTTTAGTTTCAATTTCACTAAAGGGAGCTGATTTAGCAAATAACGTTCTTAATTGAGCTAGGCGGTTATCCAGTTCTAGATCAATACCTTTTGAAATTAAAGATAATTTACCTATAAATTGAATCAGTAAACTTGATTGTTGGCTAAAATCCTTCGCTAACGAACTACGAGATTCTATTGCCGTATTAAGCTTTTTCTTAAGAGCAATTAGTTGCTTTTGCGCAACAGAACTGTCATTCATAAAACCAGTAAACCCTATGTATGGAAATTAATTTAATAAATATAAGTAAATCAATAAATAATGAATGTATAGAAGTTAACATGCATTGATTACATATTTAGTATAAATCAATTTATAACATAAAAACGCTAATTAACTGCATAGAAATTAAAATAGTTTAACTTATATTGGGAAGTCAATGATATTGCCCGCTGTTAAATAACCTCTCAGTGATAAAGCCGTTAGTGTTTAAGCATAAAATACACAAACAAAAAATAACACACGCACAGCAAATGCTAATTGCTTAATCGTTCTACTAAGTTATGTATAAAACTTTAACACAGTAAAGAGGTAATTTAGCTGTAACTTAAAAATTACTAATTAATTTTTTTGAAACAGCGATTTGTTCATTGTCGTAATGTTCTTTTACTGGGTGCCTTTTGCAAGTGACTACTTCTGAACGGGTTTATGTCTAGCCCACCGCGACGAGTATAACGAGCAAATACGGTTAATTCTTCTGGCTGGCAATATTTTTGCAAATCACAATAAATTCTCTCAACACATTGCTCGTGAAATTCACTGTGTTGTCTAAAAGAGATTAAATATTTTAATAAAACCCCATGATTAATTTTTTTACCACGGTAACTTATATAAATACTAGCCCAATCAGGTTGATTAGTAATTAAGCAATTTGATTTTAATAAGTGGCTCACTAGTGCTTCATCAATAATATCGTCGTTATGTTGCGTAGCTGCATCCATTGCTGAAGATAATAGCTCAGCATCATACTGGTAAGTTTCTATGCTAATATCTTCGCTATCAATACATACACACTCATTTACTTTATTAGCAATAAACAATTCTGGACAATGCTCAACGCCAAATAATCGCACTTGTGCTGATGAGTTGGTAATTGCCGATAGGTCGACAATTAATCGCTGTTCAACGCTTTTAATTGTGTCAAACTTAGTTTGGTTAAAGCTATTTAAATAGAGTTTGAACGACTTAGATTCTACAATATTCTCACTTAGGCAACTAAAACGAAATTCAGCTACTGCGACAACAGGTTTTCCTTTAGGGTTTAGCCAAGACAATTCAAAACCGTACCAAACATCTTCACCAACAAAAGGTAAATGCTGTTGATCTATTGCTAAGTCGTCTCGGTTTAAACTTCTAGGTACTGCTTGCAGTAAATCTGCGTTATATTGGCTAGCGTATTCAGTATTTTCACCCAACGTCAATTTACTTAAAGCAGCAGCGTTTTTATAATTGGCCATAAATATTTATCAATAAACAAGAATAACACTATTTTAAAGGATCTTTTCTTGAGATGACATCACCAAATCAAACTTTAGCAAATGCGCTGTTAACTTTTTGTGAATCATACACACAAGCGTTTAACGCAGAAATAGGCCACCTACCTTTAGTTGAGCACGACAGCCAGTGGCTATCGCCCTGCGAAACTAGCCGCCATGATGAGACTTATTTTTATTGGCAACCTGTGGCGATTAAGGCTCTTGAAGACCAAGAGCCTGGTTTATCGCCACGTTTTGATAATGTTGAATCGGCACTTAATTTACCCTTACATGAAGACATAAAAACATATTTTACGACCATTTATAGCAGTGACATCGAGGCGAAGTGTGACGATGGTGCACTTTCATTACTTTTTGCGTGGAACAGGGCCGACTTCGATCGCTTACAACAAAATATTATTGGTCATATTATGATGAAGCAAAGGCTTAAACAAACTGAAACTATTTTTTTTGCGGTGACCGATGAAGAAGATATTATTATTTCGGTGAACAACAACAACGGTGAAGTTTGGGTTGAGCGAGTGGGTTGTAAGCCACATAAAAAATTAAGTGACTCACTAGCCATGTTTATTAGCCAATTAACACCTAATATTTTGCCTCGCTAAACGCTTTTCAATTTATGAATTAAAATCATAACTTCTTGGTATAAACTTATTGTTATGCCTAAGAAGGCTTAGCTAAATTTGAAATAATCACTGAATTTTTTAATTAGTTAGTCGGTTAGTCAAACAATCAGTTAGCCAGCCAATTATTTCATCAATAAGGGGCTATGTTGAGGTAAAATGGCAATCAATTTGAAAAATACGGTCAAGTTTTAAATTAATTATTTCAGATTGATTATGTTAAGTTATGTGGCCGAGGTTAATCATTTCAATTTACCTTCAAGGTTGTTTTTCAGTTCAGCCAACTCTGTTTTTATATCAACTAGCTCCGCTGATACTATATCTTCAATGTACGCTTTGATTGCGGCATTATTTACTATTGAATTAATCAGCTCACTTTCTTCGGTACTTTTTTGTGGCTCTATTTGATTGGTTTGACTGCTGTTAGCGGCAATAAAATCAGGTTCATGTTGCCATGTTTTTAGGGTACTGATCAGTGTTGGTAGAGGCACAGCTTGTCTCAACTTAGCTTTAACTAAAGCAACGGTTGGCTTTTTACCCGCATTAGCTAGTTGATTTGCGCAGATTGAAATTTCATCAATAATTGTCATTTTTGTCACTTATTAAAAAACAGTAATTAATTTAACCATATTTTAGGCATTATCACATTTAATAGCTCTTTTTTATTGATAAAAACAATGCTGATAATATAAAAAACAATAATATCAATAACTTGTGTTTTTGGAATGGTCTTTGCTATCTTTGCTATTGTTACATTAATCACTTCTTAAGGAATAATACGATGCAAAAAACACTCATGACTTTACTGGTTGTTACCCCGTTAATCGCCGGTTTATCCGGTTGTGTTGTTAAGTTAAACAGCAATAATGATGAAGGGTATAGCTATTCAACAGACAGTGAAGACAGAACCTACAACAATCGCAAGCAAATTGCTAAATTACCATTAGGCAGTTCGTTTATAGACATTCAAGATAAATTAGGAGTGTCAGACTTTTCAGAAACCTATTCAGATAATAGTGATACTGTGCGTATACTTTATTACAGAACGCAACGAAAGCATAAAGATGGTTTAACAACTAAGGACGAATGCACTTATTTACAATTTGTAAATGGCGAACTAGTCGCAACAGGTAATGGCGAAGACTTCTCAAGAAGCTAATTCCTGATATAGAGTTAACGATAAAAATACCGCATTTGCCGCGGTATTTTTTTGCCAAAATTATAATTTTTTACCCAAAATTTATCAAAAAATGGAGGATGCATAAGTTTTAACTCACTATGGCAAAGGGTAGAAGGATGTTTGTGTTGTAATCTATCGCCTAGGATAGGCTAAATTAAAAATATAATACCCTAGCACTTATCATAAATCGATAGCACAAAAACAATTAATACAGTACCTTAGATAAGAATTTCTAATGTTATTATCTGAATAATTTGATTGAAAACATGTCACTTTATTGTTAATTTAATCTGAGCAATAAAGTTGTATGCTTAATAAGTCCACTTGCAATACTTTTTAGTCGTCTGATAAGAGGTTAATTCAAAAGTAATCTAAAGCTTTATCTAAATCTTAAATTTAAATCTTAAATTAAAAAGTTATGAGTTGAGGTTTTTCGACGAAAAAAGCAACAGGGCATTTAAAACACTTTTTTACAAGGAGCAGTTATGCACGCTTATTTTAAAAAAGGCTTAGTAGCTTGTTTACTGTCTACATTTGCCTTCTGTTTTTCAGCTATAGCCGATGAAAGACCAAATATATTAGTTATTTGGGGAGATGACATCGGTTGGCAAAATCTCAGCTCTTACGGCATGGGTACTATGGGGTATACCACACCTAATATTGATAAAATTGCCAATCAAGGAGTTCGATTTACTGATCATTATGCGCAACCGTCTTGTACAGCAGGTCGTGCAGCCTTTATTACCGGCCAATATCCTATTCGTTCCGGTATGACAACGGTGGGGCAACCAGGTGACTCGCTAGGTTTGCAAGCTGCTTCACCTAGTTTAGCCGAGGTACTAAAAGCAGAAGGTTATGCCACAGGTCACTTTGGTAAAAATCATTTAGGTGATAGAAATGAGCACCTGCCAACATCTCATGGTTTTCAGGAGTTTTTTGGTAATCTTTACCACTTAAACACGCAAGAAGAATCTGAACAACGAGACTACCAGCACTTTGCTAAACAGTATTCTGGTAACTTAGAAGATTACGAAAATAAGTTTGGTACTCGGGGAGTTATTCACTCTTATGCCACAACCAAATTTAATAAAAGCAAAGATCCACGCTTTGGCGTAGTAGGTAAACAAAAAATTACTGATACAGGGCCACTTACGCAAGAGCGTATGAAAAACTTTGATGAAGACGAAGTAATTCCAAAAGCTCATGCCTTCATGAAAAAAGCTAAAAAAGATAACAAACCATTTTTTGTATGGTTAAACACCACGCGTATGCATCTATACACTCGCCTCAGTGATAAATGGCGATATGCGGCTGAAAAATACACGTCAGAAGCTGATTACCATGGCTCTGGTATGTTGCAACATGATCATGATGTTGGTTTAGTTCTCGATTTTCTTAAAGAAAATGGCTTAGATGAAAACACTATTGTTTGGTATTCAACTGATAATGGCCCTGAACATAGCTCTTGGCCTCATGGTGCAACGACACCATTTAGAGGTGAAAAAATGACAACCTATGAGGGCGGAGTTCGTGTGCCTTCCATGCTAAGTTGGCCTGCCAAACTTAAAAAAGGCCAAGTGTTAAACGGTATGCAAAGCCATCAAGATATGTTTACTACTCTAGCCGCAGCGGCTGGTGTGAAAGATGTCAACAAAAAAATGCTTAAAGAGAAAAAACAATACATTGATGGTATAAACAATCTACCTTACTGGCTAGGAACAGCTGAGGAATCGGCGCGTAACCACATATTTCATTACTATGAATCAAAGTTAACCGCCGTAAGAATGGGGCCTTGGAAATTTCACTTTTCAACCAAAGAAGATTATTATTCGAATTTAGTGCCGCGCACGGTACCTCTGATTTTTAATATTAGAATGGATCCCTTTGAATCGTTTGATAATAAAGACTCGTATGGGCATTTAATGCAAAAAGTGTCGTGGTTAATTCAACCTATGGGTGAGTTAATGAAAGAACACCTTAAAACCTTGGCTCAATACCCACCGGTGCAGGGTGGCAAAACCTTTGATATGTCAAATGTAGTTGATGAATTTGTGAAAAAAGGTAAGCAATAAATTTTACAGTAAAGGCATAAGTTTATGCTGCTATGATTGTAGCCAATTATCGAAGTGATCTAATGTAATTGGCTCAGTTAGGCTTATGAAAAGTGTTAACTAAACAAGGTTACTCAATCTGATTAAATTTTGTTAATCAAATAAAATTGCCTTGAATAAAGCCAGCATCTTATAAAAAACTAATTAAGAAGTTCATAAAAAACATCACTTAATGTGGTGTTTTTTTATGACAAGATTATGATGTTTTCAGTGTTTTTTGAATATAATTTGACCTGTTTAAACGTAAATTGTTATGGTAATGAGCTAGCGTTAAATAAATTTTTGTGTGCAGGACTAATGATGAATGACTCCGTATCTACAGAACGTGTAATTGACAGCGATAGTAATAGTAAAGTGGCCGTAAAAGCGAGTTACTTAAACGCCCATGAACTCAAGTTAGCGGCATCACTTTTGTATCAGGCTTATCATGATGATCCCGTATTTTTAGAAATCTTTAACAGTAATAAAGATGATTACGAACAACGCCTGCGTGGCGCTATTCGAGAAGAACTTAATGCCTTTTGGCAAGCCCAGCAACCTATTATTGGCTTGTACTTAGGTGAAACCATGGTTGGTGTCGCTTGTATTAATAGCCCAGACGAAACATTGTCAAGTGAGCGTTTTTGGCATTGGCGTTTAAAAATGCTGCTTAATGCAGGCTATTTTAGTACTAAACAAATGATGCAAAAAGAACAAGCGGTGATTGCCGCTGTGCCCCTAAAAACCTTTCATTTTTTAGCCTTTATTGCCGTACACCCCCTACACCAGCAACATGGGTTTGGCCACTATTTGATGGCGGCGGTTAATACCGTGCTCGAGGAGCATCCCAATAGTGAAGGGGTAGCTGTTTACGCCACTTCAGGCAAGTTTAAAGCCTTTTTTAAGCAGGTTGATTATTATACGGTAAAAGAGCTCACCATTGGTAAAGTGTGCGGTGATTTAATGGTACATCACCGATAATCACCACAACGACTGAATTACTTTAGTTTTATTAAAACCTTATAACAATTATCTTCCTCATTCCCCCTTACAGTTGTGAGACATGTCTTACGTATATGTGAGATATATTGGAACATAAGGTGTCTATAAGGAAAATTTAAATTTTAAATAATTGAATTTTAAGTGATATTTAAAATCCTTTACCGTTACACTTTTTTTACATTGTGATGGGTTTTGATAATTAGTTTTGTTTTATTCAGTTTGTACGTATTATTAATCATGTCAGGAGACATGAGGCAGGAGCTTCAACATAACGGATTATATATGCAAGGATGTCACGTGTTTATACAACGGATGCATTAACACCTAATTTACTGGGGAAAGTAAATAATTCAAGGATTGAATTAACTAAATGGAATTTACAAACACAGCTTAGGGAAGAGGTTTAAAAGGATTTTTGTGTTTAGTAAATCCAACAAGGATATAAGGATATAAGGATATAAGGATATAAGGGCTTAAATTGCTGAACCTCAAGTTTAATAGATGGTATTAGGCTTGGGAAAATACTTCATGGATAAAGTGACTGTAAGGAAACCACTTGCAAGGAAGCTGAAAGTAAAAAACCAAGCAAGGATAAGCTTTAGGTAAGTATACGTCAAAGCAAAAAGAGTTACTTTGTAAAGGCTAAGGGAAATACTCAAGGAAGAAGTGAGATTTTAAATAGGTGTGCTGGAAGCATCCTATAAGCTAGTAATAGAAATGCGACTCATTGAGTCGCATTTTTTATACCTATGTAAAAACATCTGAACGACGCTGCTGCTAGCATCGCATATATAATCTAATTAATTGCCAGTTTATCTCGAAGATTTAAGCGTTTAAAGTAAGTATTTTAAACTCATGAGTGCTAATACCATTAGTTCTCATGTTGAATTTTCCCCTTTGCTTGTTAGCTTGTGAGATATGTCTTACTTGCCTGTGAGAGATGTTGGAAGCTACTATGTAAAAAAGGGAGTGTTTCGATTCAACTTATTGAATTTTAATGGTATTTTAATTCCTGGGCTGTTACGCTTTTTTTACACTATGGTTCATTTTTTTAAGTACTCTTTGTTTTATTCAGTTTGTGCGTATTATTAATTATGTCAAGGAGACATGAAGCTGGAGCTTCAACATAACGGATTATGTTTACATGGACGGTATGTGTTTTTAGATTGGATTTATTAACACTTTATTTACTGGGAAAGTAAATAGTTCAAGGACCGAATTAATTAAATGGATTTAACTAAACGGATTTAACTAAACGGA
>JBELHN010000015.1:0-16490 GCA_042091395.1 Colwellia sp.
TAACAATGACAAAAACAGTTGGCTGTTTCACTCCGTTCACAATTTTAGCCAAACATTAAACAGCCTCTAAGTGAGGCGTTATCAGCCAAGGAGATTATGGCACATGAATAGCACTAAAAAAGATAAATCCAATTTACTGCAAATCTCAACATGGATGCTTATAGGTATAATAGTGTTTTTACCAATGCTCATTCCAAGTCAAAATTTTGAAGCTCTCCAAGTAGTTAGTTTAGGTGTTTTAATTGCAATTCAATTTAAAATGGGCATTCAAAGTAAGGTTGTTTTAGGTGCTTTTAGTTTTGCATATATATCTTTAACAGGTATATGGTTAATTGGCATATAACAAACCGCTTAAAGTGGACAAAAAAGTTGGTTTTTGTTAACGATGCTACATTTTTTTGGCAAACTATTATCGACCCCTTATTGGGGCTTAATTCATGTGAGGAGTTAAGGTGCTCAACCGATATATTTTAATAATCTGTTTTTTTCTGTCGGCCTGTAGTTCGAATAGCATCAAACAAGGTAGTTGTAATTTTGCTGAAGGGGCTATAGGAAGTTCAGATGCTATAACAGCAATTATTCTGGGTGGAGTAAATGCTGCGACTCAAGACCCTGAATATGATTGCGTAAGAAAAGATACAAATATGTGTATGGATTCTGAAGGTAAAATTAAAGAAAAATGTCTGATTAAGGAGTAAATTATAAGTTTGAGCTGCATATTTATAACAAGTCGCTCAAAGTCGACGAAAAACAGTTGCCTTGCGCACATTCTTCCTTAATTTTAGTCAACAATTTTGTCCTGCTTAACGACGCGTTATAGCCAGTTCACTAAACACTTTAGATGCTCAAGAATTATTCGCTAACATAGTTGCTAAAAGAGTAGCTATGGGAGTAGCTGAGTGCTATAGTTCGCCGCCCAAAATATCAAATGAATTTTGCTTAAACATAAGCAGTTATATGACCCTTCGAATAAAACAATCGTCAATTTTATATAACAAGCAATTCAATACAACAGTTGGTTACGTTATTTACTGACGTTATTGTAGTCAACTACTACTTAGCCCATTGATTGGGTGATTATGTATTTAAAGGAAATTTAATGTTCAAATTTAGAGTAATGCCCTTAATTTTATGCGTATCGATTATGTCATGTAATGATGGCAACGACGATTCAACTGTAATAGAGGAAAATCCCTTATCTCGCTCATCATGGGTATCTGATTGTACTTTCGATGATTCAGTTCTTCATGATAATAAATATTTTATAAAAAAGTTAACCTTCAATGAATACAGCGTCAGAACTGAACATATTATATTTCAAACAAGTAGTTGTATAAACTCATTTTCCCGAGATTCTTTAAAAGCTCCCTACACACTTGGAGATATCTATCAAACTGCCTCAAATAATGAGGTACAAGATATTAACTTTACAACTGGCATGAATAGTGAAGCCCTAAATATTTTCAAGATTGAGAATAATTATCTTTATTTGGGTGTTGAGCGAGATGACAACTTAAGGCCTACAGCAATTGACTTTAATTTTAGGTACGAAAAACAGTAAAAGCTAGCATGTGCTTTTGGTGTTCTTACCACTAAGTTTGCAAGAGGGTAAAAATAGCCATTAACAACATTATTATCGTGGTGTTATTGGCTAATTTTTTGTCATCCCACCCCAAGCTTAGTAGCTTTTGTTGGGATGATAAAAACTTAATCACAAAGCTATTTACTAAGACATTAAAAATTTGGGTGGCTTCCAAAACTCTTATTAAGTGCTTATATGAGAGTTTAATTATCTTGTTCAGAATAAAGGTAGTTGTTCAGTGATATGAATGGAATCGCCTATTTGAATATCAGCATCATTTAATACTTTACATGTTACCCCCGCTTTAAAATTATTAAGTGCATTACACAAGCCAGGGTGCACCAAATCCATTTTAAAGCAGGGCTCTGTTTCACCAGTTATTAATAATTGTAATTGGCCAATGTGCATTACTTTACCAATATGCTCGGCATTAAATTGTATACCACAAATTAGAAGGTTAGCCCTTCTGGCCGTCCAAGGTAATATTATAGTTAAAGCCTTACAGGCTTGTTGCCATTGTTCTTCGCAAAGTACTGTTATTTGCCGACTACTTGCTCTCCTAGGTAAGCCAAGTGTTACCCCCTCTGCTTTAGTCACTTTAACGTTATGCACCTCAAACATGGGGCCGCTTTTAATCTTTCTGTACCCTATAGCAGTTAACTCAGCCATTTAACCCTCACTATTAATTATTCTTGCTCATCATAGTTATTCAATAAATGCCTACATTCGAATAATGCGTGCGATTAATTGACAGTATGAAAACAAATCACCCAGGATAGTTAACCAAAAAAGTCAGTTGATAAATTAGTTAATTAAGTGGCACTACTTGATCTTCTCAAGGTACTGACGATATGTTTTATCACTACTAATACGTGATTGTCGCCAGTTATCATTATAATAACTGTTTAAATAACGTTCGCCACTATCACATAACAAGGTTACGATTGATCCTTTCTTATTGGCTTTTTTCATACGTTCAGCAAGGTTTAATACACCCACAAAATTAGTCCCTGAGGATGGGCCTACCTTGCGACCTAACTGCTTACTCAGCCAAAACATAGCTTCAATACTTTGCGCATCGGTTACTTTTAGCATTTCATCAATCACGCCTGAAATAAACGAGGGTTCTACCCGAGGGCGGCCTATTCCTTCAATTTTACTACCCTCGGTATTTTGTAAGGTTTTATCACCGCTTTTGTAGTAATCATAAAAAACTGAATGCTCGGGATCCACCACGAGCAGTTTACTATTTTGACCTTGATAACGAATATAGCGACCAATTGTTGCTGATGTGCCACCCGTACCTGGACTCATTACCAACCAACTTGGCTCTGGAAAACGCTCTTTAGACATTTGCTTAAAAATACTCTCGGCAATATTATTATTTCCACGCCAATCAGTGGCTCTTTCTGCAAAGGTGAACTGATCCATGTAATGCCCATTTAAGTCTTTTGCTAACCTTTCTGACTCACTATATATTTGTGTTGTACAGTCAACTAGATGGCATTCACCACCGTAAAATTCAATTTGCTTAATTTTTTCTTTAGCGGTCGTTTTGGCCATTACCGCAATAAACCTTAGCCCTAGCAAACGTGCAAAATAAGCTTCTGATACCGCAGTTGAACCACTCGATGACTCAATAATAGTGGAATCTTCTTTAATCCAACCGTTGCACAACGCATACAAAAATAACGAGCGGGCTAAACGATGTTTTAACGAGCCTGTCGGGTGGGTGCTTTCATCTTTAAAGTAGATATCAATATCGCTAAAATGTGTTTGTGGTAATTGAATTAAATGTGTATCGGCTGAGCGCATATAATCAGCTTCTATTTGAGATATCGCGTACTTTATCCAGCTCATTTTACTGTAAACTCCAGGATTAATTTTTAACGTTTTTGTGTAAAAAACTTACTAACAAGGCATGAGAATAAAACAACACACTTCATATACTAATATTCGAATAAATAGTGGCAGCGAATTTTAAACTATATTTTTACACTGCCAGTGTCATATGGCTAGTAACTATGCTTATTTTTCTTAAAAGCAGTTTACATAAGGTGATTAGTTAGGGTAATAACAAGTTTAAGAACCCGACAAAAACTTGAAAACGATAAAATGCTAAACGAGTAAGTGTTCTTTTGAAGGTAATGATACCGTTCTATAAGTAGGGCAAGTACTCTCACTGCACAGTTAATGCACTATTACTCTATTTGCTTCTCAAGTCTCATGTCCTTTAGTTTTTGAAAATCATGTAGGCTATTTAAAGTTAATTTATAAAGCCTAGTTCCCATAAAGCATAAATGATATTGAGCTAAGCCAAGGTAAAATTGGTATTAATGTTTTAGGTATGTTTTTTTTAGCTTTACCTCGCAAAGCGCAAAAAGCTTAACTAACCTTATGTTATGTACACAATTATAGACCAAAAGGAAGTGAAAATGGGATTACATAAAGTATCTAAGCCAACAATACAATCTTTTGATAATGATGATGAAGTTTATACAGACAGCATCTCTAAAAAACCCCTACCCAAAAGTAATCTACCGCAAAAGCCCTCTCATCCAGAAAGCGTTTACACATTAATAAAAGACGAATTGTTACTAGATGGAAATTCACGTCAAAATCTTGCAACCTTTTGCACGTCTTGGACAGAAGATGAAGTGCAAAAGTTGATGGCAGATACTTTTGATAAAAACATGATAGACAAAGACGAATATCCACAAACAGCTGAAATTGAAAATCGTTGTGTCAATATACTTGCTAACTTATGGCATGCGCAAAGTGATGATGTTATTGGTTGTTCAACTACAGGCTCATCTGAAGCTGCTATGTTAGGCGGTTTAGCCTTAAAATGGCAATGGCGAAAAGCGCGAGAAGCGCAAGGTAAAGATTCGTCAAAACCTAATATTGTGGTTGGCCCTGTACAAATTTGTTGGAAGAAATTTGCTCGTTATTTCGATGTAGAACTGAGACAAATCCCGATTAATGCCAATACTTACGGCATGCGAGGGCAAGATATTAGTCAGTATGTTGACGAAAACACCATCGCTGTGGTGCCTACTTTAGGTGTTACCTTTACTGGAATGTATGAACCTGTAGAGGAAATATCAAAGGCATTAGACAAAATTGAAGCGGATACGGGCTTAGATATCCCAATTCATGTCGATGCCGCCTCAGGTGGCTTTATTGCTCCTTTTTTATCGCCACAGTTACAATGGGATTTTCGCCTTCCTCGAGTAAAATCAATCAATGCTTCAGGCCATAAATATGGGCTATCACCTCTTGGTGTTGGCTGGGTGGTTTGGTCTAAATCAGCTGATTTACCCGAAGAGCTTATTTTTAATGTGGACTATCTTGGTGGTCACATGCCTACCTTTGCCTTGAATTTTTCTCGCCCTGGTGGGCAAATTATTGCTCAATACTATAATTTTGTGCGATACGGCTTTGATGGCTTTAAGCACATTCAACAGCAATGTTGCGATACCGCCAACTGGCTTGCGCAACAACTGGCGGCATTACCCGAATTTGAAATTATTTATGATGGTCAAGGAGGGTTACCTTGCGTGAGTTATACATTAGCCAAACATGTAAATACCTTCAATCTTTATGATTTGTCTGATCGAGTTCGTATGCGTGGCTGGCAAATTGCTTCTTATCCTTTGCCTGAAAATCTCGAAAATACCGTTATTCAACGCATTTTGTTTAGGCACGGGGTCAGTGTCGATATGACATCGCTCTTGCTTGATGATATTAAAGCCGCTATTGCCTACTTTAAAGAACATCCTAGCCCATGCAAACAAAATACGCCCAGCTATCATCATTAACAAAGATAAGGACAGTGGCATGGCCTCTCTTTTTGAGTTTTTAGCAGCACAGCCCTATATTTTATTATTTCTTGTTGTAGGGCTGGCAGTATTAATTGGTAGGTTTACCATCAAAGGTTATGGCTTAGGTATGGTAGCTGGCGCCATTGTGGTCGGTTGTGCTTTTTCTGTCTGGGCATCAACTTATGGTGTCAGCTTATCCCTTGACGAATTTACTAAAAGCCTATTTTATTATTTATTTATGTATGGGGTTGGCCTGCGTGTTGGTCCTTCATTTGTCAATAGCTTTAAAGGTGATGGCCTAAAGTTTACTTGCTTAGCGGTTGTTTCTTGTTTTGCCGGGTTATTAATTATTGTCGGTCTCGTTAAGTTTTTTGCCTTACCACAAGGAGCTGCTGGTGGCATCCTTGCAGGTTCGATGACTATGTCGGCAGCTTTGGGCTCAGCTGAACAAGCGGTAACTAGCGGCGCATTGACTCTTCAAGCAGGAGAAACAGCAAGCAGTGTCACAGGTATGATTGCGCTTAGCTATGGTATTACTTACATATGGGGAACCGTCGGCATTATTATTATTTGTAAGTATTTACCTAAATGGTGGGGCATTGATGCGCGTCAAGCGGCTAAAAATTATGAGGAAAATCATGATGTTTCTTCTGCAGATGAGGGTAGTTTAACGGCTTACCTAAAATGGTCATATCGTGCTTATATCTTAGAAAATCCTGAGTTGGTTGGCGTAAGTATTCATCAATTTCACAGCAAATATCCGCAATATGGCATTATTAGGATTGCTCGCGGTGATAGTTTTTTTACTGCCACACCAGAATTTGAATTGGCGTTAAATGATCAATTAGCGTTAAGTGGCTCTCACCACGATCTTACTGAACATCTTGGTTTAATTGGTCCTGAAATTGATAACCAAAACTTACTTAATATTGAATTAGCGCAAGCAGAAGTGATTGTTAGCCAAACCGCCTTCTGCCATACACCCTTATCAGAGTTAAAGTCTTATGATGTTTCTAATGATGTGCAACTCACTAAAATGGAGCGTGGAGGAGCACCTTACCCTATTAGCCCTACCACTGAACTTCAAAAGCGTGACATTTTAACTTTTGTCGGTGTGAAAACTGCTATTGAGCGAATAGGAGAACGTATGGGACAAGTGGTTTACCCTAGTACGTCAACCGATTTATTTACCTTGTCTGTTGGCATGATTTTAGGGTTATTGATTGGTCTTGTCGAATTTCCTGCTTTTGGGGCTAAGGTAGGGTTAGGCAGTGCAGGGGGGTTATTAGTTTCAGGGGTTTTGGTGTCAAGTATAGCCTCACGTTTGCGGTTTTTTGGTAATACGCCTAACGCCGCACGCAACATCATTGAAGATATTGGTCTCATTGTTTTTGTGGCGATTGTGGGAATAAATGCAGGTGCTGGCTTATTATCTGATTTAAGCATTATACTCGCCTTAAAAATATTTTTTGTTGGCTTTATGGCTTGCTCTATCCCACCTATTTTAGTCTGGATTATTGGCTGGCATATAATGAAATTAAACCCAGCTATTTTGATGGGGGCAGTTGCTGGAGCGAGAAGTCATTCGGGGCCTTGTCGGGAGGCCGCTAATGAGATTAACAGTAATGTGCCTTGGATTGGTTTTCCTGTTGGCTATGCGATTGCCGGTATTCTACTGACTATTTTTGGTTATTTTGCGATGATTCTGGCTGGTTGATTGTTTAATTTAATATAGCTTTAAAATAAATACCTAAATCACTTAAGTGACACTGCAGTAATTTAAATAAATGTGAATTAGCTTAGACCATAATCAGCTCTTATTTGAGATATTGCATTCATTAGTCAGCTCATTTTAATGTACCCCCCAAGTCTATCTTTAAGGTGCTTGTATAAAAATACCCCCAAAGGCAATAGTAATAAAACACGACAGTTTACAAGTTAAGTTTCTGAACTCAAACAAAGTTATCAGACTTAAACCTCAACGTGAAAAGCATAAGAATACTGCAATAATTGATTGAAATAGCCAATTCAATGTTCATTACCTTGGTATATTTTTACAGTAGTTTTAGCAAGCTGAATAAGGTAAGTTAATTATTTTGAAGACAGGCCAATAGAAAACTACTTGCCTAATGTTAACTCTGTTACCAGTGAACATTGAGGACTGGTACATTTGATAAATTTTGATATAAATAATGTCAGTAATTAAATCAGCATTATTGTGCTTAGCAGAGTTGTGTCATTATTTGTCATAGTTTCTTTATAAGGATATTACGTGAAAAGTAATAAAAAAATGATATTAAGGCTACTCGGCGTCATTATTACTGTTACCAGTATTTATTTTTTTGCACCTTGGCAGTTTGCGCTTTATTACTTAACTCCGCTTCCTTTTTCAGTGCAAGAACAAACAGAAGAGGCCATCGAGCAAGGTTTAGATGGCATTATTGTTTATATTGATAAACAAGGAAAACCACCTGAACATTATGCCAATGGCTGGCATAATCGCGATAAAAAAATACCTGCTTACCACCAAGCACTGTTCAAAATTGCCAGTATAGGTAAATTATATAATGCAGCTGCACTTGCAAAACTGGTGGCCCAAGAGAAAATAGCACTTAATAACACAGTAGGGTATTACCTACCTGAATTGGTTGGGCGTATTGAAAATGCCAACAAAATTACCATTAAAATGTTAGTTCAGCATCGCAGTGGCATACCTAATTTCACTGACACTAAAGGTTTTGATTGGTCAAAAAACCACCCTGATTTACTGCAACTTGTGTTAGATAAACCCGCAGATTTTGAGCCAAATACTGAGTACAGTTATTCTAATACCAATTATATTTTGCTAAGCAAAATTATGACTAAAACACTTGGTTATGATCACACCCGGTTCATAAAAAGTGACATATTGGATCCTCTGCAACTTGAAAACACCTATTTCTCAGTTAGAGACATTGAATTAGAGACATTAATGAGTGGTTATTATGTTGGTTACAATGATGATTTTAAGGCGCTAGAACAGGGCTATGTTGCTAGTGCTGAGGATGTAGGTATTTTTCTAAGAGCCCTAAATAATGGCGATTTTTTCAGTGATCAAGAAAGAGATATCTATGCCTCCTTGTATGAATATAGTCATACAGGCTGGGTCTTAGGGTATTCAAGTATTGCTCGATACCATAAAGATATTGATACGGTTCTTATTCAGTTTGTTAACACCACAGGAAACGATACCGTATTGTTAAACAAAATAATTTATAATCGACTTGTTCAGATTTTACAAAAGTCAGAGAATATTGGCAGTGTTAATTGATAAGTAATGTTTTATTACTTCTCTATCACGATAACACTGCTGCTTATTATTAAGGTAATAAAGGTAAAGCATCAATTTCTTTTTGTGCTTTATGGATAATACTTTCCTTGTCAGTACCTAGCCCAGAACCATTGATAATGTTGAGTTCGTTTATACCAATGACAGCAATTACGTGGCGTAAACAGCTTGATACAAAATCATTATCACTGCCAAGTTTTGTTCTACTGAAGATTATTACCTGAATAGTTTGTTTACCTTTTAATAAGCCATTTTCAGTGTATTTGAATTACTCTCAGCATTTAACTCTTAACTCTTAACTCTTAGGAAGTGATATTAACATCGCTACTATAACTATTGTTATTAATGTATCTTGATGATTTCAACTGCCCATTCATGAATTGAACAATCTAACTATTTTAGTGCTATTGCACCATTTTATTCTATGCCGATGCTGAAACGAGGTATTAAAATTAAAAAAAATGTATAAAAACAGCTATATAATTTTTGGTGTGTATTTTGCTTCCTTGGTTGTAAAGTCTAATTAACTTTACAGTTACATTATATTTAACTTTATACCAATAGAATACTTAATAAGGTAGTGACGATTTAAGACCTCTTAACCAGTGTTATCACAATACTATCGAGCCTGTTTAATTTACGGTTTTCTAAAAATTAGTAATTATTATTACCACTTTTTTAGTTTCTTGATCGATTTTTGCTTTATTAGAATATGATGTTATTTAAATGATTTTATGTGTCTCGAGATGAAAAATAGCCACTGTTAAGCTGGTAATAAACTATATACGCCGGCTGTTTCATTAAAGCTGTTTAACTATTGAGCTCTCTGAGTTTCAACTAATGCCATAGGGATACGATTGAACTAACCTAGGTTACGTTAGTTATCATTCATTAACTGCCTTAGGGTACAGAGTGATAATTCATATTAAATTAAGTACCTAGATTAAAATTAACAAAAACTTATGTCACGTCATTAATTGCTAGGGATATGTTATGACAATATCAATAATGGATGGTGAGGCAGATATCTCAGTGCCTTTGACTTCACCTTTATTAACACTAGAAAAAATTAAAAATACTACTAAGCAAACAAAAGAAGGCTTGGTGAGTTATTTTCAAAATATAAGTTTAACGAGTCACTTCCAACCTATTTACAGTATTGATCACCAAAAAATTATAGGATACGAAGCTCTCATTAGAGGTAAAAATGAAGATGGCAAGCTTGTCAGTCCAGATATCATATTTGCTAAACCAATTGATGAAGTGTCCAGTGTATATCTCGATCGTTTATGTCGTTATACCCATGTAGCTAACGCTAAAAAATTAGCAGACCAAGATACTTGGCTGTTTGTTAATGTGTCAAGTTTGGCTTGCGAGAAAGCCAGAGATTATGGCAAGTTTTTTGATGACTTGTTACTTTATTTTAATGTACCTGCTGAGCGCGTGGTGGTTGAAATCGTTGAAGATCATTGTACCGATAACGCTAAGTTAGTAGAAACGTGTAATTACTATAAATCTATTGGCTGCCTTATCGCCATTGATGATTTTGGTGCCGGACATTCCAATTTTGAAAGGATTTGGAACCTTAACCCCGATATCGTTAAACTAGACCGTTCAATGTTGTTAAGAGCAATTAACTCCTCTCATACCCAAAAAATGTTAACAAGTATTGTCCAAGTTCTTCACCAAGCAGGTTGTTTAGTGGTAATGGAGGGGATTGAAAATGAAGCACAGGCGTTAATTGCTTTTAATGCTAACGCTGACTTTGTTCAAGGTTTTTATTTTTCAAAGCCTCAACCGGCTAATATTTCTCAAACTAACATTCAGCCTCTCTTTGAGCGCTTAATGACAGAAACCATTGCCAAAGAGCAATCTCAATTACAGCAAGATTTGCATTGGTCAGCGACCTACCGACAAAGGTTTTTTCAGGTCATTGGCGCAGTTAAAAATGGAGAGCCAATAAATAAGGTGATTGGTTCGCTTCTGCATTTAGAAAAAGTGATTCGTTGCTTCGTGGTTGATAATCAGGGTCAACAGCTAGGAGAGTCTTATGTTGTTGACCAAGGAAAGCTCGACCCAAATGGGCAATTTTATCAATTGCAGCTAGGGCAACATGCCAATTGGTATCGTAAACACTATGTTCGAAATGCGTTACGTCAACCAGAGCAACTTTATATCTCTGCCCCCTATCAATCAATAACAGGAGATGGCCTTTGTGTGACCATGTCTATGTGTTTCAATAGCGCCGATGGCCAAAAAATACTGTGTGTTGATATTGCTGCGAGCCATTAGTTTTGAAAGATTCCTAGTCAACAGTCCATATTGATAAACATAAACCTGTTGCAACAGCACCTAAACTCAGTGCAAGAGCTTCTAATCCTTTGGTTAGTTGTTGTTTTGCATCATTGAAAATTGCCTAACCATATTATTTATTTGTTGATTATTAGGCACTAATTTTTGTAAATTTTCAGCATAGTACAGTGCTTTTGCGTATTGTTTATCAGCCGCATAAGCTTGCGCCAAACTGAAGCTAATATCGGGGTTGTTTGGGGTTAAGGTAAAAGCTCGATTAAAAGCTTTGATGGCAGCTATTTTGTTATTTTGGTCTTGCAGCAACAAGCCCAAGGTATAAAAGTAATTAGCATTGTTTGGTGCATGGTGAGTTGCTTTTTTTAAGCTATTGAGTGCTTTTACTTTTTGCTGAGAGCGGATTAGGCTCATGGCAATATTATAATGCACATCAGCAGCATCAGCTTTGATGGCAAGGGCATTATTTAGTATGTTAAGCGCTTGTTCTTCGTTACCCCATTGGCGGTATAAATCGGCTAAGCTTAGGTATGCAGGCATAAAAATTGGCTCTATGCGAATCGCGGTTTCATAGTGCGTAACCGCCTCGGTGGCTTTATTAAGTTTTAACGCCAAATTGCCTAAGTTGGCATGCGAGAAGCCTCGCTCACTTTGATAGGCTTGTACTTCTTGGTACTCAGTTAAGGCGTGTTCAAGGAGTATTTTGTCTTTTGCCAATAAGGGGGTTGGTAAGGGTTGCACTAGCACAGCTGCTAAACTATTAGCTGCCTCTACGCGCACGCTTTTGTATGGATCACTCAAAAGTGTGCTTAACAAACGCCAGCGATCAGCCAGATTGTAGGGTTTGGCTGCGCTCACTGCAGCGAGGCGCTGCATGGGATCAGTTTGTTTGACGGCCCTCGCTATAGCAACAATGGCGTTATTACCTGGCGTATTTGTCATTCGCGTAAGTGCCGAGGCACGAACAATATCAGGAAATTTTTTGTCTTGTGCGATTTTAGTAAGCATATCAGCCGCGTTTGGCATGCCATTATCAGCTGTAAAAAAACTGATCGCAAAATGATTTTTACCAATATGCTTTGGTGTAGGGTGCCACGAGGTAATGGCATCGACCGCCCAATTGGCCGTTTTATTGGTATGACAGGAGTTACAGGCATTAGGTACATTGGTTTTTAACGTAAGATCAGGTCTAGGCACTCTGAAACTATGATCACGTCTGTCATCAACTTGCATATAGGTGGTGGTTGGCATATGGCAGTCAACACATTGACTGCCAGTTGATGCGACTTTATGACCATGATGCTTACTGCTATCAAACGTTGCGGCTGCGTGGCATTGTGTACAGGTTTGATTGCCCGTTAAGGTCAGTTTGCCTGAATGTGGATTATGGCAATTTGTACAGGTTACCCCAGCTTCATACATTTTGCTTTGTTTGAATGAACCCCAGACGTAATTTTCGTCCCATACTTGGCCGTCTACATGGTATAAATTAGGTAACAGTAATGAAGGTTGAAAAGCATTAAAAAAGTCGTGGGGATCTTTTCTATCACTGAGGTTTGTTCTACGGGCATGACAGGTTGCACAAACATTAATTTGTTCACTATCTTTTAACGCTGAAACACTTTTCATAGCTCCATCAGCTTGCTGTGTAAAAAGTGGTGTTTTTGGACCGATATAGGTCGCAAAGCCTTTTTGTTTAATCTTGGTATTGCCATTCGCCCATTTAAGGTGCTCTTTACTATCGCCATGACAAGCATTACAACTAACATTTATGGCAGAAAAACGAGAATTAAACTGATTGTTTTTTACATCAAAATTCTTTTCAAAATCAGTTGAATGGCAATCAGCACACATATGATTCCAATTTTGTCCCATTTGTGTCCAATGAAAAATGTCTGTGTCAGATTGATCAGGGTGTAATATAAACCAACGTTGTCCGCCCTCATTTTTAGTGCGGCTGTCCCAAGCAAAAGGAAAAAATTGCAACCGACCTTTACCAAAATCAAACATATATTGCTGCAAAGGCTCGTAACCAAAAGTATGTGTTACTTGATACTCCGTCATTGCACCGGCCTGATTCGGCATAACAATAAAAAACCTATCATCTTTGGTATAAAATTTTACTTTAGAGCCGT
This sequence comes from Colwellia sp., assembly GCA_042091395.1. Taxonomy (GTDB): domain Bacteria; phylum Pseudomonadota; class Gammaproteobacteria; order Enterobacterales; family Alteromonadaceae; genus Colwellia. The sequence continues at coordinate 13,177 of JBELHN010000015.1, forward strand.
GATAATCAAGAGAATAACTATCAAAATCGGCTAAAACAGAGGTTTTTGTGGCTTTTTCCATGGCATGAAAGTGATGAGAAGAGCGCCACTCCTTAACTTGACTACTATGACATGACGCACAAACTTGCTCGTTGGCTGCAGTTGTCGCACTTGCCGTCGCATTTGAATTAGCGTTAGCAAAGGTAGCCAGAAAAGTAATCAAGTATAGGAAGAGCAAACGAAAAGAAAAAATCATAAATTACAAGTTTACACCGAATTATTAAGTTTTTTTATAACAGTTTGGCCAAGTTTAAGCAAAGAAAACTAAGCTTAACATATAGCTATATTTATAATACTCAATTTTCTTCTTCTTCATAAAACCTGTTAATTAATTTTTTCATCAATCAAGGTAATTAAAATGATTTAAGCAATTACCTGGCCACTAGTCTCATATTTCAGTTTACAGTTTTTCACAATTTAAGTGATAGATTTCACCAATTATTAGTTAAAGTATTAACTAGTCAATTATATTTTGTACTGTTTTTTAAATTATTTATATATATTTCAATTGGATATAGATTTGGCACTGTATTTGATTACAAAGAGTAACTCTTTGGCATGTTAGTGGTTTACCACGACTTAATTAAATAACGGATATTTTATCATGACAACACTTCGCTTAATGCACTCAAGTTTACTGGCTGGCTTAGTTACTATATCGAGCCTACTCTCAGGTTGTATTATCCATATTGGGCCAGATGTGCACGACACTGAAGTCACGCTGGAAGAAAATATTACCTTAAATGTGGACAGTATCAATGCGCTTGATGTTGATGCAGGAAGTGGTTCTTTGAAAGTGTATGGTAAAGAGGGCCTGAATGAAATCCAAGCCAGCGCTGAAATTTTCACCTCTGAGAACCTTGATTATACTTTCACGCTTATTAAGCAAGGTGATACCGCTAAATTAGTGGCTCAACACGATGCATCATCAGGCATCTTGTGGGGGAGAAACCCTCGTATTAACGTGGTGGTATATGTACCTAAAGCGTTGATGATTTCTATTGAAGATACTTCAGGTGACCTGATTGTTGCTGATTTAGACAATGGTTTATCATTAAATGACTCATCCGGTGACATTATTGTGCGAAATATTAAAGGTAATGTTGATATTGATGATCGTTCTGGTGATATTTCAATCAATGAGGTTGAAGGTGCTTTATGGGTAGATGATTCATCCGGTGATATTGATATTAATTTTACAAAAGGTAATGTGGTGATTGACGATAATTCTGGCGGTTTATTTATGCAAGAAACCACTGGTGATATCCGTGTTGAAGACAACTCAGGAGATATTAACATTGTTGATACTCAGGGCAGTATTAGCATAGATGATGGCTCTGGCGATATCAGCATAGAAAGAGCTTATGGCTTGACAATTATTGATGATGGCTCGGGCAAAACTCATATTAAAGATGTTATTAATATTTCTAATCATACTCACTAACTTGGCGAAAGGCTTATTATGAAAAAAATACTTATTACTTTGGTGGGTGGCTTACTTACTTTATTAGGGCTGATTTTTGTGTTGTTACCTGGCCCTTCAGTTATCTTTTTAATTCCAGGGCTGATGTTATTAAGCTTAGAATATCCAGAGGCTAAAAAGTGGTTGCGTATGGCTCAAAAGATGATGAAAAAATCAGCGCAATGGCTTGATAAACTGTTATTAAAAAGAAAGTACGCAGCTAAGTAAATGGATTGATTCTTCTAACGTTGAGCGTTTATTTCACGTTGAAAGGTTATTAAATTGTAAAGCCTAGTGTTGAGGTAATTGACTTTTGCCTGACTTTAAATAGTGCTAAGGCCAATAAATTTGGTAACTAAATAACATAAATATAACATTAGGTGGCTAAGGATTATTGGGGAGTAATGCTCTGGTTTCACCAATTTTCATGATCCAAAGTGTTTGCTTAGAAAACCCATTGCCATAACCTGCTTTTTTAAAACGTATAGGTGGTTCAAAAGCGGGTTCATCAGATAAACTACTAATAGTTCCCCAGTGCGAGGCAATTAATCTGGTTGCATGCACATCTTTACCAATAGCAACAGCTTCTTCTGGAGTGGTATGTGACATCCATAGTAGCTCTCTTGGCTCGTAAGCTCCTATGGGTAAAATTGCAAAGTCAAATGTGCTATATTTCTCGCCAATACGTTTAAATATAGTGTTCGAGTAGCCTGTATCACCAACAAAAAGTAATCGTTGTTGGCTGCTTTCAATCACCCACGAAGCCCAAAGTGTTTCATTATGATCAGCAGTAGTTCTGGCGGAGTCATGCACTGATGGTTCTGCGCTAATGTCTAAGTCCAAAATAGATAATGATTGCCCCCAATCTAACTCAGTGACTAACTTGTAACCTCGCTCTATAAAAAAAGGTTTTAGCCCTAATGGTACCACAACTTGAATATTCTCTTTGTTTGGTAACTCTCTCACCGTTTTATCGTCTAAGTGGTCATAGTGGTTATGAGAGACAATAATAATATCAATAGTGGGGAGTTTATTGATAGGAATGGGTAAGTGTACAAACCTTTTCGGACCTGCCCAAGAAACAGGGCTAGCGTATTTTGATAAAAAAGGATCTGTAAGTATTGTCACGTCAGATGTTTTAATTAAAAAACTCGCATGACCTAACCAAGTGATGCGATCAGTGTTTATGGTATGTAAAAGTTGCATTGATTCTGGCTCACTTAATTGGTGGCCATCAGGTATATTAGGAACAAATAATGAATCCCATGCTCTACGTAAATAAAAAAATGGTCCCTTGGGGGCAGCTGTCTCAATAAATGGGTGGTTTTGATAGCCGTTAGGAGTGTGATGTTTGGGAGCTTCACTTAATGACGCTTCTTGAGCAACCTCTGAGGAAGTTGTTGAACAGGCAAATAATACAAAAAAAATAGTAATAACAATAATTTTAAGAAAGTTCATTATGCACACTTTAGTATAAACCGGTAGCCGAAAGATAAGCTAAGCTTTGATTGAACAAATTGCAATAGTCTGATGATATACTTTAATTAAAGTCTAGTTCATCAATTAGAAAAGCTGATATTTCTAATAAATTACTAAAGTATTCTTCCCCTTTTTAGTTACTTTTAATTATTAAGTAATATAATGAGTGTTAATTGTTACTATGACTCTCCAAGGTTCAGATGAAACGTGTCGTTTTATATATTTCAGATAAATGTCCTCACTGCCATAAAGCTCAACAGTACCTTGACAACAAGGGTATTAAATATCGGCTAACCAATGCCAAAATGCAGCGTGGTAGAAAAGAGCTTGATGC
>JBELHN010000015.1:16590-22287 GCA_042091395.1 Colwellia sp.
CCTCCGCGTCCAGTCCAATTAGTATGGAAGAATTCACCCCTTGGTTTATCAGTACGCTCATAGGTATGCGCGCCAAAATAATCACGTTGGGCTTGTAATAAATTGGCAGGTAGGCGCGCTGTTCTGAAACCATCAAAATAGGTCAAAGCAGAATTTAAACAGGGCGTTGCGACACCATTAGCCACAGCGGTTCCAACCACTCGGCGCCAACCCGCTTGAGCATTCATTACGGAATCTCTAAAGTAAGGGGCGAGTAGAAGGTTACCTACTTCTGGGTTGTTATCGTAGGCTTCTTTAATTTTACCTAAGAATGCCGAGCGAATAATACAGCCACCTCGCCACATAAGGGCTATACCACCAAAATTTAATTGCCATTGATACTCTTTGGCTGCTTCTTCCATTAACATATAGCCTTGCGCATATGACACCATTTTAGCGGCCAATAAGGCTTGACGCAGATCTTCAATAAAGGCTGCTTTATCACCAGAAAAACTAATTTCTGGGCCTGATATAACTTTTGAGGCTTCAACACGTTGCTCTTTTTTAGCCGAAATACAACGGGCAAAAACAGAGTCGGCAATTAAAGTAAGTGGCACACCCAAATCAAGCGCTGTAACGCCGGTCCACTTGCCCGTGCCTTTTTGACCAGCAGTATCAAGAATACTTTCGACAAGAGGTTCACCATTTTCATCTTTATAAGCAAATATATCTCTTGTGATTTCAATTAAATAGCTATCAAGTTCGGTTTTATTCCAATCGGCAAAAACCTGGTGTAATTCGTCAGCAGATAAACCAAGCACATTTTTCATTAATTGATATGCTTCACAAATTAACTGCATGTCGCCATACTCAATACCATTGTGTACCATTTTAACAAAATGACCAGCACCGGCATCACCAACCCAATCACAACAAGGGACGATGGGTTCGCCTTGTTCATTATTGACTTTCGCAGAAATGGCCTGAAAAATTTCTTTGACCGCCGGCCAAGCCTCGACTGAGCCTCCTGGCATGATAGAAGGCCCTTTCAAAGCACCTTCTTCGCCGCCGGATACACCTGTGCCTATGTATAACAACCCTTTGCTTTCTAGATATTCGGTGCGGCGGTTTGAGTCAGGGTAATGGGTATTGCCACCATCTATAATAATATCGCCTTGTTCAAGGTGCGGAATAAGCTGTTCAATATAATCATCAACCACGTGCCCGGCTTTAACCATGAGCATGACTTTTCTAGGTTTTTCAAGAGAGCTAACTAAAGATTCGATATCATGAGCGCCACGAATATTTTTCCCTTGGGCTCTGCCATTTAAAAAATGTTCAACTTTGTTGTAGCTACGATTATATGCGGTAACAGTAAAGCCCTTAGATTCAATATTTAAAACAAGGTTTTCGCCCATAACGGCAAGGCCAACCAAGCCAATATCAGATTTTGTTTTCATTAAATTTATCTCGTTTAATTAGTTAATTAGTGCATTATCATGTTTGTTTGCTTTAACATCCATTCAAAGTCATATTATTTCTTGATTGATGACGCTTTTCATTGCCATTGAAATACATATGACACATGGTGGTATGTATCAATTAGGCCGGTGTCTATTAGCTAAAGTTAGCCTTGTTTTCACTCTTTCAATGTATAATTACAGTAAATCTGTGTGTTACGCTTAAAAAGTGAATTAGCTGACCGATTACTATATAAACCACTGTTAATTATATTTAATCGTGTTATTACTTAATTAATGTTGTCAACCCAAGTGATGTTCAAGGACAACAAAAACAATATCACTTTACAGTACAGTGATTCATTAAGGTGTAATGTCATGTTTAACTGCCTTACAGAGGATAATTATTGCTTTATCATAATTTAATTTTTTTGTACTGTAATGGTACTGAAGGCAACATAGTTAACGTTTAATTATCGTTCATTTAGAGTAACAAATTAACAACAATTAACAAGATAAGTTACGATGAATTACTCAAATAACCCCTTTGAATTAGGTGTTAACAGCTTATTCATGAGAAAGTTTTAATATTGCTGAAGTCATAATCATTAAGTGATAACTTATGTGCTCTCAGGTGTTGCTCAAAATACTGTAAAAAAATTATTTTCCGTTTAATTTATGAAGTTTTTTGCTCAATCACTATCTATTAATGAATTTCACTTGATGCAACGCTCAATGCTTTTGATTATTTAAACGCAATTGAACCCCATTTTTAACTGCATAACCCTGTGCTTATGTAAAGCCATAAATAAAGACTTTATAGGAATAACCAGAGAAGAATCGATATGACTTGTTTACAAGTAGGGCGACTTCATTACCTCGATAATATTAGAGCATTAGCCATGTTGTTGGGGATTATCTTACACGCTGCATTGGCTTATAGCCCCATGGTAAATGGTGTTTGGTTAACAGCAAACAGTACTAATTCAGTTTTTTTTGACGTGGTTTTTGTGGTGGTACATACCTTTCGAATGCCGCTGTTTTTCCTAGTGTCAGGTTACTTTGCTTTATTGCTGATTGAAAAACACAATTTGAAGGGTTTTCTTATTAATAGGGTAAAACGCATATTGCTTCCCTTTATTATTTTTTTACCGTTAGCCTTGGTTGCAGTATTTGTTACGGTTGGCTGGGCTCTTGATACTATGGAGACCAATGTCCCCATATTAGACTTTATCATAACGAAGCCACCTGAGCAGGTTGGTATAGACACCATGCATTTGTGGTTTTTGTTAAATTTGTTTTATTTCTGCCTTTTTTTGGCAATACTTATGTGGAGTATGCCTAAATTAGTGGTTAAAGTTTTTAGTTTGGTTACAGTAAAGCATGTACTACTGTTACTTCCCATATTAATGATCCCCGCACTATTGACCGCACCTTCAGTTCCTCATACTCCGCCCAGTAAATTGTACCCTCAATTATGGTCTTTTGGTTTTTTTGGTTTATTTTTTTTACTGGGTTGTGTTGTTCGTTACCGAGCTGAGTTACTTGATGAAATCGCTCAATTTGCAGTTAGTATATGGGTAGTAGGGGTAACAAGTTGTGTTAGTTTTTATTATTTATTACCTGAGCCTTTATCAACTGCAGAGGCGATTGCTCAGATGCAAACAGGTATTTCTTTAAGTTGGCAGTACTTAGGTCTGGTATTACTAGAAGCTATTGCTGCAGTTTATTTATCATTGGCGTTATTGTTGTTAGCAAGACGATATTTGTCTCAGCCGAGTAGGGTGATGAAGTATTTTATGGATGCAGCTTATTGGATATATATTATTCATATTCCATTACTGTTTTGGTTTCAATTTTTAATTATTGATTCCGCAATGAATATTGCTTTTAAGTTTATTTTATCAAGTGGAGTCGTTTTATTGATAGGAGCGTTAAGTTATCACGTATTAGTTCGCAATACCTTGATTGGTAAATTACTTAACGGCAATCAAGTACAAGTTCAGCTCAATAATCGCAAGACAGAATAGTTACCTGATTTATTTAATAACAACGATTGCAGATAAAGAGCCTGATTACTTTTATCTGCACAAAAATGTATTTTCTTCGATATTCCGTTAAATCGGGGGTATCTAAATAAGCACGAATTTGTGTAAGCACTTGTTTTATATGTTTTTATTTATGAACACTTCTTTGCATGGCTGCAGAACAGCTTCTTTCGCGTTTTTTGATAACACTCGCCTGAGTTTGCTGCTGAGTTTGCTGCTTGGTTTTAAAGCGTTTCAATAAAATTACTTTTAGGGCAATAAGGTGAGGGAATTCTATTAACATACCAATTGTGATTGTTACGTATATCAGTGGTTGATTAGGCAATACCACCATCGCTAGCCCTAGCATTAATGGCGCATTACGGGCACCCGTGGTAAAAGTTAATAAACACTGCTCTGGATAGTCTAGTCGGGCATATTTTGCCACTAACTCTGCTAGCGCATAAGTAATCATGAAGAAAATAAATATTGCCAACAATAACAAGGGTACAACGTCGATGTGTTCAACCAGTTGATTAATGTTTGAAGCAAATATTTGACCCACTAAAAACATCAATACCACAGGAATAAGTATTTTACATACTGCTAAGGCCTTTTTAATTAACTTATGCAGTAAGACCCTTAAAATGACTGCCGCTAACAAGGGCTGTAAAAACCATTCCAGTAAAACATATAAGTCAATTTTGTAGGCAACAAGGGTGTCAAATAGCAATAAATATATTGGGAATAATATCAGTTGCGTTACCATATTAATCGGTAAGAGCGCAGCCCCTAATTCCACATTACCTTTTGCTAAACGAGTGAAACCCAAGTACCAGTCAGTACAAGGTGCCATAAAGTAAATGACTAAACCTGTATAAAACAGTGCTTCATCTGCTAAAAATAATGAAGCAATACCAAAACCAATGACGGGTATTATGATAAAATTAATCACCCAGGCCAGACTGATAAAGCGTACATTAGTCACGCCTTTGAATACCCCTTTTAGAGGCACTTCAAATAACAGTAGGAAAACCAACATTAAAATAGTGGGGTCTATAAACTTAGCGGCTTCATTACCTACATTAGGGGAGGCTAAGCCCAGCATTGAACCGAGGATAATGGCCAACAGTAAAAGGCTAGTTGAATGCGTGAATAGGTTAATAGTTTTCGATAGACGCTTGTTTAACATGTCAAATTTCTCACTAAATAGCCCCTTAGCAAAAGCACTGTTGGCTCTCGCAGCAGGTAAAGTCACTTAGTAACATACCCGCTTGTTGGTAATGATTTAACACAGAGGTGTCTAACTCCAACTCTGCACCAATAATGCTACAAGGGGTGGTGAATCGACCACGGAATTTATAAATGAAGCAGAGTAAAATATTTCCGTGCACAAGTTTAGGCCCAGATAAAAATAAATTACGGGTTAAGGTAGATTCATCAAATTGATTTACTTTTGGAAAACCTTCTTCTGTTGTCTCGAACAGCTTTGTCACCGGTCCAAGGTGAGTATTAAAGCCAGTACAGTTAATCGGTTTTCCTTCGCTAATTAATAAGTCACCGGTTGTTGATATGACTTTATAGCTATCTTCAGCACTTTCTACGGCTAGTACTTTGAAGTCTTGTTCAAGTTCAACTAACTCCATATTTGCCATTGAAGACAATCGTTCTGCGGTATAAGGGCTTAACACTCGACTAGGATCGTAGCTGTCTTGGCTATCTTTACCTGAATCGACTAAGGTAACTCGTTTACCTCGGGTTGCTAGATTGTAGGCAGCGTCAACACCGCTTTCGTAACAGCCAATAACCACATAATGTTCGTCCTGATGATCATCCCAAGAGTTAACTTGACTGTTATGCAGGCACAGTTCACTGCCTTCAAAAGCCGTTAAACGAGGTGAACAATATTCGCCACCTGCCCAGATTAAATATTGGCTGTGAATAGTTTCACCAGAATCAGTGCGAAGTATAAAGCTGTCTTCACTGTGGTTAGCTACGTCAACAATTTTGGTGTTTTCTTCAACATTCACTTCATAATGTTTTACTACACTACGCAAATATTCCGCATATTCAGCCCCACTAGGGTGTTCTTTACCAAGACTAAAGGCAGGTGATGTATCAGGTGTAATCGCATTCAAATCCGTTTGATGATAGCCATTACTGGGGAAAGATGGTGTGATCATTCGCATTTCTTTGGGCCAAGCTTCAAAGGTACTACCGATAGTTTTTGC
>JBELHN010000015.1:22387-30755 GCA_042091395.1 Colwellia sp.
TTGTTGAGCATTACTTCTCTTATTCGGGTGTTAATTTTTATGGTATGTAAATTGTAATGTTAATAATGACTGAGAGCGCTTTTATCGGTATTTGCTAGTTTTTTACAATTATAAAGGCCTGGAAGTACTTCTGGAAATGTACGGTTAAAGTAGCACGTGAGTAAATTTGTAATTTTTTGCAAATTGCAAAGGTATTTCGCTATTTGAAAATTTTTTATTTTGCAAAAAAATGGGGTTTTATGACTGAATTGAATAAAGTGAGTCAATTCGCAACGTCCATGTTAAATGCTGCCACATTAGATGACTTGCTGTGGTCAATTGCAGAAAATATAGGAACAACTTTAGGTTTTGATGATTGTGTTGTCTATTTGAATGTCGATAACAACTTAGAGCAAAAAGCGGCTTTTGGCATAAAAAACCCCAAAGATAGGTGCTTACTTAACGCGATATTAATTCCTGTCGGTCAAGGTATTGTTGGTACCGTTGCACAAACGCAAATAGCTGAAATTGTGCAAAATACAGAGTTAGACTCGCGCTATATTAATGATGAATTTATGGGTAAATCTGAAATCACAATACCGGTTGTTTATGAGAGTAAAACCATCGCAATTATTGATAGTGAATCGGAACACCTTAATTTTTTTAATGAAAATCACAAAGAGCTTTTACAAATTATTGCTAATATTGCGGCACCACGTATCGCCTCAGCGCTCTATAGTTCAGAGCTATTATCAACCCAAAAGGCGTTGAAAGACTCCAATATGAAGTTGGCAACGTCGTTGTCTGAACTGAAAGAAAATCAAGAAGTAATGATACATTCAGAGAAAATGGCATCTGTTGGTTTATTAGCTGCAGGAGTTGCCCATGAAATTAATAACCCTTTAGGCTTTTCAATCAGTAACTGTGAAGCATTAGCTAGTTATTGTACCGATATTAACAATATGCATCAGAGTTTACTTAACCACATAAGCTTGCCAAAGGAATTAAAAGCTAGATTATTAGCAGAAGATTATACCTATGCCATAGAGGATATTAGAAAGACAGTTGAAGAAACTAACTCGGGGTTGTTGCGGATAAAAAATATTGTCTCTGGACTATGCAGCTATGTGCGCAATAGTGATACTCATGTCAGTCATTTTGATATTAATGATGGGATTGAGTCGGCGTTAAATATACTTAGAGGTGAAATAAGTGATGAATGCCATGTACAGTTAAACTTGAAAAAAATGCCTGACATCCGCGCTAATAAAAATAAAATCCATCAAGTTTTCGTTAATATTCTATTAAATGCCTTACACGCCATTGAAAACAATGGCGAGATTACGGTGAATACTTACAGTGATAAAAATTACGCTTGTGTCGATATTGTTGATAATGGCTCTGGCATCGACAATAAAAATTTACAAAATGTTTTTACCCCTTTTTTTACCACTAAAGCAGTAAATAAGGGCACAGGTCTAGGTTTATTTATTTGTCACCAAATCATTACAGAAGAACATACGGGGAGAATTAAAGTGACATCCGCGAATAATGAAACGACCTTTTGTATTATGTTACCTTTTGCTCAAGCTGCAATTGAGCCAAACATGGCAGGAACCGTTTTTTAAGGATTACGACTAGCGCTTTGTTAAGAGTATTTGCTCTTGCAGTTTTAATTACTGAGTGAGCTGCTCTTCTTGCCAGCCGCCACCAAGCTCTCGGTATAAATTAACAAATGAGACTAACCGTTGTTTTTTGGCTGAACTAAATGATAACTGTGCTTCAAACAGTTTACGCTGGGCGTCCATCAGGTCGAGCGAGCTAGCAACGCCATTACGATAGCGGATGCGGGCTAACTTCTCATAAGCAGTAGCGGCATTAAGTAGGTTTTGTTGGGCAACGTATATGGTTTCACTGGATTTAAAGGCTTTTAACTGATTACTAACCGCAAGAAAAGCACTCATAATGACATTTTTATAAGCTAAACTGGCCTGGTAGGCTCTTTCTTCTGCGGCTGTTAGTTCGTTACGTAATTGACCTGCATTAAATAATGGCTGGGTAATACCACCGAGTAACTCCCAGTAACTGCTGTCCCCCGACAATAATGAGGATAATTGACTACTTTCAAAACCAAACTCGCTGGTTAAGGTTATTTTTGGAAATAAATTAGCAGTAGCCATACCCACGTTTGCAGTGGCAGAGTGAAGTTGTGCTTCAGCTTGTAACACATCTGGTCGGCGCATTAATACTTGTGATGGAATACCAATGGGAATTGAAACAGGCAAGGCTTGATCCGTTAAATTAATACTACCGCTAATATTGATATGCTCATTAGCCACTAACAGTTTTAATCGATTTAATGTTTGCAAATATTCTAATTCGAGATTAGGTATGGTGACTTTAGCTGATTGAAGTTCAACTTCTGCTTGCTGAACATCAAGCCCCGATACCATGCCATTTGATTTACGTAATTGAGCAATATGCAATGCACGAGTGCGCAGAGATACAGTACTTTTACTCAGTTTAATTTTCTCTTGTAAATCGAGTAACGCAAAATAAGTGGTGGCCACTTCAGCCACTAAATTTATTTCGATAACATACCTTGCCTGGCCTAGTGCCGCTAGCTCAGCCCATGCTGCCTCACTAGCGCGTTGATTATAACCAAACAAGTCGAGTTGCCAATTTAGTTGACCTTTGAGTTCTTGAGTGTCGTCAAATTCATTATTACTGCCTTCAGATACTCGTTTGCTTTGCATGAGCAAGCCGAGACTGGGATAAAAATTTGATTCAGTTACATTTGCTAACGCGTTTGCTTCTTTTACGCGAGAAATGGCTATAGCTAAGTCATAGTTTTGCGCTAAAGCGATAGTAATAAGATTATTTAATACTGGATCTTGGTATGCCTGTTGCCAGCCCATTAAGGCCGAATTGTCATTATTTTGATAGCCCTCTGCACTTTGAAAAACATCGTCGACAAAAAGCTCGGGTCGGTTATAGTCAGGCCCCACCGCACAGCCTGAGATCATTACAAGGAATAGGCTAAAAGTAGCGTTCTTAAGCATTGCTATTCCTCCTAGGCGATACCTTTACAAACCGTGCTACAGTGATAAAAAATAGTGGTACTAAAATAATGCCAATAGTACTTGCCAACACCATTCCTCCTAAAATGGGGTAAGATATTGATTGTCGACTTACTGAGCCTGGTCCAACGGCTAAAATGAGTGGTAGAACACCCAAAATAAAAGAGGCAGCAGTCATCATAATAGGTCTAAACCTTAGGCTTGCTGCCTTAAATGCGGCTTGCTGAGCAGATAAACCATTGCGATAAAATTGGTTAGCGACCTCAACAATTAAAATAGAGTTTTTTGCGGCTAAACCAATTAATGAAATAAACGCAACTTGAAAGAATAAATTATTCTCAATATTAACGAGCCACACGGTTAAACTTGCGCCTAGCATGGCTATAGGGGATATCAATAATACTGCCAAAGGTAATGTCCAACTCTCATACAAGGCGGCTAAAAATAAAAACACGAAGATAAGCGCTAACAGTAAGGCAGTATTCATTTGCCCTGCAGATTTAATTTCTTGGTAGGTTAAACCAGACCACTCATACCCCATACCTTGCGGTAATATTGCTTCTGTGACTCGATTGATAGCTTCAATAGCATCACCACTAGAGTAGCCAGCTGCAGGGTTAACGTTGATGTTAGCACTAGAAAAAAGGTTATAACGGTTAATGGCTGAAGGACCCGTGGTTAAACTGATTTTAGCTAGCACGTTCATAGGAACCATTGCACCATTGGCGCTTCTTACATAAAAATGATTTAAGTCACTAGGTCTTGCTCTAAATTGTTCATCGGCTTGCATTTTTACGCGATAAACGCGACCAAATAAATTGAAGTCATTGATAATTGAAGAGCCTGTTAAGACTTGCATGGTACTGTAAACATCGGCAATGGGTACCTCCAATGCCATGGCTTTTTCTCGATCTACTTCTAAAAACAATTGTGGTACTTGAGCTTGTACAGGTGAGGTAGCCTTAGCAATTTCTGGTTGCTTATTAAGCTCATCTAGAACGAGTGTTAATGTTTCCATTAAACCGTCAAAGTTTGAGCCAGTTCTGTCTTGCAGCACCATTTCAACACCGGAGCCACTGCCAACACCTGATACCGCCGAAGGTTGATAGACATTAAATTTTGCGGTGGGGATAGTCTCTAATATTATTTTGAGTTCTTCCAATACCTTTTCAACATTGAAGTCTTTACCGGCTCGATATGACCAAGGCTTTAATATAACTTCAAGTTGTCCATTCGCTTGACTACTGCCAGCACGGCGGTTTTCGCCCGCTAATGAAAAAGAGTAAGCAACCGCATCGTGGGCAAGAATATGACGTTCTGCTTCGGCAATCACTTTATTAGTGCGCGTTACAGTAGCGGCGTCAGGTAAGGTAATATCAACAAAAAAACGCCCTTGATCTTCCTGTGGTATAAAGCCTGTAGGTAAACTCGAAAAAACCAACCAGCAACTGATAAAAGCCAGAATAACCGCGAGATAACTGCGTTTAGCATTTAAGCAGGTAAATTTTACAAGGTACGTGTATTTTTTAGCGAGTAAATCGATATTGTCATTAAACCAGCGAAAAAACCGAGGAGTCTTGGTGGGTTGATTTTCTTTTAAAAATAACACACAAAGTGCAGGGCTTAAGGTCAACGCAACTAAGGTTGAGATAAGAACAGCTACCGTGATTGATATAGCAAATTCACGGTACATAATACCAGTAATACCGGCTAAAAAAGAGACCGGCACAAACACTGCGGCGAGTACTAATGATGTTGCTACCAATGCCCCAGATAACTCTGTCATGGCTTGCTTTGTGGCTTCTAATACTGACAGTTGCTGCTCTTTAATAATACGTTCGACACTTTCAACAACCACAATGGCATCATCAACAACAATGCCTATAGCAAGCACTAAGGCCAACAAACTAATAGTATTTATGGTTAAGCCAAACGCTGATAGTGCAATAAAAGTCCCTATTATTGACACAGGGACGGCTAAGGCAGGGATTAGGGTTGTTCGCCAATTTTGCAAAAATAGATAGACCACAAGAATGACTAGCATTAACGCCTGAAATAAGGTGTTTTTAACTTCATTGATTGATAACTCAATAAATTCCGATGCGTCGTAAAAACTCACCCATTTTATGCCTTCAGGAAAGCTTTTTGCTAACCTTTGCATCTCCGTTTTAACCCGTTTAGTGACATCTAGGGCATTTGAGCCCGGCAACATATATACCTGTAAAATAGTAGCCGCTTGGCCATTTAAATTTGATTGCAGCGTATATGCCGAAGAACCTAACTCAATATCAGCAATATCTCTTAAGCGAATAATAGAGCCGTCAGGGTCAACTTTTACCATGATATTTTTAAAGTCTTCAACCTTGTTAAATCGTCCCTGAGCATTAATAGGGAAGTTAAGCTTGATTGACTCATTCATGGGTTGAGCACCAATATTACCCGCAGCAGCCTCTTTATTTTGCTCCTTAATGGCATTACTGACATCACTTACTGTAAGCCCATAACCAGCCATACGATCTGGTCTTACCCAGATGCGCATTGAGTAGCTTCGTGAGCCAGTGTTTCTAACTTTCCCAACCCCAGGTATCCGTTTTAAAGCGGCTTGAATATTAATTGAGGCGTAATTACTTAAATAAATATCATTGTACTTAGGATCGTCTGACGTTAGTGCTATTTTCAGCAGCTCAACTGAACTTTCAGTAGAGACAGTAACGCCGTTTTGTTGCACATCAACGGGTAAGTTACCAGAGGCTTGACTAGCGGTATTTTGCACGTCTACAGCGGCTAAATCAGCATCAGTTCCCACTTCAAAGGTTACCGTAATATTGGTGCTACCTGAGTTGGTTGACTTAGACTGCATGTAAAGCATATTTGGAGTGCCATTTAATTCTTGCTCAAGTGGTACACCAACTGACTCGGAGGCAACGCTGGCGATAGCACCTGAAAAAGAAGCAGAGACTTTAACCTGGGGTGGTGCAATGTCGGGGTATTGATCAACGGGTAAACCAAATAAAGATACCGTGCCTGTGAGTACAATTATAATTGAAATAACACTAGCAAAAATTGGTCTATTGATAAAAAAATGAGAAAACATAATTACTCAGCCGATGTTGTCGAGGAAGATTGATGGCTATCTTTTCTGTTATCTTGATGAATTCGCTTTTTATAATCAGCCATAGTAATGGCTTTAACTAATTGGCCATGTCGAGCTCGGTGCTGGCCTTCAATAATTATTCGCTCGCCATGCGACAACCCTGTGTCGATAACCAAACCTTCACTACCGTAATGCTTAACCATAACAAAACGGTGTTCAACGGTATTATCAGGCATTACGACCATGACATATAAGCCCCCTTGCTCAACGCGCACGGTTTCTTCAGGAATCACCACTGCATCATTAAATTCACTTAACCGTATACGAGCACTAGTATATTGGCCTGGCAGCAATTCGCTGTCGGGGTTTGGCAGAATGGCTCTCACCTTAAAAGTACCTGTTTTAGGATTTACTTTAGGATCAGTAAAGCTAACATCGCCCCAATATTTGTATTCACTGTCATCGGGTAAGGTTATGCGTACGAAACCAGCGAGCGCTTTACCTTGCTCTTCCGCTTTTTTCTTTTCTAGCAGTGAGTGCATTCTGCGGCGCGCATTGAGATAATCTAGTGAGGACATATTGAACGTAACGTGTATGGGATCAATTTGCTTGACTGTAGAAAGTAGGGATATTCCACCAGAACCCACCAAAGCCCCAATGTCTGCTTGAGAGTCACCAATCATCCCGCTAATTGGAGCCTTAATTTTAGTGTAGCTCAACTCTAAATCAACCTGATCTAAATTAGCTTGTGATGACATGACTGAGGCTTTTGCTTGTTCTTCTATGGAAATAGCGGTGTCATAATCAAGTTGGCTGGCGGCATCTTGTTCATAAAGAGGTTTTAAGCGAATAACGTCTCTTTTGGCTTTTTCATAAGCGGCTTTATCTTTTTCTAACTGTGCTAACACTTGTTTTCTTTTGGCGATGTAAGGTTTATCGTCAATTAAATAAAGAAGCTGTCCAGCATCAACCCAACTGCCCTCAACAAATTTTACCTGCTCAACATATCCGGTTATGCGCGCTCTTACTTCTACATCTAAAGAAGCTTTGGTAACGCCAATGTAATTACCATAAACAGGGACTGTCTGTTGAGTTACTGTTTGCACAATAACTTCAGGAGGTATAGGTGTTATTGTTTCTTGTTTACAACTGGCTATCAGGGCACAAATAATACAGATGATACTGCAATGGCTGATTTTTAACATTCAAGCATCCTTTAGTG
Source organism: Colwellia sp. (assembly GCA_042091395.1). Lineage (GTDB taxonomy): Bacteria > Pseudomonadota > Gammaproteobacteria > Enterobacterales > Alteromonadaceae > Colwellia. Next base: position 29,763 of record JBELHN010000015.1, read on the forward strand.
TTGGAAAGTTAACTTCCAGTGAGTTAACAATATAATAAGTTTCATGTAATTGATAATCAATTGAGCACCTGCTTGTGAATTGTTCAGCTTTATTTCTGCCATTGCAAGGCCGAGTTAAGTTCAGCTTAATTGTTTTTATTTAACCGTTAAACCAGTATTGGGGTGTTTTCAACGTAAACTTTAGCTAGTGCCATATAGTGAACTGTTTTATGAATCTATAATCACCAAAACATTTAATAAGGATTGAACACAGCACTAACTAACACATAAATATACATTATTTTAGCTAAATCATTTCAGTCAATATGATAAACAATATTATATTAACTACAAGGTAAGAGTTTACATCTGCTGTAGAGTCCCATAAAATTGCCAACAATCATGTTGCGAGATATTTATGTGCAGAGCGCCTTCAAAATTATTAGTTATTTTATTAATACTCGTTGCCTTTGTCGGGCAAACCATGGCTGCTCAGTTTATTATCACTTGCGAAGAGCCTAACAATACTAAGTTATCAACAATTGTTAATGACACAGTAACTTCTGCTGATACAAGTCATGTAAATCAAACATCAGATTGTTGCAGTATTGCTTGCTGCGACCTAGAGTGTGTCTGCGCAGCGAATACCTGCTCCCCAGCGATCTATGTTTATTCCGACACGGTATTTAACCACCAGATGTTGTTTGCTGAATCTTTTTTTAGTGTGCAAACCATTCAACCTAATATAATTATTAGCTCTCTTTATCGCCCCCCTATTTTTATTGCCTAACAGTTATTTCCATAATTTTTAATAGATAACCACTTTTAGAATAACTCTGTGCTGAGGTACTGAGTTATTTGTCAGTATTTGTTAGAGGTAAAAATGCCTAATTTATTTAAAATAGCAATGCTAAGCTTGCTGTTTTCAACATTTTCTTATGCCCAAAATCAACATAATCTACAATATGTTAATGAACATAATGAACATAATGAACATAATGAACACAATGAACA
>JBELHN010000015.1:30855-42022 GCA_042091395.1 Colwellia sp.
AATGAACACAATGAACACAATGAGCCACATAATCACTCAGAAAAACATCATGATCACAAGAGTGAGATAGAAAGAATACAAGTAAGTGCGTCACGTTTAGGTCGTATTGTTACCGAATCAGCCACTCGAACTGAAATTATTAACGCTGAAGAAATTCAAGAAAAAGCCTTAATGCGGCCTGGTAACATCTCTATGTTGGTTGCTGAAACAGGTGGTGTTAGAGTTCAAACAACCTCACCTTCACTGGGTAGTGCCAATATTCGCCTACAAGGGCTTTATGGTCGTTACACGCAATTATTAAGTGATGGTTTACCCTTATACGGTGGACAAACGGCTTCTATTGGTCTGTTGCAAATTCCTCCTACTGATTTGGCTAATGTCGAAATAATTAAGGGCTCTGCCTCTTCTCTGTATGGTGGCTCAGCACTGGGTGGTGTCATTAATTTAATTTCACGTACCCCAACAAGTGAATATGAGGGGGAAGTTCTACTGAACCTTACCTCTAAAAATGGCCAAGACATGACTTCATATTTTTCAACGCCATTTACTGACACTACCAGTGGTTCAATTACCGCAGGGCTTCATCACCAAGAGTCACAAGATTTAGATGATGATGGCTGGGTAGATATGGCAGGCTTTAAACGAGCCAATGTTCGTCCACGTTTTTACTGGCAAGATGACAGCGGCGCTGACTTATACCTGACGCTAGGAGTCATGGCAGAGGCCAGAGAAGGTGGTACATTAGGCGCAGCAACCGTGCCAGATGGTAATCAATTTGTGCAATCACAAGACTCTTTGCGTACAGATTTTGGTTTTATTTATGATAAACCGATAGGTGAGGTGATGAGTATTAACATACGCGGCTCAGCAATGTATCAGGACCATGAGCACTTATACGGCACTGTTAATGAAGATGAACGCCATGAAAGTTATCTAATAGAGTCGAGTATATCTGGCTACTCTGATAGCACCGCTTGGTTAGTTGGCTTGGCTCTGCAGTCAGAGCAATTTAACGCGTTAACTTTTCCAGAATTTGATTACCGTTATCAAGTACCTGGCTTATTTTCGCAATTTGATTATGAAGCCCGTGATGATCTATCACTATCAATCAGTGCTCGTGCAGATTGGCATAGTGAATATGGTACCCAGTTGAGTCCACGAGTTTCAATGTTATATCGGCGTGATAATTGGCTAATACGCGGTTCTTATGGGCAAGGCTTTTTTGCGCCAAGCCCTTTTATTGAAGAGATAGATGAAGCGGGTTTATCTCGCTTAGCTGCACTTGAAAATATTGAAGAAGAACATGCTTCAACAGCCTCTTTAGACATCAGTTATTTACGGGGTAACATTGAAACCAGTATGACGTTATTCTCATCTAGAATTGAACATGTCACTGAATTAGAAACGACTAGTGGCACTTATAACGCTGATAATATGCAGCAAGATATTGATAAACAAGTCAGGTTAGTTAATGCCGCTGGAGCAGTTCAGATCAGAGGAGCTGAGTTATTACTGCGCTATCGTTATCAAGATGTCAAACTGACAGGCAGTTATTTATATACAGATGCTACTCAACAACAGGGCAATGTGTTATCGAGAGAGCCAATAGCATTAACCCCTGAGCATTCTGCAGGTGCTGTTATTATGTGGGAAGAGCATGGCAGCCATTTAGTCGGTTTTGAAGCTTATTATAACGGCACACAATTATTGGAAAATAATCCCTACCGTGAAAAAAGTAAAGCATACTGGCATTTAGGCTTGTTAGGTCAAGTGACGCTAGGTCAGGTGAGCTGGTTTGTAAACGCTGAAAACTTGTTAAATATAAGACAAACTAAGATTCACCCGTTAGTTTTGCCTAATCAAGCTGCAAGTGGCCGTTGGACAACCGATATTTGGTCGCGTAATGATGGCTTTACTGTTAACGCTGGCGTGAGAATTCAGTTTGGTGGTTAGTTGAAGTTTGTCAGACAAAGAGAGTCTTTTTCGTTGTCTGATTAAGTTTGTTATTATCAACCTGCTGGCAACTATATCAGCAGGTTGTTTAAGAGGTAAGGCTTATTCTTAATAAGCCACTATGCAGTGAATAAGTCGATGCTTTAGTAACACAACTCTTTAAGTTATTGCCTGTTAGCTTACATTGCTTCTAATGCCCTACCGCGCGTTTCTTTTATATATTTTACTACAAAGAAAATGCTAATAGAGGCAGATAGGGCATACAAGCCATAAGCACCGGCTAAACCGACACTGCCCAGTAATACTGGGAATGTCATGGTAATAGCAAAATTTGCTAGCCATTGAGCACTCGCTGCTACCGCGAGTGCCACACCTCGAATACGGTTATTAAACATTTCGCCTAACAGAACCCAAACGATAGGCCCCCAACTTAAGCCAAAAAACACCACAAACAGATTGGCCATAACCAGTGCGACAGTGCCCATAGCATTGGTTAAAGCAAGTTGACCTGAATTATCTATGTCAGCACTACCAAAAATAAAGGTTAACGCCGCTAAGCTGATAAACATACCAATGCTTCCCGTAATGAGGAGAGGTTTACGTCCAATTTTGTCAACAAGAGCAATTGCAATAAAAGTAGACAGGATGTTGGTAGTACCAGTGATAACATTGATAAGTAGCGATTGTGACTCATCAAAGCCTGCTGCTCGCCACAATTCAGCGCCGTAATAAAAGACTACATTAATACCAACAAATTGTTGGAATACTGATAAGGCCACACCAATCCAAATAATAGGGTGAATTTTCTTTTGGCCTGCAATAAATAAGTCGGCAATGCTTGGTTTTTTTGCACTGTGCAGTGAGTGTTGAACAGCCAAGACTTGTTGTTCAATATTGTCTGAGGATATTTTTGCAAAAATTGTCTGTGCTTGTTTTAACTTGCCTTGAGCTACAAGGTATCTTGGTGACTCGGGTATAAACATAACACCTACAAAAAATAAGAGTGCAGGGATAAGCTCTACCCAAAACATCCATCGCCACGCCGCTATATTTAAAAATAACAATCCTTCTGCACCGCCAGCTACTGAGGCGATAAGGTAATTGCTTAAAAAGGCAGAAAATAACCCTAATACAATAGCAAGTTGCTGCAAGGTTGCTAGTTTACCCCTGATGGCGGCAGGGGCTATTTCTGCAATATAGGCAGGTGCCAAAACTGACGCCGCGCCAATACCTAAACCACCTAATAAACGGAAAAGAATAAATTCTGTGGCGCTAGTTGAAATACCTGAGCCCCAAGCACTTAGCGCAAAAATAATGGCGGTAACAATCATCACTGGCTTTCGGCCTGTCTTATCGGCTAAAGGACCGGCCACTAAAGCACCTATCGCACAACCCAGTAGCACTGAAGCGACATTAAAACCAGTTGAAATATCATTGGCATTAAAGGCATTACTTAGCGCAGAAACAGTGCCATTAATAACCCCCGAGTCAAAGCCAAACAAGAAACCGCCTATGGCTGCTACAGAGGCAATAAAAAATACAAACCAAGTCGATTGGTTGGCAGTATCAGAAGAGGGGGGTTGAGTTGTATATTCAGCGCTAGTGTCTGTTGTCACAGTTAAATACCTTTTTTATCATTATTATAATAGGGTGTTGATAGTATGTGCGGCTACATTGTTATGTTACACAAGTCGATTTGGCAAATTATCTTTGCTTTTTCAACTTTGTTTAACTTTGCTTAATTTTGCTTAATTTGGAGAAGTTAAAAACTATACCTATTATGGAAAGCTGATTGCTACATGTAAACCACTAAATTTATTACTTTAGTTATTACATCACGTGACACATTAAAGTAATGTTAATGTTAATACTAACTAAAATGCTGCATGCCGATAAAAATCAAGACATCAATACTGTTTTCTCCAAAAGCTTATTTTGTAAGTGTTTGCGCTTTTGTTAATACTCAAGTTATTTATACTAGACTTATCATCATTATTGATTGAGTTGTGTTGGATTTAAAAACACTTTTAAGCTGTTCGCTATGGTACAGCCTGAACTTTTTAGCAAGGGGTACTAAGCAAGTGGTGCCAATCAAGTACTGCTGAAAAAATACTACTCAAGAAGTATTGTTTAACAAAGTGTGTTAAGTATCAAAAATAAAAGGACTATTAGAATGATTAGAGTTGGTGTGATTGGCTACGGATTGTCGGCTAAAGTATTTCACCTGCCTTTTATTTGTGCGTCTAAGGATTATATTTTAACGGCTATTTGTTCTCGCCAGACTCAGCCTCTAGCTATGATTAATGAACAGGTAAGTGCTTGCCAACCTAAAATATATACTCAACCATTAGAATTGATTACCAGTAAGTTAGTTGATTTAGTGGTGATTACCGCTCCCAATCATGTTCATTTTTGTTTGGCTAAACAGTGCTTGCAACACAATTTACATGTGGTGGTGGAAAAACCCATGACAGTAACGCTTGCCGAAGGTGAAGCACTTAAGGCACTGGCGACACAAAACAAGGTACTGTTATCAGTATTTCATAATCGACGTTGGGACAGTGACTTTTTGACCGTAAAAAAGTTATTGGCAAAAAAAACACTGGGAGAAATTAAAGTATTTCACTCACACTTTGATCGCTTTAGACCGCAGGTAGCTAGCAAGTGGAAAGAGCAAAAGGGCGATGGCAATGGTGTTTGGTATGATTTGGGCCCACATTTGGTAGATCAAGCATTAGTGCTCTTTGGCTTACCTACCTCAATTACAGCTAATTGTTTAATGCTTCGAGAAGGTGCTAAAGCGGTTGATTATTTTAATGTGCAACTTAATTATCCAGACTTGCATGTGAACTTATCATCTAGCCCTTATGTTTCCTATGGTAGTCAACGTTTTAACATTCAAGGTACTCAGGCGCAGTATGTTAAACAAGGTAAGGATCCGCAAGAAAAGCAATTAAATGACGGTATTTTGCCATCGGCAGTGGGTTTTGGCTGTGAACATGCTAATCAATTTGGCATTTTGTCTAACCAAAGTCAGCAGCAAGTTATCGCCTCAGAAGTAGGTGACTATGGCTGTTATTACCAACAATTAGCCCTTGCGATTAATCAACAGTTGTCGCCACCAGTGCCTATTACAGAAGCCTTATCGGTGATAAAAATATTAGAATTGGCTGTATTAAGTAGCGAACAAGGGCGAACAGTTAATTTATAATTTTAGATCTTTTTTGTCGTTTTCATAAGGAATGCGGCACAGTATTTTCTCGGTTCAGTTGAAGGTAATCTTTAATGACCTCTTTGTAAGTGCGACTGACCTTAACTTTTTCATAAGAACCGAGCTCGACAAAATACTCACCCTTAGCTAACGATTGCACCTTAGTAATATAATTTAGGTTAATGATCGTTGAACGATGAACGCGTTTAAAGTAGCTGGGATCCAGTTGCTTTAGAAGCTCAGTTAATGAGGTTCTTTTGATATGTGTTTCTCCATTAGCGTGCAAGCAACAATAATCACCTGCAGCATCAACCCATTTAAGATCATGTTGTTTTAAAATGGTGATTTTATCACCATCTTTAACGACTATCTTTTTATCATCATTTGCGGTGATTTTTTTTGGATGATCTTGATGGTGGCGAATTGCTTCAATAGCATTGATTAAATTAGATTTCTCTTTGGTTTTATCATGCTCTTTAAATCGAGCTTCAGCACGCTGAACAGCTCTTGCCACTAATTCATCGTCTAGGGGCTTTAGGATGTAGTCAATGGCATTAACTTGAAATGCATCTAGTGCGTATTGCTCATAAGCCGTTGCAAAGACCACCATAGGTGTGAGTTCTGGCTGAGTTTTATGGATCACGTCAAAACCATTAATTGATGGCATATCTATATCTAAAAAGACCAAGTCAGGCTCGTTCTCTAAAATGGCTTGAATGGCTTCCCGTCCATTTTTACATTCAGCAACAATATGTATTGAATTAAACTTTTTTAACTTTGATTTGATCAGAGCCAGCGCCAGAGGTTCATCATCGACAATGATTGTTTTCAACTTTGTCATACTGTAGTCCTAAGCAAATAATTGGTTAATGTTCACTGACTTTTGCCAGCTCAAAAGGAATAGTGATATGGGTTTTAAAGCGACCATCATTTATAGCATAAGATAGGTTGTAACGATTGGCGTATATAGCCTCTAGTCTTGAGTTAATATTGTCCATACCTATACCTCTATTTTCTCTTTCTTGGTTACTATCAGCATCAGCGATAACCCCTTTGCCAGAGTCTGATAATTCAATATTGAGTAAACCGTTATGTAATTGAACAAAAACATGTAATGTGCCGCCATCTTCACTTTTCGACAGCGCATGTTTTATAGAATTTTCAACGATAGGTTGAAATAATAGATTAGGTATCAGGCCATTCTCTGCACTTTTATCAATATTAAGATCAATTGTAAGACGTTCACCAAATCTAACTTTTTCTATATCTAAATAAAATAAAAGTGCAGTAATTTCTTGTTTTACCGTAACTCTCGCCTCAACATCATGGTCGAGTAGATAACGAAGAAATTTACTGATTTTTACTACAGTTTGCTGGGCGAGTTCTCCTTGTTTCATTTCAATTAATGCATTAACTGAATTTAATGCATTAGATAAAAAGTGTGGACTGAGTTGATAACGTAACATTTTAATTTGTGCTTCTTTTGCCATCGCCTGAGCTTCAATACGCTTTACATATTCTTTTTCAATTATGTATTGAGAATCTAATAAGATTTGATGTTCACGTTGTAAAAGTTGGTAATACATTAAGCCATGGAACATTGCTGACCAACACAGATAGATAAAAATACCACTAAAATACCAACCACCAAAATTCCACCAAATATCACTTTCTTTGGTCAGTACGATAAATAAACCCATGCGTGCAATAGTCCAGCATAAGGCAATAGCAAAAATTAACCCCAAGCCTACCCAAATACGGAATTGATTTGTTTTATTCCAGATAGCAATAAAGGATTTTTGTAAAATAGTAGATAGCAAAAGACCTATTGCAGATTGCATAATGATGTGTAAAAAATAGGAAAGTTGATATTGTTCAAACCACACATTTAATGTGCCAAACGATACTAAACAAATAAACACCCAAAAGCCGAATTGGCAAAACCAAAATAACTTTTCTGGTGCTTGACCTAGAGTTTCTCTAATGAGTAATGCTACATTGTGTTCAATTTTTTTCATCGATTGGCTTTTTTTCAACATTCACCTACCTATTAATTGTAAATTAAAATCGAAGATTACTAGTGCTTTTGAATCCGTTTGACCTTTTTTTTAGGACAGCTCAGCGAATTCATACATTACAGCCAGATTAAAGAATACTCAATTAATTAGGGTTCATCTCTATTTGACTTATTACATTACCGAGGTTTTTCTCATAGTAGTATGTTAAAAATTTATAGAACATTAGCCAGAAGTGACAAAACGTTATTAGAGACGATCGATTTTAGTGTTCGACGCTCTGTTTAAATGTCTATGATTAGAATGACTAGGCTATTTAATCTGCGCTGCCATTTTAATAACTCTATTTAACCCAACAATTAAGCGTGAAAAAAACAACAACCCAAAATCTAAACTCAATAATTAAAATTGAGATGACCCTGTATTCACAAAAGCTTTAGCCTTTGAATCCGTTTTAACTTTTACATAAACCGCTTGGCCGATTCTTATGAAGTAAACTGATTAATTCGTGCTAAAACAATATGAGGTAAGTATATATTAAAAATAAAACCCAACCTTATGTTTCCTAATTTATGGATGCCATTTGTGTATGAGGTTAATAGAAATAGTCTTTAAAATCGGGAGAATTTTATGTTTAAGGGGCGAGCATTTAAGCTCACAAGATTCATAACTTTATTGTTTACGATAACTATTATCGCAAGCTGTGGAGGTGAGGATGTTGCAACTGAAACCACAATTACCGACATTGACACCAGCACGCCTTCACAAGATTGGCAATTAGTCTGGAGTGATGAATTTGATTCTAACACTCTTGATAGAAGTAAATGGAGCTTTGAAATTAATTGCGATGGTGGTGGTAATGCTGAAGAACAATGTTATACCGACGCACCAGAAAACCTGTTTATTGAAGGTGGGCTATTAAATATTGTGGCTCGACCTACGCCTGAAAACTCTGAACTGTCTAAGCCCTATACTTCTTCTAGAATTGTTACGAAAAATCAAGGGGATTGGACATATGGGCGAGTTGAAGTAAAAGCTAAACCGCCAAAAGGACAAGGCTCTTGGGCCGCAGCATGGATGATGCCAACTGATTCAGTCTATGGAACATGGCCTCTTTCAGGTGAAATTGATCTAGTAGAGTGGGTTAATTTAGGTGAAATAAGAGCTGATGGCGACATTGATAGCCATATTCATGGCACACTGCATTATGGACCAATGCAAGGAAGTAATCACAGTTACACAGGAACAGAATATCCCCTACCAAATGGTTCTCCCGAAAATGGTTTTAATCTTTATGCTATCGAATGGGAGGAGGGTGAAATACGTTGGTATGTAAATGATGTGCTCTATGCCTATCAACGCGATTCAGAAATAACCTATCGCGCTTCTGACGGCGCAGCCTCAGGCTTAAGTGAAACGGGGTGGTACACGCAAAGTGTTGATGATAATGGAGAAAAAACAACACTTTACCAAAATGCACCTTATGACCAGAATTTTTTCTTGATTTTAAATAATGCTGTTGGTGGTAATTGGGCAGGAAGAACCCATCAAGCCGCTAATTATTTTATTGGTGACGAAAATGGCACGATTGCTCAAGGTGTCGACAATAGTGCTTATCTTGATGGTAATGCTTTCCAGGTTGATTATGTTCGCGTGTATCAATGTGCGAAAGACCCCGTTACGGGTAAAGGTTGTGCAACCATAAGCGCCGATTATTATAATAACACCTATATTAGAGGGGGAGCACCTGTCCCTATTCCACCTATTATACCTGTCCCTGTCGGTGTCGACCTTTTTACAGAAGAGCAGTCAGCTTGGAATATTGTTGGCTCTGGAGTAGAGGTTGACTCTGGTGATACCGATTATGGTTCAGTGGTTGAGTTTTCTGTTGATAATGAATTAAGCGCAGGCGATGAGTCTGGATTGTCAGGAGCGGCTTATGATGGCTCATTACTTCCCGATGAAGCTAATATTGAATTTGATTTAAAAGTACTTTCTCTTAATAGTGCCAATGATGTGCAATGGTTCATCAAGGTCGAATTTAAAAGGGCTATTGAAACGCCTTCAAACCAAGGAAAAAAACTTAATACAAAATACAAGCGTTCCGCTGATATTGACTTTGTTATGGTGGCACTTGAACAAAGCCTTGAATCTGAGCTACCAGTTCAAGATCAATGGCAGCATTATACGTTCAGCTTAGGTGATATGAGAGCACTTGGACTTGATGCTACAAAAATTATTGCTATAAAAATATTTCCTAGTATTCAAGGTACTGACACAGCAGTTTATCAGATAGATAATGTAACTATTGGTGCGGGCTTTGAAGGTGCAAAACTGCAATTGTTTGCGGACCAAGAAAACAATAGTTGGCCAATGTGGGATGACCAAGTTTCAAAAGGTGTTAGTTCTGTGTCTCCAGTGATCGTTGAGGATGAAGATCCTGATTACGGCAGTGCTGCAGAGTTTTTCATTTATGGTAATTCAGTCGTTGGTTTCACGTCTCGTCAAGACCAGGGAGGCTCTGGTTATGCCTTTGATGCTAGTTCATTAGCTATTAATGGTGCAATTGAGTTTGATCTAAAATTAATAGAACCACCGGAAAACCCCAATGCTCCGTGGTATTTAAAAATTGAGTCTAACGGTGGCACAAACCTAGGTGGAACCGCCGTTGATTTTCGTTTACCAACTTCTCCTGTACAAGGGCAATGGACAAGTTACTCCGTTTCCATGAATACCTTACTTCAGCAAGGGTTAGACATCTCAGCCATTGATATTGCACTTATTTTTCCTCAATGGGGGCAAGGCGATGGGACTAAATTTCGTGTCGATAACATGATAATTCATTCAACGATCACTGAAAATATAGAAGGTCCTGGTGAGAAAGGCCCTGATAACACCCTCTACCAAAACTTATTTACCTTGTACGACGACCAAGTTCGCAGCGGTTGGACACTTTGGGATTGTTGTGCTTATTTGCCTCAGGTAGAGGCAATCGACGATTTAGACCATGATATGGTTGTAGAATTTACCATAGGTGAAGGTAATGATGGCGGTTCAGTTGTTGGTTTTTGGGGGCGGAATTCAGGTGAGACATTAAATCTCGCGCCCATTACCAATAATGGAGTTTTACGCTTTGATTTAAAAATTGAAACTATGCCTGAAGATGAAACTACGAATTGGTTATTAAAGGTTGAAAGTTCTAATGCAACAGGCAATACCTTTGCCGAATTAAATCTAAAAGACAGTTTACAAGGTGAACAACCACGTTTGGGAGAGTGGCAGTCTTATTCTTTTCCTCTAAACGAATTAGCTGGCGCAGGCCTTAATTTAACTGAAGTTGATCTGGTGATGATGTTTCCTGAATGGGGTAAAGGTTTAGGTAGCATTTACAGAGTAGACAATGTTTTTATCAGTATTCCTGAGTCAGATGAAAGCCCTTACGATAACAGTGATGGTTCTGATAATGATGACTCAGGTAATGATAGTTCAGGTAGCGATAACTCAGGTGATATGGCAGGAGAGCTGCTTGTAAATGCCGGTTTTGCTGGAGCAGATAATTGGGGCGGCACTGATGGCATGGCCGACAGTATCACTGATGGTATATTTAGTGCTGATGTTGCTCAAGCGGGTAATGCTTGGGATGTGAGTTTAAAACAAAACCTGACCTTGTTAGCAGAGACTGATTATGTATTGAGCTTTGATGCTCGCTCTGATGATAATCGAGATATTATTGTTGGGCTTGGTTTGGATGCTGCGCCATGGACCAATGCTGTAGAGACAGTTTCGCTAACTAATGAGTGGACAAGGTATACGCTTAATTTAACGACAGCAGGCTTTGGTGGTGAGAATAATCGTTTATTCTTTGATATGGGCGCTGCTGCAGGTCAAGTGCAACTTGATAATGTTAGTTTGATGACGGTTTCAGCAAATGACTCAGGTAGCGATAACTCAGGTGATATGGCAGGAGAGCTGCTTGTAAATGCCGGTT
>JBELHN010000015.1:42122-59148 GCA_042091395.1 Colwellia sp.
GTTTATTCTTTGATATGGGCGCTGCTGCAGGTCAAGTGCAACTTGATAATGTTAGCCTTACAATAGCCACGGCTAACAATAATATTGATGCAGCAGCACCAATACAAACCAGTGGTATGGCAACTATTGATTTTGAAACAGTGGGAAACAATTACAGTTGGCAAACCTTTGAAAACGGCTCTAATCCCGGTTTAAACATTGTTATTAACCCTGCCCAAGATGGTGTTAATGATTCAGATAATGTTGCCAAAGTTACAGCATTAACTTCAGGTCAACCATGGGCTGGAGTGCAATCAGCACATGGTGATTTCGGTCCTCTAACCTTAGATATTTCTAACAGTACTATTAAAATAATGGTGTATAAGTCTGTTATTAGTGATGTTGGAATTAAATTTGCTATCGCTAACGACAGCGCACAACCGGAAATAAAAGTGGCTAATACTCTTGTCGATCAATGGGAAGAGTTAACGTTTGACTTCTCTGGTTACATAGGCCTTGTTGAAGCGATTAATATCGATCAAATTATCATTTTCCCAGACTTTGATACAAATGGTCGAAGCCAAGACAATATTGTTTACTTCGATAATATTCGTTTTGAATAACCCAGTCATGACAGTTAACGACTTTCTCTATCCGTCGTTTATATAACCCTCCTTTTTTGATAATTAACATTTAACATGAATTATCAAAGAGCTTGATAAAATAAGAAGGTCATTGTGAAAAAGATGAACTTAACAAAAAACAAAATATCTATGTCAGTGTTGTTAGCACTCAGCTCAAGTATATTATGGACAAATAACGCTATGGCTCAACAACAAAATGAGAATACAGAGGCGGATTCAGAGCCAGAGATAGAAGTTATTGAGGTGCAAGGCCTAAGAGGCAGTATGATTCGTGCTATGGATTTAAAACGAGATGCTTCTGGTGTAATGGATGTTATTTCTGCAGAAGAAATGGGTAAATTTCCTGATACCAATTTAGCTGAATCATTAGGACGGATCACGGGTGTATCGGTTAGTCGTTCAAATGGTGAGGGCAGTGAAATTACCGTGCGTGGTTTTGGTCCAGAGTTTAACCTAGTCACATTAAATGGCCGACAAATGCCGGGTACTGGCTTTAGTCGTTCCTTTGCTTTTGAAAATTTATCTTCTGAGGGGGTGAGTGCCTTAGAGATCCAAAAGTCTGCTCGTGCTGATACACCAACAGGAGGCTTAGGTGCCACAGTTAATATCGTATCAACTAAACCATTAAGTAATCCCGGTACTCAAGCATCCTTTATGGCAAAAGGAATATATGATGAGTCAAACGTAAAGTATGATGATATTACACCAGAAATTGCTGGGGTTTTGAGTAGTACTTTATTTGATGACACGTTTGGTGTGTCATTAAGCTTTTCTCATCAACGTCGCGATTTCCAGAAACAACAAGCTAACATTCAAGGTTGGCAGTATGGTGAAGTGGTTTATGGCGCAAATGATGCCGGGGAAATCGTTGCTCAAGCACAAGGTATTGGTCGTTTACCCAGCTTAGATGCCACCCGCTTTACCGATCCTAGAGGTGTAGATGAAAATGGCGAGCGCATAGGTGCACATTTTTTCCCAAAAGATTTTAATTATGGCTTTGAAGACATACGTCGTGAGCGAAATAATGGCCAACTTACCTTACAGTATGCAGTGTCAGATAATTTAACCATTACCGCCGATTATACCGCTAGTCAATCAACCACAGCAGTAGAAGGCTTCGGTTGGGGTATTTGGAATAACTTTGGTTCTAATATTATTGGTTATGAGTTGGACCAAAATGGTACAGCCATATACGCAGATATTGCTGGAGATGATACCTCGATTACCGCGAGTAAAGGCACCACAGAGGTTGACTCAAAATCTTTAGGTTTTAACCTAGACTGGCAGTTAACTGAGAGCTTCAGTATGGAAATTGACTATCATGATTCATCAAGCGAAGTAGACAACGGCGCTGATAAGGGCAGTGGTAGTCAAGGGCAAGTTATTCTAGGTTCAGATAAGTTAATTTCAAAAGTATACGATTTTCGTGGGGGAGATATTCCTTCTTACCTAATTCATTTTGATAACGGCACCAACGAACTTATGCCCAGTGAAATTGATTCTAATTTTAGTCAGTTTATTCACTCACCAGGAAAATCTGAAATCGAACAGCTGCAACTTCATTTTTCATGGGCGACTGATTATCAACATTTGACGACGGTCAAATTTGGATTAGCACGGACCGAACAATCACTCACAGGCATTGATGGATGGAGTGGTTTACGTGGGGGCCCAGGTTTTAACCCTAGCTTTACTGAAGTATTTCCTGATGAAATGTTTACTCGTAATAGCACTGATAATTTTTTAGAGCAATTTAACAGCAGTGGTGGTGGCTTATCACCTAATTATTTTTATACTTTTGATTATGATGAGGCAGTCTCTAGGCAACTAGCCATCTTAAATAGCGATATATTAGGGGATAATGCTTATAATATTGAGCCTTATTATGCTCAAAAAAATACTAGCCGAGTCGATGAAGAGACTGATAGTTTCTACTTAGAGACTGATTGGGAATTCGAGTTAGGCGATGTTTACCTTTATGTGAACGCAGGTCTTCGTTATGAAAGCACCGATGTGATAAGTCCCTCAGAGGACAGTATTCCTATGCAGGTTAATTGGGTTTCTGCTGGAGAGTGGATTACTGTTTATCAAGATCAACCCGTAGCAACTGAAAACTCCGCGTCTTATGATGTATGGTTACCTATGATTGACTTTAAACTCGATTTAACAGATGACATTGTGACTCGCTTATCCTGGGGGAAATCAATGACTCGGGCTGGGCTTAACAACCTTCTTGGCGGTATATCATATACAGGGAGTCCTAAAATTGGCGCAAGAACTGGTGGACGAGGCAATACCAGCTTGAAACCATTTTTATCGACTAACTTAGATCTTTCGTTTGAGTATTATTATGACCAAGGAAGTTATGTGTCATTGGGGTTATTTCAAAAAGATGTCGATGATTGGATCGCCAACTCAAGTTTTGATCAAAGCCTAGCGGGTGTTCATGATATATACCTTGGTGAACGTTGGCAACAAGCTGTCAATCAAATTGAACAGCGCGGTGAAATTGCAAGCGATTCTTCTATTTTTCAACAAATGTTAGTTAATGGTCATGGCAATGCTGATGGCGCCATCGAGGCCGATGTTAATACTGATCCACTGTTAGTTTGGAGCATCAACTCACCCGAGAACCTTGATACGCGAACAGTACAAGGGCTTGAATTTGCGGTACAACACTTATTCGGTGATTCGGGGTTTGGTGTGGCATTAAATGCGACCTTTGTTGACGGTGATGTTGACTACGATCCTGAAGTTTATGCAGAGCAACCGGTTTTACCTGGGTTAAGTGATTCAGCTAATTTTCAAATGTTTTATGACTTAGATGGTTTGTCGGTTAAAGCGACCTATTCATGGCGTGATAACTACCTTATTGGCTTAGGTCAAGCACAGGGTACCAACATAGATACTCCTCCCCAGTATGCTAAAGAGTACGGGCAATGGGATGTAAGTGTTAATTATGACGTCACCGATAATATTACTATATTTTTCGAAGGGGTTAATATTAATAATGAAACTGAACAGGGGTATGGCCGATATGAAGAGCAATTTCTATTCGCCCGTGAATACGGAAGCCGATATGCTATAGGGGGTAGAATTAAATTCTAGCTTTGTTATGAGGCGGCTTTAGCAACAACTAAAGCCGGTTGCAAAAAAAATCAGCTATTGGCATATGTTAAGGGTACTCTGCTCGTAGCAAAAAAATGTATAGTAAACCCTTACTCTTTTATAGGTGGCCCGTTTTTACATAAATTAGTGCGCCATCCTCTTTTGTAAAGGGACAATGTTGACTCATGTGCGGGCTTCTTAGCCAAGAACCAGCAGGGTAACTTCCATGCTCGTCGTAAAAAGTACCTTCAAGAACAAAAATTTCTTCTCCTCCCCAATGCTGATGTGCATTAAATTGGGTATGTGCAGCCCATTTGACTAATGCGACATGCTCAGTTTTAAATGAGTGCAATGGCATAACGGTTAATCCAGGTACCATACCTTGTGACCATGGTGCTGAGCGTGTATCAATGACAGATTGTGATGTATCTTCGACATCAAACTGCTGTAGTTTGACAAAAATCGTTGCACCTTCTTTGCCTATTATTGGTGTGTGTGAAGTACCTATCGGGTTTCTAACGTAGGCGCCTTGATGATAGTCTTGATGCTCATCAGAAAAAACACCGTCTAATACTAAAAACTCCTCACCACCGCTGTGTGTATGTTCTGAAAACTCACTAAAGGGTTGATAACGGACAATAGAAGTAGCACGCGCCACTTCGTCACCAACTCTATCAAGCATCATGCGCTCAACACCAGGCATTGGTGAATTCACCCAATAATACTGATGAGGGAGAGTTACCGCACGTTGTTGAAAATTTGAATTAATTAACATGGTCATTGTTTATACCTAATGTACTTTTAGTTTAGTGTCATCTCTACCCATATTGCTGCAGAAATGACAGCTCAGGTTTTTAATCATATTTAAGATACACATCAATCATAGAAATCACTTTATACGATATTTTGTAAGTAGGGATCAGTCATGCCTTTTTGTGCTGTTTTTAAATGTGTAATGAGCGTTAGTATCAAAACTGTGGCTATTACTGCCTTTGGTTATGAAATTAAGGGGCTCAAATATATTTTAGGCACCTACCCATATTAATTAATTTAGATAATAAACAGTGCGTGTTGTACTTATACTTATTAAATTTCGTCTTGTTTTTGTTAAGGCAAAGTTATTGTATATTCACAAAGTTAATTGAGTGTAAATATTGATTCAAACGTAACATTATTAAAGTAATATAAATGCACATTCAAAAAAATAGTTATTACCAACATGAAAAACATTTAGGGTATTGTTGCTAAAAGCTTGATTTTTGAGACTGGTTTTGTGCTTTCTCGACTTATCTTAACATTAAATAATGACAATTTATTAACATGCATTAACTCATTAAATCTCTTCGTTCATTAGAACAATTAACTAATATTTTACATTGCGCTGATTGCATAGACATTGTAGTGTTTTACTTTGCTGCTAATTGGCGGTAGAGGTAATAAAATAATGTAAAAGTTTTACTGGCTTGGTGAATAAGCTACGTAAAATAACTTAAACCATTTTGAATAATATTACTGAATCTACTCATCGCCTATATTGAGAGCAAAGCACATTAAAATAATAAATTATGGAGACTATACCCATGAAAGTAGTTCATGAAGATCAGTATTTTATGGTCATTGATGATTTCTTGCCTGAAGCGATATTTCAGCAAGTGTATGATTTTGTTTGTATGCGCGATTATAAACATATTAACACTCAAAATAAGGTATCAAGGGTATGGCGGGTTAGAGATGGCTTCCCTTTAAGAAGTGTCAATAGCTTTTTTAAAAGTTATGAAGGTAAGTCGACGAAGGAAGCTTGGGAGTTTCCTGTTAACAATATAATGGATGAATTTGCTAAATCTATGGACAGTGTGCGTGATAAGTTAATCCCTTACATTGGTGTAGCTCAACAGAGTTGGAATCGTTTTTCGGTAACATCCTGGATGTATCCACGTGGCACGGGGTTGTCACTGCATGAAGATAGTGGTCCTTACTCGGGTGCGTATACCTTTTTTTTGAACCCTAGTTGGAATATTCATTGGGGTGGGCAATTGATGATATTACCTGAGCAAGCTGCAAATGCTATCAGTGGTCTCAGTGAAACGGGTGTCACCAATTATCGTTTGAAAAAATGGGCTGATAATGAAGCAGAAACTGCGGCGCTCAGTGATATCCCTGTATCTATGTCGGTGTTGCCTCGGCCTAATCGATTAGTTGTCATGTCTAAAAAAGCGCATCATTTAGTAACGACAGTCAATGATAATGCCGGCGATAATTTACGTATGTCAATTGCTGGCTTTTTTGAACTGAATAAATGAGATAATTGCTCATTCATATTTAAAACATAAGTTCTGTAATTATCTGCAATTCATTCTGGTTGTTTGTTGTTTAATATTACCTACCTAGTTATAGGCACATCAGTTTAAAGCCATATATTGAGAACTACAGTTAATGTAAAAACAGTTTATTGGCGTTAATTTTATTCGCTAATTTGTAATGATGAGTGAGTGTATAAGAGTATTCACTCATTGGTTGATAATATGACCAACTTTCATTTAACGGGTAAGTGCTTTGAGGGTTTCAAACACTTTATCTTGATCAAAAGGTTTAAAAAAATGGCCGTCTATTAAGTGATTAAGCTCGTTGTCACTTGAGTCAAAATCGATGTTAACGCCACCGGTTATAAAAATGAATTTGGGCTGTTTTAACTGTTGATTTTTGCGAATAGTTTTTACTAAGGTGATGCCATCCATTTCTGGCATTTGAATATCTGAAATAATCATATCAAAAGCTTCCGGCGCACTCATGTACAAATCCAGCGCTTGCTGACCATTTTCAGCTTTGGTTACCATAATACCCATTTCTTCAATAATCATTGCTAATACATCCCTAATCCCTTCCTCATCATCAGCCAAAATGACTGACGACTTAATGGTGGGTGCATCATCATAATGAGCTTCATTAAGGTGATTATTTTTTAAAAATGCAATAACTGGTAACTCAACAACAAAGCTGGTGCCATTTCTTGGGGTACTGTTAACGTTAATCGTGCCACCCAACTCTTTTACAAAGTTGTAAACAAGCGATAAACCTATACCTGTGCCTTCGTTAACATCTTTCGTTGTAAAAAAGGGATCGAAAATATGATCAATGATGTTGTTTGCTATACCGCAGCCAGAGTCAGTTATAATTATTTTTAATTTAGTATTGTGTAACTCAGTATCAATCGAAATGATTTTTTCTGTTGAGCCTTTCACCGCATCTTTAGCATTAGATAATAAATTCATGAAGGTTTGTTGCAGTTTTCCTCGGCTACCGTTGATGCCAATAGTATTATTATTTAAGCAGGAATTGTTACAGAGGGTAATTCCCTCAATCCTATATATATCATCAACTAATGCAATAGACTCTTCCAAGGTCTCAATAATATCAAAATGCTCTGCATTATCGTCATCAATTCGGGAAAAAGTCCGGAGGCCTTTTACAATTGCAGCGATTCTTTCAAGTGCATTATCGACCTTAGAAAAAGTATTAATCGTTGCTGGATCATTTGCCGGAAGTTTTTTATTTAAAGATTCCAATAACCCTTTAGCAATGGCTAATGGGTTATTAATTTCATGGCCAACACCAGCAGCCAGTTCGCCGATAGAAGCAAGTTTAGTGTGGTGTTGAGCCAATTTTTTTTGCTGTTCAAGCTCTAATGACCCTATGTGTTCTTTGGTTTTATCCCAATTGATACCAACCATTCGGGTTGGTTTACCGGTTTGATCCCTGAATAACTCACCTCGGCCACCTAGGAAGCATTGCATGCCATCAGGCGTGATGATTTCAAAGGTCGTATTAAATTCTGATTTACCTGCAAGGGCATCTGCAAACTCACTTAAGGCTTTACTTTTCGAGTTAGGATGAAGCCTACTTTTCCAAGCTTGGCTTGCACCAGAAAAATTATTTCTATCAGCTTTAAATAATGTGTAGTTGATATCGTCCCAGTCTAAGGCATCATTTTCAATGTCGTATTTCCAGGTACCTACCTGCATGCTATTTAAAATAAACTGGGTTTCTTCCTCTAGCTTTCTATTTTTGGTAATGTCAGTAAATGTCGTAATAGCATTAGTACCTTGATCTGTCTCAACAGGTGTAGAGTTGATGCTAATCCAGCGTGTTTCGCTGAAGCCATCTGAGAGGCCCATTACCACATTTTTAACGGTTTGTTTAAACGTAAGGGCAATGTAAGCAGGGTGTTCGTGTTGCGGAAATGGAATACCATCTTCTCGCACCGACTGCCAATGAGGTACCATCACTTTTCTATTCAATAATTGTTGTTCACTAACCCCTAATATTGTTAATGCTGCGGGGTTATGAGTGATAATACTGCCATCACTTGCCTGAACTATCAGCCCTTCAAGCATGTTGGTAAGTACGCGTTTAAATTTACTGTTCTGGCTATCGTAAGTGTTTTTTAGAGCAGAAAGTTCAAGGTTAGAACGCTTCAATTCTAAATAATTAATCACTTGTTTTGATAATGACTTTAACGCAAGGATTTGATGGGGAAGAAGTGTTTTCTTTTCCGGATCAATCACGCAAAGCGTGCCAATTCTAAAACCGTCGGGAGTAATCAATGGCGCGCCAGCATAAAATTTAACATGGGGGGGCTCAAGATGCAGAGGATTATCACAAAAACGTTCATCGTCAGCAGCATCGTCAACAATCATTAACTCATCAGAGTGTATTGTATGCCCACAATAGGAGATATCTCTGGGTGTTTCGCTGGCATCTAAACCATGTTTAGATTTAAACCATTGGCGTTGGCTGTCAATTAATGAAACTAACGAAATTTTAGCATCACATATTGCTGCTGCTGTTTTAGTCACTTCATCGAAAATATCTTCCGCATCAGTATCTAAAATATTGTAACTCTTAAGCTTATTTAATCTTGCTGTTTCATTTTGTGGGATAGGTGCGGGTATCATAAATTAACTTATAGACCGATTAATTAAATTATTAGTACTTTTTGTAAGTGAACTCAAAGTATAGGCAAAATCTATTAATAATTGCTATTGGGTATTGAAATATTTAATTAATTTTTATTTTTTATAATATTATTTATGCTTTTTTAAATTTATCACTAAAAAACGATAAAGTTAATGCGCCGAGCACATAAACATAATGAACCGTGCAGGTTTACATTGTTTTTTGAAATAGTTAACTTGAACAATCACAAAGTTAGCTTTGAAATTAACTCGTATTTTACGGTTTATTTTTAACGTTTTACAAAAAAGTCTTGCTAATGAGTACAGTTAGATGAATGATTAACTCAGTCGGTTTAGTTTATATATCAAGGGATAATTATGCATAAATGGGTTATGGTATTGGTTTTAATGTGTGCAAGTGTTTGCACTGCTAAGGCGACAGACTTTGACAGTTTAGCCTCAGTTTTAATGGAGCCATCACCTAGCATTGGTCAGCAAAAAATTTACAGTACTGAGCTAGTCGATTACGCCTATCAAATAACGAGTTATCAATACATTTGGAAAAATAAAAAGTCTATATCTCAGGCGCTTACCGCCCTAAATAATGCTTGGCAGGAGGGGTTAGCACCACAAGATTATCATATTAATAGATTGAATCTATTAGCCAAAAATATTGACCAACACATCAATACCCTTGAATTTGACGTGCTGTTAACTGATGCGGTAATGACCTATGCCACACACTTAATCCGAGGTCGAGTCAACCCTAATGCAATCAGTGACACATGGAACTATCAACTCCACTCAGTTTCACCTCAAAAAGCGGCTGAATTATTACTTAACCACATACGAAATGAGTCAGTTGCACTAGGTTTAGATGACTTAAAACCAAAACTCCCTCAATACGCTTTAATGAAGAAGAAACTTGCTTTTTATTCAAGTTTGCAATCAAAACCGCCCGTCACTATTGCACTTGAAAGTAAACTATTAAAGCCTGGTCAAAAAGATGGTGCGATCAACGCTATTAAAACACACCTTCAGCAATTGTCTTTACTGACAAACAACGAACTTAGTGGCGCCGATAATATTTATAGTGGGGAGGTTGTGACAGCCATAAAAAAATTACAAAGGTTAAATCAATTACCGGCAGATGGCGTGATTGGTAAGGACACCTTGAGGGTATTAAATACTTCAGCAGAACAACGAGTCAATACACTTAAAGTCAACTTAGAGCGCATTCGTTGGGTTGAGAATAGTTTAAGTGATAGCTTTTTGATTGTGAATATTGCTGGTTATGAATTGTACCTATATCAAAGCGGTCAATTAACGTGGAAAAGTAATGTTGTTGTCGGCAAAAACTACACTAAAACACCGGTGTTTAAAGGCAAGATGAGCTATATCATGATTAATCCTACCTGGACAGTACCACGCAGTATTGCTAGGGGTATGATTGCTAAAATTAAAAATAACCCTAACTACCTAACTGAAAAAAATTTCATGGTGGTCGACAGTAAACGAACCCCCGTTGATGAACAACAAATTGATTGGGCATCATTGAACCGACAAAATTTTCCTTATTGGTTTGTGCAACGTCCCTCAGCAACTAATGCATTAGGTCAAATTAAATTTATGTTACCGAACAAATATGCCATTTATTTACATGATACTCCAGCCAAGAGCCTATTTGGTAGAGATCAGCGTGCATTTAGCCATGGCTGTGTGCGAGTAGATCAACCTTTTAAATTAGCTGAACATATATTAAATGATGATCAAACTTGGTCAGCACAAGATCTACAAGCAACGGTTGACTCTGCTCAAACAACACGTGTTAATTTGCCAAAACCTTTAGATGTGTTGCTAATGTACTGGACTGCATCGCAAAATAGTGATGGTTTTCATTTTTATCCAGACATATATCAACGTGATAAAACTTTATTACAAGCGTTAAGCCAACCACTTTGATGTGAGAGTTCAACGTATGAAAAAGACTTTATTACTCCTGTCATTTACCATGCTATTGATGCATTCATCGAAGATAATGGCAATAAACAATACCGAGCCATTTACTCTTGATGCAGGCATTAACAGTTTGGTGGTTATGCCAGAAACAACCCATATAGTGAGCGTCAATGACGATATTAGTGTGCTTGAAAGTGTGCTTTGGCTGTCAGAAAAATCTTCTGGTATATATGAGGTTAAAGCTCCTAAAATGCCAGGTTTTTATCAGCTTGCAACTGTGCATAAAACTTTAGGTGCAGGCAGGTTGCAATTGATTGTTAAAACCCCCATAGACACAGGCCAAGTTAAACAAGTTAATGGCTATCAAATTAATCAATATCCCAAACCATACAAAGGCCTGTTACAGTATAATCAGCCGCAAGGTTTGATCGAGATAAATAAAGTCGATGAAAGTCGTTATTTGTCAGATCTAGTGCAAATTAAAGACATTATGTGTAAACAGCGTTCGGGCTACCCTAAATACCTATTAGTCGATAGTGAGGGTCTAAAAATGTTAGATGACTTGTATGACTACCTAAGAGCGCAAGGGCTGAACTTTACCCGTTTTTCATTTATTAGTGGTTATAGGACTCCTTACTATAATCGTATGATTGGTAACGGTAAACATAGTCGACATTTGTATGGTGATGCTTTTGATCTCTATATTGATGAAAATGGTGATCATCGTATGGATGATTTAAATCAAGACGGTCGTCAAGATAAACGCGATGTCGATTATTTGTATCAATTGTTTTTAGCTTTTTTAACAGATAATAATAGAAAGGGTGGTGTTGGTAAGTACTTACCTAATAGCCGTCATGGTGGTTTTGTTCACATAGATAATCGCGGCTTTAATGCACGCTGGTAGTAAATATTTCATTTTATATGAAGTAGTTAACTTTAATTTAAGTTAACCATTATCATGGTCAATGACAAACATATAACCTATGCTGTTAACAGTTGCTAAACACTTTTCAAACGCAAAAGTACTTAATCAAGAAATAGAGGAGTAATTAACTATGATGGCCGCTTTGTTTTTCATTTTTTTTATCGCAGCTGTTTTGGCGTTAATGGACTTTGAAAAGGCAAGCATGTCGCTTGCTATCGCTAATTTATTGTTGTGCATTTTCTGGTTAAACCATCATGCCAGTGACACATTAACGATACTTTTATAATTTACTTTCATTGACGGGGAAAAAGACATCATGTTTATCTTATTTAAAAAACTCAATGCCTTAGGTTTGATCGCCGTCTCGTTGGTGATGACCTTTGCTTTATATGCGCAACTTGTTGATAACGAGTTACCTTGCCCTTTGTGTCTTATTCAGCGCTTGGGTTTTGCCGGTGTTATGTTAGGGCTGTTATTAAATACCTTACGTGGCCCACAACCTAAATTTTATATGCTAGCAACGTTATTTGCGGTATTTGGTGCGGCGGCGGCGTTACGACAAATTAGTTTACATGTCATACCCGGCACACCATTTTATGGTAGTGCGTTTTTTGGTTTTCATTTTTATACTTGGGCATTTATCTGCTTTACCATCATTATTATTGGCTTAAGCATTGTAGCTAGTTTTGCAAAACAATATGAAAGACCGTTAGAGCAGAGCGATTTAATCTATGCTAAACAACCCGTTATTACTAAAGTTAGTGTACTTTTCGCTTTGCTTATTCTCTTGTTAAATGCGTTGATTACTTTTGCCGAGTGTGGGCCTGGTGTTTGCCCTGATAACCCAACCGAGTACTGGTTGTTTACATAAAAAATTTTTTTGTCTCTAGGGTACAAAAAAGCGAGCCGTAGCTCGCTTTTTTTATAACTAAAAAAGCTTACGCTTTTTTTCTACGCCATGTTAGTAATTGAGAAAACAATACCATGGTCAAGCCAGCTAAACCTAAAGTTGGCCACACAGAAGCTGTTTTCGGAAGCTCCTCTGCTACAACCATTTCTGCTACTGGTGCTTCGTTAAGCTCTTCCTCAGTTGCCATTTCAAAACGATCACTTGGAATGGCAAAGTTTAAGGTGTAATTTCTTGGCAAATCATCGAATCTCATTTCCGCATTGCCGGCATTTACACGCATTTTTGGGTCAACCTTGATAGTTTGACGTTCTTTTGTGCCATCATTTTCGTGAACATTGACAGTTAATTTATCTGGACGACGGAAGCTAATGAAATCAGCAGTAACCTTGACATAAGATTTACCATTTTTTTCAACAACTTCTTGACAAGCATTAGCAATGGCTGGGTATTTATCAAGAACATCTTGATGATACTCTACATCACTACATTCAGCCGCTAAAGCAGCAGGTGCACCTAAAACAGTCGTTAACGCTAATATTGGTAGTACTTTCATGTTTTTCTCCTTGGTTTAAAAATTCTCTATTAGTTTTGCTCTTTTCTATATTCTTTCTGCCCTTACTATGTAGCGATCAGGAGCGCTACCAACAAAATAAAATGGATAACAAGTAATCAAGGTAATAGAAGGCTTCTCGGTTGGCTTCATTACATAGACATCTTGGGGTTTAACAATCCATATTTTAGTCACTTGATAATTAAATTCATTACCTTGAATATCTTTTACGGTAAAAATATCATCTAAGACAACGTTACCTAATTTTCTAAAGAAACCATCTCTGTGACCTGCTAGGCTGAGATTACCTTCTCCAGATAATTTTGCACTTTGTAATACCCGCGCAACGCCTTTATTTAGGTGAGGCTCAGAAGCTTTATCAAAAATAGCTACTTTTAAATCAATTTGTGGAATTTCAAGTAAGCCGAGTACAGGCGAGCTAACGTCAGCTTCTTGGTAATGTTGTTTTCTTTTTATTGACCAATCTGACATGTCAGGAAGTTGTGCAGCATCGGCGGTGATTATTTGTTCAGAACTTGCAATGAGTGAAGAATTTTCGGCACTTTTGCTATCCGTTTGAGCTATCAATAGCGATGTGTCATTTGGTTGTGCTTGTTGTCTTGGCTGTTGATTGGCTTGAATTATCGATTCAATTTCGCTGACAGAGTTAGCATGACCTTGGTAAGCATGTATTTTAACGGCGATAAAAATAAATATTAAGCTAAAACCGCCAAGTAAAAATATTTTTTCAATATAAAATAACAAACGTTTCATTAGCTATAAGCCCAATGTATATGTTGTCTACAGTAAAAACTTATGAGATTCGTTACAAAATTACTTTTGTAAATTTTATATGTTGAATTAACTTGTATAAAGTTCACATAAAAAATCAGAAATTACAATAAAAATAATCATTTTTTACCATTTTTTTCATTGATATTAATATTATAGCCTTTTTGCACAAACTAATTTTTTGAACCTACTTTTTAGTAATACTTTAATTTATATGGATGATTTTTTATTTACTTAAGCTAACAAAGGAATACGTTGTTTTTTAACCTTCATCGAGAGTCTTACTACAAACTTTAGAATTATTAGTTTTATCAAAACATAAAAAAATACCTGTTAGTAAAAACTAACAGGTATTTAATAAACGCAACACAATGGGTAATTATCTGTGTATTACATACCGATAATTACCTTTATCGTTATGACTTAATTATTGAGCATTAAGGCCTAACTTTTCTAATATTAAGAAGAAGTTTTCACGGCGATCCTCAATACCGTCAACATCGCCACTGATTGGACAAGTTGCGTCTGGACAACCACGGTTTACTATACCCGAGATATCGTCAACAAACTTAGTGCCTTGTAAACCACCATCAACGTATGCTTTAAGCTCTGTTAGGTAATCCCAATATGCATAAGGACCACTGTCTATGTTATAACCTTGAACATCGTTAACCCAGTAGAATAAACCTGCAATCCATTTAAGCTCTTTGTGCTCTTCTGAAGTACATATCAATTGTGGATCAGAACAGAAATCAAGGTTAGCGTATAACGGATCGGCTGGAGCTGGAGCAACATTGATGCCTTCAACCACAGTACCAACAGTTCCCGGATCTACGTGGCTTCGTCCTAAGAAGTGGTTTAATGTACCAAAGTTTTGACGTCCAGTAGTTTGAATTACACCACGACCCCACCAGCCACAACCTTCAACAGACTTACCAGCAGCACCGTTATGGACGAATTCACCAGCTTTTTGACCAACGTATTGTTTACATTCATCACGCTCCCAAACTTGCTTGGTATTATCAATTCTTTCAGGTTGCTCAGCACACCAGCCGCCACCAAAGTTCCAGTAACCTACAGAGCCATTGACCAATAGACCTGCTTCATCAAGTACTGAATCTGGTGCAGCAAATAACGGTGCAGGAGCTCCATACCAACCAGCATGAGTAGTGGCAGTTACTTCCATTTTAGGCGCTCTAGGACAAGAGTATGGGTGATCTACACCAGTAGTTGGGTTAACACCATAACTTGCATAGTCTTGTTGTAACTGACCACATGATGAGCTAAGTGGGTAATCCACCGGGTCACCAGTTGCAATTGACCAGTTATTTTCATCACAAGCATTATAGCGAATGGTTTCTTTCATGCTTTGAGATAAGAAGGCAGCGATAGCAACTTTTGCATATTTGGCATTGGTTTCATCGTCAGCATTTTCATCAAATAACCACAGTTTCTTGCCAGCAATACCAACATTGTACATTGAGCTTAAACCTTGCAAGAAGTCATTCCACTTGTATACCGTTGAAGGTGCATATTTACCTTGTGAAATTTCATACAAGAAAGCTTCTGTATTGATAACTTCTTCTACACTCAATAATGTTTGATTGAATGATGCAATTGAAGTTAACTCAAGATCTGTATCAACGGCACTGCCATTCCCTTCGTAGTAAAGTGGAATAGTAGCAGAATCATACTCGGCAATTTTACTATTTAAATTAGCATTATCTTCATCAAACAACACAGCAAAAACATTATGGTGGGCAGCATGACGAAGTTTGCGCTCGGCGGAAGTTGCCCCTAAAAAGTAAGTACCTGCTTGATTTGTTGGTACAGATAGCAGTGCAGGTGAATCAACAAAATCTGAGACTTGTTTTACAAAGCGTAAACCATTGTCCCATTGATCAGCTGTTAATGCTGCGGTATCAGTGGTTTTCGCAAAAGCAACTATATCTGCTGCATTATCGCCACGATATAATCCAAAGCTATATAATGCGTCTGCAGCTGCTTTAGAGGCAGAATTCCATACGCTACGATATCCTGAATGATATTGGTTAGCAAAGCTGCCAATGGTTAATTCCCAACCAAATACTGCATTAGGTGCTAATTGGTTGAATATTAAGTTGTATGCTTGAACCAAGCCTTTAGCGTCATTTGTTAAAGCATTGATATCAGAAGCGCTAATTGCTGTTGTTGCTGCTGATAATGCTGCTTGTACATCAATATCACCTAGTGACGCACCTTTATCGCTGATGATGCCATCAAGCAAGTCTCCACCAATGATGACAGTATTATTACCAGCATTTTGCGCTTTTGTTATCGCAACTTCAAATGCACTAGTAAGTTCACTTGCACTAATGATACTGCCTAATGCTACTTCAATATCAATAATAGCCGGTGCAGAAGATGGTGTGGCAACAACCACTTGATTTGGCCATCCTGGTAGCTCTAAAGATACTGGATCGGCTTTGTTAGGCATAGATAGAAGAGCTGGCGCACCTTTTTCTGTGCCATCACAATTTACTTGCCAAGTCCATGTATCATCACTGCCTGGGCTAGTAGATGTTTCATATTTGGCTGCATAAGCAATGTAATCATTGTTGACAAAGATTTCTCCACCCTTGGCGGTAGTACCTTCACTCCATAGGGTGTAATCAGCGCAAAGACCTCCAGGAAGTTGTGGCTCTGGCTCAGGTTGCGGCTCTGGCTCAGGTTGTGGCTCAGGCTCAGGTTGTGGTTCAGGCTCAGGTTGTGGTTCAGGCTCAGGTTGTGGCTCAGGCTCAGGTTGTGGCTCTGGCTCAGGTTGCGGCTCTGGCTCAGGTTGTGGCTCTGGCTCAGGCGCAGGACCGTCAAGTAATGACCAAGCACTTTGCCAAGCAATACCGGTACCTGGCGCGTAATGAAATGCCGATGCAGATGAACACCAAGGACCTATAGTACATTGATATAATGCACCAGCATTACTGACAACGTCGCCAGCGGCATATGTTGTTCCTGAAGAATAAGGCGTTGTACCTGGCTCTGGCTCAGGTTGCGGCTCTGGCTCAGGTTGCGGCTCTGGCTCAGGTTGTGGCTCTGGCTCAGGTTGCGGCTCTGGCTCAGGTTCAGGTTGTGGCTCAGGTTCAGGTTGTGGCTCTGGCTCTGGCTCAGGTTCAGGATCAGTTGAACCATCACTACACTGATATGCTAAAGACCAACTTCCATCAC
>JBELHN010000015.1:59248-82297 GCA_042091395.1 Colwellia sp.
TCAGGATCAGTTGAACCATCACTACACTGATATGCTAAAGACCAACTTCCATCACTACCAGGCTCTGATTGAGTCCACCATTTAGCGGTATAGGCATTGCCGTTAAATTGAACTAGGTCACCGGTATTAGCATGGCTTGGTTTACCTTGCCAATCTAGTTGAGGAAAGTCAGGGTAAATATTAATACCTTCACAGCTTTCAGCTGCAAATGCATTGGTTGACACCACAGCACTGACTGCAAGTGAAATGGCAATAAAAGTTTTACTTGGTTTGAAAACTGCTTTTGCTAGTTTCATTCAAATTCTCCAGGTTGATTTATTATTATTTTATGCCGCATGTGAAGCGTTGAATCTCTCATCGCTTCTCAAACATCCCTTTAATTTTTTATTATTTGTACTTTTTTCATGCTAAATGAAAAACTAGCATGCGTTTGACAGCGCTGTCAAATGATGAAATTAACTATTTTTACACTGAAGATAAAAATGTCTTTAAAGACATTTTAATTTTAAGTTACTGAAATAAATAGATAATAAAGGTGTTTTTTTTAATGATTTTTACTGTTGAAAATTCATGTAAAAAAAAAAGCAAAAAAAAGTTAACTCTATGTTTTTGAGAGTTTTTGAGAGTTGCTAAGATTTTTTGTGTATTTATTGTTCGTTTTGAATATATCTAGAAAGCAACCCTGGTTAAATATTCACTTTTTTATTTTTTTTATTCTTTTTGTTTGTGTTAAATTTTTCTATCTGATTCAAGTGTAGCTTGAATAATCAAGTTTGATTGGTTCGATGAAATTTTCAAAACAGATACTATTAGCAAAGTAAGTTCAGTTTGTGAAACTTTATCACCTTGAGGCTATATGAAAAATAATATCAATGCACATCCAGTTGATTAGTATTTATGGTATTGGCAGAACTATTAAGATGATGCTTTATTATCGTTGAATTTACGACGACAGCCAAACAATAGTAGAAAAGAAGCTAGTAATTAAACCAAGCTGAATAAGTTTCAGGAATTAATACAGTAGATATATTAATTATATATTTGCGTTAAAATTTTTTGTCAGAGTTATGTTGTATTTTTGCAGTTACACAACTAGCCAGTTTAGTTATAAATAATAGTATTTAAAAACAATATAAATCATGTGCTTAACTTTTTATTTTGTTTGGTTTTATTATGACTGTGGTAAATTTATTAGTGAATTACCCACCTACATTACACCTTTTATTAGTAAGTGTTTTATATTCTACATATTTTCATTGGCATTCAGTATATAATAGTTCCCCTTTTGAAGAATGAGTGAATTATTGGTCCGTTTTATCAGTAAACTTGTGTGTCGCTAATCTTATTGATAATTCTTATACCCACTGATTTTAAAGAGAAAATTGCCATAATTCCTGAGTAGTACAGAATGCAAATTATAGAAAAAGACTATCAAACTAACAGTGTAAATAAAGCAATTCATGCCGGAAAAAATTCGATTATTGCGCTACCCACAGGTGGCGGTAAAAGTATTTGTATATTAAAACTCTGCCAAGCAATGGCAGATAAAAAAGTTGTTGTTAGTTTACGTAATGCTGCACTGGTACCACAACTACTTAACACGCTTACTTCTAATGGCCTCTCTGTTAGTGTTGTTAAGTCAGGTTATCAATATAATCCCGGTGGCGATGTTACCCTAATCATGGAGCAATCCTATGCTCGTCGTAAACATCTCAATATACAATGTGATGTTCTTCTTCGTGACGAATATCATGTTGGTTGTATGGGCGGAGTTTATATCACCATGCGAGATGAGTTAGCACCTGAATTAATTATAGGTTTAACAGCGACACCTATTGATCGTTTAGGTGTATATATTGATAAATCGATGCAATTGATTGAAGAAACAACAACCAAGGATTTAATCGATTTAGGTGAATTGGCAAAGCCTGTTTATAAAGTGCCAAGTTTATCTCAAGAGATAGACTATAGCTCAGTAAAAATGTATCGAGGTGACTTTAGTGTGTCTGGCCTAGATTGTATTTTACTTGAGCATTGCTCGATAGTGGCCCAGCAAACCGTTGACGATGCCCTGTCTCTTGGTAGAAAAGTCATGTTATTTGCGAATTCAATAAAACATGTTGAGTCATTATCAGAGGCTTTTTCCCTTCTTGGTGTAGATCATGAGCTTGTTCACTCACAACGTTCAACTGTTGACAATGATGAAAGTATTCGTCGTTACAAATCAAACGAAGTAAAACTCATTATTAATATGTCAATGTTAACTATTGGCTTTGATGATCCCGCCACTGATTGTGTGGTTTTAGCAAGACCTACAAAAATATTAAGGCTTTATTTACAAATTATTGGGCGGTGTCTGCGAGCTTATAAAGGTAAAACTACGGCATTGATACTCGATTTAGCACAATGTATATCTACTCATGGCTTTGCTGAAGATTATCGTGATTTTACGCGAAAAACAGCTAAGTCTGCTGCTATCATGTCTGAAAGACTCAGTGTTACCAATATCAAACAATTTGTAGACGGTGAATTTACCTATCATGACTCTATTGAGCGCAAGCTTGCTAAACGCAAATCTGCCAGTAAGCGCAAACAAGAACGTGCTAAACTGGTGGCAAGTAAAGACTTGATTGAAAAAAGTGTTAATAATCGTGCCCAATCTCTGACTCGACTTAACCCCAGAATGGAAAAGCTGGTGAGCACAATCGAGTTAGTTAATATCGTTTACGATCAACAAGGGGAAACTAATAAAATGCTTGATGAAGAAGCGTTAGTGAAAATAGTCGCCCTTATTGGTTTTGCTTACAGTGATGCCTTGGTCGATAGCTGCACTAAACTTGTTGAAGTTCTGCACGAGGAAAACCAATCTATCAGAGGCTTATTATTAAGAGTCAGTAATTTAATTACCTCTATGGCAATGCAGGATCTGATTGTTAAAGATGTTACTGCTTAAGCTATAACAAAAAATTCCACTAAACCCCTCAACATTAAATACCTCAACTATTGTTAATACAGAAGAAATAATCATGAATACTCCACTACCCGAATGTCCTAAATGCAATTCCGAATATGTTTATCAGGATAGCTCGTTATTTATTTGCCCTGAATGCGGTTATGAATGGAATCCTCAAGAAGTTGAAGAAGATGCTGTAGTCAAAGTCAAAGATGCTAACGGGGCATTACTCAATGATGGCGATAAAGTTACTGTGATTAAAGATTTAAAAATAAAAGCAAGTTCGCAAATTATAAAAATTGGTACTAAAGCCTTAATTAGACGAATACATGATAAAAAAGATCATGAACTAGATTGCAAAGTTGATGGGGTTGGTGAAATGATGGTTACTGCTAAATTCGTCAAAAAAGCGTAAATGTGCTGTTACTGTGCTACTGTTGTAACAACTTTGAGGTTACCTATGGCTGATTACGACCTAGTAATCTAAGGCTACAGATAACTCAGAAATACAGTTAAGTAGGCTCACCATATAAAATTAAAATTTTACTCCGGTTAAAATTACTTCTTAACATTATCAACACACTATTTTCAGGCTAACGACTAAATTTATTGCGTCAAAACTGACTGTACAATAAGCTTTTGTAGCGATTAAAACCTGTTGCAAAATTCAGTTATAAAAAATTTAGTTATAAGGGGTAAACCACCTTGTTTGCTTGGCTAAAGGTTGCTGCTTGATAGGGAAGATGGTCGTAACTTTGCCATTGCAGTGGTTATTACTTAATGACTATTGGCGAATAGTAAGCCTCACTGAGACAATTGCGTGATCTGTACTTTCACCATCACGATCAAAAATAGGGTTAATTAAATGCTGGTCATAGGTGTCATAATCGCTTACGTGGCATAAACTTTTGTCAAATCGAGTGTCAAATTCCGCTGATAACAAAATATAATCAAGCACAGAGCCTGAGCCAGCAAAATAATGGGTCGGCTTTCTAGCAGGCATAGCTAAAGGGGCCTCAGTTTGCATTACCTTTTGTTGTTCAAATTGCTTATTTTTACTATCAACTTTCAGTGAGCATTCTATCTTGTTGTAATGAGAAGCTGTAAATAACTGCCAAGCATCATAGAGGCAATACTTTGCAAGGTATTCCGTTTGATCTTGAAGTGGTACGTAAGGCAATGAGTGGGTTAGCAGATGATTGAGTACGCCATCATCAATATTATTATTAAAATCACCCATTAATATCATTGGTTGCCCTGTTTTTTCTCGCTGTTCAATTATGGCTAACAATAACAGAGCGGCTTCACTGCCTCGTTGTATAGACGAAGCCCAACGGCCTGTAATATTGGCCTTTAAGTGTTCACTTAGTTGTTTTTCGGCTGAATGCGAATGTAATTTTTCATCGTATTCACACATTGGGCGTTTCGATTTGAAGTGAACAACATAACTATCACAAAGGCCAATATTGGGAAGATCAATAGTCGCTCTCAAAACTTTTCGACTAAAAGTAAAGTTGTTGGTTAAGCCCAACTCCGCAATGTGTTCGGCATTCTCCTTAATTTCAGAGCTTACTGTGATGGGGTATTTAGAGGCTAATGCGACAACAGGTTTTTTGTAGATAAATTCGTCAATAACCTCTGGTGTATCAACGACTGCAAAGTAGAGGTAGCCTAATTTTTGCAGTAAATTTTTTAATGAGTCTATACTGAATACTTCTTGAAAACCAATAACATCAGGTTTTTTATTAAGGATAAATTCACGTATCCAACGCTGTTTCTTGTGCCACTGTTGACAGCTATAGATTCGTTCAAACTCATAAAAAGCGAAAGGTGGCTCTAAATAGTTACATAAATTAAAAGTGGCAATAGTAATGTGTGTGTTGTTATTCGTTGAATGCTGCATTCTTAGTGGTCATTTGTCATTGGTCATTGAGATAAAAACTCATAAAAAACTTAGTATCGTTTAACAAGGGTGTTACTTTGACTAGTTGATTTGGCATTTATTGCTAACATAATTATTACTTAGCTGTTTTCTGCTTTTTTTGCAGAGTCAAAAAAACCTCCTCATTTGGGTAACCATCAGCGATTAAACTTTCTTTAAGTTGAAATTGTTTAATTGCTTTGCGACTTTTCGGGCCCCAAATACCGTCAGGTTCACCGCTAACAAACCCTAGCTGATTAAGTTGCTGCTGAAGCACTTTCATTTCTGCAATAGTGTATTGGCTTTGTTTATTTTGAGGTTGTCTTTCAAAGATTATGCCTTCTGTGCCAATTAACTTATTGGCCAATAAGCCAACAGATAGTGCATAACTTCGTGATAAATTCCATGTCATAATCACGTTAAAATTTGGGTACAGCAAAAAAGCGGGCCCTTTATGACCTGAGGGCAGATACAGTTCCGCTTTAATATCGTATGATGGTAGTGCTTTATTGTTGATTTGTTTAACACCTAAACTTTCAAAAAAATTAAGAGGGTAATATTGGTCAAACATTACCTTATTAAAGGCAAAATTCTTGGGTAATTTAACTTGCCTACCCCAGCGTTCTTTTGCTTGCCAACCAATGTTTTGTAAATAGTTTGCCGCTGTGGTTAAAGCATCTTCTTCGCTTTGCCAAATATCTACTTTGCCGTCATTATCTGCATCAATGGCATATTTTAATAGCGCAGTTGGCATAAATTGCATATGTCCCATGGCACCAGCCCAAGAACCTTTTAGTTGTTCAACAGTCACTTTTCCTGAATCGATTAAAGTGAACAAATTTAACAATTCTAGGGTAAAAAATTCACTGCGACGTTGATCACAAGCCAGTGTAACTAAGGCATTTAACACATTCATTTTGCCTTTATGTTTACCATATACGGTCTCTAACCCCCAAAAAGACACTAAATATTGACGAGGAATACCATAGTCACGTTCGAGTCGATTAAATAATCTTTCGTGTTTTGTTAATTTTTCCTTGCCAACTCGGATATGATAATCAGTAACACGTGCTTTAATGTAATTTTCAAAAGATTGTGTAAATTCAGGTTGCTTTTTATCTAAGGCAATAACGCGTTTAATGGGTTGTAGTGATGGAATAATTTGCTGTGTAACATGCATTGATAAGCCGACCAAGTTTGCCCGTTCAATCAGGTTGGTTTTGCATTGCACAAAATCTTTATCGGCAATAGCTGCCAAGCTGAGCTGAGAAAAAGCACTGAAACTCATCACCAGTAAACAAAATAAACCTTGGCTAAGCTTAATTTTAAATGGACTAGATGTAAGCATAATAAAGCATTCCTTGGCTGGCACTTCCGTTGCCAATTAAAACCTTTAACAGGTATAAATCATTGTTCCAATATAATGTATTGCGTTATCGAGCGCCATCCCTCTTTACAATAAGGAAGTATCATTGTGTTTTTAATTAAATTCAATTTGACTACTTATTTGTATGGCACCTTAACTGTCGTCTTCCTCAGCTGTAATCTTATAAAGAGCATATCAAACACATTCGTATAAGGGCGTTAACTGAACTAAAATGAAGATGAGTATTCTAATTTTATGTTGGTGTTTTATGTTGTTATCTTTATTTATTAAACGTCATAAAAAATCACTTTTTTTGATAACTCTATTACTTGTTTTTGTTGGTATTTATGCTCTTTTAATAGGGGTTTTTACGCCCCATTATTTACAGCATAAACTGCCAGCTCTCATAAATGAACACTCTTCATTGTCTCTACAAATAGATGAAATTCGTATTAATCCATTTTACTTATCTTTGGAAGTTAAGCAGGTTAACCTTGAGGGCAAAAATAAACAAAGCCTTGCCGCCTTTGAGCGTTTATACATTAATTTTCAATTGTCTTCGTTATTTCGTCAATTATGGTATTTTGATGCGTTTATTTTAGAGTCTCCATTCTTGCATTATCAAATTTATAGTGACTTGAGTACTAACATTGAGCAACTTGAAACATTAATTAAACAAAAAAATACCAGTATAAAAAATAGTGCTAGTGAAAATTATCGAGCAGACTCAACCGCAGATAGTGCCATTCCAACATTACTTGTAAACAAATTGCGTATCGATAAATTAGCTGTTGATTTTACTGATGATAGCAAAGAACCAACATTTAAGGCTCATTTAGGGCCTTTAAATTTGGCACTTGATAACTTTACTACGCAAAAAGACTTGAATAGCCCTTATTCGTTAAAGGCAACCTCTGCCAGTGGGATTATTGGAGAAAGTTTTGAGTGGCAAGGCTTTATCAAGTTTTTACCTTTTCGCTCGGAAGGTAAATTTGTTATTAAGGAAGTCAATCTAATAAAAGTTTTTCAGTATGTTAAAGATGAACTTCCTAGTTTATTAACATCAGGAACACTTAACTTCACGGCCAATTACCGGATAAATTCATCACAAGAACAATTTTTATTTGATGTTGAAAACGCTAATGTTAGTTTTTTTGATGTTTTTTTAAAAGGCAAAAGTCAAGATCTGGTAGCGATTGAATTGGGAGAATTCTTGTTGTCAGATGTTAATTACTCGTCAAAATCACATCAGTTATCTTTGGGTGAGTTAGCTGTAAATAAAAGTTATGTCAACCTAGTAATCAACCAGCAAGGAACTCTTAATCTTAGTGAGATGTTTTCTCAATGGAACTCTCCAGCAGACAAGAATCAGCCTAGTAATGATAATTCAGGCAAAGTTAATTTACATAAAGGTAGCCCTGTTAAGGGCAGTCAACTGAAACTAGCCATAGATAATATTACTTTCAGTGATAACAATGTGCTCTTCGTAGATAACTCTACCAAAAAAATGACCGAGTTGGCAGTAAGTCAAATACATATGAATATGGCTGGGTTTAATTTGCAACCTAGTGCGTATTTTCCTGTAAATTTTTCTGCGGTCGTGGAAGAATCTGGCAGTGTTGAGCTAGTAGGTGATTTTTCAATTTTTCCACTCTCATCACGTTTTGACATTTCGGCAAAAAGTTTACCTGTGCTAAGCATCGAACAGTATATTCAACAATTTATTATTTCAGAAATTGTCGGTGGTGAAGTTAACCTGGCGATGAAACTAAATTACCAGCAATTGAAAAGTCGAACAAATGCTAACGAAATCCATAAGGATAAGTTAACAGTTAACGGTGATTTGACCCTTAATAACTGGCGAACTAAATTAGCCACTGAAGCTAATGATTATGCACGCATTAAGCAAGTAAAGCTTAACGGAATCAATTATTCGCATACACAAAACACCCTGGATATTGAAAAGATGACCTTAGATAATTTGTGGCTTAATGCTCGCCGCAATGATGAAGGCATCATTAATATCACAAATATTCATAGGCCTCAAAAAAAACCTAAACAACAAGATAATAGCCAATCAGCGCAATATGAACCTAATCAAATTCAGCCCAATTTACTCTCTGTAAATTTAAAACATCTGCAAGTGAACTCTGCTGATATTATGTATACCGACTATGCTGTAATTCCTCGTTATAAAATGCAGGTTGCACCGTTAAATATGGACATAAAAGGCCTGTCTACTGAGGTAGACAGTAGGGCAGAGATAGACCTTAGTGCCAAGTTGAATAAATTTGCACTGCTAAGTTTAAAAGGCAGTGTTAATTTGTTATCTGACACCCTGTATACCAATTTTAATTTACGTTTAAATGATATTCAAATGAGCGATATGACGCCCTATTCAGCAACTTTTATGGGCCGTGAAATTGACCAAGGTAAACTAAACCTAGATATTAATTATGTTATTGAAGAAGAACAGTTACGTGCTGAGAATACTGTATTTATTGATCAACTTGAGTTAGGTAATACTGTTAACAGTGAACAGGCAACCAGCTTACCTATTGGTTTAGCGGTGAGCTTATTAAAAGACAATAACCAGGAGATTCATATTGATATGCCGATTAGGGGCAATTTTAATGATCCTGAGTTTAGTTATGGTCAATTGGTTTGGCAGACGTTGGGTAATTTAATTGTTAAAGCGGTGTCATCGCCTTTTAGCTTACTTGCAGGTTTAGTGAATAGCGATGAAGATCTTAGTGTAATTACTTTCGTCGCTGGGAGTACTAAGTTAGAGGAAAAGATGGTTAAACGCTTAGAGTTACTTGCTCAAGCGTTAAACAAACGACCTGAACTACACTTGTCTATTACCGGTTGTTTTCACCCTGATGATCGTGAGGCATTTAAAAATATACTATTGCAGCAACGCATTAACCCTGAAAGTATGGTGGTAAGTGATAGTGATTATTTGTTATTGCTTGAAGAAGACTATTTAAAAACTATGGGAGCGTCCTATCAATATAATTTAAATAAAGGTATTGCTGAGGCTGAGTCGCTTGCTGATAAAATAACGCAACTTAACAGGGCATTAATAGACAATGTCCAAGTGAGTGATAATCAGTTAGTGAGTTTAGCGCAGCAGCGAAGCCGAAATATTCAGCAATTATTAATTAATGAATATCAGCTTACTGCCAACCGACTTGTTATTGGACAAATTGAAGCGCTCGAAGTAAACCAAGCACTGAGTTGTGCTTTAGCACCACAAGGTTGATTATGTTTTTTTACATAAAAACTTATCAAAGGTTACTGCTCATTAGTTAACGCGCTTATTTATCGTTAACCACTATGGAGGCTTTGATTATTTTTATAGTGTCTTTAGTTCGCCCATTGCGACTGCCCAAAGACTCAATTTTTTTAAGGGTATTATCTTTATCACCTACAATTTTACCGAAGATAGTGTGCTTACCATCTAAAAAAGGCGTTGCCTTAAATGTCAAAAAAAACTGACTGCCATCAGTGCCAGGGCCTGCATTTGCCATACTCAATAAGTTACCCTGATTATGGCTAATAACATCACTAAATTCACCGTCATAACGATATCCAGGATTACCTCTACCATTACCTAATGGATCACCCCCTTGTGCCATAAAACCCGGTATAACACGGTGGAAGGTTAAATTATCATAAAACCCCAACTGACTGAGATAAATGGTACTGCTTACATGCATAGGTGCAGTATCAGCAAACAGTTCAATGTTTACAGTACCTTGTGTTGTTTCAAGCAACCAAGTATAAGTTTTGTTTGGATCAAAGGTTAATAAGGGTGGCTTTGTTAGTGATGTTTTCCATGATGAGGAAGTTTTATCTATCGCCTGTTGTTCAATAAATTGACTTATTTCTTTTATGGCTTGATCTTGTTGGCTGCAAGCAGATAAACCCAGTAAAAGTAACAAACTTATGATGTATTTTTTAAGCATAATAGAATTATTTCCAACCGTTCTCGTTAGGGTACTTAATTGTACGTTAAATTAGTGGGTTTTAATTAAATTATCAAGACACTATCAATGCCATTAATAGGTATTATTAAACAATTATCAATTTAAATTGCCAGCAACTAATTACTAAAAAATACTAAAAATTGATTCGTTTCATAATATTCTATTTGAATAGTGAACTATTTTAAGTTAACTAGTGCATTCGTATTAAAAAAACTTACTGAATAAAAGGCGAATATTCAGGTTAGTATTATCTTCTACTAAAGGACTGTTGGTTATTGCTGAGTCATACCAGGTATAATTGAAGGCGAGTTGAGTAAATCCACCTAGCAGTATTGGTGTAGAAACTGAAAAACCTAAGCTAGAATTAAGTGCAGAATCACCAGTGTAAGTATACGTAAGTGGGTTAGTCTCATCAGCTTTAACGCCGTAATAGTAATCGACATGGTTACTGTCCAAATAACTGAGACTTAAGCTAGGTTCAAAAAATAATGGGCCTTTGCGAAATACCCTCGCTACATTTGCTTTAGCTTCATAACCATTTGATCTGCCCAATACATCAAACATGCTTGAAACCGATATTTTCCAATCTTTCTTTTCATAAGTAACCCCCAACCCGGCGTCCATTGAAAACTTCCGATCTTGCATGTTTTTGAAGATATCACTGTCAGACTCATCAAAGCCTTGAAATCGTGGCGCCAGCATTAAGGTTAAATTAATGTCTGACAAAGATAAGGCATCATAGCTGGCAAAAGGCCCTAAAATTCTGAAGTTATCACCTCGATAGCCTATTATAGGTAATGGAATGACTCGATAATCATACCCCACATAAATCTCATGGCTGATGCCTAACCCTAGACCGTATAGAAAGCCTTTAGGCTCAATTCGTTCTCGAGCTTCACCTCGGCCATCGTCAGCAATTACATTAGCGCTAACCAGCACAGTTATGAGTAATATATTCAGGTATTTCATTGAGGTTCCTATTTTCGATATTATTTAGCTAAGCTTATACGTTTCAGTCCTTTACATTAGATCAATTAAGTCTTTTGATGTTTGTCTTTGAGCAATGATTGAAAAAGGTTAGCAACATAGTTTTTATTAGATTAAAATGAAGCAGTGCTAATGTCACCCAATATAAAGGCGTCATATT
Source organism: Colwellia sp. (assembly GCA_042091395.1). GTDB lineage: Bacteria > Pseudomonadota > Gammaproteobacteria > Enterobacterales > Alteromonadaceae > Colwellia. The sequence goes on from JBELHN010000015.1 coordinate 70,628, forward strand.
TTGTTTATATACAGGCTCTAAACTAATCATTAAAAAGCGAATCACATTTAACACTATTTAAAATATGTTTATAAGGTCGTCATAACAACATGGATTATTTTGAACAACTCGGTTTAGCAAGAGATGCAAGCACGATAGAGATAAAAAAAGCGTATAGAAAATTAGCAAACAAATACCATCCAGATAAAAATAATAATGATGAAGAAAAATTTCAGCTCATTAAAACTGCTTACGATGCCATTGTTGATCCTAAAAAGCGGGCCATATACCTGAAAAGTAATTATACCGTGATTACTGACCCACGCGAAGTTGCTGACTCATTTTGGTCGCAAGCACTAAATTCAGAAAATAAGTAGTCTTTACCATATTCAATATTTTAAAACGCAATTAGGATAACTTTGTGCAAACTAAGCTCACAATACCTGATTATTTAAGGGAAGATTTCGCTATGTACTTTGAGAACATGTCTTCTTTAAACGATCCTGAGAACCCAGATTTATTAGCCGTCTACCTAGACAATTTATTTGAGCAATTGAAAGAATTGCCATTAATGTTTGCGGACATGGTTGATCAATTAGCTATGGCGATCACCAAAAAAGTGAGAATTGATTGTAAGGGGCTTGCAGCACTTGATTTAACAACTATGCCAGATTGGTCTGCGGTAAAGCCTTTTGTTGGTGTTCATCGTGATGCCCGTGCATGTGTAACTTCAATTATGGGTGATGCAGAGCAGGCACTAAACAAAGCTGTATTGTTGATTTATTATTATCAAGGTTATGATGCGACACCCTTAGAATTAGAAAGTAATGATCAAGATGAGGATTCAGCTTGGGGGGATTACCATAGCAATAATTATGACGATAATGGTTTTGACGAAAATTATTAATTTATAACGATGAGTCAATAATTCAACAGTCTTTAAGATGATAGAAAAAAATAGACCTCAAATTATGCCAGATACATAGTAGTAGAGAATTTCATCTAAACAACCCCAATTTAATTCAAATTTATGAGGAAAGAACGTGACAAAAAATGCATTAATGTTAGCAACCGATATTATTGAAATTGCACAGCAAAGCGGCAGACGCGCCGGCACCTCTTTGGAGGCTATTGCCGCAGATGCGGGCGATGAAAAAATGCTTGCAGTATTAACCGAAATGGATATTCTAACTGTGGCTAAAATCGTAAGAGAACATGATGCTACCATTCCCTCTATTGCTACATGGTTAATGGATGCTGATTCAATTAAACAGTTATTAAATGTTGAACCATCCTATTGGCAGAATATTGATGAAGACCATGTATTTTGTGCTCAAACCGAGGCACATAGCCTATTATCTCAAATTTTTCTGTCATCTGAAGATGAGAGTAAACAATTAGAAGTATTAAAAGCCATTGTTGAAGATGACTTTGGTTTACTTTATTTATCATTACCTTTTGTTGGCCAAGATTTTTCAAACATAGAAGAAGATGAAGAGCAAACATCTGGAAGCATTGAAGAGCTGTTAATGAAGATTAAATCGCTTGATGAAGAGGCTTATCGAGAAGTCATGGTCGTGAGTACCAATGGCAGTTTAGATAATATAGAAAAAATTCTTAAAAATAACGCCAATAAGCAAAGAGTAACAGCGGTCGCCATTGATACTGATGATATGTTTGCACCCCTGTAACCAATATTTGCATCTGTTTATTTTTATGTGGTATTACAGGTAAGGATCATTAATGAAAATCGCAAAGTTAAGAAACCAACCGTTTCTCCTTTTAATGCTTAAGGATGGTGAATATGAAGGACTATTTTCTGCAGCACTAATACAGAGTTTTCGACAACAGTTAACTGATATGTCATTGCGCATTGCCTCTGATCATTTGTCTATTATCTATGCTGACCAAATAAAAAAAGCCTGTGAAATAGTGCTTGGAATAACTAACTTAGGCTTACTCAGTTTGTGTGAACATGACGCTTATAAGGCAAAGCAAATCATAAAAAATCAAGGGATTGTTTATTGCTTTCGGGCTGGTTGGGGTGAATATAATAAACTGAACAAGGTCTCACCTGCATTTTTTGATAGTATTGCCATTTCCCGTTACGCATTAGGTATGCATGATATAAGTGATATTTTTTCACTACATAATAGCTTTATGAAAGAAGGCTACAAAAGCGCTAAGTTAGTGGATGTTTATAAAAATATAGCCGCTAGTTATAGTGCAACCTCAGTTTATGTTGATCATGATGAGGGTGTTTTATTATATGAATTACAGAAGTTTTTAAATACTGCGGTAGCCTTGCAATTAATTAATTCAAACAAAAAAGTTTTTTCAAATACTAACTACCAAACATTCAACACATTATTAACAAGTACAGCTGCAGATACTCTGTGCGAGAAAATAGATGCAGCGATTGAGCAATTTTCACAACAACTATCAATACCTACTAAAAGCTATTTACAAGAAGCTGGTTTATTAGCTTTCACTGAGTTTAAAAGTATTGTCAAACAACAAGTTGATGTCGAAATTCATATGCAAGAAATTTTAGAACTGCCAATTACACTGATTAATGAGTTGCACGGTGATTTTGAGGGAGGTTATGATTTTCATGCCGATGATGAAGACGATATTGCTTATTTAACACCCGATGAATACTGATGCGTTGTAGTGCACAATTCATGTTAATTAATAAACAATCATACAACTCCTTGCTTGCGCAATGAGGTATTTAATTTTATTAGCAATTGGATGTAATTAGGGCAGGGCAAATACATTGTTCATCATTACCTTACCCTTAATTTTTAGTTGACTCTTCGCGTCGTTTTTAGCCATCAATTAATCAAGTAAAAAATTACTGTATTTAGACAGTATTATAAAATACCAGGATTGTCAGTGTACTTTACAACATCACCTGATTTCATTACAAAATCGATAGTAAGTAATGCCTCGATATTATCTAGTGGGTTAGCTTTCATAGCAATGATGTCAGCAATTTTCCCTTGCTCAATGCTCCCTAAAGTATTTTTTTGACCGATTAAATCAGCGGCATTGACTGTTGCAGACTTTAATATTTGTTGTGGGCTCATACCAGCATTAAACATTAATATTGCTTCTCGCGCATTATTACCATGTTTTGATACACCGCTGTCAGTCCCGTAGGCTATTTTTACACCTGACTCAAATGCACGTTTAAAATTTTGGGTCATGTCGCCACCGACTCTAATTGCTTTGGCACGGATCGCGGCAGACATAAAGTTACTTTGTTTAGCTAAATTAACAACAGTATCGCCTGCCATTAAAGTAGGGACTAAGTAAGCCCCTGTTTGCTTAAATAGCTTTATACTCTCATCGTTAGCGTAGGAACCATGCTCAATACTATCGACGCCAGCTCTGAGTGCAGCGTTTATACCAGTAGCTGCATGAGCATGGCTGGCTACCTTTCTTCCCAATGCATGTGCCGCATTAATAACTTCTTTTAATTCATCATTGGCCATTTGTTGGCCAGTTCCCGTATTGGTGTCTGATAGCACCCCGCCAGTTGACGTTATTTTAATGACGTCAGCGCCGTATTTTATAGCTAAGCGTGTTGCTCGTCGACAATCATAAGGACCATCACAAATCGTTTTAGCTGTGTGCATTTCAAGCATATCTGGGCTCATGCCATCAACATCACCATGGCCCCCAGTGACACTAACGTTACTACCTGCGGCGATAATTCTGGGGCCCTGAATGAAGCCATTAGCAATACCATCTCGTAATGCAAAGCTTTGTTCAGGGCTACCACCTAGATCTCTTACAGTAGTGAAACCAGCTAATAAGGTTTTTTTTGCAAAATAAGCACTTCGTATAAGAACGTCAGCATCCGACATTTTTAACTTTTCACTATCATTTTTAGGGCCAAGCTCTCCCTGTAGGTGAACATGCATATCCATCAACCCTGACATAACAAAATATTTTGATAAATCAATTAATTCAGCGTTGTTATCAAACTCATTAATATCGATAAACCCTGGAACAATAGCAGTAATTAAATCATTCTTGACGACAATGGTTTGTTGAGAAAGGGGGGGCTCACCAGCAACACTAAGTAATTTACCGGCATAAATTAGTTGGGTGTTGGCTGCTGTCGCCATTGATACCCAATAACAAAAAATAACGCTGTTCACTATTATTGCTTTTATTAAATTGCTCATCAAATAACTCTAAAAGTTTATGTTTATAGTAAAACCTACAGGTATTTATCTTGTAGAAAGTATCTTCAAAAATCTAACAAAAATAGTCATTTTATCATACGTAAATAAGCTTAATGGTTAGATACAATCGATAAACAACAGTAATAACAGTATTGCTTCATTTGAGAACTAATAATTGGTCATGTCTGTGCCATAGCTCAATGTGTTATGTAGCTAATTATTAACTATACGAAGGCCTTTGCTTAAAGCCTTAACTGGTTTTGCTGTTATGTGAGGGGTAATTTTTAACGTTGATAAATTATATCACTTTAATTTTATCGCCTATTTTAAAGTTATCATCATGAAAAATATAGTATTTAAACTTAAACGCCTAAGCATCAAACAGCTCACTAAAGCTGAGCTGGGGTTTATAAACAGATTACTGTATAATATCCGCCTTTAAAATTCCCACATTACAGTAACACTTAGGAACAACTTTTGATTACTACATCGAACATCACAATGCAGTTTGGCGCTGAGCCGTTATTTGAAAATATTTCTGCAAAATTTGGCAACGGTAACCGCTATGGTTTGATCGGAGCCAATGGTTGTGGCAAGTCTACTTTTATGAAAATCCTAAGTGGTGAGCTCGCCCCAAGCTCTGGCAATGTATCTGTAACACCTGGAAATAAGGTAAGTACCTTGGGGCAGGATCAATTTGCTTTTGAAGAATACAGTGTTATTGATGCGGTAATTATGGGAGATATAGCGTTATGGAAAGTTAAACAGGAAAGGGATGCTATATATTCTCAAGCCGAGATGACTGAAGCGGATGGTATGCGTGCTGGTGAATTGGAAAGTGAATTTGCTGAAATGGATGGTTATACTGCGGAAAGTCGTGCTGGCGAAATATTACTGGAAGCCGGTATTGAAGAGTCATTACATTTTGGCTCAATGCAACAAGTTGCCCCAGGTTGGAAATTACGTGTGCTACTAGCACAGGCCTTATTTGCCAACCCAGACATTCTTTTACTTGATGAGCCCACTAACAACTTAGATATCCATACCATTAGTTGGTTAGAGCGCGAACTTAATAAACGTAAATGCACTATGATCATTATTTCCCATGATCGACACTTTTTAAATGCTGTTTGCACACATATGGCTGATATTGATTATGGCGAATTGCGTATTTACCCCGGTAATTATGAGTTTTTCTTAGCGCAATCATCACTGTTACGTGAGCAACTTTTATCAGGCAATGCTAAGAAAGCTGAAGAGATTGCTGAACTTCAAGATTTTGTTAATCGATTTGGTGCCAATGCATCAAAAGCTAAACAGGCGAGTTCTCGTGCTAAAAAAATGGATAAAATTAAACTCGATGATGTTAAAGCGTCGAGTAGAATTACCCCTAAAATCGCCTTTGCCCCAGGTAAAAAAATGCACCGACAAGCACTGGAACTTGAAGGACTTGGTCATGGCTTTGATGGTGAATTACTCTTTGAGCAAGGTGATTTATTGTTAGAAGCAGGTGCCAAATTGGCTATCATTGGTGAAAATGGTGTGGGTAAAACCACTTTTTTGCGTTGCTTGATTGGTGAGCTGAGCCATGAACAAGGGGTTGTAAAATGGTCTGAAAATGCTGCAGTAGGCTATTGCCCCCAAGACAGTGGTGCTTTGTTCGACAACGATTTGAATTTAATGGATTGGATGTCGCAGTGGCGCAGACCATGTCATAATGACTTAAGTGTGCGTGGTATGTTAGGTCGTATGTTATTTACAGATGATGATGCGCATAAAAAAGCACGAAATTGTTCAGGTGGGGAAAAAAACCGTTTATTATTTGGCAAGTTAATGATGGCGGATATTAATGTGCTGATAATGGATGAACCAACAAATCACATGGATATTGAAGCAATTGATGCGCTAAATAATGCACTCAAAGCCTTTGAAGGTACTTTGATTTTTGTTAGTCATGATCGTGAGTTTGTATCATCGCTAGCGACTCGTATTATTGACATTAAAGACAAGGCTTTGGTTAATTTTGATGGTTCGTTAGATGAGTATCTTGCCAGTCAAGAGGCGGCTACAAAAGCGGCTTAAAGCTAATTTTAGTGATAACGTCATTGACAACAACCACTGTTGATGACGATTTAATTACAATAATTTTTGCTTATTTCAAACTTCGAAACACACTATTTTCTGTGCCTATCAAAGCAGTTAACGTTGAGTTAATTTCTGCTTAGAAAAATATTCACTCAATACACGACTTATTCCTTGGTTTACCTCCACGTATTAGTGGTAAACATTTCCCTTCTTTAATAAAACTGATTCCTTCATTCAAGTAATTTGTAGTTAATAAGCTCATCTATATGAGTTGGGCAAGTTTTAAAGCGTAAATGTATATTTAATCGTGCGCTAATTGTTTATTTGCTAGAAAATTTTGATTCGTTAATGATATATTGATTACGTGGCACATGACTGTATTAAAATTTTTATTGTACGTGCTGGATTTATGTAAAGGTCTGCCATACTTCACTTTTACAATTGTTACCCATCCACTAAATTATTACTTTTTCAAGGAGAAAAAAATGAATAAAACATTGTTAATACTTGTAACATTTTCAGTTGCTATGATAATGCAGGCATCTTCGTTAGCGTGTACCGGTATTATTTTGCATGCCAAAGATGGCACAGTTGTACCTGCAAGAACTATGGAGTTTAGTTTTGATGTTCAATCAAATATTTTAGTGGTGCCTGCAGGAACTAAAATAACTAAGCTTATAATGGATGAAAAAAACGCTGGCGGTAGTTATATTGCTAAATATGGCTTTGCCGGTGCTAATGCCTTAGGTAAACCTATTGTTGTTGATGGTGTTAATGAAAAAGGTTTATATTTTGGCGCTTTTTATTTTAATCACCTAGCTGAATATGAAAAACTTACTGGTAAGAATCAAAAAAAAGCTATTTCTAGTGAAGAGCTAGGCAATTATATATTAAGCCAATTTAGTAGCGTTGCTGAAGTCAAAAAAAATATTGCCGACCTTGTTATTGTTGGTACATGGATTAAAGAAATTAACAGCTTTGCGCCATTTCATTACGCACTAACGGATAAATCTGGTGACTCGGCAGTAATTGAAATGACTAAAGATGGCCTGAAAATTTTTGATAATACCGTCAACACAGTGACCAATAACCCTACTTACGATTGGCATTTAACCAATTTAAACAATTATGTAGGATTAACGTCAGAAAATAGAGGTGAACAAATGTTAGGCCGTCAAACATTGAGCCCTGTTGGCGAAGGGACAGGTTTATTTGGTTTGCCAGGCGATCATTCTTCACCATCACGTTTTGTTAGAGCTGCGGCTTTTGCCAATAGTGCCTTACCAACTGAAAGTGCTGCTGATACCGTGTTTAATGCTTTTCACATACTGAATCACTTTGATATTCCTAAAGGTTCAGTTCGTGAAGAAATTGATGGTAATATTTTTACTGATTATACCGTTTGGACATCGGTTGTTGATACCAAAGAACCTACTTATTACTATAAAACTTACTTAACGCAACAAGTGGAAAAAGTTAATTTAAAAACAGCATTGAAAGGCTTAACAAAGCCTAAAATTATTAAAATGGAATCAGGTTTTACTATAAAAGACAAATCGGCTAGCTAAAGTATAAATAACATTATTTTGATTTAGTTATATTAGGCGGGGTTGGTGTATTTCAACCCCGTTATTTACATTTCATTGTTTAATCCTCATTATTCAAGCCTATTAATTATCATTACAGCATTCGTGTGTTGATACATTAAACCTGAAACCTAATTGAGTACTTTCATTTTTAGTAACCTCATTGGCTAGGTTCATCAGTTGTCATTAAACTACCTTGCTAATGGTTAAGACCTGTGAGGTGAATAATTAACTTTTACAGGCTGTGTACTAGTCCAACAATTTCTAATGTTAACTATTCGTCAAGCAAAAAATGAGGAACCTCTAATTCATATTACTAATGAATCTAAAAAATAGTTACTAACGTATTATCAACAAACTTTAATGCGCGAAAGGTAATTTCGTTTTGATTAACTTGATAGGTTTTAATGTATCTTGGTTCGGCTTAGTGTATTGGGGAAATGCATTTATTCCAATAAGCCTGAGTTTATTATTAATTCATCTTTATTTTTACGGACGTAAAAATCATGAATTACGCTTGGTATTGATAATTACCCTGCTAGGAGTTTTGGTAGATTCATTGCTTCAATATTTTACTGTATTTGTATTTGAAAATAATACTCATATACCACTATGGTTAATTACCTTATGGGCTTGTTTTGCCGCGACAATATGTCATAGCTTAAACTTTTTATCGCGTCACAAGGCTCTGCAGCTCCTTGTCGGTGGCTTATTAGCCCCATTAAGTTACATAGCAGGTTACAAGCTTAATGCAGTAGACTTTACTTTGCCTATTTCGATGACTTATTTAATTTTGAGTTTTATTTGGGCTGTTATGTTCATCTGTTTTTATGCGTTAAAAGATACACTTGTTAATAAAGAGGTAAGCCATGTTTAAATTTATACCGAATTCTTTCCCTGCTTTTATTCTGTACAGTTTGTTTGCGGTGCTACTGCTGATACTTGTTTCAAGTTCTGTTTATGCTAACCATTCTTTTCCGTCTGCATCAGAAACCATAAGCGACTCTCTCGATGAAAAAAACTTTATACCCATAGGTCAAACCACTTTTACAGTATTGTTTTGGGATATTTATACTAGCCAACTTTATACAACTTCAGGAGAATATCCATTACGAGGTGGTAATGATAATTTGTTGTTTGATATAAACTATTTAACAGGTATAGAAAGTGAGGATTTAATCAAAAGAACCGTTGAACAATGGCAACATTTGGATATCCCTGAAGACAAATACCAAGTATATTTACCTATGTTAAAAGGTATGTGGCCAGATATCCAGGAAGGTGACAATCTATCCATATTAATTGAGCAAGATAGAAGTGTCTTTTATTTTAATAAACAGTACCTTGGCATTATTGATGATGCGAAATTTGGCGAGATGTTTTTAGCGATTTGGTTATCAGAAAAAACAAGTCAACCCAGCCTACGTAATGAATTGTTGAGCAAAGTGTCTAGGGAATCCGACTAATGCAAAAATTTATTAAAAATATATTATTAGTGTTTGTCATTATTATTTTGAGCAGCTGCTCTACAGCAATAGATGAATATTCTCAATCAGATGAGAAGTTTGATATTAAGCAATATTTTACTGGCAATGTTTTGGCTTGGGGGATCGTTCAAGACTACTCAGCTAAAGTTAATCGCCGATTTTGCGTTGAGATTAATGGCTCATGGCAAGGCAATAAAGGTGTGTTAGCCGAAAAGTTTTATTTCGATGATGGTGAAATTAGTTATCGAAACTGGCAATTATTGAAACAACAAGACGGCAGTTATCAGGGCACAGCGGAAGATGTTATAGGTATTGCCATCGGTAAACATCAGGGTTTTGCCTTTCAATTTCAATATGAGCTAGATCTGCAGGTGGGCGAAGATAATTATCAAGTATCTATGGATGATTGGATGTTTCAACTCGATAAATCACGGGTCATGAACAAAACATCAATGAGTAAATTTGGAGTAAAAGTTGCCGAAGTAACACTTTTCTTCGATAAGAGCGTGGGCCAAAATAAATGTCAATGAGGTAGTTTTAATCTTGATTATTTAACGCACTCCGCTCTAGGCATAAACAAATTTAGTTTTTTAACTAACTTTTAATGGGTAAACAAGTCGTCTAATGCTATACGTAAATCAGGGTATTTGAATACAAAGCCACTGGTTAATAATTTACTCGGTTTGACATTTTGCCCATACAATAAAACATCTGACATTTCACCGAATAAACACTTGACCATTATCGAGGGCGTTGAAAATAAACAAGGTCTACCCAGTATTTGCGCAAATGTTTGGCTGAATTCCTCATTTGTTACGGCATTATTTGCCGTCATGTTAACTGGGCCAATGAGTTCAACATTGTGCTGAATGTGAATAATAGCAGAGACCATGTCCTCAATATGAATCCAAGACATTATTTGTTTACCTGTACCCATTTTTCCGCCAAGCCCCAGTTTGAATGGCAACAACATTTGTTTAAGTGCGCCACCACTGGCTCCTAAAACAATCCCTGTTCTGAGGGTTACAACCCGGGTGTGTTCAGATTGAGCGGATAAAGCTAGGGATTCCCAAGTTGCGCATAAATGATGAGTAAATTCTTCATGGTATTCGATAAAATCTTCGTCAATCATTGTGCTATTTTGCCTACCATAAATACCAATCGCACTGCCGGAAATAAAAAGTGATGGGGGGGTTTTAGATTGTTTGATAAGAGTCGAAATTTGCTCAGTTAACTGCCATCGACTTTGACAGATTGTATTTTTTTGCTCTTTGGTCCAACGTTTACTGGCTATAGGCTCACCTGCAAGGTTTATAATTACATCGGCAGTGTCTACATCAGATTGTGTAATTTTGTTAATAAATTTAGCGTTAGATGTTTGTGAATTTTTTATTGTATTAATCTTGTTACGAGTGACTATTGAGATGTTATTTTCTATAGTATTTAATGACTTAACCAAAGCCTTTCCAATCATTCCTGTACCGCCGGTTACAAGATAGTTCATTAATAACTGTCCAAAAATTATAAAAGAATTAACTTTTATATTACGCCATGACTTAAGCAAGGATCACTAAAAATTGAAAAAATTAATTGTTAAAAAAAGTTTGATCCGTGAATGATTTAGCGGCGTAAGTTTTGATGTCATTCACAAAGCGAGGATTTAAAATTGAAATATTCAAAGATAATAAGTGCAACAGCACTCAGCGTATTTTTATTACAGGGTTGTAATGACGATAACGACCCTGTAATTATCGACCCTATTAACCCTGTCGAACCATCAAACACCATAGTTGATGTTGCCATTGCTAACGGCAATTTCACCACTTTAGTCGCAGCGTTAGAAGCCGCAGACTTGGTAGGTGCTTTATCTGACCCAGATGTAACTTACACAGTGTTTGCTCCTACAGATGCTGCTTTTGATTTACTCGGTGAAGAAGCTATCGCTGAATTATTAGCTCAACCCGAAACCCTTGCAGACATACTCACTTATCATGTGTTAGACGGTGAAGTAAATGCTGAAGCTGCGATTGGTATTGCTAGCTCAGAAGACAATGCACCTGTTGCTATGCTAAATATGGACAATGTAGGCTTGTCATATTTTAGTGACACTTTATACATCAATACTTCAATAGTTACTATGCCAGATGTTGAAGCATCTAACGGCATAATACATGTCATCGATGCAGTGCTAATGCCACCGGCAGATAGGACTGACACAACTGACACCATCGTTGATGTTGTTGTAGGTAGTGATGATTTTGATACATTAGAAGCAGCACTTACAAAAGCAGACCTAGTCAGCACATTAGCGAATACAGATACAAAATTTACTGT
>JBELHN010000016.1:0-31130 GCA_042091395.1 Colwellia sp.
TAGGACATTGCTAAACTTCTCTTTGTGCTTAGGCATTTAAAAACCCATATCTGATATTACGGCTCTGTGCCCTTTAGTGTATGTAAGTCGAGATATGAATAGTTTCAGAGCCATTAAAGATAATATTTTGGGCTAACTCGTTATCACATAAACTAGCTAGTGAAGCACTCTAGTAGACAATGCCAAAAACAACAAAACTAATGTTGTTATGTTCTATGCTACAACATGCCAATCTAAGAACCTTTGGTAAAAAAATTAATTGAGCGACAAAATATGATAATTTTTTATGAATAAATAACTGTGTTGCTCGTAATCAAGCTTTTTACTTTCTGTTTTTTTCTGTGAACATTATTTATTAGTTTACTTGCACTTAGGGGCACTTATAAGCTCTCATATAGCTTGCTATCTAGTTCTGTCGATAAAGTTACATGTTTGGACTATGTAGATGATTGTTAGTATTTATAACTGCGGATAACTGAATAGCAACTAAAGTTAGCTACGTAAAATGCACTGGCTAGGTATTTTATACATGTAGATAGCACAGAGATTAATTAATGGTGAGGTAAATTTGCAACGCAAAACAGAAACAACGAGTAATTCTGAACAATTTTAAATTATGGCAGACTAAGTCTTGTTAATTATTATTAAAGTCAAAAATATTATTCTGTTAATTCCAACACTCTCACTATGAGTGACAGTGCCATAAGGGCAGAGGCAGGTATCAACGTTAATATAAATATGGTTGTTAAATCTAGCATTACATTTCCTTGTTCATCACAATTACTTACAATTTGTAACTAATACGTTCTTAATTACATTTTAGATGCATTTAATGTTACAAAGGTTGTGCCATTTTTATATATAAATATAAGCTGTTGTTTTTTATGGGGTAATGGTTATTGGGTAATGAAGGTGGCAGGTTGTTACGAAAATAAAGTCAATTATTTAGTGTATTCAACTAATTAAAGGTCAAATTACCCATTGAAGTATAATGTTTGCAGCATGCGGGTTTAATAAAGCATAGACAGAATCAGTTAGCCTTAACTTGTTATGCGAGGATGACTTTATTAAAAGCATCAATTAGTACATTAGCATTTGCCTCTTTTCTTGATGAAAACTCACTTAGGTGTTGCCTATATTTACGTGCACCAATGAGCCCATTACACAACCCAAGCATGTGTCTGAGAATATGCCAAGCTCTACCTCCATTAGCAACCGTCTCATTAATATAAGGTACCATCAATTCAACTAATTCTTCTCTAGATATAGGATTATTTTGTTTCGCAAACAATAAATTATCAGCAGTGGCAAGCAGGTAAGGGTTACCATATATTTCACGGCCTATCATTACACCATCAATATGCTGAAGGTGGTTAATCGCTTCATCAAACGATTTGATACCCCCGTTAATTGAGATCTGTAAAGACTTAAAATGGTTTTTTATTTTATACACTCGTTCATAATCAAGTGGTGGTACTTCTCTATTTTGTTTTGGGCTAAGACCAGTTAGCCAGGCTTTTCTGGCGTGAATAATAAAGTGCTGGCAACCAGCCATAGATACTGTGTCTATAAAATCGTGAAGAAATTGATAAGAATCTTGATCATCAATACCTATTCGTGACTTAACAGTAATAGGTATAGAGGTTTTAGCTTGCATTTGGTTAACACATTCAGCCACTAAATTGGGTTCTGCCATCAAGCATGCACCAAAACGGCCATTTTGGACTCTATCGGATGGGCAGCCTACATTGATATTAATTTCATCATAACCGTATTGTTCTGCTATTTTAGCACACTCAGTCATTGCCATAACATCACTACCACCAAGCTGTAACACCAGTGGGTGCTCTGCATCGTTATACGAAAGGTAGTCGCCACGCCCTCTTAAAATAGCGCCTGTTGTTACCATTTCAGTGTAAAGCACAGTTTGTTTGGAAAGGAGTCTATAGAAATAACGACAATGTTTATCTGTCCAATCCAGCATCGGTGCTACGCTAAGCCTGTGATCTATCGCAGAGCTTGTTTTTATTGGGGTTTCGGTAATAATGTCAGTCATTTAGTGGTGTCCTTAATCGCTCTGAATCGCCTACACTTTCGTTGAGTTTCGATGTATGGTGTCCCATATGTGCCCCATAATTAGTAGGACGATTCATGGCTTCAATAACAATTGAGAAACGAAAAAAGGCTAACGGTGAATTTAGCTATAGATGCAAAGTTAGGGTTAAAAAGAATAATCTAATTATACATAGTGAGACTAAAACTTTCAGTAAAAAAGAACTTACATCGACTTGGGGCAAGACACGGATAAACGAGATTGAAACCAAAGGTATAAAAATTAATAAAGTTGTATCTTTAGCTGAATTTCTGAATATGTATTTTGAAAACTATTCACTCTGGAGTAATACGGGAAGAACAATTGTAAAACAGCACAATAAATGGGGAATAAAATTTAAATCTGATAGAAATGCAAATTAGATGAAAAGTCACAGAATTTGCTGGAATTTAACCTATGGTACATGAGGGAGTTATTACTTACTTCTCACTCTCGGTGAACCACCAATTTTTTAATACGTTAAATGCAGTTATCATCAACTAAAATTTAATTTTTGATAAAGTCATGATGCTTATACATGTGTTACAAAATAGCAAGTGAGTTAGTGTTCTGTTAATATTAAATCATAGAATATCAATGATTAGTGTTGTAAATGCGTTGTCGTGGTTTTACTTTAATTGAACTTATTTTAGTTATCGTCTTATTAGGTGTTTTAGCAACCGTAGCGGCACCAAAATTTATCGATATTACTGATGATGCACAATTAAAGACCTTACTAACGATGAAAGGCGCTATTAAATCTGCAGAAACTTTAGTCGCGTTAGACATTTCATTAAACCCAGAAAGGTTAAATAGTAATAGAAGTCGTTTTACTTTAGACGATGGGCAAGTGATTAGAATTAGAGGCAATTTACCAGAAGGTCGTTGGAATAATACTTTTAGATACCTTGTCAATTTCGACAGTATTGAGCAGGTCAGTCGCACCGGTTGCAGTAGTTCATCTGCAACTTGGTGTGTAACGCAAAGAGGCCAAAATTGGTTTAGAAACAGAGGTTATCCCGGAACTGTAGGTAGAGGTTTTGTTATTTACCCTCAAGGTAAAGACGTTGTAACTGACAATTGTTATGTGTTTTATTTGAATCAAAATAACACAGCAACGCCTAGTTCAGTCCTGCCCTCTGTCGTTGCTCATGATTTCACCGATTGTTAATTTGCCGTGCTAAGCTTTTAACTGCATTTATTATAAGGTCATACTTAATTTTTCACTTATCACTTAGATCAAAATCTTTGTCTCGGGAATATATCAATATAATACAATGCATAGGTTCGAATATACCCAAGAGTAAGTAACTTTGATAGAATAGAAGGAAATTAAAGGAGAGCACTTTTATGCCAAATTATGTTGTAGGCCACAAAATACCTGATTCAGACTCTATTTGTTCAGCTATTGCATTATCGTACTTAAAGACAACTTTAGGTGAAGCTACTGTTCCAGCTCGCTTAGGTGAATTAACACCTGAAACACTCTTCATATTAGATAAATTCGGTTTTGAGCAACCAGAGCTCAAAACTAGCTATGCAGGAGAAGGGGTATATATTGTTGATCATAGTGATATTGAATTAGCCCCAGATGATATAGATGAAGCAACCATTCTAGGTATTATTGATCACCATAAATTGGGTGATTTAACAACTTCAACGCCACTTGAAATATGGGTGAGACCTGTTGGTTGTACAAATACCATCATTAAAATGATGTATGACTTTTATGGTGTTGAAATCCCTAAAAATATTGCTGGTGCCATGATGTGTGCTATTTTGAGTGATACGGTCATTTTTAAATCGCCTACCTGTACTACAGCAGATAAAAAGTGTGTTGAAGTACTCGCAGAAATTGCTGGTATAGAAGATTATAAAGCTCTCGGTATGGAGATGTTTAAAGTTAAATCTGCCGTTGAAGGTACACCGATTCGAGATTTAGTAAAACGCGATTTTAAAGACTTTAACATGAACGGCAACAAAGTTGGTATTGGCCAGCTTGAAGTCATCGATTTATCAGTATTTGACGACATAAAAAGTGACCTGTATGCCGATATTGCTAAGCTGAAAGCCGAAGGTGAACGTCATAGTGTATTTTTACTGTTAACTGATATTATGAAAGAAGGCTCAGAGCTTTTAGTTGCCAGTGATAGTGAGACGCTAGCTGAACAAGCCTTTGGCGTAGCACCTGTTGATGGCAAGGCTTGGTTAGACGGAGTATTAAGCCGTAAGAAGCAGGTAGTACCGCCACTTCAAGGTGTTTTTGCTTAGTTAACGATGGCGATAACGATGGTAATTTAGTTGATTTACAAGTTAAAAAAAACCCAGCGACTGCTGGGTTTTTTATGTTAATGCTCGTTATACACGTTCAAATATGGTTGCAATACCTTGACCTAGTCCCACACACATAGTCGCTAAACCTATATTAACATCTTGGCCTTCCATAAGGTTAATAAGCGTCCCTGAAATTCGAGAACCTGAACAACCTAGTGGGTGTCCGAGAGCTATAGCCCCACCATTCAAGTTGATTTGATCCATTCTATCTTCAACGTTTAAAGCTCTAACACATGATAACGCTTGTGCTGCAAATGCTTCGTTAAACTCAAATAGCTCAATGTCAGCCATAGTTAAGCCTGCACGTTTTAATGCCTTATTTGAAGCCGGAACAGGGCCATAACCCATAGTTGCTGGATCACAACCAGCAACACCCATACCTCTAATTTTAACACGTGGCGTTAAGCCAAGTTGTTTAGCTTTTTCAGCTGACATAACAAGCATAGCTGAAGCGCCATCTGATAGAGCTGATGAGGTACCGGCGGTAACTGTTCCGTTAGCCGGATCAAAGACAGGTCTCAGGGTGGAGAGGCTTTCAGCCGTAGTTTCAGGTCGAATAACTTCGTCGTGCTCAACCAAGGTTAATGCGCCAGTTGCATCATGCCCTTGTGTAGGAACAATTTCATTATCCCAACGGCCAGCTAGTTGTGCTTCATGAGCTTTTTGATGCGAGCGCGCACCAAAAGCATCTTGCATTTCACGTGAGATACCATGTTGTTTGCCTAAGAGCTCAGCTGTTAAGCCCATGTTACCAGAAGCTAATGCTATATTTTTATTAAGTGCAGGGTCAAAATCGACATCATACATCATAGGTACATGACCCATATGCTCAACACCACCGATAAGAAAAACATCACCTTGACCAGTCATGATACTAGTACTTGCTTGATGCAGAGCTTCCATCGAAGATCCGCAAAGCCTATTTACAGTGACACCACCGATTGATTTTGGTAATCCAGCTAATAAAGAAGCGTTACGAGCAATGTTAAAGCCTTGTTCTTTAGTTTGTTTAACACAGCCCCAAATAACATCTTCTATGTCTTCAGGGTCTAGGGACGGATTTCTTACCAGTATTTGCTTCATTAAGTGTGCAGATAAAGCCTCGGCTCGTACGTTACGAAAAACACCGGCTTTAGAGCGGCCCATAGGGGTTCTTATGCAGTCTACAATTACAACTTCGTTCATGTTATTCTCCTCGGCTTAAGCTGTTTTTACGTCAGTGGTGAAATAAGATTTACCTGATTGGGCCATCTCTCTAAGGCCAGCAGTGACCTGATAAATTTCACCTAAGTGGGCGTATTTATCAGCCATTTCAATAAACGTATTCAAGCCAATTGTTTCTAAATAGCGAATAGCCCCGCCTCTGAACGGTGGGAAGCCAATACCATAAATTAACCCCATATCTGCTTCAGCAGCGGTATCTACAACACCTTCTTCTAAGCAACGAATTACCTCATTGACCATAGGTATCATTAATCGTGCAATAATTTCCTCACTGCTAAAATCTTGTTTTTCAGCACTGTGTTCACTAAGGAGTTCATAAGCAGCAGTGGCAGCTACTTTGGTTGGACGACCACGCTTGTCTTTTATGTGATCATAAAAGCCTTTGCCATTTTTTTGACCAAACCGATCGTTTTTGTAAAGGGTACTAACAGGGTCGTTGTCAATTTTACTCATTCGGGTAGGGAAGCCCGCAGACATAACACCAGTACAATGGTCTGCAGTGTCAACACCCACCACATCAAGCAGGTAAGCAGGGCCCATCGGCCAACCGAATTGTTTTTCCATGACTTTATCAATGGCAGCAAAATCGGCGCCTTCAAGCACTAATTGACTGAAGCCTGCAAAATACGGAAATAATACGCGGTTAACATAAAAGCCAGGGCAGTCATTCACTACAATAGGTGATTTACCCATTTTTGCGGCATATGCAACCACTGAGGCAACGGTTTCATCAGAGGTATCTTTACCACGAATCACTTCAACTAAGGGCATTTTGTTTACTGGGTTGAAAAAGTGCATACCACAGAATTTTTCAGGGCGTTTAACACTCTTTGCAAGTAAATCAATGGATATAGTGGAGGTGTTTGAGGTAAGGATGGCCTCATCACTTATTATGTCTTCAACTTCAGCTAATACCATTCCTTTAACTTTTGGATTTTCTACAACCGCTTCAACTACAATATCGACATCTTTAACACTATCGTAACTTAACGATGGGGTAATGTTATTGAGTACATCAGCCATTTTTTTCGGCTTCATACGGCCACGTTCAATTTGCTTGGTTAAGATAGCCGTTGCTGTGTTAAGTCCTAAAGTTAGCGCATCATCATTAATATCTTTCATAATGATCGGTGTGCCTTTGTATGCTGATTGGTAGGCAATACCACCACCCATAATACCAGCACCTAATACCGCCGCTTTGTTGACTAAGTTAGTTGCTAGTTTACTGGCTTTTTTAGCTTTACTTTTAATGACTTGGTCAGCCATAAATAAACCAATTTGTGCCGTCGCTGCATCGGTTTTAGCTAGTTTAGCAAACCCTTGATTTTCAGCAGCCATGGCGCCTGTGCGATCTAAGTTTGCGCTGGCAATTAATGTGTTGATCATTACCATAGGTGCTGGGTAATGTTTACCAGCTTTAGCTGCTATCATGCCTTTACACGTATTAGAAGACATGATTAATTCAGTTTTTGAGAGTTTTAATGGTGCTAGTTTAGGTTGTCGCTTAGCACGCCAGTCTAGCTTACCTTCAATGGCTAGCTTAAGCATATTTATTGCAGCAGTACGAAGATTTTCAGGTTCTACAACAGCATCTAAAAGGCCTTGTGCTAGTGCCGCATCTGGCTTAAATGTTTTACCAGTAGACATCCAAGTAGCTGCATTGTCAAAGCCAATAATACGCGGCAATCTTACTGTACCGCCAAAACCAGGCATCAAGCCTAATTTAACTTCAGGAAGACCAATGCTAGCATTGGTATCTGCTATTCGGTAGTCACAAGCCATGGTCATTTCACAGCCGCCACCTAAGGCAATACCATTAATTGCTGCAATGGTTGGTAATTGAATATCTTCAAATGAGTCAAAAACGTCAGAAGCACTTTTTGCCCACTCAGTTAATGTTTCTTCTGGTTGACTAAAGGACGTTAAGAATTCAGTAATATCAGCGCCCACGATAAATGTTGATTTGGCTGATGTAACCATTACTGCCTTAGCGTCAGAGCAGTTATTAATTGCCTCTACAATGGATTTATATTCTTCAAATGTCGCTTGATCAAACTTGTTTACAGATCCTTGAGCGTCAAATTTGAACTCTACAATTCCATCTTCTAGCAATTCTGCTGAAAGGCTTTTGCCTTGATATATCATACTGTGTCTCCTTCACCTAAATGTGGTGTTGATGTTTTGATGATTATTCTACGTCGTTTGCAATTTCATTACTAAAAAACATAGATAACTAATAATAGCTGACTGAGTGTGCCTTGAAACAAAATTAAAAGCAATTAATTTAAACACTCGTTTTAAATGTGTGTTTGTATTTTGTAAGAGGGGCTAGTGTAAGCAAAAAAAAACCTAGCAACTAGTGCTAGGTTTATTGATAAGTGAAAGCCAATGTTTCATAAAAATTAGGGTAATAACAATTAACCTTGTTTATTGAGGAACTGAATAAAGTCGTCGGCAGGCATTGGTCTTGCGTATAAAAATCCTTGTACTTCATCACAGCCCAACTTGACTAGCCTATCTTGTTGTTCAATGCACTCTATGCCTTCAGCAATAACTTTGAGTTGCATTTTTTTGGCCAAATCAATAATTGTCTCAGCGATAACTGATTGATCTTCTTTTTCAATACCAGTGACAAATGCACGATCAACTTTAAGCCTGTCTAGTGGTAATTTTTGCAAATAACTGAGGGATGAAAAGCCAGTACCAAAATCATCTAGGGCAATACTTATACCTTGTGATTTTAGCTTGGTTAGGGCATCAATAATCACTTGGGGTTCATCCATTAGAATATTTTCAGTGAGTTCAAATTCAAGTTTATTGGGTTTAATTTGATGCTTAGTCATTGTTGCAATCACCCCTTCAACAAAACTATTTTGTCTAAATTGAGGAATAGATACATTGACCGAAATACTGATATTAGGGAAATCATTCTCAATAGCTTTTAACTGTTTACATGCTTGGTTAATAACCCAATCACCAATTTCAAGAATTAAACCTGAATATTCAGCAAGAGGTATAAATACCGAAGGAGATATAAATTTACCGTCTGCTGTTCTCCATCTTAGTAAGGCCTCTGCACCAATAACCTTGTTGCTGCTCAAGGACAACTGTGGCTGATACCAGAGATCCAGACAACCGTTAGCGAAGTCGTTACGCAACTGACGGATCATGCTTAAACG
Source organism: Colwellia sp. (assembly GCA_042091395.1). GTDB lineage: Bacteria > Pseudomonadota > Gammaproteobacteria > Enterobacterales > Alteromonadaceae > Colwellia. Next base: position 8,830 of record JBELHN010000016.1, read on the forward strand.
CCACTGCATTTTGTCTTCAATATCGCTATGATAATAGGCAAAGTGTTCAATTCTTTTCTTTTTAGCTATGTTTAGCGCTATGTTAATTTGATTTAATACTTGAACACCACTACTTTGCGCATGCTCTTTAGTGCAAAGGCCAAAACAGGCATTAATCGGTAAGTGTTGTTCACCCGCTTCAAAAGGTTGATTAAACAAATCAATTAATCTGTCAGGTGTTAAGTAATTAGTTGGGCCAATAACGCCAAAAATATCAGCACCAATCCTAGCAAATTGACAATTGCCTTCAATCGTTTGTATTCGTTCGCCCACAGCATAAAGTAATTTGTTACCAACATCTTGACCTAAGGCATTATTAATATCGCTAAAGTGATTAATATCAATAAGTGCAGCGACTAAATTTTGCTCGTGACTCTGAGTAAAGCGGTCAAGTAGGCGAACAAAATCTAAACGATTCGGTAGATTAGTTAACCAGTCTTTGTAAGCGGCGTTGTTGAGTTTTTGAAATAAATGTACATTTTCATAACCTACAGCGACGCCCGTTAAAAAGACATTTAAGAGCTGGGTTTGTGTTTCACTAAGTGGTGTGGGTAAAACGATATGAATAACGGCTTTATGGTTACCTTTAGCGATATATAAGTTCAGGGTGTTAGCATTGTATTGATGGGCTTGTTGTAAGAAACAAGCTTTGACTTGAATGCTTGCCTGATTATCACCTAAATTATCTAGCTTTTGATTAACTATACTGTTTTTAAAACCTGTTTGTGCGATTACATAGAAACTTAGATCATCAATATTATCTAAAATACCTTGTCCGCGAGCACAAAAAACTGCTGAGATATCTTCGCTAATTAACACTTTAAGTTGAGCTAGAACTGTTTGGCTAAAATTGGCTAAAGAATGTTGAGAAGAGAGCTCTGAGGAGCCTGACACAATTCGCTCTAGACCTAAGCGATTCTCATTGACTGTTGATATTTGTTGAAAAGAACGAATAGCGGCAAATACTGTAGTGACTAGCTTACGGCGTGTTAATTCAGTTTTTGTTTTGTAGTCATTAATATCATATTCTTTAATAACGCTCTCTTCTGGAGCATAACCAGGCTGGCCAGTACGAAGTACAATACGGATATCTTTTCTAAGTAAATTTTCACGGATATATTTTACAACATTTAACCCCGCATCATCTGTTTCCATGACCACATCAAGTAATACCAGGACAATATCATTATTTTCTTGCAGTAATTGACATGCTTCTTGTCCTGAGAAAGCATGCTGATATTCTAGCCTTCTACCTAGCACGATGAGGTCAGATAAGGCTAATTGCGTTACGGAATGGATTTCTGGGTCATCGTCTACAATTAAAACTTGCCAAGTATCATCATTACCAAACGGCAGTATCTCGTCTTCATCACTATCATCGATAAATAAAAAATCGTCGTTTGAATTTTCTGATACTTGCATACTGCCCTCATAACTAATCGAAGACATACGTCTAAAAAAAGCTAAAATAGAAAAGGTTTTCTTGGTTTTATCTTTGTTGTAGCTCAACTAATAATAGTCGATATTACTTTTTTACACTATTGCAAACTATTTTAAAAGCGCTTTACTAATATTTTATTTATTTTGTTATTTTATTTTAGAATAAAATATTAGCGCTGTGCTGAGATTGAGTAAAAGATAATAAGTTTTTTTTAGAGCAATAGTCATTCAACCATTTTGTCATGACGCTTGACCTGTTCATTACCTAGCAAACAGTAATCAGTGACTAAAATATCATGTGAGCATAGTGTTTTTTTAGTGTATGTTTTTGTGTCAGTTGATAAGGTTTTTTAATGAAAAGTTTTTACCATGTGGTTATTAGTTATGTAGATAATTACAATGTAAAAAGTCAATAAGCTTTGGGTGATTGATATGTTTAAACATGCCTTAACTTATACGTTTATTTAATTAATGCAGTATTTAATTAATACAGTATGTAATTAAAGCCAAATACCCCAAAAAAAAACATACTTTAAGTCATTAACTTTGTACAAAGTGTATGTAACTCTAGCCACGTTCGTTCAGTTAAGCTTTGCACGTACTAACTAAAACTCTAAAATATGAATAAATAAGAGACTATAGTTGTTTATTCTTATGGGTTGTTTATTATTTAATTAGGATGTTTTATCTGCTTAATTTACCGCGAGGAATTTGAAATATGGATAAAGAAAAAGCAGAGGTAGTAGTAATTGAAAATGAGCAAAATAAAACAAATAATCTTGAGCTAACTCAGCAGGATGATCCTCGCTCGGAAACAACTGCGACTAAAGTCTCTCAGCAGTTCTTTAAACTTGCAAAGAAACTTGCTGTCGATGGCGCGCTTTTGTCAGAAAGTAAACAAATGCCTATAGAAGATAGAACGTCCAAAAGGTTGAGGTTAAGTCAATTACGAAAACAGCAAAATATTGAAAATATTATACAAAAAACTTCGTTATATTGTGCAGACTTTGAAATAGAGCACCGATTAGATTTCGATTGGTTAGCAAGGTTTATTTCCTTATCAGAAGAAATATGCAATGTATCAATGCAAGACTTGTGGGCTAAAATTCTAGCTGCTGAGTTAACTGAGCCAGGCAGTTTTTCTTTCAAGACTTTGAAAGTTTTTCGAGACATGAGCATCCACGATGCCAAACTGTTGGCTAAAGCTTGCTCTTTAGCAATAAAAGATCCTAACAAAAACAATATACGCCTACTAACGGGTACTTACCAAAAACCTGGTTTGGTAAATTTGTTTTCCAAGTCTCGTCATCAATACTGTAATTTAAGTCATTATGGTCTGAATCATGCGGATTTACTCACCTTGTCGGAGGGGCATTTAATTTATATACAAGAGAGTGAATCTAGCTTACTAAAGAAGGGTGATATATTACATTTTGATTATAATGGCACTCCATTAAAGCTATCAGCCAAAAAAAACAATGTTTGTTTACAGTTTTATAAATTTACACCGATTGGCGTTGAGCTTGCCCAGTTAATTGGCGACAATGAAAATGAGGATTTTTCTGTCCATTTAAAACAATTTTTATCCAGTTATTTTATTGTAAATCATAAAGCGTAATTCAAAAGTAATGTTATTTTATTTAGGTAAATTCAGTAAAAAATGTGGGTAATTAAGCAATGATAAGTTGCTTGCAATGTGATAATATATCACCCTTATGGTTAGTTAAACTCATAAAGATATTATTTTAATTTAACCTTTAGATTACAGAAACTCTCGGAAAAATAATGTTAGATAGAATAGGTATCGCAGCAACTTCATTATGTGCATTACATTGCATTCTATTACCTATTTTATTGCCATTGTTACCACTTCTAGGTCTGAGCTTTTTGGCTGATCACACCTGGGAACATATATTTCTTTTGTTAACTGCCATTTTTGGCAGCTTGGCAATTTACTCAGGCTTTAAACGTTATCATAAACGCCTTTATCCTTTTTATTTATTGTACCTAGGCGTTATTATTTATTGGATTAAGCATGATTTTTCTACAGAGCTCGAGCCATTTTTTATTGTTGGCGGCGCAGGTTTTATTATTGCGGCACATTTTATTAACATTAAATTATGCAACAGTTGCAAGCAATGTGAAAACAAAACTTGCAACAGTAAATGTTAATTGCTTAGGTTAACGCTACTCCTCAAAGTCCTTTAATTTTCTTGTTAGCGTATTTCGTCCCCAGCCTAACTTTTTAGCTGCATCTTGTTTATGACCTTGAGTATGAATTAATGCTCGTTTTAGCATTATTTTTTCAAATTCAATTTGTGCATAATCCAATATAGCCTCTTTACCCTGAGCCAGTTCTTGATCCATCCAATTACTTAGCATATCTTGCCAGTCGTTAGATTCATGTTTTAATGGAACACTTTTTTCAGTTAACTCATTGGGGAGATCTTCAATAAGTACCTCTTGCCCACTCGCCATCACGGTTAAAAATCGACAAATATTTTCGAGTTGTCTAACGTTACCCGGCCAACGACAACTTTTTAGTACGTCACTCGCTTTTTTACTTAATGTTTTGACTTCTACACTCAGTTCATTTGCTGCTTGCGTTAAAAAATGTTGGCATAGTTGTGTTATGTCTTCTTTTCTCTCTCTTAGACTTGGTAAATGTATTCTAATTACATTTAAGCGATGAAATAAGTCTTCTCTAAATTCACCTTTGTTAACGCGTTCTTCTAAGTTTTGATGCGTTGCAGCGATAATTCGCACATCAACTTGTACAGGGAGGTGACCACCAACACGATAAAATTGTCCATCAGACAGCACACGTAACAATCGTGTTTGAATATCGAGGGGCATATCACCTATTTCGTCAAGAAATAAAGTACCGCTATGTGCCTGTTCAAATCGCCCTTGTCTAACTGAATTAGCCCCAGTAAAAGCGCCTTTTTCATGACCAAATAATTCTGACTCTATGAGATCTTTGGGAATTGCTGCCATATTCAAGGGAATAAACGGTGCATTAACGCGGGGACTATGAGAGTGCAGTGCTTGTGCAACTAATTCCTTACCTGTGCCTGATTCACCGTTAATAAGTACACTGATACTAGAGCGAGACAACCGACCAATCGCACGAAAAACTTCCTGCATAGCGGGTGCTTCTCCAATTAAGCCGACACTAAGAGGAGCCTCTTTTTGTTTATTGTTTTCATTATGTTCGCGGGCATGAATGAGCGCTCGCTTACTCAGATTAACGGCCTCATCAATATCAAAAGGCTTAGGAAGGTACTCAAAAGCCCCTCCTTGATAAGCATTAACAGCACTGTCTAAATCAGAATGGGCAGTCATAATGATTACCGGAATATGACTGTGATCTTTATTGAGTCTTTTGAGTAATTCCATGCCATCAATGTTTGGCATGCGAATATCAGAAATAATGATTTCGGGTTGCCCATGCTCTAGAGCAACAAGTAAATTTTCAGCGCTTTCAAAGGCAGCACAACTTATATTTGAATTAGCAAAAGCTTTTTCAAGCACCCACCTAATCGAACTGTCGTCATCCACTATCCATACTTGTTCGGTGATCATATTATACTCTCTTGTGCCATCTGGGCAGGGTGTGTAGGTTGTAGTGATAAGGGTAATAAAATTGTAAATTCCGTATGCCCGGGCCGGCTATGGCATGATAACTTTCCTTGATGTTGATTGACTAGCGTTTGTGAAATTGATAAACCCAAGCCAGTTCCCCCCGAGCGGCCTGATACCATAGGATAAAAAAGTGTATCTTGGATTTCAGCAGGAATACCAGGGCCATCATCAATGATGCTAATTTTAATGGCTAATTTAACTCGTTTGCCGTAAATGGTTTTATTACTTGCAATCCTAGTGCGCAGGGTAATGCTGTTTTTATTAGTGATCACTTGAATGGCATTATTAACGATATTAAGCACTGCCTGTTGCAGTTTTTCTTGGTCACACTCAATATTGGGCAAGGATGGATCATAATCTTTTAAAATAGTAATTCTCTGATCAGTCGAGTAACTGACTAATTGACACACTTTTTCCAGCACACTGTGAATATTATGTTCTTTAAATTGAGGGAGTTGATTAGGCCCCAGCAACCTGTCAACTAAGTTAGTTAACCTATCGGATTGCTCTATTATCATACTTGTGTATTCTTGTTGATCTGCACTAACCTCTCTACTGAGAAGTTGTGCGGCACCTCGAAGGCCACCTAAGGGGTTTTTTATCTCATGAGCAAGACCTTTGATAAGATCTCGTGCAGCAAGCCACTGCTGGTGTTGGAAAACTTCTAAGCTAATTTCTTTCTGTTTGTCTATCTGCTTTACCTCTAATAATACATGAGGCAATTTACTTATCTCTACTGATGATGCAGTGATTTCAGCAGTAAAACGATGATGCTCGTTTAATTCAATAATAATGTCACTGTCGGTAAATTCTTGACCGGTTTCAAGGAGTTGTTCTAGGCGCAACTTGTTTATACTGGTATCAGCAAATATTTTATCTGACGCAGTGCCGTACAGACGATAAATACTTTTGTTAAATAACGCTTCTGCTGCCGGATTCAAATAGACAATTTCGAGCGAGTCGTTAAGTATAATAACAGCAGTAACTAATTGGTTAGCCAGTGATTTTTGATAACTTAAACGTTGTTCTTGTATGTGGCTACGATTATACATAGTAATTCTCTGACAGATAAATTAAGTGCACCAAATAAGTGCAATTTAGTTTTGTTGATTATACAAAGGTTTTATGCGCAGATATTATTTGCGTTTCTATACAGACCAGAGTCTGTTTAGCCCTTTAATAACATAACTTTGTAAGTCAGACATCTAATTTAATTAACTGAAGCCCGGTGCATATAAAATGTTACTGGTTTAGATGATGCAATTATCTTGCCTGTTTCATTCATTAGTAACATTTTGAGTGTATGTTCACCTCTATCAATATTTTTTAAAGAAAATACAGCAAGCGGTTGGGGTTGACCATAGGGTTTATCATCTAACAATAATTGAATTTTAAGTCCTATTTTAAAGATTGGCTTGATATTCGCGCTGATATAAACAGATCCTGTATTGTCCCTAATAGTGGCTTGATCTTCAGGGCTGCTTATGACGATTTCATAGTCATTTTGTATTTTTTGTGGTTTTATATCGAGAACTTTGGTTTTTACACTGGTTACTGACTGAATAATATTAGCATCAGCAGTTGTTAATTCCTCGGCACCTGCTTTGGGTGAGTCAGAAAACACTAATTCGCCACTTTCATTACGCCATACATAAATTTGGGTTGAGTTGGGGTGCACAGGAGCTGCTAATGAGGTTACTAAAATCGAGAACAATAATACCTTAATCATCATGCATGAAACTCGTTAACGTTTGTTGTTTATAATTTTTCTATCATTACATCATATGCTAGATTTATTAAAGTATATATCTCTAATTTACACTAAGTTGCTTAAGTCTATTCTTTGTACTTTGTAAAAGCTGAGTAAAATACTTGCGATGTTTAATATTATAGCAGTCTTGAAAATAAAAAAGCTCACCGAGGTGAGCTTTTAAGAGAGGTAGAAGGGATAATGATTAAACGCTGTAATACATATCAAATTCTACTGGGTGAGTAGTAGAGTTTAATAATTCCACTTCTTCGCGTTTAAGGCCGATGTATGCGTTAATCATATCAGCGTCCATTACACCACCTGCAAGTAAGAACTCTTGATCTGCTTCTAATGCATCTAAGGCTTCTTCAAAAGATGATGCAACTTGAGGAATTGCCGCTGCTTCTTCAGCTGGAAGATCATATAAATCTTTATCCATTGCATCACCTGGGTGAATTTTGTTCTTAATTCCGTCAAGTCCTGCCATTAACATTGCTGTGAAAGCTAGGTATGGGTTAGCTGAAGGATCAGGGAAGCGAACCTCAATACGTGTTGCTTTCGGTGTTGGTACAATTGGAATACGGATAGACGCTGAACGGTTTCGAGCAGAGTAAGCAAGCATTACAGGTGCTTCAAAGCCTGGAACTAAACGTTTGTATGAGTTAGTTGATGCATTAGTGAAAGCGTTTAATGCTTTAGCGTGTTTGATAATACCACCAATGTAGTAAAGTGCTGTTTCAGATAAACCACCGTACTTGTCACCAGAGAATAAGTTAACACCATCTTTAGCTAAAGACTGATGAACGTGCATTCCCGTACCGTTATCACCAACAAGAGGCTTAGGCATAAAAGTAGCTGTTTTACCGTAAGCGTGCGCTACATTGTGAACAACATACTTATAGATTTGAACTTCATCAGCTTTTTTGACCATGGTATTAAAGCGACAAGCTATTTCATTTTGACCACAGGTAGCAACTTCGTGGTGATGCGCTTCAACGACTAAGCCCATTTCTTCCATAACTAAACACATTGCTGAACGAAGGTCTTGTGAAGAGTCTACTGGTGATACTGGGAAGTAACCACCTTTAACACCAGGACGGTGTCCCATGTTGCCTTCTTCATATTCAGTACCAGAATTCCAAACCGCTTCCTTATCATCAATCTTGTAAAAAGAACCAGCCATATCTGTGTGGAAACGAACATCATCAAACACGAAAAACTCTGGTTCAGGACCAATAAGAACAGTATCTGCAATACCTGTTGAACGCATGTATTCTTCAGCGCGGTTCGCAACTGAACGAGGGTCACGACTGTAGCCTTGCATAGTTGCAGGCTCAACAATATCACAACGAATGTTCAATGTTACCGCTTCAGTGAAGGGATCTAAAACTGCTGTGTCTGCGTCAGGCATTAATACCATGTCAGATTCATTGATGCCTTTCCAACCTTCGATAGAAGAACCATCAAACATTTTTCCGTCTTCAAAGAAATCTTCATCAATTTGATGATGAGGGATCGATACGTGTTGTTCTTTACCTTTTGAATCAGTAAAACGCAGATCAATAAACTTGACCTCATGTTCTTTGATTAAATCAAATACTGCTTGTGACATTTTGTCTCTCCAGTGAGTTTAAGTTGAAATATATAATGATGAAGTGAAAAAGTTGGTCATGATGAAACTAGAATAACCAATTGAACGCCCACATCTGAGTTGGTAATTTTATAAGCTAAAACCGTGCCACAACTAAAATCATTAATTAATCATGGTTGTTGGTAAACTTCCTTAATATAATTGCACCAGTAGTGTGCGTTTGCGCACTAGTTTGGTGCATTTGTTTTTATGGCTTGATATTACTATAAAGTAAATTGGTTTGTTTGCATCACTAATTTATTTTTTTTTAATTCTGATGGGTTTAGAATAAGTAAATAATATTAAGTTAACTTAAAAATCACGAAAATTTTAATGTTAGCTAAGGTCACTTTTAATTGGACTATAAACCATAGTCTTTTACTTTTTTTAATGCCTTAAGGTATGAGGTTTAGTTATGAACAACAAGGTAGTAACAGTTTTTGTTAAGTTATTTTTTATTAGCTTTATGCTTACAATTTTTTCAGTAAGCCATGCTGAAGACAATAAAGCCCTCTGGGTTAAACCAACACCTATTTTTAAACAAGATTATGACTGGGTTAAGCTGACTTCAGATGAATGGTTAAAGGGTGACATTATTTCTATGTATGATGAGAAATTGGAGTTTGATAGTGATGAGCTTGATACCCAAATCATTGATCTTGACGATATTGCAGAATTGCGCAGTAAAAGTTGGCAAAGCATTCGTATGTTTGATGGCACTATCGCTGAAGGTTACATAGTGATTAAAGAGGGAAACATTTTATTAGTTAAAAATGGGGTAAGTAAAAAGTTTTTAGTGAGTGAATTGTTATCAATTGCTTCATCAAGTGAAAATGAGCGCGATTTATGGGATGGTTATATTAATTTAGGCGCTAATTTACGCAGTGGTAATACAGTACAATTTGATTACAGTTTTATGGCAGGGGTTCAACGAAGAAGTGCTAGCAGTCGTTTTAAAGCTGACTTTACCGCAGATTACAGCCGATATGAAGATCAAGATACTGAGGAGTCAACAGTTACCGCTGATAGCCAACGTTTAACGGCTTCTTATGATTGGTTCTTTAGCCCAACAATATATTTTCGTGCTGCCGATTTTGAATACAAAGCGGATAAGTTTTTAAATCTTGATTATCGTATTAATTATGGTATTGCACTTGGTTATCATATTATTGATAGTAGCAGAACTTCTTGGGATGTTAATGCAGGTCCAAGTTATCAAAAAAGCAAGTTTATTGACGTCCAAGAAAATGAAAATAAAAGTGAATCATCTTTTGGTTTGAGTTTAGGTACAGATTTTACCTATGAATTGACTAGTGATATCGATTTTGATGCATCTTATAATATTCAAATAGTTGATGATGCGTCAGGCCAGTACATTCATTATTTAGAGACAGGTTTAGCAATTGAAATTGCCAATGACTTTGATCTTGATTTGACTTTTTATGCAGATCGTACTGAAAAACCCAAAGCAGATAGTGATGGGAATATACCAGATAATAATGATTTTCGACTGGTTATCAGTTTAGGTTATGATTTTTAGTTAAGTGTTTTGACTAAAGTTATTTCTTTATTGTCTAATCAACATAAAAAACACAGTGATTGCTCTATGCTAAAAATAATGAGTTTGATGGCTTCACTGTGTTTGCTCGCCCTGAGCCTCTTTATTAAAACTATCCAAGCTAACCCAATACCTCTAACTCATGAGAAATGGTTGCCACCAACTCCGGTCTTTTTACAACAGTTTGATTGGCTTAAATTGACATCGGGTGAGTGGTTAAAAGGTGATATTATCGTCATGTATGATGATGAACTTGAGTTTGATAGTGATCAGTTTGGTAAACAAATTTTCGATTGGGAGGACGTAGAAGAACTTCGCAGCCGTTATGATCAACAAATTCGCTTCGCTAATGGTCAAGTTAAACGTGGATTTTTGATTATTAGCGATAATCACATCATTATCATCAGTGATGGTAAAGAAGAGCATTATCCACTAACCGAGTTGCTCTCAATATCACCATCTACAGAAAAGCGAAAGAATTTGTGGAATGGTAAAGTGAGTTTAGGTGTTGATATCAATCGAGGTAATACCAAACAACTAGATTATTCAGCAAGAATAAAATTAGAGCGAAGCACACCCTATACGCGTTTAAAAACTGATTATATTTTTAATTACAGTAAGTCTACTGAGCAAGATACTGAGCGAGTTATTAATGACAATAGTCGATTCTCTGCAAGTCTTGATTGGTTTTATAGTAAATACATGTTTTTTAGAGTACTTGACTATGAATATTTATCTGACTACCAACAAAATATTGATAGTCGAAATACACTAGGTTTTAGTATTGGTTACCATTTATTTAATAATAAACGGTTAGCATGGGATATTACCCTAGGTCCCAGCTATCAAACAACAAACTATAGTTTGTTAACCGACATAACAGACCAACAAAGTGCAGTTATAGCTTTTGCCTCAGCATTAGAATATAACTTTTCAAGTAAAATAGATTTTATAGTTGATTATCAATTGCAACTTGTTGAGAGAAAATCAGGTAAGCGTAACACTTTTTTTAAAGCATTGGTTGAATTTGAACTCAGTGATCAGTTTGATATTGACTTGGGGTTTTATTTAGATCGTATAGCCTCTCCAGTTAATTTAGTGGGGGCGCCCATAACACAACCTAATGACTATAAGCTAATGATAAGTTTAGGTTATGATTATTAACAAGCAGTTTATTATGTTAATAGTGAATTATTCGTGACTAATTTCAACATCGGTTAATGGTGTACTACAGCATAAAAGAATATAGTCTTGCGCTTGCTCATTGAGTGAAAGTCCATCGGTAGCACCTTGTCTCACCTCTCCTTTAATTAATTTAGCCTTACAACTACCACAACTTCCACCTCGGCAACTGTAGGGTAAAATTAAACCAGCCTTCTCGCCTTGATCAAGCAAGGGTTCTGAACTATTTCCTTGGTATGATTTTTTCCAACGTGTGAAATAAATCGATAAATTTTTTTTGTGTGGTTTGCTCATTTTAGGCTCTCTTGTTGTGCTAATAGTGTAATTTAAAGTCTACTCTGAAATTAACCTAAAGTTATATTAAGTATTTTAAGGTTCTGTTATCAAATGACAATTAATAATTTAATGGACAAATATTAATTACAAATTATTTCACCATTTAATACGTTAAAACATTATTTTCAGATTTATTTACGGCTTACTGCGAGGAATTAAAGTACACTTACACGATATTTTTTATTTTATTTGACGCCTATTTTTATGAATAATAAAAAACAACACCTTCATATTTTAGGGATTTGCGGTACTTTCATGGGTGGTATTGCCGCGATTGCAAAACAGCTAGGTTATAAAGTTAGTGGCTCAGATGCAAATGTTTATCCACCAATGAGTACGCAATTAGAACAACTTGGTATTGAGCTTCGTTCTGGTTATAAAGTCGATAATTTTACTGATGATGTTGATATGGTTATTGTAGGCAATGCTATGTCACGCGGTAATGTTATGGTTGAGCATATGTTAGACCGAAATATTGCTTATACTTCAGGACCACAATGGCTTTTGGAAAACGTTCTAAAGGATCGTTGGGTGCTTGCTGTTTCCGGTACACATGGCAAAACAACAACCAGTAGCATGCTGGCATGGATTTTAGAATATGCAGAATTATCACCAGGTTTTTTAATTGGTGGTGTGCCGCAAAATTTTAGTTGTTCGGCAAGATTAGGTAGTGCGCCATTTTTTGTCATAGAAGCGGATGAATACGACAGTGCCTTTTTTGATAAGCGCTCTAAATTTGTGCACTATCGTCCGCGTACCTTAGTCATTAATAATTTAGAGTTTGATCATGGCGATATTTTTGATGATTTATCTGATATTCAAAAACAATTTCATCACTTGGTACGTATGATTCCAAGTAGTGGTTTAATTATATCACCATCATCTGACCAAGCAGTGAATGATATGTTAACTATGGGGTGTTGGAGTCACACTGAATTTAAGCAATCCGAAGAACACCCAGAAAAAGCTTGGCAAGTTGAGAAACTCGATGCTCAGGGCGGTGAATTTATTGTCAAATTTGATGGTATTACGCAAGGTACAGTAAAATGGGACCTGATTGGCGATTTCAATATTGATAATGCTGTTATGGCAATTGCAGCAGCTCGCCATGCAGGGGTTCCGAGCGCTATAGCGATAGAAGCGCTATCTAAATTTATAAATACTAAGCGTCGCTTTGAATTACGCGGTGTTGTTAACGATATAAGCGTTTATGATGATTTTGCCCATCACCCAACTGCTATTGCAAAAACATTAGCGGGCGTTCGAAATAAAGTTAAGCAACAAGTAAAAAATAGTAGAGTTTTAGCCGTGCTTGAACCGAGATCTAACACAATGAAATCGGGTATTCATAAAGATTCTTTACCAAAAGCTTTTGTAGATGCGGATATGGTTTTTGTTTATTTAGACGATGAGGTAACCTGGTCTGCTGGCGACATGGCGTCTCATTGTAAGCCTCCATGTTTTGTTGCCTCTAGTATAAACACATTAGTAGATAATATTTGCCAACAAACTATTCCAGGCGACATTATTGTTGTTATGAGTAATGGAGGGTTTGGTGATATCCACAACAAGCTACTTAAATCACTATCGGATCTTAACTTGTCCGAATAATTTAGACATTGGATAATCTTGAATTGATTATGAACTACATAAGTAATACTTAACTCTTAATAATATAAACGTTACATGAAAAATATGACGAATACCAACCACGAATTTAATGGGAAAATTACCCTGGCCATTACAGGCGCTTCTGGAGCAGGCTATGCTCTTCGCTTAATGGAGTGTTTAATTGCAGCTCGTTACCAACTTTACGTTTTAGTATCTAGCGCAGGGCGAATTGTTATTGATACAGAACTTGGAATCAAAATACCAGGCTCACCCGATAGCGCCTCACAATTTCTTACCGACAAGTTCCAAGCAGAACTTGGTCAGATTAAAGTGTTTGGCAAAGAACAATGGTTTTCTCCCGTTGCTTCAGGATCTGCTGCCCCCAAAAAAATGATTGTTTGCCCTTGTTCAACGGGGACCTTAGCAGCAATATCTCATGGAATGAGTGATAACTTAATAGAACGCGCTGCCGATGTTGTTATTAAAGAGCGTGGACAACTTATTTTAATGGTGAGAGAGAGCCCTTTTTCAACACTACATTTGCAAAATATGTTGAGCTTATCCCAACAAGGGGTGACCATAATGCCTGCTGCACCCGGTTTTTATCACAGAGCTAAGACGATAGAAGATTTAATTGATTTTATGGTAGGGAGGGTATTGGATCATTTTCAAATAGAACAAAATATTATGCCGAGGTGGGGATACAATTTACACGGATAAAAGTTTATTAAATGTGATTCAAATTATAAGTTTATACTAATCGTTATTAACACTTGAACTCATTAAAGTTATTCATCAAAACTAAATTCGATGTAGGCTCTGCCTAAGTCATTTTTCAGTGGGATCAGCACAATAGGGCCTTTGGCTTTGTGATGGATACTGTGTTTACGACCAGAAACTACAATGGGAGTGGCCATATCAAAGTCAATGCCTTTTTCACTTAGCATTCGTTTCGCACCACCTGTGACCATATTGGTTATCTCACCCACAAGGTCAGTTATTTCCTCGTTAACTTCATCGGGTGCTTCACCAACCATATTTTTCATTGTGGCTAAAGCAAGCCCACCTTCAAATGTAATAGATAAAGATCCTTTTGCCTGTTGGCTTACCATTCCGATTAACCCTGAAACGTCGCCTAAAGCAACCTCGTCTTTTTTCAATCGAGGTTTTTCTGGCACTAACTCCATTTGAGCCATGGTCGACATTACATTTAACATGGAGGATAAAAAAGGATTAATAAATTCTACATTCATGAAGATTCCGATTCTTAACTATTTTTTAATTTATTTATTTGATTTTGCATGCTTATGTTACAAATGTAAATCAAATAGCGTAATAGTTTGAAATTAATCAGTGATAATTATTTGTGTTAATAGGTTAGCTATTTAATCATTAATTTGCATGTTAATAAGTCATGATTACAGGAGAGGAATTAACTATTTGCAATTATTAACATTTATTGCAATTTCCGTGTGCTTCAACAATTTGATGATTGATTGTAAAGCCATTAGCATCAGCCATGGTACGAAGGGCTAAATCAAAATTATTTGATTGTATTTCTTCAACAAGACCACATTGATCACATATTAATAATTGAACAGGGTGGTCACATTCTCCAAAATGATGACACATAATAAAAGCATTTAGGGATTCAATTTTATGCACAAAGCCTTGTTTAGATAAAAAATCTAAAGCACGATATATGGTTGCGGGTTTCGCGGCTGGGTCGTGTTTCTTTAATTCATCCAATAGGTCGTAGGCACCAATAGCTACTTTTTTATTTGCTAGTAATAAAAAAACCTGCTCTCGCACATCGGTAAAGCGAGCCCCTTTTGTTGTGCAAACTTGCCGTGCTTTTTTAAGTAAAGAATCTGCCGTCATGATGCTCTTGCGATTATGTAAATGTGACTTATTTATTCAATATTGTAGCATAGCTAGATATTTCAACGGCAATATTTTTACTGTTGGTTAATTTATACGTTAATGGTTTACTTTACTGATAATCTTTTGCCATAAAGTAGTCGCGGTTTACGAATTCATCCATTACAATCATTCAACAGATAAAGACAGCGCTGTCTTGTCTAACGACTATTGACTTGCTAGGAAATAATTATGACACGTTATCTTGCTCTAGATGCTTTTAGAGGAATTACCATTGCTTTAATGATTTTAGTGAATACCCCAGGTACATGGTCACATGTCTATTCACCACTACTCCATGCTGATTGGAATGGCGCTACGCCTACAGACTTTGTTTTTCCTTTTTTTCTGTTTATTATTGGTTCGGCCATGTTTTTTTCCTTTAAAAAAACTGACTTTTTAGCCAATTCATCGCAATTTATAAAGATAGTTAAGCGTGGGCTTATCATGTTTTTTATTGGCTTTATGTTAAATATTATCCCTTTTACTGCTAACCCTGAAGATTGGCGAGTCATGGGGGTATTACAACGTATTGGTATTGCTTATATTATCGCCTCATGCCTAGTGTTGTTACTCAATCGTAAAGGTATACTCATTTCCTCAGTATTGATTTTAATGGCTTACTGGGCGTTGCTTCTGACAGCCGGTGATGGTGCTTTAACTCTTGATGGTAATATTGTACGGCAGCTTGATTTAAATATTTTAGGTGCTTCACACATGTATACTATGCGAGGTGTAGTATTTGATCCTGAAGGCATACTCAGTACCATTCCTGCCGTAGTAAGTATGTTGCTAGGGTTTGAAGTAACACGATACTTAACCAGTATTTCCGATAAAAAAACAAGCGTAATTAAACTTACGTTAATTGGTGGTTTGGCAATTGGTGTTGGTGCGTTATGGAGTTTGGTATTACCTATTAATAAATCACTTTGGACTCCGTCATACGTTATTTTTACTTCTGGTTTTGCTTGTTTGCTGCTAGCGGCTTTTATTTGTTTAATTGATATATTTAAACAAGATAAGTTAGCTCAGCCACTGCTAGTTTATGGTACAAACCCGTTATTTGTTTATGTCTTGTCGTTTTTAATAGTGACACTTTATTTAAATATTACTATCGACCAAACCACCATGTACCATTGGTTATACATGCAAATAAATACGTTATTTGAACCGAAACTTGCTTCTTTTATATTTGCCTGCTTACATGTTGTTTTATTTTGGTATGTTTCGTTAAAATTATATCAGCGCAAAATATTTATTAAAATTTAATTTAGTGCCTTTAGCTCTATTACCATATAGCTAAAGGGATGATCATCAGCGATTGTTTTTATTATACTTAGTATAAGGGTTGCATGTGTTTGACCTGTTCATAAGAACTAATTATTGCGCGTGATACAAGCTATATTCAGCTAAGGTGCAAATCGTATTAATAACAAAATGAGTTTGTTACAGCGTTTAATTGAATACGGTGTAGTTTTTCAACGTCATACCCGTTACCTAAATGTCAATTTAAAGCGCTTTGTTAGAGGTGTGGTTACTGCCGTTATTATGGCTTTTGTCATGTTGCTTGTGTTTAATGCACGGTTTGAATTTACTGAGGTAACCATCACATTAATTGCCTTTCTTGGTCTAATTTATGGTCTTAGAGAAACTTTTAAAGAAAATGTGACTCGACTGATTTAGCGAAAAATACAAAAAGGGCCGACCTAAATGACAAAACTTATTCATACACAGTGTTACTAAAAACGCATATTGAGCCAAATATTATGGTTGGAGTATATTAGTTATAACGCCTTATCTAAATCGTTTGATGCCTCATATCAACAGCTACTTCAGCAGAACAAGTAAGGTGCACAATTTTACACTTTCGTTGCGATAATAAAGTAATGGCTAAAGCATGCTTACCTGGTTTTGATGAAATTCAACAATATACATTTTTCACTTTAACTCCTTTTACGCGCTTTCTGAAAAAAGGCGCTGGTCGATTGTATTCATTGGAACGTCAAAAAAATATCTAGTAAAAGTGTTGAAAAGCCGTTATCAAATCAACTAGGTGTTGCGCCACGTTAACAAAGAGCAAGAATTGTTACAGCGTTTTAAAGTCACTCTCAATCGCTCTGAAATAGTCAATATTGAATCGATAAATTAGACTGGTTGCAGCCAATTAATACCATTATCCCTAGAGTGGCCATCAAATTTTATTTTTGCTACTAGTGACAACACATACTACTTGCTTTCGCTGGACGATTTCTCTACAATATGCGTCCTTAATTCAGCCCGAACTTTTTGTTCCTTGCCTCAACTGGTGTTGGCTGAGCCAGATTATGAGGCTACAACCGTAAGGAGCTCGTGATGCGTCATTACGAAATCGTATTTATGGTTCACCCTGATCAGAGTGAACAAGTGTCTGGTATGATCCAGCGCTACACCGACTTGATCAATGCTGCTGAAGGTAAAGTCCACCGTCTTGAAGACTGGGGCCGCCGTCAACTAGCATACCCAATCAATAAACTACATAAGGCACATTATGTTCTTATGAACATTGAAGCGCCACAATCAGTTATTGATGAACTTGAAACAGCTTTCCGTTACAACGATGTTGTAATTCGTAACATGATCATGCGTACTAAAAACGCGGTAACTGAAGCGTCGCCAATGGCCGTTGCTAAAGAAGACCGTCGTGACGATCGTCGCGAAGTTAAGAAAGATGTTGCTGCTGCGCCAGTTGAAGCGACAGAAGTCTCAGTTGAAGAGACATCTGAAGAAGCTGCTAGCGAAGAATAAGTAATTTGTGATGACCTCGCAAGAGAATTACTTGATGTTGACAGGTTCGGTAGTAAAATCGCCTAAACAGTCAACTAGCCCAGCCGGTATTGTTCACAGCCAATTTTCAATAGACCACAAGTCTATCCAGAATGAAGCAGGTTTGAATAGGCAAGCATTTGCCAGAATACAGGTAGTGGTTACAGGTGAATTATCACACTTAACACGTGAATTAGTTGCTGGTAATGTAATAAAGGTGTCGGGCTTTATTAACCGTCACGAATCTAGAAACGGTAACCCGCTTTTAGCATTACATGCCCAGCAGATTGAAATGATTAATTAGGCTTTATTTGCTGACTTCACTGTTCATTGAATAAAACCATATTGGAGAACTCCATGTCTCGTTTTTTTAGACGTCGTAAGTTTTGTCGCTTTACAGCGGAAGGCGCAACTTCTATCGATTATAAAGATGTTGCAACTTTAAAAAACTATATCACTGAAAGTGGTAAAATTGTTCCTAGCCGTATCACTGGTACTGCTGCTAAATATCAACGTCAATTAACTCGTGCGATTAAACGCGCTCGTTATTTGTCATTGTTACCATATACCGACTTACATAAGTAAGCTAATAAGGGGTTTAAAATGGAAGTAATTCTTCTAGATAAAATCGCCAAATTAGGCGGCCTTGGTGACAAGGTAACTGTTAAATCAGGTTATGCACGTAACTACTTATTACCACAAGGTAAAGCAGTATTTGCATCTGGTGCTAACGTTGAGCATTTTGAAGCGCGTCGCGCGGAAATTGAAACTAAATTAGCAGGTGTTTTAGCTGCAGCTGAAGCTCGTGCAGCGAAAATTGTTGAATTAGCGGAAGTAACTATCGCCTCAAAAGCAGGCGATGAAGGTAAGTTATTTGGCTCTATTGGTACACGTGATATCGCTGATGCGATCACTGAAGCTGGCGTTGAAGTTGCTAAAGCTGAAGTGCGTTTACCTTTAGGTGCTATTCGTGAAACAGGTGAATTTGATATTGCAATTCACTTACACACTGATGTTGATACTAGCATTAAAGTGGTTGTTATCGCAGAAGCATAATAGTTAAATTACAGCTAATACTGTAAATTTCAACTTTTAATATAAAACACCGTAACATAAGTTTACGGTGTTTTTTTATGTACTGACCTACTATCTACTGGCTTAATAAGTCATAGCATCATTATATTTAAGCTAGTCAAACTGGCTTACCAAGCAGAGCCGGCCTGAATATAAAATACCGAGTCTTCAGGCCCTTTGGCGATATCTATGCCCATGTTAAAGTCATATCGTCGGGCGATAAGATAACGTATACCAAGGCCTTTAGTGGTGCGGCTACTTGCACTGGATAATTCAGAAAAGCTATCGCTAGTCTTACCAATACCCGCAAAAGCAGATACTTCCCAACGAAAATTGATTTTGTAGGCTAATTCGACTTCTGTCATTGCTACAGACTGCCCTTGATACCTTGCCGATGGAATACCCCGCAACGAAATGGAAGGAGTCGCAAAAGGCGGTAACACCTGTTCAGCATCGACATAGTCAGCTTCAATTCGAAGTGCGGTTCGCCATTTTTCTGACAATTTAAAATAATTTAATGCGCTAATTTCAATCAAGTTGTAATCAATATCAGAACCAATAGCCTTATCAAACCACAAATAATTAAACTCATATTTCAAACCTGAAGTAGGGGAGAAAAAATTATTTCTAGAGTCATACTCTAGGGTAAACCCTGCACCTGAGGTGACTATGCTAGCTGACAATACATTATTTATATCGCTCGATAAATTGTTCAAGGTTGCAAGGTTTTCATTGGCTTTGACAATACTTACATCGGCATTTACATAACGCTGAATAGGTCCAACATAAAAAGCACTTTGACCTAATTTAAATTTCAGGTTTTGCATTAATACTTTGGCACTTGTGTTAATGGTAATAGGCCTATCAAGGCTAATATCAGCAAAGCCATAAAAATCGATGTCGACATCACCATAACCGCCACCGCCTAAATATCGAACCCTGCCTTGTTTGAAAAAACCTAAATGTCCACCGCCAACAAAGTAAGATTGATTACCTGTGTATGCAGCAAAAACTGCCGACACATTAGGCGGCATAATACTTCGTGATGCTTCAATATTATTTTCATCTTGCATTATCTCGAGTCGTTTCGCTTGGTCTTCTTCTGATTCATGAAAAAATAATCCAGTCATCCCTAAGCCACCATCTACTGATGGATCAGTAATAATAATAGGCACTGGTAAAAAGCCATAGGCATTCTCAGAAAGGAAACGAGACGCATCAAGTTTACCATCAAACTGGTCAGTAAACAGATCACTAGAAAATACTGACGTTGAAGTTAAAACTATTAGTAGAAATAGCGTAATTTTATTAAATATAGTCATAACGTTACCCAGTTGGATTATTATTCTTTTAGTGTAAACCTAAATTGGTTTTTTGAAAAAAATATTCACATATTCATTATTTAGGAAGATAGTTTTATCTGTAAAGTTGTTTACCTGCCAACCCAATACATTAAGCAGGGCTTACATCTATTTATATTTGCGGTTTATGTGATCATATACTTAGCTTAGTAGATGAGCGTTGGGGCTTTTTATTTTTCTTAACGCTTTAACATCACTAATAAGGGAGTTTGCTATGAAACTGTTCTTACTGCCCACCTCACTTTTATGTATTACTTTACTTACCTTTACAGTTATTGCTCATAGTGCTGATAGTAAAGTAACCCCTGGGTTTGATTATCAAATCCCTGAAAAAATTATGACCCCAGATAAAGTAAATACGCGCATTGGCGAGCTTGCTTTTTACGACGGCATACCAACGAGCACAACCTTAAAAACCGTTTATGATCATCTCGATTTTATGCGCGGCGTTGAAGTGTTTCTCAATTTTATTCCAGCAACATCTGTTGAGGCTATCCGTTTAGGCTTTATTGACCTTGGTCTCACTAAGTCTAATGAAGTGATCGTATTTGATGATTTGATGGACTCTAGCTCCTTATTTTTAACAGGTAATACTGATACTGTTTATGCGAGTGCGATGTTAGATCTTGAAAAAGATGGTGCAACAGTCATTGAAATTCCCGCTGGAGCTGGCCCTGGTACCGTTAATGATGCATTTTTTCGATTCGTAGTCGACATGGGAGCCCCCGGACCCGATCAGCAAAAAGGCGGTATTTATATTATTTTACCACCAGACTATGCTGGTTCGCTAAAACCAACACTTAATGGGATGAGAGACAGAGGTAAGGATAACCGCACTGAAGTTATGATTGCTAACAAACTTCAGAAGGCTTGGGTGGCACAATCTAAAAGTTACAACAACTGGCTAATATTGAGAGGGTTTCTTGTTGATGGAAAAACAGAATATGCTTCAAATATGTGGCGTAATGAATTAAAAATATACCCTTTAAGCAAAGCAAATAATCCTGAGCCAATGCGTTTTGTCAATGGTAGTGGCAAATTCTTTAATACTATTCATGCGAACCGCTATGAATTTTATGATGAACTTTGGCATGTTTTACAAAAAGAGCCTATTGATTTTTTAGATCCAGAACTTAGAGGCTATGCGGCGGCGATTGGCCTGCAAAAAGGTAAGCCTTTTGCGCCTGACTTACGAATGCAAGCTATTTTAAAAGACGCCGTGGCAGTAGGTAATGCTACAGCAAGAAGCATTGCTTTTAGGCCAAGAGACGAAGATGCTTATTATTTTAGTGATAAGCAGTGGTTTACAGCGTTTATTGGAAATGATTATCAGTGGTTAAAGGATAGTGGGTTGGGTGGGCGAAACTTAGACGCCAGAACACTATTTTTCTATCTTGCAACCGTCAACACGCCAGCTATGGCCCTACAAATACCGGGGGTTGGTTCTAATTATGCACTGGCGACGGCAGATGCCGAGGGAGATATTTTATACGGTGATAAACAGTATGAAATTACTTTGCCAGCTAATATTCCTGCTAAAGATTTTTGGTCAATGGTGATTTATGACCCACAAACACGCTCCGAATTACAAGTTCCTGGAGGTAGTAAATTTCCCAGTAAAAATAGTAAACGAAATAAAATGATTTTTAATGACGATGGTTCAATTACTTTATATTTTGGCCCAACGCCACCTACTGGTAAGCCCATAGTTAATTGGACACAAACCACACCGAACAAAGCGTGGTTTGCGATATTGCGATTATACGGGCCATTGCAGCCTTGGTTCGATAAAACTTGGGTGCCTAGTGATTTCAAATTAATGCCTCAATAGTTTTGAAAGAATTTTGCCATTGTAGTAAGTAATGGGTTTAAAAGATTAATTGTTTGTATCAATGGCATTTATTAAGCCTTCGGTCATTATGTTGTAAATTATGTTGTTAATTGTGTTGTTAA
>JBELHN010000016.1:31230-64322 GCA_042091395.1 Colwellia sp.
TGTTGTTAATTGTGTTGTTAACTTTTCATAACTGATGACTGAAGGAAAGTCAGTGATTACTCGAGTTGGTTTTTTACTGTCTGGGTTGGCTATCGCTAATAAATTTCTTATACCAAAATCTTGAGCTGACTTTAATATCTCTAGGTTATCATCAATGAACAGGCTGGTATTACAATCAAACTTTTGCTTGTTCTGTAACCTTTGCCATAATAATTGTGATTCTTTGGTCGCGCCAAACTCGTGTGTTGAATAGAGTACGTCGAAATATTGATCTAATTGAGTTATCTTAATTTTGAGTGCTAAAGCTTCTGGGTGAGCGTTGGTTACTAGTACGATTGTTTTGTTTGCTGATCTTAATGCTTTTAAAAAATCAATGGCATCACTTCGCCATTGGATTAAATGCTTTACTTGTTTTTTGAGCTCTAAAATTGGCAAGCTAGTTTGTTCAGCCCAATAATCGAGACAATACCATTGCAGAGTACCTGCAATCGAACTGTAATGTGTATGCAGTTTTTTTTTCGCTTCATCAACAGATATCAACATCTTCTGGCTATAGCATAAAGGAAGATACTCCAACCAAAAGTAATTATCATAATGAAGATCTAAAATGGTGCCATCCATATCAAGTAATACTGTCGATATTTTCGACCAATTAAAGTGTGCCATTTTGAGAATACTTAAAAATAAGTTACTGAGAGGAAAATAATAACATTTTGCTATTCCAAAAGTATTGTTTATCGTGTCATTATAGTATTACTCCAAAAAATACGCTTTGGTGCTATAGTGATGATTAACAAAAGCCAATTACCCGTGATCACCAGTCGTCAAAAGGTCGCACAAAGTCGCCTCTTTGGTATAGAGCAAATTAACTTAACATTTAGTAACGGTGAGCAAAGAGAATACGAGCGAATGACCGGCACTGGTCGTGGTGCAGTCATGGTTGTACCAATGTTAGATAATGATACGCTGTTGTTGATTCGTGAGTACTGTGCCGGTACACACAGTTATTTGTTGGGCTTTCCAAAAGGTCTTATTGATAAAGGCGAAATGGCTATTCAGGCAGCTAATAGAGAATTACAAGAAGAAATTGGTTATGCGAGCGAGCACTGGCAACAAATTTCAGAAGTTATGATGGCTCCTACTTTTTTCGATGCAAAAATGACCATTTTTTTAGCCAGTAAACTTTATCACTCGAGCCTTGAAGGTGACGAACCTGAGCCTTTAGAAGTAATTACTTGGCCAATTAAAGATTACCAAAACTTACTGCAACAAAAAGATTTCACCGAAGCGCGAAGTATTGCAGCACTTATGTTAGTAAAAGATTACCTTGAACGATAAAAAGAGTAACTTGCCTAAGAGCAGAGTTAAGAGGTAAACATGAACCCAGATAAAATACTGCATATTGCACTCCAGAGCGCTAAAAAAGCTGGTGTTGAGGTAATGAAATATTACCAACAAGGCAATTATACTAAAGAACTTAAAAATGATGAGAGCCCTGTGACCAGTGCTGACATTGCTGCTAATAACGTTTTAATGGATCAGCTGAGAACATTAACCCCACAAATACCTATTATTTCTGAAGAGGTCGGTGCTGTTTCTCTTGCAGAGCGAAAAAATTGGGCACGTTATTGGTTGCTTGATCCTATTGATGGGACTGGCGAGTTCATTATTGGCAGTGGTGATTTTGCTGTTAATGTTGCCTTGGTCGAAAATGGTTGGCCAACGCTTGGAGTAATTCATGCTCCAGATCATTGCCTTACCTACTATGGGCAAAAAGGCCTTGGTGCTTTTAAGGATAACCTTCAAGCTAGCCATGCTATCGCCGTCGCGGAATATGATAAAAAACGTCGAATTAAAGTGGCGATTAGTCGACGTCAACAATTAGCCTTGATGGGCCAATATTTAAACACTCACTATGCTTATGATTACGTTGCCTTAGGCAGTTGCTCATTGAAAAATTGTTTGATTGCAGAGGGCGGGGCTGATTGTTATTTACGTATTGGTGTTACTGGTGAGTGGGATACAGGAGCCAGTCAATGCATTTTAGAGGAAGCCGGTGGCAATATACTCAATAGTGAATTTAATCCATTAACTTATAATAAGCGTGAAAGTTTGCTTAACCCTGACTTTGTTAGCTTAGGTGCAAAACAATTTCCATGGCAAGATATTATTAAAGCCCATAAAAAAACATATTAAAAAGATTTTAAGTTTTTACATACATCATACCTATTTTAACCTTTACAGGGTATAACCAAACTAAGCATTCGTTTTTATTTTAAATATATGCTAAATTAATACCAATTAAATAATTATCCCAATTTTGATTGTATTAAATTATTATCAGGTTTTTTTGTTATGTTATCTTACATATTAAAAACACATACCTCTCATCATCAAGCTGGATTTCGTCCATGCTTCTTTAAAAGTATTGATCAAATATAAACATCTGGTAGATAGCTTCCGCTGTCCGCCAAATTACCTCTGCGTTAATTTCTGACCATTAGGCTATCTATTACTTTACATACATTAATATCATATTGATGTTAATCATTTAGTTATCATTTTCATAGATATTCAATTTATCTAAGTAGCACACTCAAAAAACGAGGAAAAAATATGGCAACGCAAGTAATCAATCTATTTAACCAAATTTGGCAGCAATACCTCAGTGTCACGCCATCTGCTAAAAATATTCATCAACTGTTGGGGGATGGCAACGAGATAATTAATGATCATGTTGCCTATCGTACTTTTAATCACCCTAAAATTAATTTAGAAAAACTAGCTAAAGGTCTAATTAAAATGGGTTATAGCGAATGTGGACAATATGACTTTACCGCTAAAAAACTCGACGCAAAGCATTTTGAACATCCTGATTCGACCATGCCTAAAGTTTTCATAAGTGAATTAAAAGTGGAGGAGTTTTCAGCAGAGGTTCAAAATATTATAGCGGGGTTAATTAAGCAGTTACCCGATAATGTTTGTGATCGAGCTGACTTTCTTTACTCGGGGCGTTTATGGCAAATTAGCTCAACTGATTATCAAACGCTGTTAGAGGTTAGTGAATATGCTGCATGGCTTGCTGCCTGGGGATATCGTGCAAACCACTTTACGGTTAGTATTAATCATTTAGCTAATTATGATGATATTGAGGTTGTTAACAACACACTGAAAAAAGCTGGTTACTCATTAAATACTAATGGTGGTGAAGTAAAGGGGAGTGAAAATGTTAAATTAGAGCAATCATCTACATTAGCTGATAAAGCTCCAGTGAAATTCACGGATAAAACGATGGAAATCCCTAGTTGTTTTTATGAATTTGCCAAACGTTATCCTCTGCCTAATGGTGAACTTTATACTGGTTTTGTTGCAGCATCGGCGGATAAGATATTTGACAGCACGAATGTTAAAAGTCAGTAATTAAAAGAGTTGAAATAAATTCGTTGCCAGGTAAATACCCATAAAACTGTTGAGCATCAATATGCGTTATACTTCAAGTTTTGTTTGACTTGGTGTTGTGTGCTTGCGAGGCATCTCGTCTCGCTTTACTTGGCATAGTAAATTATTCTTAGCAACAACACTTGCCTTAATAATTTAGTAGAACTCTCATTGTTATTGTCTTAAGAGATGCTTGAGTACTGATAAATGATAGATTTATAATGGTACATGGAAGTATTCAATATTGTTTGGCGGAAATGATGATTGTCTTCTATGTATAATCAAACCTTTCATAACTGTTTTATATTGTTTCTTCTAAATTATCATTAAATTGATCACTGGGCAGAATATTAACACTCTCGTGCAACTCAGAGTAAACTAGTACCGCATTACCGGTATTGAGTAGATGTTTTACCTGTGCTATTTTGTCTTCTTTTGAGATATCTTCAAGGCCATACTCTGTGCCCTCACGCAACACAAAATCTTCAATAATGGCGTTTAAGGTGTCAGCTGAAATGTGGTTTAATGGAATAATCATTGGTACACTTATTTTGGCAATAAAAAAACCACACGCTTAGGAAATTAGTGCGGTTTTTAATGAGACAATAAAAATAAACTATCAAAAAGTATTTAACGTGAATTGCATTAATAAAAACGTTGTTGGTCAGCCATTTTAGCTTTTAAGTCTTGCTGACTTCGTATCTTTTCATAGATGGCATTAGCTTTTTCTCTAGACAATTCAATTACTTTATAAGATAGCAGCTGTTCATCCATCAACCGACTTTTTTCAGCGTTGGGGTAGCCATTCCATGCAGCAATAGTATTCCAAATGTAAGACTTTTCAACACTTTTTTCTACGCCTTTACCTTCGCTATACAATAAAGCTAAGTTATATTGAGCTAAAGAATAGTTTTGATCGGCAGCGAGTTGATAAAATCGTGATGCTTTAAAGTCGTCTTGTTTAGTACCTTGACCATTAGCATACATAACTGCCAAATTAAATTGCGCACTGGCAAGACCTTTTTGAGCAGCCTTATCGGTTAATGTAAATGCCTTAGTTAGATCCTTTTTAACAACTTTACCTTCGGTATAGAGTAAGGCAAGTTCAAACTGAGCATCAGGGTAATTTTGTGCGGCAGAAAGTTTAAATAATTCCAGTGCTTTCATTGCATCTCTTGGAACAGAGTAACCGTTTTGATGAATGAGTGCCATTTGGTATTGGGCAGGCGCATAACCTTCGCCGACTAAAGGTTGAAATTCATTAATAGCGGCTTGAAATTCACCGCGATTTAATTCATAAATTCCTTTGTCGAGGTTATTACCGACACTGGCACCTGAAAAGCTCATTAATAGCACTAGCGTTGGTAAGCTTAATTTACCATTTAAGTAACGATTAAAACTAGCAGGGGTGTTAATTAACATAAACTTCCTCGATTGGTTTGGGTTACTATTGATAAGTGTAGCTTAACTGTAACTACTCGTAATATTAAATAGTTTTTTACTGAAAATTACAATCTGATATTTAATAATGCTTGCAATTCATTATAGCTATTAGCGAATGTAAAAACTTTTAGCTTATCGACATCATTTCTTCAATCTCTTCTGAAAGTGTTAACCATTCCATTTCATTATCTTCAATATCGGTTTTTAATTTTGCTTGCTGCTTTAATAAGTCAGTTAGTTCACTCTTTCGCTCAGAAAGATAGATATCACTATCACTTAGTTGCTTTTCAATCTCGCTTAATGCTAACTGCCATTGCTGGATATGCTGCTCTAATTTACTTACTTTTTTACGCAGGGGAGCTGTTTTTTTTCGCAGTTCAGCCTGTTGTTGACGCAATTGCTTCTTGTCGATTACTTTGTCACTCGTTGGCAGGAGAGTTTTATTAGACCGAATTGCTTGCTTCTTGTCATCATTTAGCCATTGTTGGTAATCGTCAATATCTCCAACAAAGTCTGTTACTCTGCCATTAGCAACTAGATAAAACTCATCAACACAGGATTCTAATAAAAATCGGTCATGAGCAATGAGTATAATAGCTCCGCCAAAGTCTTGCAGTGCCATGACTAAGGCTTGACGCATTTCTAAATCTAAGTGGTTGGTGGGTTCATCTAGTAACAATAATTGTGGTTTTTCTAAAATAATTAATGCTAAAACTAACCGAGCTTTTTCACCACCTGACATTGTTAATACTTGCGATAAGGCTTGATCACCACTAAAACCAAACTTACCTAAAAATGTTCTCGCTTGGGGTTCACCAAGCGATGGTTTAGCACTTAAAATATGATCAACAGGACTTGATGCAGGATGAAGTTGTTCTAATTGGTGTTGCGAAAAGTAACCGACACTTAGCTCTTGAGCACAATAGCGCTCCCCCGTTAAGATGTTGAGCTCACCGGCTAGTGACTTTATTAAGGTTGATTTACCTGCTCCATTTCGTCCTAATAAACCAATTCTACTGCCAGGTACTAATGTTAAATTAACATTCGCTAATATAGTACTTTGTTCTTCTTGTGATGATTTCTGATAACCGCAGTCAGTGTCACTTAGCGATAATAAAGGGTAGGGCAGGCTCTCTGGTGAGGCAAAGCTAAAGGTAAATTGACTATCAATATGAGCAGGGGCCAAGTCTGGTAATTTTTCTAAGCGCTTTAATCGGCTTTGTGCTTGCTTTGCTTTGCTGGCTTTAGCACGGAAACGATCAACAAACGCGGTAAGGTGGGCCGCCTCTTTTTGTTGCTTCTGATATTGCGCCTCTTGCTGGGCTAAATGTTCGCTACGTTGGCGCTCAAAAGCTGTGTAATTACCACTGTATAACTTAGCTCGTTGGTGTTCAATATGGATGATTTGTCCAATCACAGTATCAAGAAAATCACGATCATGTGATATTAACACTAACGTGCCGGTAAACCTTTTTAACCAGCGCTGAAGCCAAATAACCGCATCTAAATCTAGGTGGTTAGTAGGTTCATCTAACAGCAATAAATCAGCCCGAGATATCAATGCCTGTGCTAAATTCAATCGCATACGCCAACCACCAGAAAAATCTTTAACGGGATTATCTAATTGTGACTGTAAAAAGCCTAAACCATGCAATAGTTCACCAGCTCTAGCAGGTAAACTATAGCCATTAATGGTGTCAATCTTGTTAATGAGTGTTGCTTCAAGGTTACCGTCCTCAGCGATACGAGCTTGTTCAAGGCGTTGCTCTAGTGTTCTAAACTCTTTATCGCCATCCATTACATAATCAATAGCGCTTCGCTCTAACGATGGCGTTTCTTGTTTTACGGTGGCGATATCCCAACTGGCTGGCATGGATAAATCACCTGAATCAGGTAATAACTCACCCAGTAAAGCAGCAAACAATGATGACTTGCCGCAACCATTACTGCCAACCAAGCCTACTTTATGGTTCGGGTGAATGGTGAAACTTGATGATTTGATGAGGTTTTTTGCGCCTCTATCGAGACTTAATTCGGTGGCAATAATCAATGAAACTTCCTCAAAAAATGACATAGTGCACTAGAGATAGTCACCATTTATTAATATATGAGTATTGTCGCTTTTCCTTTACCCATTATTCAAGGTAAAATGACTCTAATGTCTATTTAATACACTGTTTTTATTTTCCTTGTAATCAAGGAGAGACTAAATTGAATTTAGCTTAACTAAAAGTTGTTGTTAACTATGAGCAAAACTGAGAAAAAAAGATTTATTGCAGGTGCCGTGTGTCCAAAGTGCAAGGCAATGGATACTATGGCCCTTACCAAAGAAAATGGGGTTGAAAAAGTAACTTGTGTAAGTTGTGGAGAGCAAATGGTGCAAACTGAAGCGCAGGTATCAAAGGTTGTGCGAGAGCATGAGCAAGTTATTGGTGTTTTTAAGCCATAATTTTATTGTTAAAATAACGTAACATTATTCAACATACTCTTAATAATGAGGCGGTGGCGGCTCTACGTCGTCTTTACTCGCTGATAAACTGCCGGCCTCTTTAAGTCGATTTGCTACCAGTTTTATCTGTTGTTTTAATTCAGCTAATTGAGTTTGATGCGCAGCAAGTTCTTCGCTGAGCTGCTCTATGACATCATCTTGAAAAACGTTTCTGGACTCCAACGAATCAATCCGCTCTTCGAGCTGAGTGACATAATGAGTATTGGCGTTATGTGCACTTAAGGTAATTTCGGCATTGGCCATGATTCGAGATATCCTGATGAACTTATCGTTAGTATATTACTATTATCACCAAATGCTAGGTCATAAACAACAGCCCCTGTTGGTCTTTTTGCTGCTTTAGGAGAAACATACCAATGAGCCAATCGTTTACCTGTGGTAATATTCCATGCACTGACTTTACGACTGGCTGCGCCAGTAAGCAGGGTTTTTCCATCGGCCGAAAAGTGTACAGTGCTAAATACTTCTTGACGCTTTACTCCAGATAACTGGCTAACAAGCTTACCTGTTGTTAAATCCCATAAATAAGCGCTTTTCATACTGTCAGCTGAAAATGCATAACGGCCTCGGGGATCTAAGGCAACTTTTGACACTCTTGAGGTGTGGTTAAATTGATAGATAATCTGACCTGACTGACCATCCCAAACATTGGCGATGAAATCATTACCGCCTGATATTGCTAGTCTGCCATTAGGTAACATATCAACCGAATTAATTTTTTCTTTATGACCTAAAAACTCTAAACGTCTACCTGTATCCACAGTAAAATGAACCACTACAGCATTACTTTTTCCGATGAGCAAATGGTTACCTTGGTTGCTAATAGCAATATCTCTAATATGAGACTCGCGAACTTGCCAATAACCTTCCGATTTACCTGATTTTAAGTTCCATAGAGCAAAGGTTTCTTTGTCAGCAGTAATAACATGACTGGCGTTATCACTGATATCAATATGATGAACAAGGTTATCACTACTTTTTTGTTGTTGAGACCAGTTATACAGACGCTGATTAGTTTCGAGATCCCACACATTTAAGCCATGGTAAAGTGAAGACACCACTGAATACTTGGCATCACTGGAAATTTGTCCTGCATAAGCCCCGTCAACAGCTTGCTGCCACCGTTTAATAGGTTCATTTGTTACTGGCTTACAAGCACTGATAGCTAACAAAAATAGACTAGTAAGAATACAATGTGAATTTAACAAAATATAAAGGCTTTTTTATTTGCGCATTTATCGTTAGTATAAGTTCTTTTTTTAAATTGTTTAGTGTTATCTCACAAATTTATACTCACTCAGTGTAAAGAGGTGGCCAACATTTTTTAGTTGTAATTGGAGGTGTTCTCCAATTGTTATGTATTAACGGAGAGATAAATGAAATTGTTTAAGCCTACCCTTGTTGCTCTAGCACTTGTTGCTGTCGTTGGGTGTAACGAAAAAGCAGTCGAAACTGTTGAAGAAGCTAAAGCACCGGTTCTTGATACTGAGGTGCAAAAACAATCTTACAGCTTAGGTGCTTCAATTGGTATGTATATGCAACGTAACCTTGAAGAACATGACAAGCTAGGTTTATCCCTAGATAAAGAGCTTATTCTTCGTGGTTTTGTTGACAGTATTGACGGTAAAGCAGTTATTGAAAAAGAAGAGATTCAAGCCCTGTTAATGAACCTAGATGCAAGTATGAAGGAAAAGCAGCAGGCAGCAGCATTGGCCGCTTCTGAAGCGAGCTTAGCTGAAGGTGCTAAATTCCTTGAGGAAAATGCTAAAAAAGAAGGTGTTAACGTGACTGAATCAGGCATTCAGTACGTTGTTATCACTGAAGGTGAAGGCGAAAAACCTGCGGCAACAGACACGGTTAAAGTTCACTATAAAGGTACCTTCTTAAATGGTGAAGAGTTTGACAGTTCTTACAAACGAAATGAGCCTGCTGTATTTCCTCTTAACCGTGTGATTAAGGGATGGACCGAGGGTGTTCAGTTAATGCCTGTAGGCGCTAAATATAAATTTACGATCCCTTCAGACTTAGCTTACGGTCCTAATGGTAACCCACCAAGTATTCCAGGTAATTCAGTATTAGAATTTGAAATTGAATTATTAGAAATCCAAAAAGAGCCAGAAGCACCAAAAACTGATGAGCATGGTCACGCTCATTAATAATCGGTGTTAGATTAACGTCTTTTATTGTTAAAAAACAGTTTTTATAAGCCATGCGTATCTCGTACGTATGGCTTTTATTTTTAGCTTTGGTCTTTTAAAATACAACATGTACCATTAACAATGGGCGTTATTTTATTGTTCACACTCCTCACTTTAACTATGTCCTTATGAAAAAACTGTTGATTATTGGTTATGTTTGGCCAGAGCCAAATTCCTCTGCTGCGGGAAGCCGCATGTTACAGTTAATATCGTTTTTTCGGGGTGAAGGCTATCAAATTACTTTTGTCAGCCCTGCGCAACAGACTGATCATATGGTTGATTTGTCTGAAATGGGTATTGAAGCACAGGTTATTAGCCTTAATTGCACTAGTTTTGATACTTTTATTTTGGCGCTACAACCAAATATAGTGCTGTTTGATCGTTTCATGATGGAAGAGCAGTTTGGTTGGCGAGTTAACAAAAATTGCCCACAGGCATTACGAATTCTCGACACTGAAGATCTATTTTGTTTACGCCATGCCCGGCATCAAGCTTATAAGCAAGAGCGTGTTATGAATGATAACGACTTATTATGCAGTGACCTAGCAAAGCGCGAAGTCGCGGCAATATTTCGTTCTGATCTGAGTTTAATGATTTCAAGTGTTGAGGTTGCCCTACTTAAGCGTTTGTTTAGCGTTGATAGTAGCCTTCTTCACTATTGCCCATTTATGCTAACCTCCTCACAACTAGACCAGAAAAACCCCAACTTTTCCGAACGCCAAGACTTTATGACCATTGGGAACTTTAGGCATGCGCCAAATTGGGATGCTGTATTGTGGTTAAAGCAGCAAATATGGCCCTTAATTCAAAAGCAACTGCCTAAGGCTAAATTAAATATTTATGGGGCTTACCCACCACCGAAAGCGAAAGCTCTGCATGATGAAAAATCAGGTTTTTTAGTTAAAGGTTGGGTTGATGATGCTGTCGCTGCTATGCAAAGTGCTAGGGTATGTTTAGCGCCTTTGCGCTTTGGCGCAGGTATCAAAGGCAAGTTAGCAGAGGCCATGTATTGTCAAACACCCTCTGTTACCACGGATATTGGGGCAGAAAGTATGAAAACAACTAAACCTTGGGCGGGGTCAATACAAAACCAAGCAGAAGAGTTTGCCAATGCTGCAGTCAAGCTTTATGCTCAAGAAAACCTCTGGCAAGTTGCCAGCGATTTAGGTCAAACAAATGCAAAAACCATGTACCAGCAAACAAACCTATTGGCTGATTTATCTGAGACAATAAGCACGTTATTAACCAATATAACAGCGCACCGACAGTCCAATTTTATTGGCGCTATGTTAAGTCATCATCATCATAAAAGTACGCAGTATATGGCGCAATGGATAGATGTGAAAACTCAATTACATCGCTTACAAGATATAGTTGATGACTAAACGTTAACAATTAACCTTAGGTTATGATGTGTCAAATAATATCGACTGGTTCAGTAAATATTGATTAAAGCTTGTCGTAAGCCTAATCAGGGATGACTGAATAAATGTGTCTGGCCAATACAACTTGAGGGTATACTCAACTTAAAAAGACATATTTGCACTCATGTTAAGCATTAAAGCATTAAAGCTTAGAAGATAGCTTATAATTGAGTGATTTAATCAACAAAAATTTGCATCTCTTCACCAATTTGCTTGCGCATTTCCATTAACTTTTTTGCGGAATTATGCTGCTCAATATCGGCTTCTGTTTTAGGACGCCATTGAGGCACTCGCTCAGATTGTCCATTTTGATCCACGGCCACCATAATAACAATACAATGTGTGGTTAATCGACGATTTAACGACTTAGGATCACAGGCATTAACTTCAAGGGCAATATGCATGGATGAATTGCCGGTATAAATAACTTTAGCTTCTACTTCCACTAAGCTACCCACATGAATGGGGGCAACAAAACGAATGCCGCCGGCATATGCGGTAACACAATATCTGCCACTCCAACCAGCAGCACAGGCATAAGCGGCTAGATCAATCCACTTCATTACAGCACCACCATGCACCTTACCACCAAAATTAACATCTTGTGGTTCAGCCAAAAATCTGAGGGTAATATCGCGTTGAGGTGCATTCATGTTTGCGCTCTTTAAAATGTTGGGGGTATTTAAAATGGGTTTAATGAAATCTTATGCAGCGATGTCAAATTATAATGTTCATAGCAAATAAGCAAATAATATCTTTACAGAATAGAGATACTTTAATAGAATGAGAATTATTATCATTTGTATTGGTGGGTTATGGAAATCTGGCAGACGCTACTCGTTAAAGGTAACAATAGTTTTAATCAGCTAGATATGCTGCTTGCCGAAGAATACTATCATCAAGCTATTGAGTGTATTGAGCACGAATGGCATGCCAATAGTGAAAACTGTAATTTGTTGATGGCATGGGTTAGTGCTTTTCACAATTTGGCAGTGCTATACGAGGAACAAGGCCAACCTAAAATGGCTTTCAGGTATTTACAAATTCCTCACCAACGTATGACTGAATTAGCGCAACAATCTGACTATGGTGACGATTTAAAGTGTGTTGCATTTCGCAGTTTAAAAATTACATTAACGCCCTTAATCGCGTTTAGTAAAAAACACCCCGCGTGTGATGTTTGTTTATCATCACTTAAAGAAATGGAAATAGCCATTAATGCTAGCCAGCCGGTGATGCACTAATTACTTTACTAAACAGGATAAAAGAATGAAAAAAATAACTTTTATTTTTGCCACACTGGCATTTTTACTTAGTACCCCTCTCTTTGCACACCCAGGGCATGACCATAGTGCCGTAGACTCTGGATTGATGCATTTATTGTGGTTAATTCCCGTAATAGTGGCTGCTGTTATTGTCGTATTTAAAGAAATCACTACCCCAAAGGGTGAATAATAATTAAAGGAGAGTGTCATGCTATATAGCTTAATTAAAATGGTTGATAAAAAGTTAAGATTCCCAGTGCTTTCTGCACATTGTGATATTCCTTGTAAAATATATGATCCAATTAGTGCTCAAATTGCCGCACTAACAATCATCCGTATGGTGGACTTGCTTGAGCCACTTAAAGCTAAATCATCATTAACGCTTGATGAACAAGCTGAAATGGTGCGTTTAGTGAATCAAAAAGAAAAACATGGTGTTAAGGTTAAAGAAGAAATTAATGTTATTTGGGGAGATTATATTAAAGCACCTCAGTTGACTCAGTTTCCTGAACTACACGAGCTTACCCGTAATATTATGCTAGCAAGTTCACAAGCCAAACAACATATAAATAGAGATGCTGCTGTTAAGTTATTGGATCTTGTTAATCGTTTTGCTGAAATATTTTGGGCTACCAAGCAAGTAACTACTTTTAGGGCCGTCTGTCCATATCCGCCAGCTGAAAATTTAATTTATCCTAAGTTACAAGATTAGCTGATTTTGTTTTAAGGGGGAGGATATGTTTGGATTTCATTTTTGTAAAGTCACCGGTGTGAGTATGTCACCTACGATACCAGATAATAGCTATGTTTTTGTGGTGCCTTGGCTGAAAATCTTCAACTTAAAAGAAGGTACTTTGCTCAAAGTCTTTCACCCCCGTTATGGTTATATTGTTAAATCACTGGCAAAAATTGATAGAAATGGTTTGTTTTGGTTAAGAGGCCATCACAAATCGAGTGTGTCTGTTGAAAAAATAGGTCCCGTTGGGAAGTCACAGATACAATGTAAAGTGCTATGGATTTTTCCACCTAAAGCTTAACTTGTTAGCTTCGTTGTTGAAGGTTTAACCTAATGAAAATAATGGTTAAGCCTTCAAAAGTAGAACTAGGTTATTAAAGAAAACTTAACCCTTTTTTCAAACTTGATGCAGCCTCTTGGTAGCCACTTTTATTGAGGTAAGTACTAAAACTGTTGACTAAGCTAGGTACATGCTTTTTTGATACACCAAGTGTTTTAAAAGCGCTATCAATATAATGTAGGCTCTCAGCTTTATTGCCTGTTTCTCCAGCTTTGGACAATAGTGAACTCATTGAGGATTTTGCTACTTTGGGCGCTTTTGCAAGATAGCTTTTAGTATCGGGTATCGCCTTGGTAATTAAATCAAAATTTTCAGGTGCTAAATTATCTTTGGCCACTTTAAGTAGTGAGCCAAAACTTGATTCTACAGTAGCATGCGGTAAACCTAATTTATCCGCTGCATACTTAATCATGCTATCTGTTTTAAATGGCATACCTTGACTACTAGTCTTAGGTAATGCTGACTTAGCAAGTTTATTTAAATCCATAGCTGAGACAGTCAATGCGTTTAGCGCGAAAAAGCTAGTTATCGTTATAGAAAAATAAAGAGAGGATAATTTCACAGTAACTCCATCTTAATTGTTTAAGGTTAAATTGTGTAAGGTTAACATTATTTAAAATTACTATTTAAGAAAGTATGTATAGAAGTAACTCCTTTACATCATAAAATAAAAAGGCCTAACTCAAATAGAGAAAGGCCTGAAATGCTCGCATTATGGTCTTGTTAAACAAGATTCTTATTATTAATTATTGTTAACTATTTATATTTTTTATTTTTATTATTAATAGTTATTAAATTTTTAGTCTTCTTATTTTTATTATTATTTTTTGTTTTTATTCTTGTTTTTGTGTAGCGCAGGTATTTTATAGCAAAGCATTTTTAGCACCGCAACAACTTTAGTAGAGCATAAACTCCACGACTTTTTTCGTATTAAGAAACTCTAACTTACTGATGAGCCTAAGTTATTGATTCAAAGTTCATTGGTAAAAATCAAGCAGAAAATAAGCGATTTAAAAAAATTGAAAATAAATTGAACTTTTATATTGCTTAGCAAAACTTGAGTGTTTTATTAACAAAAATTTATATCCTAACCTTGCTTAATAGATCAAAACTCAGGTCGGTGGTAAACTTGGTCATTTAGTTTGGTCAATAAGATAATACTTATTTAGGGTAAGGTTTTTTATTAACCATTTTTAGAATTGTTTCTCAAATTATAGGCTGACTTCATTGTTGTGAAACTAAATATTATTGAAATTGAAAATTTAAGAGGAACTCTTAGTGACAGAATTAACAAATGATACGTATTTACGTGCACTTTTAAAACAACCGGTAGATTACACGCCAGTATGGATGATGCGCCAAGCTGGTCGATATCTCCCAGAGTACCGAGCGGTCAGAAAAGATGCTGGTGATTTTATGTCAGTTTGTCGGGATGCAGATCTTGCTTGTGAGGTAACGATACAACCCTTACGTCGCTTTCCTTTAGATGCAGCTATTTTATTCAGTGATATATTGACTATTCCCGATGCGATGGGCTTAGGTTTATATTTTGAAACAGGAGAAGGCCCCAAATTTACTAACCCAATTACGTGCAAAGCTGATGTAGATAAAATAGGTATTCCTGATCCCGAGGATGAACTCGGGTATGTTATGAATGCTGTTCGGACCATTCGTAAAGCATTAGCGGGCAAAGTACCCTTAATCGGTTTTTCTGGTAGTCCATGGACATTAGCTACTTACATGATCGAAGGGGGAAGCTCTAAGGCGTTTACTAAAATTAAAAAAATGATGTTCTCTGACCCTTCAACATTACACCTACTACTTGATAAGTTGGCGGATTCGGTGATTAGCTATTTAAATGCCCAAATCGCTGCTGGTGCCCAGTCTGTAATGGTATTTGATACCTGGGGAGGCGTATTATCATCGCGTGATTATAATGAATTTTCATTGCAATATATGGCTAAAATTGTTGATGGCTTAACTCGGCATAACGAAGGGCGGCAAGTACCTGTCACTTTATTTACAAAAAACGGTGGTATGTGGTTAGAATCTATTGCTGCAACAGGTTGTGATGCCGTGGGTTTAGATTGGACTATAGATATTGAAGCTGCGAAGGCTAGGATTGGTAGCAAGGTTGCTTTACAGGGAAATATGGATCCGTCAATGCTTTATGCTCCGCTACCTCGTATTGAGCAAGAAGTAGCAAAAATACTTGAAGGTTTTGGTCAAGGTGGTACTGGGCATGTGTTTAATTTAGGTCACGGCATTCACCCTGATGTTGATCCAGAGCATGCAGCACATTTTATTAATGCAGTGCACCGGCTAAGTAAATCATATCATGGTTAATCAAAGACATAGCACTATTACCAGCTAAACATCAGCTAAAAAAGGCACCTTTAGATAAGCTGCCTTTTAATTTTTATTTGTTAAATGGGTACTATTTATTCATCATCGTCGTAAGCACTAAAGTCAGTAATACCTTTAGCTTCAAGCAAACGACGGACACTAGCAGGTAGTTTTTCATTATTGTCTTTGGCTAAGTCTTCATCATCTGGCAAAGGTTGACCGCTAAAAGCATGCAAAAAAGCTTCACACAATAATTCACTGTTAGTAGCGTGACGCAGGTTATTTACCTGACGCCTAGTCCTCTCATCGGTTAATACTTTTAACACGCGTAATGGAATTGAGACGGTTATTTTTTTAACTTGCTCACTCTTTTTACCATGCTCTGCATAAGGATTTATATACTCGTCGTTCCACTGAGCCATGAATATTCCTCTGTTTGTTATAACGTATTCTCTATTTATATACTTTAGATTTTACCTGTTGCAATAAACCAGTCAAGTAGAAGTTTAGAAGTCTAAAATAACTTGACCCTGTAAATTAAAGTGTTTAGAGTTATAGACGTCCAAACATCTAAACGCATATTTTTTTCAACACTTTGTCTTAACATTAAAAGTCAGTGTTATTTTTATTTAGTCTATTTAACGGAGATAACTCAATGTCGACTAGCAGCAAAGCTAAACTTACCACTTCGGCAGTAAGAGCTGGCATTAATAATGATGAACAGCATGGCGCAGTGGTAGCACCTATTCATCTGTCTAGTACCTATTCTCTGAAAGGATTTAATGAAAAACGTCAATTTGACTATTCTCGAACAGGAAATCCGACACGAGCTACTTTTGCTGAAGCAATTGCTACTCTTGAACAAGGTAGTGTGGGAATAGTTACCAGTACAGGAATGGCGGCTGTGCATTTACTTTGTCAATTATTATCCACGGAAGATACCTTAGTCATTCCCCATGATTGCTATGGTGGTAGTTTCCGGTTGTTTACGCATTTAGCAAAAAGAGGCCAATTTAAATTAATTGTAATTGATCAAAATGATCAACAGGCACTCGATCAAGCACTAGCTCAAAAGCCCAAATTGGTGCTTGTTGAAAGTCCTAGTAATCCTTTACTACGTTTAGTAGATATTGAAAAGGTAGCTAAAGCTAGTCATGCCGTAGGTGCCTTAGTCGCTGTAGATAATACATTTTTATCACCATTATTACAGCAACCTTTAATACTTGGTGCTGACATCGTTTTTCATTCAACGACTAAGTATATCAATGGTCACAGCGATGTTGTAGGGGGCGTTCTTGTGACCAAAACAGCTGAACTTGGTGAACAATTAGCGTGGTGGGCAAATTGTATAGGTATTACTGGCAGTGCTTTTGATAGTTTTTTAGCGTTACGAGGCCTTAAAACATTGCCTGTGCGTATCAAACAACACCAAGACAATGCCCTGAAAGTTGCACATTTTTTAGAGGAACACCCAGCCGCTAACACAGTCTATTTCCCCGGCTTAGCAACTCATATTGGTCACAGTATTGCGAAAAAACAACAGAAGGGTTTTGGTGCTATGTTGAGCTTTGAATTAAAAGGAGGCACGGAAGCAGTAAAAAAATTATTTGATAACCTTAAGTTGTTCACGTTAGCCCAATCTCTGGGGGGCGTAGAAAGCTTAATTAGCCACCCGTCAACCATGACACATGCAGGGATGGAAATCGCTGATCAATTAGAGGCAGGCATAACCCAGTCACTCATTAGGATATCGGTTGGTATTGAAGATATCGAAGACATTCTTGCAGATTTGACTTATGGTTTAGAACAAAGCCAAAGTTAAATATAGTTACATGAGTTTACAAGTCATTTGAAATGCCCCTTTTATGGCTTTTAACTCACTTGATATAACCTTAATATAAGAATTATTGCAGTTAAGCAGGCGATAAAATGACAACAAATTATACCACTTTAGTTCAAGTTAATGAAAAGCAAAACCAGACAACAAAGCAAGTGGATGAAGAAAATTCTGGTGCTATTGAAGTAATTCAAAATAATTTAGCACGACATGCCATTCAAGTTCACAAGTTTGGTGGAAGTTCGCTAGCAACAGCTGAATGTATAGAGCGGGCCATTGATATTATCAAAGAGAAGTGTCAGCTAAATGATATTGTGGTTGTTTCCGCCAATGGCAAAACTACTGACACTCTATTAGCACTCTATTCGTTATTCACTGCAAATTTAGCGAATGGTATTACCGAAATCAATGCTGAAGTCGAGCATGCTATAAATAATATTGCACTTGCACAAGAAAAACTTATTGGTGATCTGCTCAATCGTAATAACAGTCATCAGTTGCTATCAATGTTGCGTAAAGACATTGAACAAATAAAATCTTGGTTAGGCACTGATATAAGCTATCACCATAATGATATCTTAGCATTTGGAGAAGTATGGTCGGCTCGTCTTTTATCGGCCCTCCTTAATGAATTAGTTTGTCCTAGCAATAGCATCGATGCTCGCGACTTTTTGATAATCGATAACGAACAAAACTGTTTAGTTGATACTGCAATAAGCGCAGCTCAACTTAGAGAAAGGCGGCAATTTGGTAAACTAGCGGTAATCACCGGTTACATTGCTAAAGATGGTTTTGGTAATAACTGTACACTCGGTCGTAATGGCAGTGATTATTCGGCAACAATCATTGCGTCTCTTGTGGCAGCTAATCATGTGACTTTATGGACTGATGTGGATGGTATTTACAGTGCCGATCCGCGTGTAGTGCCTTCAGCCAGAAAACTTAATCGTTTACCAAATGGTGTAGCTAAAGAGTTAGGGCGTTTAGGTAACCCAGTCTTGCATGCCAAAACATTATTTCCTCTGGTTAACCCTCTCAATCAGCACCATACCCACTTGCAGGTGGCTAGTAGCTTTGATGCCAGGGTTGCAGGCACTGAAATTGGTCAGTTTGGACAAATCGCAAAACAAGAATTATCTGTGACATTTTTAAATGATTTGTTGTTGGCGCATTCAGTAAGCTTTATTGGTGACTCAGGAGCTCGTGCAAAAGCGGAGTTTTCACCAATTGGTCTGGACAATAAACAGGGCTTTATGGTCATTACTCAGGCACAGCAGAAACCTCTGAGTCAGTGGTTAGCTAGCCATGATGTTGAAGTTACTTTCAAACCTGTGGCGATTATTGCGACGGTTGGCCATTGTGTTGCAGAGCGAGGTGACATTAAAGCCAAATTCAAACGCGCTTTAAAACCAGCAAAGCCTATAGATTTTGTTTGTGGTGATAATAATCATAGTATTATTGCTATTTTGCCTGAGCCTTGCTCTATTGAATTATTAAACACCGTCCATCATAAAATAACTAAAGACGCCAGAAATATTGGTCTTGTCGTTGCTGGAATGGGTAATATAGGCCAACGTTTTTTAGAGTTACTACCGTCACAGTTGAATAAAGTTTATGCCCTTGAAAATTTGCATTTAGTAGGCTTGTTGTCATCAACTAAAGCGTTAATTAATAATGATGGCATTGATGTTGTTCAAGCCAACTCTCTTTTCCAAGAAGAATCAAAAAATTATGACAGTGAGCAGTTACTGGCATGGTTAAGTCACCACCCCTATGATGAACTTGTTGTGGTTGATATAACTCCAAGCCAAGAGTTTAGTCTGTTATACGAACAATTATTTGCCCTAGGTATTCATATCATTGGTGCTAACAAATGGGCAGCCTCAAGTGATACGACAACATATAAAAAATTACTTAATACTGCCGATAGTCATCATAGTTTATGGCTCGGTAATACAACAGTAGGTGCAGGTTTACCCATTAATTATGCTATTGACGATTTACGCGAAAGTGGTGATACGATTAGTGAATTATCAGGTATTTTTTCAGGGACTTTGTCATGGTTATTTGAAAGCTATGATGGCACTAGCCCATTTTCTGAATTACTTTTAGATGCATTAAAACAAGGTATTACCGAGCCTGATCCAAGAGAAGACTTATCAGGTCGAGATGTTCAAAGGAAGTTATTAATCTTGGCGCGTAAAGCTGGTTTTGAGTT
Source organism: Colwellia sp. (assembly GCA_042091395.1). Lineage (GTDB taxonomy): Bacteria > Pseudomonadota > Gammaproteobacteria > Enterobacterales > Alteromonadaceae > Colwellia. The sequence continues at coordinate 50,985 of JBELHN010000016.1, forward strand.
GTCGCTAGAGGATATTGATTGCCAAAATTTAGTGCCTGCACATCTTCAAAGCTTGTCATTAGAAGAGTTTCTTGGCAGAGCTAGTGAGCTTGATCAGTATTTTGCTAATGCGTTGGCAAAGGCAAGCAGTGAAAGCGCTTGTATACGTTACGTGGCAAGATTCAAAAATGATAAAGAGAGCGGAATGAGTGCCCAAGTTACATTAGAGACATTGTCGCTAACTGATGCCTTTGCAAATTTAACGCCTTGCGATAACATTTTTCAAATTACCAGTCATTGGTATCAAGCGAACCCCTTAATTATACGAGGAGCTGGTGCTGGCCGCGATGTAACCGCTGGAGGTTTGCACTCAGATTTAGTGAATATTTGCAAACAACTTGCACATAAACAAAACCAAGTAAAAATTAAGGGTATTCATTAGCTAAATTAAAAAATGTTGCTTTAAAGTGAGAGGCTATTTTAAATATTTACCAAGTTGTTTTTTATCAAATTTAGTTAATTAACTTTTCTGGGTTGATTTTATCAGTAATTACTTTCATTATTGATTAATAAATTTTAGTCAGCTTAATGGAATAAAGTTGAAAGAATCACCCCATCAAACACATTTCACTCGACAAATTAATTACTTGTTAGCGAAAGTAGCTAAAAAAAGTGCGGTTAAAGATTCGTTAGTCGATCTTGCTATTGACTATTTTGAACAAGACGAATTTCATGCTTCTGAACAAACGCAAGAAAATGAGTCCTCATTGAGATTGATGCAACGTACAGAGCGCTATTCTAACTTACTTTCTATAGCACTCAATATCATAGAGCTGGCAGAGGGAGGAAGCTTTGTTGAAAATAACCGTAAATCTGCTCAGTTTTTAGGTACGGTACAATTGCTCAGCCCTACCGAAGGAACTAAAGTCGCTGAAGTTAATGAACAAAGTAAATCAATTTATAAAGCCGTGCTGTGTCTAAGGTTACTTGATCAATTGATCATTACAGGAAAAATAAATGACCCTTATGTCTTTAAATATTTAAATAAAGTAACACCTGAGCAGTACCTCAACTTTAACGCCCATGATGCTGCGGTTTACGCGCGCTTTATCGCACAGGTTAAAGTTCCGTTAGTAATGGTCGCTCTCCTTCAAGATATTGGTAATTACCACCCTAAAGCTCAAGCTATCTTATTAGGGGCAAATGGTAAATTAAATCCTTTTCGGACGTTAGACGTAAAACAGCGCAAATTACTGTTACAGATCAACTACAGAGAAACACAGAAGTTTCTTGCTGAAGGTATTGGCATTCCGACCTTTGTTGGTAATACTAAAGCGGCACGGGAACAATTTTTGCTAGATGAGCAAGGTAAATTATCGTTTATGCAAAACTTGTTAAAAACCAGTGTAAACCCCAAAAAAAGTTTAGGTAATGTTTTGAAAGTGCCACAAATTTACACTTCAATTATTTTATCAACCAAAGATAGTTATAATTACAAATTATTACCTCAAGTTTATCAAGTGCTAAATAAGAATGCAGAGCTGGGCGCTTGTTCCCAAGTTTTTGTTGATGGTCTACATAAAATCACTGGCATGTTTCCGCAAGGTTTTGGCATTGTCTATATGCCTTCGGGTGAGTTTGGTGAGCAAAGTGACTGTTATGAGTATGCAATTGTTAACGCTTTGTACCCGAAAAAGGCTGATGAACCAAACTGTCGTATGACCACGAGGCAGCTAAACTTTATTGGTTACGGCCAAAATAATATAATTAAAACCAATAATAACCTGTACTTTACTGCAACGGCTAAAAAGCTGGCAAGGCTGAGTAAAGAGCGTTTAAATGAGATTTTAGAATTGTTAAGTTCCAATTCTGAAGAAAGACAACAACTAGACCTGCTTCCAAGGTGTTGGCATGCCAATGAATTTTTCTCAGTTAAAGCCAATCAAAACCTTTGGAATAAATCTGAGATTTAAGTGAGTTAAACGTTGATTATTAGTACTTTACCTGAACTATTGGGGGAAGTACCTATTTGCTCTGATAGGCAAGTTGTGTTGTAAAATAGCCATCGGCAGAGGTGCACATTAAGCTGTAAATGCTAAGTTTAATTAGTAAAGAATTGCGACGTCCAAGGCTTTAGTTGATAGGTGATTAGTGATTATCAAGCGATAAAGCGATAACAAAACACCCCCTCAATGTTACTCTCCTATTTATTTATAATAGTTTGATTCCACCGGGTATGCAGGCTATTTTTTTATTTCTTAATAAATTTCCGACGGTCGCTTTGAATGTTTTTTTACTGACGCCTAATGTATTTTTAATAGCTTCAGGAGTGCTTTTGTCATGTAATGAGATTTCGCCACCACGATCAGCAATGTGCTTTAATAACTGTTCAGCAAAATCATTGACTTTATTTTTACTGCCTCGAGTTAGAATTAAGTCTAAACGGCCATCTTCTCTAACTTGCTTAATATAGCCCGCAATTTTTTGACCAATACGTAAGTGTTGAAAGATTTCGTTGTCGTAAAGTAAGCCCCAATGCAAATTATTGATAATGGCTTTATAACCAAGATCTGTTTTACCGCCAATAACAAGATTAACTTTGTCACCAAGTTGGTAATCTGCTGGCCAAATATCAATAAATTTATCGAGTTTACTTGAAGCTGCAATTCGCTCGGTTTTCTGGTCGAGGAATACTCTCACTAAATAATACTTTCCAACTTCCATCTTGGTGTGTTGTTGATTAAAAGGCACTAGTAAGTCTTTTGGCAGACCCCAATCTAAAAAGGCGCCCATTTTATTAACTTGCACCACTTTTAAAGAAACAAATTCGCCAACCTGAGCCAATGGCGTAATTGTGGTTGCAACAAGCCTATCAGCTGAGTCAAGGTAAAGAAAAACATTAACGGTGGAGTTAACAGTAATGTTGTCTTTAAAAAAACGGTTGGGTAACAATATCTCCCCTAAATCACCAGCATCTAGGTAAGCACCATTATCAGCAATAGCAACAACCCTCAATTCATTAAATTTACCAATCGAGGCTTGAAGCGCTGTGTTTGAGTTTGTCATATGAGGTGCCATAGCAGCTAAATAGCGTTAGTGTAACGCATTCGTTGAATCAAACCTAAATTTTACACTATGTTAGTGAATAAATAATGTTAATGTGCAGATTCAACACTAAAAATTATCAATTCAACGCTCAGGTAAAAAAGCATTACTAACAGGTATGTGACTACGAATTTGTACTATTTTTGAGCTGATGAAATTTACGAATAATCATTGGGTTGTTTTTAATAGGCACTTTGACATAGAGGGTTACATATTTTTACTAACATCTTGTACAAAATTAGATAAAATAATTTTTAATTATGTGCGCATTATTGATAAATGATGCCTCAACAACACTCTTAATATATAAATTACCTACTGAAGGGATTAAACGTGGCGACCAAAAAACAGATTCTTATACCGTTAGCTATTTTAGCTGTGGGTATTGCTGCCCTCGCGGGATTTTCAGCAATGAAAAAACCACCTGAAGAAAAACCAGACATTAATGATACGCCGATTGTCACCATTAAAAACGTTACGTTAGCCCCGATGACATTAAAGGTTGATTCTTATGGCATGGTAGCCCCTAAATATGAAACACAACTTATTGCTCAGGTTAATGGTGAAATTGTTGAACTTAGCGAGACTTTTCAACGAGGCGGCTTTGTTAAAAAAGATCAATTATTAGCCCGAATTGACCCTAATGATTATCAGGCAGCCTTAATCGATGCACAAGCATCTATGGCGTCTGCTAGGGCTGCTCTTGAAAAAGAAGTCGCACAAGGAAAAGTAGCAGAACGTGAATGGCAACAAATCACAGACTCTTCACCGACAGAGCTAAGCCTTCGTAAACCTCAATTAGCACAAGAACTTGCCCGTGTAAAAGCAGCACAAGCGGCAGTATTGCGTGCAGAGCGTAATTTAGAACGTACTGAAATTAGAGCACCTTACGATGCCATGATTGATAGTCGTGATATTGGTTTGGGCGCATTTGTGTCAGTGGGCAAACAGATTGGTCATTTATTAGCGACCGATGTTGCTCAAATTCGTTTACCTGTAGCAGATAGCGAATTAGCTTTTTTGAACAAACAAGGAGTCAATGCTCAGGTCAATTTACAGGGCGTTTATGCTGGCCAAACAACGCAATGGCAGGCAACAATTAAACGCAGTGAAGGGGTAGTTGATAGTAACAGTCGTATGGCTTACTTAGTTGCTGAAATTAACGACCCCTATCAATTACTTGAGTCAGATACTACAAAAGCACCTTTACGGTTTGGCAGTTATATCAATGCTCAAATTATTGGTAATCAACTTGCTCAGGCAACTACGTTACCTCGTTATCTTGTTCTCGATGGTAAGGTGGCTATTTTAGGTGAAGATTCAAAATTGCACTACGTGGCGATAGATATTATTCGCCAACAAGGCAGCGAGGTTATTGTGGCAAATGGTCTGGTAGATGGTAACCGTTTAATTGTTTCAGCTTTAGATTACCCAATTGAAGGGATGAAACTGGCGCTAGAAACGAAGGAAGATGACTCAGGTGATGAAGAAAATTCTGAAGAAAACGCGACACAAATGGCCAATAACAAAACTTCAGGGGCGTTGTAATGGCTGCTAAGGAGTTAATCACCAATGAAAAAAATGATAGTGAAAATCTTAACCGACCAATAGATGGCATCGATACTCACAGTGGCATAATTGCTTGGTTTGCACGTAACAGCGTTGCTGCAAATTTGTTGATGTTTTTTATTATTGTCGGTGGTTTATTAACGATCAGTACCATCAACAAGCAAATGTTTCCCCAAGTTCAAGTGAATTGGATTTCGTATAATGCGTCATACCCAGGCGCTGCTCCGCAAGAAGTTGAAGAGGGGATCACGATTAAAGTTGAAGAGGCACTTGAATCCATTCAAGGCCTAAAGCGAGTGATTACTTACTCGAATCGTAATTTTTCCAATGGTTATTTTGAGGTGGATACTGATTATGACCCACAGGTAGTCTTAGAGGAAATTAAATCTGCGATTGACTCTATTGCCAGCTTTCCTGATGGCATGGAGCGTATTAAAGTTGAGCGTGAGAAGTTTCGTCAAGAAGTCTTGTATATTAGCTTATACGGCGACTTAACTATGACTGAACTCAAGGCCTTAGGCTTTAAAATCTATGATGAAATCCAACAGTTGCCTCTGGTAAATATTTCTAATTATTATAGTGGCTTAGATTATGAAATATCGATAGAGGTAAGCAAGGATAAGTTGCGTGAATACAATTTATCCTTTATTGATGTGGCCAATGCGGTCAGGGGGTACTCACGAAATATGTCAGCAGGACAAATTCGTGCCGAAAATGGTTATATTAACCTAAGAGTAGAAAAGCAAGCTTATCGTGGTTACGAATTTGAGCAAATTCCGGTTGTTACCCTTGCTGATGGAACTAAGGTTAAGCTAGGTGACTTAGCAACTATTGATGACGGATTTGAAGAAGGCCTACAGTTTTCCAAATTTAATGGCAAAAACTCTGTTACTTTCTTTGTGGGTGCAGCCGAAAATCAAAGTATTACTGACGTATCAGAAATAGTGAACAAGTTTGTCGAAAATAAATCAAGTATGCTGCCTGCAAATGTCAAGTTAGAAACATGGGTCGATTTAACTTATTACTTAGATGGTCGTCTAACGATGATGTTAGACAATATGAAAAGTGGGGCGGTATTAGTCTTTTTAATGTTGGCCTTGTTTTTAAGGGTACGACTTGCCTTTTGGGTGATGCTAGGTCTGCCTGTCTGTTTCTTGGGTACCTTATTAGTAATGCCCATGGAGTTTGTGAATGTAACCATTAACATCACCAGTTTATTTGCGTTTATTTTAGTGCTCGGTATTGTTGTCGATGATGCCATTGTTATGGGTGAAAGTGCGCATGAAGAAATTGAGCAGCATGGTCATACCACAGACAATGTTATTCGTGGTATTAAACGGGTCGCTTTGCCTGCAACGTTTGGTGTATTAACTACCATTGCTGTCTTCCTACCTTTTACTTTGGGTGACGAACCCGGCTCTGCCTTTGCAAAATCGATTGGTTTTGTTGTGGTATTTTGTTTGATTTTTTCGTTAATTGAGTCAAAGCTAATCCTGCCTGCGCACCTTGTTAACATGAAGATTAAAGAATTTAACCCTAAAAACCCATTAGATAGATTGCGAGGTTGGGTTGATAAAGTATTAAAAAATATTATAGATAACTACTATAGGCCAGCGTTAGCTGTCTGCTTAAAATATCGCTACTCCGTAATAATGTTTTTTATTAGCACTATGTTATTGAGTATTGGTTTGTTTGTGGGTGGCCTTATTAAATTTATTGGCCAACCTAAAATCCCTGAGGACTTTCCAAGAATTAACATTGAAATGAATGTTGATGCCTCTGAAAAAGCCACCTTAAAAACAGTACTGGCTATAGAGAAAATTCTCTATGATATTGATAATGAAATCGAGCAAGAATTTGGCCAAGGCATGATTTCTGATATGCAGGTTGAGTTACAATCGAGAACAAGTGGTCAAGTGATGGTTAAATTGGTTACGCCTGAGTTACGCTCTATGGATACCTTCAAGCTTGCTGAACGTTGGCGCAGTGCTATTCCACAATACCCTGGAGTTAAGTCGCTAACCATTAAAGATGACTTATTTAGTGGCGGCCGTGATGATGGTGATATTGCGTTTAGACTAGAAAGCCAAAATGATCAACAGTTATTGCTAGCAGCCAGAGAACTGAAAGCTAAACTCAACAAGATTAAAGGTATTGGTGATGTTAATGACTCTCGTCAAACTAGTGCTAAAGAAGTGCAACTAGAGTTGAAACCACTCGCTTATTCACTTGGTTTGACGCTTGCAGATATAGCATCACAAGTTAGTTACAGTTTTTACGGACTCGAGGCACAGCGTATTATCAGAGATGGTGAAGAAATTAAAGTAATGGTTCGTTACCCATCAAGCGAGCGCAGCTCTGTTGGCCATGTTGCCGATGTTATGATCAAAACACAAAATGGTGCTGAATTACCTTTATCTGAACTAGCAGACATCATTTTGACTGACGGAGTTACCCGCATTCGTCGAGAGAATGGTAATCGTACGATTAATGTTTGGGCCAATGTTGATGCTGAACAAGTCGAACCTTTTAAGGTTACCAATGATATTAGTGATAATTATATTCCTCAATTATTACGAAAATACCCACTAGTAAAAAGTGAAGTCACCGGCAGCATTCAAGAAGAAATGGATAGTTTGAATAACCAAATTCGTGATTTTGTCATTTCATTAATGGTTATCTTTTCTTTACTGGCAATACCACTGCGTTCATATTCACAAGCGACTATGATTATGGTGGTTATTCCGTTTGGGATTATTGGTTCGGTATTTGGTCATTTATTGATGGGTATGAATTTAAATGCCTTATCTGTGCTAGGTATTTTGGCAGCATCAGGTGTTGTTGTTAATGACTCACTAGTGATGGTTGATTATGTCAATAATGCTAGAAAGCGAGGCGAGACAATTAAAGCGGCTGTTATTCATGCAGGCACCAAACGCTTTAGAGCGATATTGTTGACTTCAATAACAACCTTCATTGGTTTGGTGCCGATTGTCTTTTTTGAAACCAGTTTACAAGCTCAGTTCGTTATTCCTATGGCTGTTTCTTTGGCTTTTGGGGTGTTGTTTGCAACCGTGGTTACCTTGGTACTCATACCAAGCTTGTATTTAGTTATTGAAGATATCAAGCAAGTTTTTTCAAGAAGAAAACGGGCAACAATTAAGGTTGAAGCCAATAAAGAACAAGCTTCGGCGGTAAGTTAACCAATATACGTATAACATAGTCCTATGCTCCTTAGACTGTGTTATACGTGATTTTCTTGGCATTCGTTTTATACCTAGATATCAATAGTAATTTCACTGAAAAGCTAGTTTGTGTAACTTTACTTAATAAGTGTTTATTAATAGCATCATAAAACTCACTAAAATTACTCTTGCTTATGGGGAGCTCTTAATCATCTGACTCCATTTTTTTTCAAGTTAATTAATGTTATAACTATTCTTCCCTAAATTAATCGCTATACCTTTGAGCCTTGAGTGTTAGTAAATCTATGATGAAATGGCTATGCAAACCATTAAAGCTATCTATTCTCGTCATGTTTATTAGCTTACTGACGATAGTTGACTCTTTCGCAGAAGAGACCGACTTGCAGGAAAAAATAGCAATTATTGACAAGATTGAAGATAAATCTAAAGCGTTACAAACGCTGACAGATTTTATAGCCTCGCCAAATAATAAAGCAGAGCAAAAGGTTGTATTACTGTTAAAAAAAGCTAGGCTCTACTTTGGTTTACATCGTTATAATGAAGGCATAAGTGCAGCCACCTTAGCTAAAAATATTGCCTTAGAGTTTGATTTAGTAAATCAGCAAGCAAAAACTGATAAATTACTCGGTATTTTATTTTATTACCAAGGAGAGTTAGACAAAGCTCTCAATGCTTATCTGCAGTCATTGGCCTATTATCAAGATAATCAAGATAAGGGTGCCACAGGTTTTGCTCTTGAACGCGCCAATTTATTTAACAATATTGCCTTAGTTCATACCTCAATGGGAGAGCCTGGACAAGCACTGGTTTATTATGAGCTTGCTGAGCCCTTGTATGCCAAATACGGTGATGAGGTCGATAAAATTGATGTTAGGTATAACATCGCAACACTTTATCTAAGCCTGAAACGTTTTGATAGTGCAATAAACATTCTTCATGATGTAATAAAACGGCGACAACAAATAAATGATGGCCATGGCGTTGCATCAGCCAAAGCCGACTTAGGTATTTCTTATAAACATTCAGGTCTATTACCATTAGCTTTAGATAATATTTTGGCCGCATTAAATTATTTTCAACAACACGACTATCAACATGATATTGCCTCACAACTTCATAATATATCTGAACTATACTTTGAAATGTTGGATGTTGAAAATACCATTTTGTATGGAGAAAAAGCCTTAACAGTAAGTAAAAAAGTTGGTCATAAAAAAGCCTATGCCGGCAGTTTACAAAGTCTTGCTAAGGCTGCTTTTTATCAAGGCGACTTGAAACTAGCCAGTAACTATATTAATCGCTCTACTATTACAGCTAAGCAAATTAATTACCAAACTCTTTTAACTGAAAATTTAGCTATATCGGCGCTTTTTGCTGCTGCTAACAGTGACTTTATTGGTGCTGTTTCACAACAAAAGCAATATGAAAAAACAATACTACGTATGGCTAACAGTCGGTTAAATGATAGGCTGGCAGAGTTTGAATCAGTGCAGTTAAATCAACGCATTGTTGACCTTGAGCAACGACGAAAGTTACACAATTTACAAAGTGACAAAATGCGGCAACAACGTAATATTATAATACTGAGTCTGGTATTAGTGCTGCTGGTAGTGTTTTTTCTATACCGTTATTATCTGCAGAAAAAGCTCAGTACAGATTTAGAATTAAGGGTTAAAGAGCGAACCAGTGAATTAGAGAAATTGAGCCTTGATTTAGAAAAAGCAGATAAAGTTAAGAGTCAATTTTTAGCCAATATTAGTCATGAAATAAGAACGCCATTAACAGCCATTATTGGGCATGCGGAAGCACTTCCTCAAAGCTACCATGATGATCCTCAGTCAGAAAAAAACCTACAAATAATCCATCACAATAGTAAACATTTATTAGAGTTAATTAATGATATTTTAGATTTGAGTCGGATTGAAGCGAACAAGTTTGAATTAAATGTGCAGCCTGAGGAGTTAGGTGAGTTAGTACAAGATATTGTTAATACCTTTTCTGCTCAAGCCCAGCTCAAGCAGTTGTCTTTTTCTGTAAATCAGCAATTAACATTACCTTTTTACATTGATGTTGATGGTATGCGGTTAAAGCAAATATTAATTAATTTGTGCGCAAACGCCATAAAATTTACTGAGCAGGGTAGCATAACACTTGATGTGAACTGGCGAAGTGACACATTAACGGTAGCGGTAGCCGATACAGGAATAGGCTTAAGTGACGATGATTTATCTCAGATATTTGAAATGTTTACCCAAGCCGATAATACTATTAGTAGGCGTTTCGGTGGTTCGGGTCTTGGCTTAACCTTATCAAATCAGTTAGCAACGTTAATGTCTGGACACATTACCGCGCAAAGTACTCCAGGAAAAGGCAGCCGCTTTACTCTAAGTATACCTTGTCAGGAAAGTTCTAAACCAGTTCCCCAACCCACTACCACCAATGAGTGCTTGTCTAGTGACAGCATGATTTTAACGGGGACAGTGTTGTTAGCTGAAGATCATGATGACAACCGACGTTTAATCTCTCGACTTCTTAAAAAACTTGGTTTGCAGGTCATTCTTGCGCGTAATGGTAAAGAAGCTGTTGCTAGGTGTGTTCAGCATCAACCGCAATTAGTACTTCTTGATATTCAAATGCCTGAAATGGACGGAGTTGAAGCATATAAAGCAATAAGAGCGAGTGGCTACGAGCAGCCAATATTTGCACTAACTGCCAATGCAATGGCCCATGAAGTAAAGCAGTATTTGAGTTTAGGTTTTACTGGGCATCTTAAAAAACCCATAGAGAGACAACACTTTTTCAACGTTCTGTCTCAATATTTAATTCCCGCAATCAACCAACAACTTCCGCTTTTAGATAACAAAACAAGTGATTTTAGTGATTTAATTGCTGATTTTAAACTCTCTTTAATTAAGGATAAAGCAAAGTTACTCAACTACAATATAAAAGAAGACATTGATAATATTGATCACCTTGTTCATCGTTTGTGCGGTGCGGCTCAAATGTTTGGTTTTAAAGAGCTTAGCCAGATTGCTCAAGAATTAGATACTATAATTAAAAAAAGCAATTCCTCGAGCAATAATAACCAGCAAGCTATGACTGATTTAATCGACTGTTTAATCGATGAAATATCACTTATTGAGCGGGAGTAATATTGTTATGAACAAGCTTTTTTCATACTCTCAAGCACTGATGGCCTTAGCGATTGCTTTTTTAGGTTTCGCGTTATTACAGTTTACTCTGCAAATTCCCGCTATTTTAGCGGTGGTTAAACAAACCTCGCAAACCGTTGACACCGTTAACCCTAAAATTGATGCCATTGTTGATGAAGTTTCACTAGTTAGGTTAGAAGTAGGTAAGGTAAGAGTTCTCGTTGCCGAGCAAACCCCTGATATTTTAACCCAAATCGATGCAACTCTTCCTGTTGTAGAGCAAGTCATTACTGAAAGTTCATACTACTCTCGGCAATTACCTAATTTACTGAATCAAATTGATCGTATAGAACAACAAATTGCTGACCTGCAAATGGCAATGCCTGCTATATTAACCCGTGTTGATGCGGTGGTGGATACTACAAATAATACGCTTGCTGAGGTGGCTCTTTGGCGGCCACATTCCACAAAATATCTGCATGAAATTGAACTTTCAAGGACTTATATCCCTGAATATTTATCTCGTATCGAACAAACTATGGTTGATGCTAAAACAATTGGTCAAGAAGCAAGTAGCGGCATTGTTTCAGGTTTTTTTAAGGGTGTTATTTCCCTTCCTTTCGAAGTTGTCGCAGGCTTGAAAGGTATGGTTGATGTTAATTCTCGCTCGGCAAAGCATTTTACGGCAGAAGATATCACGTTAATGCAAACCAAGGTTGTTGCTTTATTAAATGACAAAAAAGCGCAGAGTGATACTTGGTTGAACAGCAATACAGGCAACGGTGGTAGCATTGTTAAAGGTAAAAAAACTAAGCGTAATCGGCAACAATGTATTAATGTCACTTTTAACAACCATTTTAAAAATCAAAAAGAAACCCTAAAAGAATTAATGTGCGTTGACAGTAAGGGCATATGGAAAGTGACCTAAAGCTGTCAGGGTGCTGGTAAGACAATTTTTATTGTGTACAATAAACTAGAAATTGAGTTTGAATTATATAAATATAGGTGTATGAAAATAGATGGCTAGAGAACAATTTGGCGTATGTGCAGAGCCTAATTTACATGGTAATTATTTGTTATTTAATGTACTTGATGATAAGAATGCTTTCGTTCGTGCTGCCATTTCTCGCCTACCTCAATTGTTTGATAACTATGCTGAACAATTTTCGGAAGCTAATTTGATTGGTGTGGTTGCTATAGGTGAAGCCTATTGGGATGAGTTTTATCCACATGCCCGGCCAGCTCTGTTAACTCCATTTCCATCAACACACAGCGGTGATCGTGTTGCGCCGATGACCCATTATGATATTTATGTAGAAATTCGCAGTGATCGCGCTGATGTTAATCATATTGTTAGCTCTAAAGTGTGTCTTTTGTTAGGTGACAGTGTCGAGCTTATAGAACAAGTGCAAGCGTTTAGGTTTTTAGATGGGCGCGATTTGACAGGTTTCGTTGATGGCACTGAAAACCCTCAAGGTTTGCACCGGCGCAAAGTTGCTTTAGTTAAAGATGAAGACGATCACGAGTTTGCAGGTGGGAGCTACTTACATACTCAACGTTATCAACATAATTTATCACTCTGGGATGCTTTGCCTGAGCATGAGCAAGAAGATGTGTATGGTCGATCTAAATTTGATAATGTTGAATACCCCAGTAATGATAAAGCTCCCACGGCGCATACTAAACGTACTAGCCTTAAAGATGAAGACGGAAATAATATTGAAATTGTTAGGCAAAGCATGCCGTACGGTGATATGAAACGTAAGGGGTTATTTTTTGTGTCTTATTGTCATTCACCCAAACCCTTTGCAGTAATGTTAAAAAGTATGGTGCACGGCGATGAACAAGGTAACCATGATCATTTGTTAAAGTACACCCAAGCTGAAACCGGTAGTGCTTTTTTTGCACCAAGCTTGACCTTTCTTGCTCGCTTAAAAGACTATTAAACAACCCCATTAGATACTTACAGGTATTTATACAACACATAATCCACTTTGCCTGTTTATAACACTCTTAAATTACATAATATTTATGCATAACTGCTAATTTATTTTAGCCTATTTGATCTTATATCCTAAATTTGCGCCTTTAACGTTAACTTGAAAGTAATCGATATGATGACGGTTAATGCTGGTTGCATTTGTTTTATGTTCTCTGCGCGTACTAGCTCCGTATGATGCCTCCAGCCACCCCTAGTTAACTCTTACAATCATTCCATACCAAAAGAACGCTTTAAATGTAATTGTGTTTTAGCACTCTGCCTTTTTATCACAAAATACCAACTATAATTTATTTTGTATTAACAGATATTAACAGTTGAAGGTTAT
>JBELHN010000016.1:64422-78498 GCA_042091395.1 Colwellia sp.
AAAATACCAACTATAATTTATTTTGTATTAACAGATATTAACAGTTGAAGGTTATATGCTACAGCAAGCCTATTTGTTTTAAGTGACGTTGAAGATCTCTCAATTTTAAGGGACAAGTGATCTCATGGCTACTGCTGCATATAGACCTTAGCTAAATGTTAGAATAATGATAACCCTAATAAATAATGTATTTTCTTTATAAGAAAAATTCATTTATTAACAAGATTCTTTTATCACTGAACAATGTATAGCTAACACGGTTTAAAAAAACGCATATTACTTATTAGTTATTTCAAATAAGAAGTAAATAAATCGTGATATTTCTTTACTTCAACACTAAATACATTATATTCAAACAATCGTTTTAATTGTTTGTTTTACACGCACTAATTTATTCTTTAAGAGGACCTCGACATGGCTGATTATAAAGCACCGTTACCGGATATGAACTTTTTGTTATATCAAGTGTTTGAAGCCGACAAAATGTGGCAAAACATACCACAACTGAATCAACAAGTTGATCAAGAGACAGCTACAGCCATTTTGCAAGAATGTGCGAAGATAGCTGAACAAGAAATTGACCCTATTGCTCGTCAAGGTGATGAAATAGGTGTGAGCTTTTCATTAAGTGATGAACACGCGGGTGGTGATGTTAAAACTGCACCGGGTTATAAAGCAGCTTTCGATACTTTTGCTGAAGGGGGCTGGGCAGCTCTTGGTGGAGATGTTAATTATGGTGGTATGGGCATGCCAAAAATTGTCAGTGCTTTTGTAGAAGAGATGCTTTGCAGCGCAGATATATCATTTGCGTTATACCCTGTGCTTACAGCAGGTGCCGCATTATCGTTAGCTAAGCATGGTAGTGATGAGCTTAAAGATCGCTACCTTACCAAATTATACAGTGGTGAATGGTCTGCAACCATGTGTTTAACAGAAGCTCATGCCGGTTCGGATCTAGGTATTATTAATACTAAAGCGCATCCGCAAGAAGATGGAAGTTACCATATTTCAGGAAGTAAAATTTTTATTACCGGTGGTGAACATGATCTCAATGAGAATATTATTCACTTAGTGTTAGCCAAACTACCAGACGCACCACCGGGCCCTAAAGGTATTTCCTTATTTTTAGTACCCAAATTACAAGTTAATGACGACGGCACATTAGGCGCAAGAAATAATGTTAATTGTGGTGCTATTGAACACAAGATGGGTATTCACGCTTCGGCAACATGTGTTATGAATTTTGATGGTGCAAAAGGTTACCTGGTTGGTGAGCTAAATAAAGGTTTAGCGTGTATGTTCACCATGATGAACTTTGAAAGAATTGGGGTAGGCATTCAGGGTATGTCAGCAGCAGAGCGCTCATACCAAAATGCGCTTGAATACGCAAAAGATCGATTGCAAGGAAAATCATTATCAGCTAAGGCAGTCAAATCCTCTAAACCTGATTCAATTATGGTGCATGGTGATGTTCGTCGTATGTTGCTCTCTATGAAAGCATTAAATGAGGGTTCGAGGGCATTAAGTTGTTATATTTCTCAACAACTTGATTACGCTACCTTTGGCAGTGACGAACAACAAGTTAAAGGAGATACCTTGTCGGCTTTAATGACACCACTGGCCAAAGCTTTTTTTACTGATTTAGGTTTAGAAAGTACAGTAGCTGGTCAACAAGTCCTTGGTGGCCATGGTTATGTGCGCGAATGGGGCCAAGAACAATTAGTGCGTGATGTTCGTATTGCGCAAATTTACGAGGGAACTAATGGCATTCAAGCCATGGATCTTTTATTGCGTAAAGTGGTGGGGTCAAAAGGAAAGATGATTGAGGTGTTTACCGCAGAGGTTGAACAGTTTATAACAAGCCAATCGTCTGCTGCTGATATGGCAGAATTTATTGTACCACTAAAAAGTGCTGTGGAAGATTTAAACGTGGTAACAGAGTTATTGCTAGAACGAGCAGCTGAAGATTTGAATGAAATTGGTGCTGCAGCCAATGATTATTTGCATCTACTCGGTTACACAGCAATGGCATTTGTTTGGGCTAAAATGGCTGGAGTGGCATTATTGCAGCTTGGTCATTCATCCAATGAATTGGGTAACGACTTCTATCAAGGTAAAGTATTAACCGCGCGCTATTATTTTGCTCGTTTATTACCAAGACGTTTATCACTGATTACCACCATAAAATCTGGAGGGGAGTCACTCTTTGCTATCAGTGACGAACTTTTTTAACAACAAGAAGAGTCTGCAATTGTGAGTTTTACTAAACGTAATGCTCACAATTTCATCATTTACTGATTATTTTGCTGGTCTCGGTTGGGGGTGAAACTGGTCGCGAGCTTGAGGCTCTTTAAAAATGAGGAAAGTTAAAAAATGCCCAGTTAAGCGGGATCCTAATTTCCCGTTAAGCCGATATTAGTACCTAAAATTTCCAGTTAATTTTGAAATCGACCTAGAGTTGTAGAGCTAGTTATTCTTTAATTTTAAATGAGTTTATTCTTAATTATTAATAAAAAGCTATATTCGCGTTAATTGTTGGACTTTCAATATTTTACCATAATCACCCTAAATAGAATTTTCCAGTCCCGTGCTTTTTTATTCTTAGACCACTAAATACATTATGGAGAACACATATGAAATATGGCGTTAAGTTAGTAAAAAGACCGCACATCAAGGCAAAGGCGTTAATTGATTTATCTTCATAAGAGGGTAAGGATATTATTAAAAGAGAAACCGACAAGGTTTTAGCTAATCATTCAAAAACCCTATCTAAACTGGCGGATATGTAATGGATATTATTATATTTCCTCTTGATAGAGTTGTTGAGATTAACCAAATAATATTAAAAACTGAACCAGGCTTTGTTGGGCATATTGACATAGGTAATATGTCATGGAACTTATCAACAACTAAAAGTACTATTCCTTTTTCTTCGAATAACCGGGTAACAGTTTTTGCTTTTTGGTCTTGAGTGCCCTTGTAAGGGTTTATATCATTAAGTTCTTCTAATATTGCTGACAGTAACTGACTAGGTAAGTTATATAATGCTACATTAATGTAAACGGCACGATTTACTGTAAGGCCAATGTTTGCATCAATTGAAACTAAATCTTCTACTACGGTACCAGCTAGAAGTGATTTCCCTGAACCTAGTGGTTTGGACTTCCCAGGTTTCACTAGGCAGTTTGTAGTTCATAAAAGTCAGGAATTATTTTTTAAGTATTCTAAAAAACAAATATCACAGTCTGTCAAAGCGCAGAGTTTAATGATAAAGGAATTTGCGAACTCAATTAAGGTTCCAAAGTATAATTTAGATGAATGGATTAAAGATCTAGAATCGAAAGAACCATAGTTTGTAATAGCTCAATTGTAGTAGCTCATATCTGAGCTGGCAATTTTGAATATAGGTTCCGACCAAATCACACAATCGATAAAATCGGTGGCTAGCCAATTGCGGATGTTAGCTTTTGAGTAAATAACGGTAGACCAGGTCGGAGCTACTGCAAAAATTTTGTTTATTTTCACTTCCAAATTTACTTAATATTGAACGTGCAATTATATTCCTAATTCTGTAAGCGTACATTAGAAACATCTTGGTTTAACCGAAATAGATTTCCAACCCTATGGCGGTTTGCCCCCAAAGTATTCGTCGGCCAAATAGATCTAAAACCAGTAGAATTATTATTTTCTCCCAAGCCAGTGAATATAAACACTCTGCAAGTTCGTCCTAATTAGTTAACACCAGTTTAAAATAACTGACATTTTTTTGTCATAAACCCTGTTTAATATATTCCTCAATCTAATTGGTCTAGACCAGTTTTAACTATAATAAGCTAGAGGATAATATGAATAAACTCACTCCTATCGCTGCCGGTATTTTTGCAATGACAAGCTTTTATACACTGGCTGATGGCGCAATAACAGGTGTAATATCAGACATGTCTGGTGTGTTATCTGGTGCCAAAATTTCAGTTCTAGGTACAAAAGCACAAACGTCTTCTGATTATCAAGGACAGTTCAATATAGCTCGTTTACCAGCAGGAAAACAGACAATAAAAGTTGACTATGTAGGTTACCCGAGCAAAGAGTTTGAAATAAATGTTGTTGATAACCAAGTTGTTAACATAGGTAAGTTTACTTTAAATACCAATCAAACCATGGACGAAGTCGTTGTAGTCGGTTACATGCGTCGTGGCGCAATGATGGCAAGCAACATGCAAAAAGAGTCAGACAGTATCAAAAATGTTATGTCTGCAGATGGTATTGGTAAACTACCTGATCGCAATGCTGCGGAAGCTGTTCAGCGTATGCCAGGTGTTTCTATTGAACGAGATCAAGGTGAGGGTCGGTTCGTTGCCGTTCGAGGTTTACCATCGCAGTGGAACTCGACTTCAATGAATGGTGACCGCTTACCGACAGCAGAAGAAGAAACGACAAGTCGTGCTGTAGCATTCGACTTTTTTCCGACCGATATGATTGAATTAGTAGAGGTATCAAAAGCAATAACACCTGATATGGAAGGTGATGCAATTGGTGGTAATATTAATTTTATTACTCGTAGAGCACCTGATGAACGTGAACTTTCGGTTAATGTTGGTCTAGGTGACTCAGAGCTTGCTGAAGATGGTAGCTATTCCCTCAATGTGCTTTATGGTGATCGTTCGGCCGATAAAAAATTCGGATTCTTAGTTAATGCATCTGCTTGGGAGCGAGGGTGGGCGACTGACAATTATGAGCCACGTCGTGCCATTGATGACGAGGGCTATGCAGGTGTTCACCGTTTAGAGTTACGTGATTACACCGGAACACGAACTACTTATGGGCTCAACCTAGCAGGTGAATATTTGCTAGATCATGGTTTAGTTTATGCTAAAGCTATGTATGGTACCCTTGCTGATGAAGAGACTCATTACAAACATCGAGTACGTTATAATAAGGGCCGTGTTGAACTGCAACACATCTATGATGAATTGATCACCGAAATGAAAGGCTTTGAGTTTGGTGGCGAGTACGATTTAAACTTTAATACTCAGATGGAGTGGAAAGTAAGTACATACGTAAATCAATTCGAATATGGTGATATCCCTAACGCCGAAGATAATGCTTACTATGTCGTTAAGTTTAAGCAAAGTGTTGATTTTGACGACCAAGTTGGCCTCAGAGATGGTGAAGATCAAGGCACTGATCTGGTATACAATACCATCGATGGCGGAACAGATCCTGCGCTTGAAATAGGTATGCACTTACCCAGTAATTGGGTCATGGATCCAAATCAAGCGGTTTTAGCGGATGTCGAGCTTTACGGGATAGATATTAAAGAACGCGACAAGATCGTAGCCCAGTTCGATATTACCCATGCATACTCAGAGCAACTAGAACTAAAAGCAGGTTTTAAATACCGTGATAAAGAGCGTAATGCTAGCTTTTACGATAAATTCTATGGGTGGAACGAAGATGAATTTGGTCCAACACCGACATTAGCACAAGTTGCGCAAGATCTTGGTGTCAATCTAGTTGACCAACCAGGAAGAAATGATTACTTAAGTGATTTTGCTATCAACTACAGCAATCACTTTAGTCAAGTCATTCCTGTAAACGATTTAAAGCGTTGGTGGGATGAAAATAACCACAAATTAGAGTTTTTATCAGACGACTCAGAATATGTTGGCAACGGTGGTGGTTTAAGCCGTAACTTTGACTTAGAAGAGAAACACACATCGGTTTATGGTATGGCAACCTACCGACCATCAAATAAATGGACTGTCTTAGGTGGTGTTCGTGCTACACAAACCAAAACAGATGTTTATGGTTTTGTTGCTGTTGAAAACGACGAGGGAACAAGTGTTGAACCAGAAAATGGTAGCAAAGACTATTGGTCAATATTACCGTCGTTACATTTAACATATCACCAAGATGACATGACTAATGTACGCTTAGCCTTAACACGCACTTTTGCACGCCCAGATTTTGGCCAGCTTTCGCCAGGTGCCACCTACTTGGAAATGGAAAACCAGTTGAGATCAGGTAACCCAGAACTAGATCCAACCTATAGTAATAATTTTGACTTAATGTACGAGCATTATTTTGATGATGCCGGCATTATTTCCCTTGGTTACTTCTATAAACAAATTATCGATCCAGTCTTTTCTCAAACTTTCCAAGGTATTTACCGTGACCAGTCAGTGACAGTCAAAAGTCCATTAAATGGCGATGATGCATGGTTACATGGTATCGAGTTTGCTGCTAACTCAAGTCTAGGCTTTATCGCTTCTTCACTCGATAACTTCGGTGTTAATTTTAACTTCACATTAATGGATTCTGAAATGACGATCCCCGGTCGTGAAGATAAAGTCCAAATATCTCGCCAAGCCGATGAGTTATACAACTTTGCTGTTTATTACGATGATGGAAACTTCGCGACACGACTAGCGGTTAACCATAAAGGCGACTACATCGAAGATCATAACGGAAGCAGCGCAATGTTAGACACTTATTATGGTGACTATACCAGTGTTGATATGACAGCATCGTACTACATTAACGACAACGCCATGATCTATTTAGAACTTAACAACTTAACAGATGAGCCATTGCAATACTACACCGGCTCTAAAGACCGTCCTAATCAAATTGAATACTACGGTATTCGCGGTCAAATCGGTTTTAAATACGATTTCTTTTAATTAAAGCGTCAAGTGGGAAGGTTATCCTTCCCACTAACTTCTCTCACTAATATTTTGTCTTGGTTACAAAATTTAAATCACGTTAATAGGTAAGTAATAAATGTCGGTGATTCAGCAATACCTAAACCGTTGTCATTCCATTATTTTTATTGTTTATGCTTCTTCGGCGGCATTTATCACTTACTTCTGTATGTATGCTTTTCGCAAACCATTTTCTGTTGGTAAGTTTGAGCAAATAGACAGTTTCTTGGGTTTCCTAGATTTCAAAGTCGCGCTCGTCCTTGCTCAAGTTATCGGCTATTTACTTTCAAAGTTTATCGGTATCAAAGTTGTTTCAGAATTAACCGCTGAACGAAGAGCAGTTGTGCTGCTATTACTCGTTATGGCAGCACAAGCAGCTCTGGTATTGTTTGCCATTGTTCCTGAGCAATACAAACCAATGATGATGCTACTAAATGGCTTACCATTAGGCATGATCTGGGGCATAGTCTTTAGTTTTCTTGAAGGACGTAAGACCTCAGAAATACTCGGCGCATTTTTAAGCGTAACGTTTATTGTTGCCTCAGGTTTAGTAAGAACGGTAGGGCAATGGTTACTAATAGATTGGCAAATATCTGAATTCTGGATGCCCGCAGCAACTGGCGCTATTTTCACTATTCCGTTATTTTTATCGGTTTATTTTTTAGCACAAACACCGCCACCAAAACCTAGCGATAAACTTGCTCGTCAACCAAGAGCTCCAATGAATGGTAAACAACGCCTTGCTTTCTTTTTACGTTTTGCACCAGGAATTTTATTGTTAATTACGAGTTTTTTATTATTTACAGGTTTGAGAGATTTTCGCGATAACTTTTCAGCGGAAATTTGGCAAGCACTTGGTTACGGAGATGAGCCAGCAATTTTCGCCTACGCAGGAATTCGCATTGCTGCACTGGTATTAGTGGTTCTTGCTGCTATGGTAATGATTAAAAATAACACCGCAGCCTTTCTCGCTAATCATGGCTTTATTTTATTGGGCTGTGTATTAATGGCAGTGTCTACTTACGGCTTTGAACAAAATTGGTTGAGTGGCAAAGCTTGGATGGTGTGGTTAGGGGCAGGTCTTTACATCGCTTATATTCCCTATAACTGTATATTATTCGATCGCATGATTTCAGCGGTTGGTTCAACGGCTAATGCAGGCTTCTTAATTTATTTAGCAGACTCCGCTGGTTACCTAGGTAGCGTAAGCATACTGCTATATCGCACATTTGCCTCTCCAGATATTAGTTGGTTGAACTTTTTCATTCAGCTTTGCTATCTAGTGGCTTTATTAGGTGGCGCTTTGGTTGTCGCTTCAATGGCTTATTTTACTGTACGTTTAGTGTTTAATCGAAAGGTATCTCCGCAGCCATTAAACACAGTAAAAGCAAATAAATTGTCTTGGCAAGCTAAACTCCCTTAACTTTATAAACGAGGAATATATGAATAAAATTGAAGCAGTAATATTAGATTGGGCCGGCACAGTGGTTGATTTTGGTTCTGTCGCGCCAACTACTATTTTTGTTGAAGCATTTAAACAGGCTTATGACTTTGATATTAGTCTTGCTGAAGCGCGAATCCCTATGGGTATGGGTAAATGGGATCATATTAAAACACTAGGACAACTGGACCAAGTTAAGCAACGTTGGATTAGTCAATTTGGTTCGGCGATGACAGATGAAACGGTAGATGAAATCTACCGTACCTTTATGCCATTACAAAAAGCTAAAGTTGAAGCCCATGCCACGCCAATCAAAGGTGCTTTGTCGTGTCTTAGTTGGCTACGTGAACAGCAGATAAAAGTGGGTTCCTGTTCAGGCTATCCACGTGAAGTTATGGAAAAGCTGGTGCCTGCAGCGGCATTACAAGGATATTCGCCAGATTGCTGGGTGGCGAGTGACGATCTTTCAGCAGGTTCTAGGCCTGGTCCTTGGATGGCATTAGAAAATGTGCAAAAACTTGCAATAAGAGATGTTGCTAACTGTATTAAATTAGATGATTCCGCCCCAGGAATAACCGAGGGCTTATCGGCTGGTATGTGGACAGTCGGTTTGGCAGTCACTGGAAACGCTATTGGTCTAACTGAAAAAGAATGGTTGTCTCTGTCACTAGAGAAGCAAAGTAAACTTAAACAACAAGCGTATTCTGAGCTTTATCGAGCGGGCGCACATTATGTGGTTGATTCTTTGGAAGAAGCAATCCCTGTTATACAGGAGATTATGGCAAAACGTGCGCGTGGTTTAAGACCATAAGGCAAATAAGATGAATAAAGAGTTCCATCAACCTTTTTGGTTTCGCGATGCGCTAAGTTTTACAAATGACAAATTATGTCCGCCACTTAACGGCGGCCATAATACTGATATTTGTATAGTAGGAGGCGGTTATACTGGTCTTTGGACAGCAATTAAGATCAAGCAACGACAACCCAATTGTCAAGTCACTATTTTAGAAAAAGGACGATGTGGGCAAGGTGCATCGGGCCGAAATGGTGGTTGCATGCTCACCTTTGCCACTAAGTTTCCAACTCTGTTACGTCTCTTTGGCGCAGAAGAAGCAATTCGATTGGTAAAAGCGTCTGAGCAAGCGGTTTTTGATATCGACAACTTTTGTAAAAGACATCATATAGACGCTGAAATCCGCACCGATGGAGCTTTATATACTGCAACGAATAATGTGCAAAACCAGCAATTACACCAGCCTATTGAATTGTTGTCTAAACATAACATCAACCGCTGGCACACTATCTCGAACAACGATGCTATTAGGTTATCAGGTACGTCTAAAACGTTAGCGGCTATAAGTACAGACGCCGCTGGAAGTCTAAACCCAGGTAAACTTGTTCTAGGCTTGAAAGATGTAGCGCTGTCGCTGGGTATTAAAATTTTTGAACAGACCTCAATGCAAAGCTATCAAGCTGATAACATATGCACAATACAATCATCACATGGACAAGTTACATCACGTAAGCTGATTTTTGCCATTAATGCTTGGACAGGAAAGCACTTACCTTGGTTCAACCGCCACTATGCATTAGTTTCTTCTGATATGCTGATCACTAAGCCGATACCTGAACAGCTGTCGCAAATAGGCTTAAAACACGGAAAAGCTATCGCAGATTCGAGAATTTTTGTTCACTACTATCGCACCACGTCAGACGGCAGACTCATGTTTGGTAAAGGCGGTAACTTGTTTGCTTTTGCTAACAAAGTACTAGCCGAATTTGATCAAGCAAGTAGCGTTGAAGATAAACTTAAAGCAAGTTTTTTCGGTTTTTTTCCTACATTATTTGAACAAGGAAATCTTTTTGAACCTAGCTGGACAGGTCCATCTGATCGTTCTGTAACAGGTTTGCCATTTTTCGGCACCATCCCCAATCAGCCAAATGTCAGCTATGGTTTAGGTTATTCAGGCAATGGTGTTGTACAAAGCTTTTTAGGCGGAGAGATACTTGCGAGCCTAGCGCTTAACATTGATAACGTATGGACGCGTTCTTCTATGGCAAAGGGACCTCTTGGTAAGTTTCCGCCTGAGCCAATTCGTTACCTCGGTGCAAACATTGTTAA
This sequence comes from Colwellia sp., assembly GCA_042091395.1. GTDB lineage: Bacteria > Pseudomonadota > Gammaproteobacteria > Enterobacterales > Alteromonadaceae > Colwellia. The sequence goes on from JBELHN010000016.1 coordinate 74,690, forward strand.
ATGCGCGGTCAATCGTAAAGAAAGTGCAGAGGATAATAACCGGTCGCCATGGTGGTTTGATAATCAATTAGCTAAATTTGCCGCTGCAGCAGGAAAATCCGATAAATGATGCATGACTGTATTAAAACAATCCAACAACTTTTCGTCATCTATGGTGATAAGCATTATCAAGAAGCATGTAGTCAAACCGTTCATGCCGTCAGTTGTGCTTGGCATGCCAAAAAGCAGCATGCAACTGATGACTTGATAGTTGCCGCTTTATTACACGATATTGGCCATTTTATTGCAGATCGCGACAATATTTCTGGATTTGATCAATTTGGTCACAAAGAACATGCTGAAATAGGCGCCACTTGGCTTGCTCAACAAGGTTTTCCTCCTAGCGTTTATTTGCCAATTCGTTATCATGTGCAAGCAAAAAGATATTTGGCAAGCCAAAAGCAGTTAAGTCAGCCATTATCACATGCTAGTGCTACAACTTTAGCTCAACAAGGTGGTATTATGACAGAAAGTGAGCAGGCTAGATTTGAATTACAACCTTACTTTAATGATGCGATAGCATTGCGAGCTTTTGATGAATTGGGTAAACCAACAGAAAAGGTTAGCACTGCTATTAGCGATTGGCTACCTTATGTAGAATTCGTTCTTGGAGAATCGCTAAAAAATGATGCTTTATCAAGAAATTAGGCAGTATTTGTTTACACTTATTGACCAGCAAGAATGCCTAAATAAACTTCCTTCAGAACGAGAATTGCAGGAGAAATTCCAGTCAACACGTATTACTGTTCGTGAGGCGCTAGTGCGTTTAGAAGCTGAAGGCATAATTTATCGGCAAAAACGTAAAGGCTGGTTTATTTGTCCACCACGCTTGCGTTGGGATCCGGTGAAAAAAGTAAATTTTTATCAATTAGCCCAAGAACAAGGCTTTTCTGCCGTGACTCAATTAATTTCCTTTGAGGGATTAACTCGTAACGAGGTAGGCGAAGAAATAGCGGCTGCATTTTCAAGTCAAGCTCCGCAATTTTATCATAGTATTCAACGTGTCCGTACGCTAGAACAACGCCCAGTTATGGTAGAGGAAATTTACTGTTGTGCCGATCAATTTTTGGAATTGGCAACAAAGCCTTTAGAAGGTTCAATTACAACAATCTTTCAACAAGATTATGGTGTTGACGTGACTCACGAACGTAGCCAAATTTATGTAACAGCTGTACCGGAAGATAAAGCAGATATTTTAAATTTAAACAGTGGTGCTTCGTGTTTAAAGATTATTAGGCAACGTTTTAATGCGAGCCAGCAACTCATTGACTACAACCTTGAATTTTGGGTACATAGTACCATAGAGATACAGGTAGAAAGTAGCTAAAGCTACTCTCTACGCTATAGTTTAATCAATTTAATCTTCCCAATACTTAGCAAGTGCGATGGCAGAAAGTAGTTTATCAATATCGGTTGTATAAATTTCACCTATATTGCCAATTCTAAAACAATTAGCCGTCGATACTTTCCCTGGATAGATGACAAAGCCTTGTTCTTTCAATTTGTTGTAAAATTCAATAAATTGAAAGTCTTTCGAAGCTGGCGAGTAAAAGGACGTAATAATAGGCGAATGTAAACTTTCAGCTAGCAAAGGCTGAAACCCGAGTTTAATCATTCCCTTGGTTAGCATAATTTGATTTTGTTGGTAACGTGAAGCTCTTGCACTAATACCACCTTCTATTGCTAATTCTTCTAATGCCTGATCAAAAGCGCGAACCACGTGTGTAGGTGATGTAAAACGCCACTTACCTGACTGCGTTTCCATCACATACCATTGGTCATACAAATCCAAACTTAGTGATTTAGCTTGCCCTTTGCACGCTTGTATTGACTCAATTTTACCGATTATGAATCCGAAACCGGGTACACCCTGAATACATTTATTTGCCGAGCTGATCATAAAGTCTATATCAAGTGCGCCAATATCAAACTCTATTCCACCAAAACTAGACATAGCATCTAGGATAAATTTAGTAGAGGTTTGTTGACATATTTTGGCTACATCTGTTATTGGATTTAACATACCTGTGGTCGTTTCACAGTGCACCATAGCTAGATGGGTAATTGTTTGATCTTGCTGTAAGGTTGCCAAAATTTCATTGGTATCAGGTAATGTTGTCTCAGGATAATTTAAAACCTCAAATTTCAACGATAGCATGGTGCATATTTCAGCCATTCTTTGCCCATAAGCACCATTGTTGATTACCAGTACTTTATGGCGATTACCTATAGCACTGCCAAGAACCGACTCTACACTGGCGGTGCCACTTCCTTGCATTAGTACACTGGTATAACCTTGATATTTAGTGGCAAGAGCTACTATACGCTGACGAATTTTTTGCACTATCTGTAGGTTATAATCGTCATCCCACGTACACCAATCTTTTAACATTGCCGCTTTAACCGTTGCTGATGTGGTTAATGGTCCAGGGGTTAATAATTTATAATGTTCCATCAGGTTATTACTCCAAGTATCTTAATATTTTGGTCTAGACCAGATTGTATAGATTAAAGAATACTGAAACAAGGTATCGAATCAACCTTCATAAAACTGTCAAATTCTGTGATGCGACGAATATTTTACAGCTATGTAAAGAAAGGAAGTTGAATGGTTATAGGTCTCTAAATGCTTTGCAATTTAATATTTTAATATGACACTTATTATTTGAAGACTATGCAAGTCTAGTTCCTATCTTTGTATTATAGGATCAGTAGATTTAACCTCTAACTCATTTTTTGCCCCGAAGTAAGATAAAAAGGGAATATTTCACAACTACAATACCCAACGAAGCAATGTCCGCTACGGATTTTTTATCAAGGTTGAATATTATTTATTTCTAGTCTGAAGATTAAACTTATAAAAAGTTCATTATCTAATTTAGCACAGTAATGTCGGCTCACTTATCGCAATATAAGCCAAGACTAACGTCCGGTTTCGTATCTTTGCCGACCTAATCAACTGTAAGATTAGGTCAAATCCCAAATTGAAAAGTGTCAGCTCAGATATAAGCTACTATAGCTCGATGGCTGCTATTGCCGGATAATTTGTCGTTAGGTAAGCGAATGCTAACATCTATAACTTTACAGTCTCTTGAGACGTTGTTTAATTCTCCGGCTAAGTTGTTAACGGTGGTATCCAACTAAATACTTTTGAAAAAAGGTGTTTTCTTTATCGCCAAAAAAATGAGTATTGCACTCCTTCTCAAATATATCACTCATCAATATTTTGTTGTCTAATATTGATATCTTACTAATGTATGTTTTATTTTTGAGTGATATTGATAAGTGGAACAATATTGATGACTCTCCTAATATTGCACCACCTAGGTGAATTGCAGCTAATATATCTTCTTTGGTCATTAGGTTTAACATTAATACTTCATCATTACTTGAATAATACTTAGTTTTTCGATGTATCTCATTGCTGATCAGTACAGCTAACCCCTTGCCATCTAATTTAACTTCTGAAAGATTAAAGTGCTTCCATTCTGATCTTTTTCTTAAAGTTTTAACTGAAACTGTTAGTGGGTTATTGAAATTTGAACTGTTCAACTATTATGAATAGGTTATCTTTTGAGTGAAAATAAGCATATTTTATATCAGCGCAGTGAGGTCTATTTGAGATAGATAGCTCGAAAGAGTGCCCCAGTTCGATTAGGGTGATATAGATTTCACCGTAAAATGATACTTCTATACTGCACTTATTAGCTTTGAAGCATTTAAAAATATCTCTAAGTAATAGGAGTACTGATTGAACTATGGACTTCCCA